>BDTM01000100.1 GCA_002898015.1 bacterium BMS3Bbin03 | reverse complement strand
AATTGGTTCTGAGCAGCTCCGCAATGGTACGGGCATCGAGCCTGTCATTTTTTTGTTTGTTTTGGCCGATGGCTTTCATGTTGGGCGCATGTCCCGGGTGAAATGGAATAGGGCGTTTCCGGCAGCCGTCGGCCGGCCGGTAGGTGCTGTAGGCGGATTCGCAGCCGACGACCCTGTTGGGTAAAAACGGTTGAATTATTTGCTTGAAATTGTTAAAATCATTTATCATATTTCGGTTGACATACTTTTTGCCGGTGTTATCCGGCGCACAAATGTGACTCCATTCGGGGTGAATATCCACCCCGCAATAGAACTCGGAATTGATGGTACGGTAATCCATGAAAGGGCCTCCTGTTTTAGTTATTGTTTATTAATTGGTGGTGATAAATCCTAATAGACCATGGATGACTAAAAAGGTCACGCCTTGGGAGGGCCTTTTATGTAATATCAGGTTAACATTAGCGTTAAACCGCTTTTAATAAAAATACCAAGTGATAATAATTTTGTACATTGAGATAATTTCTATTACCTTTTTTTAAGAGCGAAGGAAGATAAAATGAGTATTAAACAAATAAATAAAAAAAGGTACCACCACATTTATTGCCGGAAATAATTGATTATATCGATTTCTTGATTAATAAACATGGCACAACGCCCAAAGAAAAGAAACCTTTTAACTTTTCATGGCAAGGTGGTTTGGCAGAAATATCAAAGAAATATTCTTTAGTAGATTTACAACATAAAGCAATGGATTGGCGTTAATGTATTTACTGGATACCAATATATTTCTTGCGATTCTGTTGGACCAAGAAAAAAGTGCTGCATGTAAAGAGTTTCTAAATAAAAATTATGATAAAGTATTTATATCGGATTTTTCATTACATTCCATAGGTGTTATTCTGTTCAACTACAATAAGAAACAAGTATTTAAAGATTTCATACAAGCGGCATAACGGCGCTTTCACTGGCTCGGCATCAACCTATTCATAAATTATGAGTTACAACACAGCCCCAGCGGGGCGAAATGTTTGTAGTACAATGATACTAAAATCGATTTAAGTCCCGTAGGGACGATATGTTTTTTATTTTTAAGAAAATTCTGCTAAATTCCAAATTTAAGTTGACGCCAATTGCCCAGGCGGGATGGGTTGTATGCCATTCGGAATTTGCTCGGTGATCTATAGTGCAACTTTTTGAAATAAATTGTCGTTTTGGTTTTCGGGGTGTCCCAGAATTTAGATTTTTGGTTTTTTAAGAGGAACTTAATTCCGCAAAGCGTGATGGTGAGGGTGTTTCGGGAGTGGCGGTCTTTGGGATAAAGCAGATATTGGCGAAGTTCTTCATTGGTGATTTTGTCCGGGGATTTGTTGAAATGGCAGGCCAATTTGAAGACGGCGTAAAGGGTGGTCTCCTGAGTTCGTTTGGAGAAGTCGTGGAGCTTCATGGCTTCGGTCATGATAATCCTCCTTTTGTGAAAGGTTGATGATGTGGAGATAGAATACGACTTTTAATTGGGGAAAACACGAAGAAAATGACACCGGAAAAAAACTGCCCCGTAGAACACGGCTTAGTTCAACAAGGCGCTGCACCGGACTTTGCCACGCGTGGCATGAATTGGTGCTTTGAAGTTTTTTTGACCGTGGCAAAACTGGTGATGCCCAGACCGTAAGCCTGCTGATAAAACTATAAACAATACTCAACTCACGGAATGAAGAATGACAAGAACTGAAGCAGAGAGTAGATTAAAAAGCATATTCAAATTAGAAAAATTTTATGATGATCAATGGGCTTCAATATCAAGATTATTAAATGGTGAACGTTTGCTTCTAATTGAGAAAACAGGTTTTGGTAAATCGCTTTGTTATCAATTTCCAGCCACTCAATTTAAAGGATTGACTGTTATCTTCTCACCATTAATAGCTCTTATGCGTGATCAGGTAAAATATTTAAAATCTATTGGCGTAGAAGCAGCTTGTGTGAACAGCGAGCAAGGACAAGATGAGAATAGTAAAATATTGGATAAAGCCAAAAATGGTCAGTTAAAAACCTTATATATTGCACCAGAAAGGCAGGAAAACCAGGAATGGCTAGACGCTGTTCGCCTTATGAATCTTTCAATGGTCGTTATTGATGAAGCACATTGTATTTCAGTTTGGGGCCATGATTTCCGCCCAGCATTTCGAAGAATCATCAATTTGGTAAAGTTATTGCCCCAAAATTTCCCCGTATTAGCAACAACTGCTACTGCAACGGAACGCGTAGCTAATGATATTAGACAACAAATGGGCAAAAATGTCGCTCTAAAACGTGGGAATTTATTGCGCGACAATTTCTTTCTAAACGTGGTCATTGTAAATGATGAAGATGAGAAAATGGTGTGGCTGGCGGAGTATCTCTCCAAAGTTGATGGAAATGGTTTGATTTATACCGGAACTCGTGTTACTACCGAAATATTTTCTGCATGGTTACAATTCAACCACATTGAAGCAATAAATTATAATGCTGGTCTTGATGCACTATCCAGAAATGAAATTGAAGAAGGACTATACTCAAATCGTTGGAAATGTGTTGTATCTACAAACGCATTAGGCATGGGAATTGATAAACCGGATATTAGATTTATAATTCACACCCAAATCCCCCAGTCTCCTATTCATTATTATCAGGAAATTGGAAGAGCTGGTCGGGATGGAAAACCTACGCAGTTGTTTCTTCTATTTAGTCCTGTAGATTTGGATTTACCAACTCATTTCATCAAGAATAGTAGGCCATCATTAAAAAATTATCAAAGAGTTATAGATGCATTGAAGGAAGCGCCGCTCGGTGAGTGGGATTTGATGAGAAAAACAAATCTGACACAAACCCAAATTAGAGTTATTAAAGCGGATTTATTGGATCAGGGTATTATCAAAGAAGTTTTGTATGGAAGAAGTAAAAAATATGAATATCAGTTTAACGCTCCTGCATTGGATACAATACCATTCGAAAAATTACGCATATTCAAACTCCATGAACTTGAGCAAATGTTTAAATATATACATTTAAAATCCTGTAGAATGGAATATCTGTGCAAATATTTGGGTGATCAAAATGTTAAACAATGCGGGAAATGTGACAACTGCCGAAATCTAATACAACAAGTCAATATAAATGATTTTGGGCGTTCAAAAATTGAAGGATTTAGAGATTCATACTTCCCCGAATTGATAATTCAATCCGAATCATCTAATATTATAAACGGTGTCGCAGCATCTTATTATGGTGTTTCAAATGTTGGGTCAATAATTCACCGCTGTAAATACGAGAATGGCGGTGATTTTCCCGACCACTTATTAAAGAAAACACTTCGAGCTTTCCGGCATAAATTTGGCAGTGAAAAATTCGATTTAATAATTTATATTCCACCTACAGAATCGGGTGTTTTGGTGAAAAATTTTGCTGAAAAAGTATCAAGGGTATTAAAAATCCCAATTTCTAATAATTTGAATAAAATTCGTTTTACTGATCCCCAAAAGATTTTTAACAATTCCGTGCTTAAAAAAGACAATGTGAGAAATGCTTTTTCTTATGAACCAATTCAGGATATTATCGGTAAAAAAATATTAGTAATTGATGATATTTTTGACAGTGGTGCAACGATTAAAGAAATTGGAAAATATTTAACAAAATTAGGTGCGACATTAGTTGCTCCATTAGTCATTGCAAAAACAGTAGGTGGTGATATAGCATGAATGAATTCAACGAATATCCATACTGGATGGCATTGAGTCATATTCCGAAATGGGGAAATGAAAAAATAAATTGGCTTATCATTGAAATACTTCATACAAAGAAAATTACGTTTGATGAGTTCTTCGCTTTAAATGAAAAAGAAATGAAGGAAGAATTTAATCTTCTTCCGAATCAAATCACCGATATTCAAAAAGCAAAATCAGAACTTCCTAATTATTCTTTCCTTGCCGAAAACTTATTTGAACAGGGTTTCCAACTCATTCCTATAAATTCAAAAGAATATTCTGAAATACTGAAACAAAATTTAAAGAGAAAATACTCACCACCATTATTATATGTAAAAGGGAATACAAAGCTTTTAAATGAAGATTCAATTGCAATTGTGGGTTCAAGAAACACTTCTGAAATTTCTTTAGAGTTCACAAAAAATATTGCAAAAAAATGTGCTGAAAATTATGAAGTAGTTGTCAGCGGTTTTGCAAAAGGTGTTGATAAAATGGCTCTTGACGCAACTCTGGAGTATAATGGTCACAGTATTATTGTTCTTCCTCAGGGTATATTAACCTTTGGTAGTGGTATTAAGAAATACTACAAAAAAATAATTGACGGTGATGTATTAATATTAAGCACATATCATCCAAAAGCTCCATGGTCGGTTGGTCTGGCCATGAATAGAAATACTTATATCTACGGTTTAGCAAAAACTATTTATGTTGCTGAGTCAGATAGTAAAGGTGGCACATGGAATGGCGTAATGGATGGTTTGAAAAAAGGCAGAATCATATATATTCGTAAACCAAGCCCAGCCGAAAAAAATGCTAATAATATGTTAATTATGCAGGGCGCTATTCCTGTTGATTCATTTGGAAAACCCATTGAGTCAACAGAAAATAATGTAGAAGAAAAATTAAAACAGATACTGTCAAAAGGTCAGTTGACAGCAAAAGCAATAAATGAAAAATTAGATATTGAAATTGACCAGAAAAATCTTCAAAAACTTCTCTCAAATTTATTGTTCGTTGATTCAAAATCAGTAAGCAGAAAGAAATATTATTTTTTAAAAAATTCTACCCCAGCACAAGCAGACTTATTTAGTAGTTAGGTTAAATTACAGACCAACAGAATAAGGATTTAAGTGAGCGAAGCCGGGTTTTCCCGGCCTTGCGGGATGGGTTGTATGCCATTTGGAATTTGCTCCGGAGAGGTTTGTCAGGAATGAAGAGATTTCTGAATAGAAAAATCGAACCTGGTTTTTGATGCGGGCAAGGGGGTGTCCGATTCGCTGAAGCCCGGAAACCGTCATAGCGGATCCCGACGTCTCTGGATAGATTTTTCACAAAGCCTTTTGGCAGGACAGGCTGCAGGAACCGCCTGATAAATTCGATGGACTGCCGGTAAATTGGAATTTTCGATGTTCGCAACAAGTAATTTTCAAACTTAATGTTTTGTGCTTCGTTGTTTCGGGGCGCCTTAACTTTGGCGTTTGCAACAACGCAAACAAAAAAGTGGAACTGCGTAAATTTAACTCACTCACAAGAACAAGGAGTTGTTATGTCTAAAACCCGTTTGCTCTGCCTGTATTTATCGTTTATTTTTTTGTCGGTGGTTTTTATGATGTCTTGCAACAAAAACCCTGTGAATACTGAGAAAAAAAGTGATGCAATTAAGACAGGTACTGTAACCGATATCGATGGCAATGTCTACCAAACGGTCAAAATCGGCAATCAATGGTGGATGGCGGAAAACCTAAAGGTGACACATTATCGCAATGGTGTCCCAATACCGAATGTAAGCGAAAAATCGGAATGGGCGAATTTATCAACCGGCGCCTACTGCAATTACGACAACAATGAGGACCATATTGCTGCTTATGGCCGGCTTTACAACTGGTACGCGGTAAATAACACCGGTAATTTAGCCCCTGCAGGCTGGCATTTGCCAACGGATGAAGAATGGAAAGAATTAGAAATGTATTTAGGCATGAGCCGTTCGGAGGCTGATGGTGAAGGCTGGCGCGGTACAGATGAAGGCGGCAAACTCAAAGAAACCGATACTTCGTATTGGATCGCTCCGAATACGGGAGCGACTAACGAAAGCGGATTTTCCGCCTTACCCGGCGGCTACCGTGACAGCGGGGGTTATTACAGCAATATAAGTCGCTACGCCTACTTTTGGTCCTCTACGGAGCTCGGCAGCGACAAGGCGTGGGGTCGCACCCTGAGCTACGAAAATCGCCATATCTTGCGTTACTACCGCACTTTTAAGCGCAACGGAGCTTCGGTTCGTTGTGTCAGGGATTAGTACAGGGGCGAATCACCAGGCAAATATTTTTAGGAGAGAATCGGCAAAAAACGGCTCTATGAAAAAAACGGCCCCGTAAAACGGGGCTTGGTTCAACAACGGCTTCAACACCGACTTAAAACAGCCGATATTTTTCTGTTGCTTTAGATGGTTTTGATTCGTATCTTGTTAGTTATTAAAGTTTTATTCTCCACTATTTCAAGCGTGTTAAACGAAAATCGTTGGGAGTAAAAAAGAATGAAACAGAATATTATCTACTCAGACAGTCTCGTGAAAGTGTATGAAAATGGAATTCGGTTCCGGAATTATTATTTCCCGTTTGGATCCAAGTTTGTTGAATTCTCTGACATCCTTAGCCTTGAAAAAAAATCACCGACTTTGCTAAATGGAAAATGGAGAATATGGGGAACGGGTAATTTTATGGTTTGGTTCCCTCTGGATTGGAAGCGACCCCGGCGAAACTCGATATTCTTACTTCGCCTGACTTCTCAGAGGATCCGCATTGGCTTTACTGTTGAGAATACCGAACGATTTATCGAGATTATGAAATCAAAGGGAAACAAATTTTTAATAAACGAAGATACAAACGAAAGCCCTAAAAGGCAGTGATAAAATCGAATTGCAGTAGAAAAGGCAGCAGCAGGACGTACGTTTCCCTGGACGTTTCCAACGCTTTTAAAAAAAGAAGATTGTTCTTTCTCAACTGTTGTCAATCATTCGCGCTGTGGCGCCTTGCTCCCCTGAAATGCCGGGGGCGGTTCAATTGAATTCATCTGTGGTCAGGAATAACGGGTCTTTTTTCCTAACCCTGGGATACGGCAGTTGGTTGAGTGGTAAAGTGTCCGCTTCGTGTGACTCTAAAACCTTCGTCTTTTTTATTCCCCCCGCTCCCCGAGCAAAAAGCCGTTGCGCGGTGCTCTCCACCCCTGATGACAAAATTGAGCTGCTGCACCGCCAAAACAAAACCCTGGAAGTCCTGGCCGAAACCCTGTTCCGGCAGTGGTTTATCGAACCTGCCCGCGCGGGCAAACCGCACGCAGGCGGTGAAGTGCGGGTGAAAATATAGTCAGGAAAAATGGTTCATAATGAATGGATTGCGATTCCGGAACGTTTTCCAAATGTAAAATTGCACGAATCCGTGGTCATGCCCAACCACTTCCACGCCATTATGGAAATAACCGCCACGTCCTTTGGCGAGCCCATTGCAACATCCGCAGGGGCGACTCTTGTGGTCGCCCAAAACAAATCCGGACCAAATAAAAATACTTCAGGGCATCCAACTGAATCGGGGCAACCACAAGGGTTTGCCCCTACAAGAGACAAAACGGTTGGTGATATTGCCGGGGCGTTTGAATCAATCACAATCGTCAAATATATTCATGGGTTTACGTCGGCGGGGCCGGATGATCGCAACCGGACACTTGTTTCGGATGGCGATTCTGTCGGGGTGGCTTATTGCGCCCCATATTCGGGGCCTGCCGGGCTCAACGGTGCGGGAGGCGGAATTGTACCGGCTGCATTATCCGGAGGAATTGTGGGAGGATTAATCGGCCTTTCTATAATAACCGAATCTATCCTGAAAACATTTATTATGAAATTCCAGATGTTCCCCAATATGGCTTCTCCAGTAATTCCAGTTATGCGAACCCGGAAATTCCCGGTAAATATGCGGAATTTTTAACGAATCCAATTCCCGGTTAAAATCTCTGTTTATTTTAACTGAAAAATCTGACTTGCCCACATCGATCAGGAGTTTCACATTTGCGCCAACCAGTCTTTTTGCCAGGAAATAACAGGAATTTGCTTTCCAGCGTTCAGGAAACTGACTGTATTTGCCCAGACGTTTTGCGATTTCCCAACGCTTCGGATATCGGGTTATATCCATCAGCCCGCTTAACGATGATGCAGAACCAAACAAATCCGGATGTTTCTCGGCCAGGGAGATGGCGCCGTGCCCGCCCATGCTTAAGCCGCAAATCCCGCGATGCTTTCTATCGCGAAGGGTCCGATAATGGGAATCGACAAAGGGAATAAGTTCCTTTATAATATAGCTTTCATATCTGGAGGTCGAATCAATCGGACTATCGACATACCATCCAAAAGGATTTCCGTCAGGCATCACGATAATAAAGTTGTAGCTGTCGGCCAAATTCTCTACATTTGTTTTTTCAACCCAATCTCTGTAACTTCCGTAAGCTCCGTGCAACAAATACAAAACCGGAAAGCGTTTGTTTGTTTTTGAATATTGGTTTGGCAGATAAAGATAAAAGCTGGTTGTTTTATTTAAATAATAACTCTTTTCGGAAACAATCCGGAGGTTTTTTTCCGACGCAAAAACTGAAGTAAAAAAGAAAATAACCCCAACAAAAAGATAAGCAAATTTTCTCATCGGATTTACATCCTGAAATTTATTATTCGAATCGATTAGTCTAAATCTTCGCAGTCCATTTTTCAGAATTTCACCTGAAATCGTATTTTAATCTAACAAATATTTTAAATGGTGTCAATAAAAAATATAAGGGTTAGATTAGCTTTGAAATTGCTCCCCCTCTCCAGCCCCGTGCGGAAAAGGGCTGAAGTTCCGGCCGCCAACGTTGGTTCTGCACCCTATCAGGGGGTGAGTTCTCATTATTATCTAAAACTTTGCCTCAACGAATCAATTGCTATTTCCCTCCTTGATTCTTTCCTGTTATTTTATTATATTACAAAAATGGAAAATCATCATTATTTTTATTAGAGTTATTTCTATCAGCAAAATAATTACGGACGATTTTTATGCTTTTTTGCGTCTTAACAGCAGATATCCATCGATCCCGATTTGTAACCGACAGGCAATCTCTACAGCACAAAAATGAAACACACCTCAAATCTGTAAATCAAAATTTTGCTAATATGACTATCACACTTTACATAAAAACAGCTTTTGTGACAGCAGGGTATTTGATTGCCTTGTTCGGAGTGGCTGCAAAAAGGAGTTAAAAATGTCTGATCCAATTATTAAGGAAAAAATTCAGCAGGCGTCCGACATTTTAAAAGAGAAGGATGTCGATGTCTGGCTTGTTTTTGTGCGCGAAACAGCGGCCATGGCGGATCCCACCCTGGAGATGATTTCGGGCACCGGCTGCACCTGGCAATCGGCATTTTTTATGACGGCTGCAGGTGACACGATCGCCATTGTGGGCAGTTTGGATGTCCCCAATATCAAAGAAACCGGAAACTACGCAGAGGTGATCGGCTATACGGCGTCTATTCGGGAGGATTTTTTAAAAGTTCTGGAAAGAATCAATCCGCAGAAGATTGCCGTTAATTATTCCAAAAATGATTACATGTCCGATGGTCTGACCCACGGCATGTATTTGCTGCTGAAAGATTATTTGCGGGATACGCCGTACGCGGAACGTTTGATCTCTTCCGAACCCATTGTGTCCTCTCTCCGCGGCAGGAAATCTCCCACGGAAATTGAAAGGATAAAAGCATCCATTCGCATTACGGAGGAAATTTACGACAAAGTAACCCGCTTTCTCCGGCCCGGCCAGACGGAAAAGGAGATTGCAGCGTTTATAAAAGAAGAATTCAACGCTTATGGGGTGGAGCCGGCCTGGGATCCCATTATGTGTCCATCGGTATTTACCGGGCCCGAAACGGCCGGTGCCCATTTTGGGCCAACGGATCGAAAAACGGAAAAGGGGCACATTATTAACATGGATTTTGGCGTAAAAAAGGACGGCTACTGCTCGGACATGCAGCGCACCTGGTATTTTTTGCGGAATGGGGAAACAGAGGCGCCGCCGAATGTGCAGAAGGGTTTCGATGTGCTGCGGGATTCCATTCAACTATCCGCTGAAGCCGTTAAGCCGGGCCTGCCCGGACGGCAAATTGATGCCGTTGCCCGAGACCACATTGTGCAAAACGGCTATGAAGCGTACCCGCACGCACTGGGACATCAGGTGGGGAGACTGGCTCACGACGGCGGCGGACTGCTGGCCCCCGAATGGGATCGCTACGGAGACCTCCCGAACCTCCCTGTCGAAGCGGGGCAGGTGTACACACTGGAACCCCGTTTAACCGTTACGGGACACGGCGTGGTCACAATGGAAGAGATCATCGTTGTTCGTGAGCACGGCGCGGAGTTTTTGAGTCATCCGCAAATGAAATTATGGCTAATCCGTTAAGACCGGAACCTTTAAGAACACGATAAACCGGGTTGCGTTGGGAGAAAGCCATCACTGCACAATCCGTTGTTAAAGCCTTTGAAGCGTTATCTATTCCAGTTTATATGGGCGGGTTAAAACAGCAATTCATTTCACCAACGGGAGGACTTATCAATGAAAAAGAAGATGTTGACGTTCCTTCTTTTGCTCGGCTTGCTTTTTGTGTGGACAGCATTTGCATCAGCCGACCAGAAAGTGTCGCCGGAAATTTTTCAAAAATTGAAGACAGCCGGCGGTTTAAAGAAATTTCCGAATGCAAACGCAATTGTCGTATTCGATTCAACGGTGTACCATTATCAGGCGAACGGGCTGTACACCAATTATCAGCACGCTCTTGTGAAGATTCTAACGAAACCGGGCAAGAGACAAAACAGCGAGGCACGCTTCTTTTATTTTCGTAAATATGATGCCGTTACGATTGAATTGGCCCGGGTAATCAAAAAAGACGGCTCGGTAATTCCGGTGCCAAAAAAAATGATCACCGATATTACAGAAGCATCGGTTGTGGCCATGAATATTTATGAACCGGACATTCGGCAAAAAGTGGTCACCTTTAAGGGGCTGGCCGTGGGAGACGCCATCGAGTACAGGGTTCTGGATAAAACACACCATGCGCCCATGGAAAATCATTTTGATGCCATTCAGATCTTTCAGGGATTTTCACCCATTGTGGAGAGAGTCTTTCAGATTACCGGGCCGGCAGCCAGACCGCTGTATTACCTTGTGAAACGCGGAAAAGTGGATTTCTCAAAAACGACTAAAGACGGCCGGGTGACGTACACCTGGAAAGTGCAGAATGTGCCGCTGATTGTCCCCGAACCGGGCATGCCGGCTTTACCGGATATTGCCCCCAAATTGATCGCCTCGACATCCAAATCCTGGAAGGAAATTTCGGTTTGGTACGACAGCCTGAGTGCTCCCAGACTGACCGTTAACGATTCCATCCGGGCAGAGGTGAAGCGGCTGACCGCCGGCAAGAAAAATTGGAATGCCAAAGTGCTTGCGATTTACCATTTTGTCGCCCAGAAAATCCGCTATATGGGATTGGCAATCGGTAAAAAAGCGGGATTTCAGCCGCATCCGGTGGCGCAGACATATAAAATGAAGTACGGCGTGTGCAAAGATGTGGCTGCCTTAATGGTGGCCATGTGCCGGGAGGCCGGCATCCAGGCCGATATTGCGTTAACCAATCCCGGTATAAAGACCGATCCGGAAATACCGAATATCAATTTCAGCCATGCGATTGTCGCCTTACGGGATTCGGCCGGGAATTTTATTTATGCAGATCCCACGATTGAAGATAGTCCCACACTGCTTCCGTCGACAGAGGCGAAGCAGGCGGTTTTAATCGCCACCCCAAAAGGACAGAATTTACGGTTCACGCCTTATTCGCCACCTCAGGACAACATGGGAACGATTCACGGGAAATCCACCCTTTCGGAAGACGGCAATCTGACCGGTGAAATTGTATTTGACACAAAGGGTATTTATGATATGGCATTTCGCGGTTTTTCCAAAAGAATGCCGCCCATGCAATTGAAAATGATCTGGCAGCAGATCCTGCAGGGCGTTTACCCGGGTGCAAAATTACTTAACTTCAGCATGTCGGATGTAAACGATTTGTACACGCCGTTTCAGATGAAATTGTCTTACAAGATCGATCATTACGCCATGAAGGCCGGTAACTATTTTCTGGTGAAGTCACCCGTGGCCACCGGAAAATTCGAACTTATTTCCCGAGGCGTTTTCAGAGCCGCCAGTCTGCCGAAGCGGATTTATCCCTTACGGATCGGGACGACTTTCGGGTCTCTGGAAGAGGAGGACATGACGCTGCCGCTGCACGCAAAAATAAAGGCCGTGCCCAATTCTGACAGCCTTTCACAAAAACCGGTCTTTTATTCGGTGGAATACACCACCAGTCAGAACAGTAGCGGGGCCACGGTGGTTCATTTTAAAAAGAAATTATTGGTGGAGCAGAAAACGCTTTCACCTAAAGCGTATCTGGTTCTGAAGAAGGTTCTGCTGGCAAGAGAGAAGACGGGACGCGGAGAAATCATTTTCAGTCGTCAATAATTTTAGGTTTAAATGGATCATTTTGGATTCAGGAGGTTAAAATGAAAACGTTTTATAAAACACTTCTTTTTTTGCTTCTATCGGCAGCGGTGGTAAATCCGGTTTTTGCCCAGCACAAATATTCGCAGGAAGAAGTGCAGGGACTCATTGAGAATGCTCCGAATGCGGCCGATTATCCTCAGGCCAGCGCTGTGATCTTGCTGCATCAAAAAATACTGACGGTACACGAAGACGGCAGTTCAACTCTGGATGAACATTTGCTGATTAAAATTCTGAAACATCGGGGCAAGCAAAAATACGGCGATCAAAAGCGAAAATACAATGCCGAAACCGACAGCATCCAGGTGCTTCGTGCCGTGACGTACAAGTTCGGCGGCAAGGTGATTGCCGTTGAAAAGAAAGCCATTAATGACATTACCCCTTTGGAATTGACCGGTGCATCGGTCTACGCCAATGTGCTTGAAAAAGTGATCTCCTTCCCCGCTCTGGCGCCCAATGTGGTCATGGAACTCAAACTCCGAACCGTGTCCAAAGCACCAAAGGAAAAATCGGACCGGCACTACTGGGGGCTGGTGGGCTTTCAGACGGACGATCCGATTTTACGGAAAGAATTTGTGCTGATCGTCCCAAAAACGATGGACGCCACATATGCTTTTTTACACAAAAACGTGGAACCGGAGGAGACCACGTTTGCCGACCGATTGGTGTACAACTGGCGTGTGGAAAAATCACCTCAGATTATTTCAGAGCCGGACATGCCGCCGTTTGAAGAAATCATTCCGCTGCTGGCTTTTTCATCTCAAAAAAAATGGGAGAATGTGGGCGCCTGGCTGAAAGGCAAATTTTACAAACACATCACACAAGGGGACTCAATCCGTGCGCAGGCACAGGAATTGACAAAAGCAGCGAAAAACCGGAGTGAAAAAATCAGAAACACCTTTTTATTTGTGGCTCAAAAAATAAGAAATGTTTATTTGAAATTGGGGCTTGCCGGCTACGAACCGCACGACGCCGATTCTGTTCTGGCCAACCGTTACGGAGACTGGCGGGACAAAGCGGTTTTACTGGTTGCCTTGCTGAAGGCGGCGGGGATTGAATCCTATCCGGCATTTGTTCAGACCCAGCCCCAAAAATTGATCGCCTCCGTGCCGATGCCGAAACAATTTAACGCCGTTTATGTCGCCGTTCCTCAAAAAGACGGTCAGTGGCTTTGGCTGAATCCGTTTGCAGATTATTCCCGCTACCCCTATTTTCTCGGCGCACAGGGAAATCAGGCGCTGGTGCTGGAGCCGGAAAAGGCGGTTCTCAAACGGGTTAAACAGTTTTCACCGGATTTTAATTTTTCTCACAATCAAATGGATTTCACGCTGGATACTTCCGGGAATGTGACGACAAAAATTATCTCAAAATTAAATGGCTTTTTTGATCTTCGCGCGCGCCGCGCCTTAAAAGGAAAAACGCCTAAAGAATTGGAGCAGTACTTCCTGGAAACGGCCAATCAATTGGGAGAAGGGTCAACGGAAATTTCACACAAATTGAGTAATTTAAAAGATCTGGTGGACTCTGTCGTCGTTGAGCAAACGGCTAAAACGCCGGAATTGGGTATTGTTGAAGGGAAGATGATGATTTTTCATCTCCCGCATGTGCCGTTCGGTTTTGCGCACAATCCTTTCTTCCCGAGTCTGGAAAAGCGCAAATTTGATTTTGTGATGGATTCAAATGTGAAAGTTGTGGTGGAGGGAGATGTCAATTATCCGCAAAACTACAAAGCCGCCTTTATTCCTCAGGCGTTCACAAAAAAGAACGCCATTGGTGAGTGGAAGATACGATTTACCGATCCGGGCAGCGGAAAAATTCATTACAAATATGAGTATCGTTTTAATAAGACGTGGATTTCTCTGAAAAACTATTCGGGTTTTAAACAGATTTTCGATGCTTTTCAACGTCCGCAGAATGGCTTGATTTTGTTGGAAAAGAAATAATGTATTACAAAAAAATGTTGTAGAATGATGTTTTAAAATGCAGGTCGACGGATTTTATCGACCTGCATTTATTTTGTATGACGTCGTAAAGCTGATAACAGTTAAGGTCAAATCCAAAAATTCAAATGTCAAATGAAGCTCAAAAATTTGGTTCATCGCGAAAATGCGTACTTTTTAAACGATTGGCAGCAATCATTCCGGATCAAAATGAAATGAACTATTTATTGCCGGAAATGCGTGGATTTGTGCTGCCATTGGTGTCAATTCGTGGGAAGAAAAAGGCCCACGAATGTACACGAATTTTTCACTAATTTTTAAAACAAAAAACTTAGGATGAACCTTAATATTTTTATGAGAAAATGTATGCATTTTTATGATGAATCAAAAATTTTTGGATCGATGGCTGTTTTGTGCCTCCGCTTAATATTATTTTTGACAGGATAACAAAATATTGAAAAGAAAAAATCATTATTACGACGGCCGGTTTTACCGGCGTTTCATCGATCCCAATTTGCAGGAGGTGCGGGAGATCATTGCGGACTATCTCCCGAACCGCGCTTCGCTAATCGACATCGGCTGCGGGACTGGGGCGCTTCTCTTCCACCTGGCGCCCAAATGCTCCCGCCTAATTGGAATCGAGCTTTCGCCCCGAATGATTGATTCTGCCAATACCGAAAAGCGAAACCGGCGGCTGAACCACGTGGAATTTCGCCTGGCAGATGCTTCTCGTCTTTCCATGTTTAAGGATCGTGAATTTGATGCGGCGGTGACTTCCATGGTGCTCCATGAAATGCCTCAAAGCGCGCGCCGCCCCGTCATCCGAGAAATGAAACGAATCGCCAGGCAGCTCATTATAGCAGATTACGCGATTCCACAGCCGGGGACGAAAGACGGATTGATCACGTACCCGATTGAATTTGCGGCAGGGCCGTCCCATTTTAAGGGATTTCTTTCCTTCCGCAGAACCGGCGGCCTGCCCGGTTTACTGAACAGCATGGGGTTGGAAATTGAATCTTCCACTTTAAACCGCTCTCGAACGATTCAGGTGGTGAAATTAAAAAGCTGATTTTTAGCCTGAAAAAAAGACGCCTCCAGAGCTCCAAAACACAAAGCATTGAAACAATTTTCAATAGACGATATAAATGCACAGTCAAATATTTTTTAATTTCTAAAAAAAATTCTTGACTTTTTTTAAGAAAGATTTTATATTAGTAACGAAAACGATTTCGTATTTATTGCCCACAGTTGCCGTAATCTCTACGAAACGTTTTCGGGGCTCTCCTTAATATATTTTAGCCAGACGTCTTATCCATCATCTAATCTCAATAAGGAGATTATAAAATGAAGAAATTAATATTTTATTTCTGCCTTATGGCCCTGTTTTTTTCCGGTAATTTATATGCAGCCGGCGGAGTTGTGAGAGGCAGGATCACCGATTCTCAAACCGGCGATGCCTTACCCGGCGCTAATATATTGATTGTGGGAACGACCATGGGAGCCGCCTCTGATTTAAAGGGCTATTATATCATTCAAAACATACCGCCCGGAGTCTATACTCTAAAAGTATCTTTTATCGGATACCGGACAAAGAAATTAAAGATAACTGTGGTGCCCGGCCGGACAATAATTAAGAATGCTAAACTTAAATACGGACGGGTTCTTCAAGGTAAATCGGTCATCGTTACGGCTCAGGCATCGGGACAATTATCTGCGATTAACGAGCAATTGACATCAAATACCATTGCAAATGTTGTTTCCAAGGCGCGTATTAAGGAACTTCCTGATGTGAATGCGGCCGAGTCGATTGGACGTTTGCCCGGTGTTTCCATCGAACGGTCGGGCGGTGAAGCAGATAAGATAGAGATTCGCGGCCTTGCACCGAAGTATAACACAATTACGGTTAACGGAGTGCGTGTCCCGGCAACAGGTTCAAGCGACCGGAGCGTAGATCTTTCTCTTATTTCATCCAATATGCTCGACGGTATTGAGGTGAAAAAAGCGGTTACGCCGGATATGGATGCCGATGTGCTTGGCGGGACTGTGGATCTTAGGCTAAAAGAAGCTCCGAAAGGCTTAAAAATAAACACCTCTGCTCAGGGAGGATACAATCAGCTTCAAAACTATTACGGTAATTATAATTTCACGGGGAGTATGAGCAACCGGTTTTTTAACAACCGTCTGGGTATAATCGTTAATTTTAACATCGATAATTATAACCGCAGCGCCGACAAATTTCAGGGAAAATACCGCCGCACAACCAAGGCCGGAACAAATATTACACAAATAGTACCGTCGGAAATTGACCTGAGAGAAGAAAAGGTGACGCGGGGAAGAACAGGAGCCAGCTTTGTGCTTGATTACCGCCTGCCTTATGGAAAATTTACGGCTAATTCATTTTATAATCGACTGCATTGGGACGGACTGTATCATATTAATCGAATGGCTGTGAGATATAATCGCCATTATTACAATTTGGATGACAAAGCAGGCAGCACATCTATCTTCACGGGTTCTTTAGGCATGCAGCAAAACTTTGGCTGGATTCATTATGATTTAAACTTGTCCAGAACGGCTTCGCGCAATGAAATTCCCAATGAACGCACCTGGAGTTTTGTTCAGGAGAATGCAGCCTTTCAGACGACCAGGATTGGGCCGGATACACCACCGGATCAAATTCCGTCGCTGGCAACCATCGACACAAGCAATACCGGATTCGCTTCGGCTTTTATATATAATACCAAACTGGATGAAAACACCACCGCCTTTCAGCTTAATGTGAAAATGCCGTTTCACTTTGGGACCGACATAAGCGGTTACATAAAAATGGGCGGGAAATTCCGCTGGCTGAATCGGAGAAATGATCAGGAACAAAATGGACGGGACGGCATCCAGTATGGCGGCAGCGCCGGTGTGAACTCCGTGCTTGCCTCTGCCCTGAAATTCCTTAGCACAAACTATCCTGCCAGGTGGAACTGGAAGAACGACTCGACGCTCGTTCGGCGAAATGGCGTCCTGCCGATATCGCGCGTTCTGAGCAGCTATACCCGCCATAATTTTTTAAACGGCGAATACCCATTAGGATTTGTTGCCGATCAAACATTAATGAATGAAATAATGAACGCCATTTTTGCAACCGGAGAAAACAGGAGATATTCCGTAGGGTCGATTGGGCGGGATTATCATGGGATAGAGCGCTACCGTGCGGGTTACTTAATGGCAAATTTGAATATGACCCGGTATCTTACGCTTATATCCGGTGTCCGCTGGGAGGGTGATTTCTCAAGATACAGCGGCGAACGCTACCGGGAGGTGTCCCTCAATAATATCGAGGGGCCGCCCGCCGACCTCACTTATCTGACAAATGAGCGTAAGAACAGCTTCTGGCTGCCGATGGTAGATTTAATTTTAAAGCCGGCCGCCTGGCTAAAAATTCGTCTGGATCGAACCGAAACTCTGGCGCGTCCGGACTTTATCCAGTATGCGCCGATCACATCGATTAATTCGTATCAAAGCTACATACGCGCAGCGAATTCAACTTTAAAGCCCGCTCGATCCACGAACTATGACGCCGCCGTCTCGATCTATCAAAACTATGTCGGACTTTTTTCTGTAGCCGGTTTCTACAAAAACATAAAGGATTTAATCTTTCAGGTGAGCTACAAGATTCTCCCCGGTGTTCCCGTGCTTCAGGGCTTAAACATCCCGGGAACCTGGCTCAAGGGGGCAGCACCTCAGATGGATACTTATATTAATAACCCCTATAACGCCACATATAAGGGGGTGGAATTAGAATGGCAAACGCACTTCTGGTATTTGCCTTCGGTTTTTCGCGGGCTGGTGCTGAACGTAAACTACACGCACATCTTTTCGAAGATAAAAAAAGAACTGTTTTTCAACAGACAGGACGGCATAATCCCGGGAAGCTGGCCTCCGCGCCGCCGGAATATTCTTGTAGACACTCTGAGAACTGCACGTATGCCGGATCAGCCTGCCAATATTTTCAACCTTACCCTGGGTTATGATTACAAAGGATTTTCCGCCCGCCTGTCCTATCTCTATCAGAGCAATAAGGTCACTTTTATATCTACAATGCCTGTTCTGGACAGTTTCACGGGTGCCTACAGACGCTGGGATCTCACATTTCGGCAAAAAATCGGCCGGGGATTTCAAATTTTCTCCAACCTGAATAATCTGAATGGTGAGCCTGATCGAAGCTATCGGGGAGCAGCGCTGACGAATCCAACCTATATCGAGTACTACGGCTTCACCATGGATGGAGGCCTCAGATATAATTTCTGAAAAGATATTTCGCGGAGGATTGGTATGAAGATTAATCAAGGAGGTTAGCAAATCCCAACTAAAAACGGAGGAATAATGCCATGAAAATTAGCAGCAGGAATTAACAAATCAGGGGAGGATTAATTTAGAGTTTAACTGCAGGAATTGGTAAAACCGAATCACCAACAGAGGAGAATTACTATGAAGTTAAACCATGTCATTATGATATTGGCTCTTATTGCAGGGGCAATTATAGGGCCGGCAAAGCAGCTCCGGGCACAGGCCGCTGATACCCTGCTTGTTAAATGGGCAAATCCGGACGGCACTGTGAACACGGATGTGCTGCGCAACACCATCGCCGCAGATACAACAGCGACAGGTGAACGTGTTCAAAACCGTGTTTATAAGCTGCAAAGAGGCGGGTTTTACTGGATCACAGAGACAATTACAAATAATGGGTGGCCATTACGCATTGTAGGTGAGAAACCCGGAACGGGCAAATATGATGGGCCTGCCGTGCTGCAAATGGTCGCCAGAGCGGACGGCACCGTTAACGGCAGGATGATTACCGGCGGCGGAGACATCACCCTCAAGAATCTTTACATTATCGGCAGTGATGACAATGGCGTACAAACCTATTATCAGCCCATCCAGATCGATGCAAGCAATTCACGATTTGTATTCGACAACGATATTTTTGAGCGCACTAACTTTGCACTCGTTGCATTTACCGCTAAAAACAACGACATCTATTTCACTAATTGCAAATTCCGGAATCTGATTGGTAAACCCAGCACACAGCAATGGGAGGGCCGCGGCATTTCGATTTGGGCTGATCAGGATACGGTTGTTGTTGAGAATTCCACATTTTTCAATGTCGGTTTTACGGCGCTTCAAATAGAAGGCGGATCTGCAAAATATGTACGTTTCAATCACAACACGATCGTAAATCTCGGCCGTTCCATCAATTCGGGTAACTGGTGGCAGGAGGCTTATTTTGCCAATAACCTGATTATTAACGGATTCTGGCATGGTGAAGGACACGCCGATCTTACAAGCCCCGGCCGCGATCCCAGAGCAACTTCATCCGGTATGTTCAGTATAGGGCCTCTGCCGTCAAAATACGGCCCCGAAGAAGGCCGAAGGGTGCTATTTGCAAATAACGCCACCTGGCGTGACCCGGCATTTGCCACTTTCTACGGAGATACGATTGCAACACAATATTTTGTAAATCCTGTTACGACGGAAGATTTTCTGGATAAATACGACAATATGGTTGCCGCGGATACGATGTGGCTCAGCACGCGTCCTGATATAACGACCTATCCCGATACCCTTGTGCCGGATATGATTCAAAACATCAGTGATCTGCGTGCCGGTATTATCCCGGCTCACCCCTACTTTTTTGATCTTCCGAAAAACCCCGACGGCACCGTGTGCAATGTCTGCCCGAGCTGGCCGCTTCCGGAAAACTTTTCTTATACCAATGCCAAACTGATGACTGCCGGCACCGACAGCCTGCCCCTCGGTGACCTGAACTGGTTCCCGAATAAGAAAGCCGAGTGGGAGGCAAATAAGAGTCAATATATAGCAAAGCTGCAGGCTATGGCGGGCCCGGTAAAAAAATACCCTGTTAGAGGATATGTCGAGGCAGAGGATGGCACTTTAGGAGGCGACGCCGCTGTTAAAACCGCCCAGGGATTTGCTTATTATGATATGAAGTCTGCCGGAGACCTGGTATGGACCTTCGACCTGCCGGCAGCAGGTACATATTCTCTGGTGGTTTATACCAACATGGACGGTAGTAGCGAGAGGGGGCAATTTATCTATGTTAATGGTACAAACCTTCGAAATAACAGCAGCTACGGAGAATACCACTTCGGTCCCGGCCTGCCGGCAAATGATTGGACAACCGTAAAGATTACACCGTCTGATCTTATCGAAGGCGCCGATGCACTGAATATGCCTCAGGGCAAAAATACAATTGAAATAAAGAAATCCTGGGGATGGCAGGCTTTCAGCGGCGTCGATGTGGTTGATGCCTCAGGCAATACCGTCATATCTCTAAAGGCGCCTGACGCCGTTAATGACGGCGCGATTCCTCATTTAGAAGGTTCACCCTGGGCGCCAAGCGGCTTCAAATATGTTGCCCTTAATACCAATGGAAGTATCACCTGGAATGTTAATCCGGATTCCAGTGGAAACTATCTGCTTCAGGTGTTCTACCAGGCTCCCAACGGGACTCAAACTGCACAAATTCAGGCTGACGGGCAGACGGTTGTTTCTGATTTTGAATTAACAAGCCAGGCAGGCGATTCAACTGAACATAATCTTATGTCCGGTAAGTTTGCGTTAAATGCGGGTCCCCATGTGATCACGCTTTCAGGAAGCAAAGTTAATGTGGATTACATACAGTTGATCCAGGAAATCGTTATGACGGGTGTATCCAGTCACGAGTTTTTGCCTCAGAAATATGCACTCGAGCAAAACTATCCTAACCCATTCAACCCAACGACGCATATTAACTTCTCCCTTGCCAAGGCTTCCAAAGCAAAGTTGATAATATATAATGTATTGGGTCAAAAAGTGGCAACGCTTGTTGATAATTATATAAACGCAGGATCCCACACCGTTCGGTTCAATGCACAGGAATTATCTTCCGGCGTTTATTTCTATACACTCGAAGCCGGTAAAGTAAAATTGACCCGGAAAATGCTGCTGCTTAAATAGTGGGTATCTTTAGGTCAGGATAATTTAAGACTGCGGGGGCGGCCGGCAGTTAAGATATTTTTTGCCGGTCCCCCCTTTATTTTTATGCCGTCAAAAAAGGCTTCAAATATTCATATTCTTTTTTAAAGAATTTCATACCAATAAGGATTTAAGTTGTTTATATTAATGGTATTCTGATATCCGGAGATGAGGTCCATAAATAGAATAGCATGGCGATCGATCTGCAAATAACCGAGGAGCAAGTTGTTTTATGAAGCCGCATTTGATAGATATATCAATCATAATATTGTACTTAATTGCCATCACTATCATAGGATTTGTTACAAAGAAGCGCGCCGAGAAGTCTGAAAAAGAATATTTGTTGGGTGGAAACAGGCTCCCATGGTATTTACTTGGATTGTCCAATGCCTCAGGTATGCTGGATATATCCGGTACGATGTGGCTTGTAACAATCACGTTTATCTACGGCCTCAAGAGTATCTGGATACCCTGGTTATGGCCGGTATTTAATCAGATATTTATGATGGTCTATTTATCAAAATGGCTGAGAAGATCAGGCGCAACCACCGGGGCAGAATGGCTGAAAACAAGATTTGGAAACGGAAGGGATAATGAATTTGCGCATATAATAGTGGTCATATTTGCCGTAATTAGTTGTTTGGGCTTTCTTGCTTATGGATTTGTCGGGCTCGGGAAATTTATTATGATATTTATTCCCTGGCAATCGGTTGCAGATTTTTTCGGATTTAACGCCGGTATCATAAGCCCCCAATTTGTTCCCAATCTTTATGGAATCGTGTTCACATTGGTAGCCATGGTTTACTGTTTGCTGGGGGGAATGTCAAGTATCGTATGGGCCGATTTGATTCAGTATTCTATAATTACACTGTCCGCCATTGTGATAGCAATTATTGCAATGACAAAGCTATCATTGGTGGGACATCTAAATGTTCCGGCAGGCTGGTTCAATCCGTTTTTCGGCTGGAAGCTGCATTTAGACTGGACATCCATCATAAAACAGGCAAATAGTGTGATCACAAGCGACGGATATTCATTCTTTACAATTTTTATGATGATGATGCTATTCAAGGGCATTCTTGTGTCCGGTGCCGGTCCGGCACCAAATTATGATATGCAAAAAGTGCTCTCTACAAAAAACCCGAAAGAAGCGGGAATGATGAGCGGCTCCGTTTCAATTATATTAATGCCGTTTAGATATTTAATGATCACGGGATTTGTGGTTCTGGCACTTTTGTACTTTAATAAATTAAACCTAATTGTCGGAGGTTCGATTGATTTCGAACAAATTTTGCCTTCGGCAATAGCAGAATTTGTGCCCGTAGGTTTACTCGGATTATTGGTGGCGGGATTAAGCGCGGCATTTGTATCCACATTTTCAGGGACTTTAAATGCAGGACAGGCATACATCGTTAATGATATATTTTTGAAATACATCAATCCAAAAGCAAAGGGGAAAAAAATTGCCAGAATTAGTCAAATTATCGGTGTAGGTCTGGTGCTTATCAGTATTATATTGGGAATTTTCGCAAGAAATATAAACAGCGTTTTAATTTGGATCGTAACCGGATTATACGGCAGCTATGTCGCATCGAATGTTCTGAAGTGGTACTGGTGGCGGTTTAATGCATGGGGTTATTTCTGGGGCATGGTGTCCGGCATGGTACCCGCATTAATATTTGCCAAGATAATACCAAGTGGTTCTCAACTGTATTATTTCCCTGTAATTCTGGCAATATCCCTGGCAGGTTGTATTATAGGCACTCTGAAAACAAAACCTACCGATGAAAATACATTAAAAGAATTTTATAAGCAGGTTAGACCCTGGGGATTCTGGAAACCGATACATGACAAAGTAGTGGCGGAAAACCCTTTATTTAAAAATGACAGCAATTTCAGCAGGGATATGATAAATGTTTTTGTGGGTACGGTATGGCAAACATCACTTGTGGCGATGACAATCTATTTTGTCATAATGAGATTTATCCCCGCCGCAATAGCTGCCCTAATTGTTGTTTTAACAAGCATCTTCCTTAAAAAGAACTGGTATGATAAGATAAAAGGAGAAGGTTATTAATATTAGAGAGGTGACTATAAATGACTTTTAAAAGAACGGTTGAAGCTCTGTCTGTTTTTATTGTTTTGTTCATAACAATATTTTATAGCAGCACCGGAGTAATTGCAGGATTCAAGAACTTTATAACCGTAAAAAATAATAAACTGATGGACGGCGATACTGTATTCCGGTTTATCTCCTTCAACATACCGAATTTGAATTTTGTGGAAGATGAAATGGCGTTCACAAAAATAGAGGCTTATGGATTGCCTGTGGAATACGAGATCAGAGATGCTCTTGAATCGATTAAGCA
Organism: bacterium BMS3Bbin03; assembly: GCA_002898015.1. Lineage (GTDB taxonomy): Bacteria > Zhuqueibacterota > JdFR-76 > JdFR-76 > BMS3Abin05 > BMS3Abin05. The sequence continues at coordinate 18,583 of BDTM01000100.1, read as the reverse complement.
GATAGGCGGGCGGGTCGTACGGATCTATACCATACCGGTAAGAAGCAGGAACGAAAATAAGGATATCCCCAAATATGTGCTCGCGCCCGGAAAGTTCAACGAGAGTGCTTTTAAATGTCTGGACAGCGTGCTTGCAGCAGCGGATGAAATGGGTATAAGGCTGATCATACCACTTGTCAACAATTGGAAATGGATGGGAGGACGGCCTCAATACGCTGCATTCAGGGGAAAGAAAAAAAGTGAATTCTGGACAGATCCCCAGCTTATAAACGATTTCAAGAAAACGATTCAATACATCCTGAACAGAAAAAATACCATAACCGGGATAAAATATAAAGAGGATAAAGCAATATTGTGCTGGGAGACCGGAAATGAGTTGACTGCGCCGCAAAGCTGGACTCATGAGATAGTGAAATATATAAAATCCATCGATAAAAATCATCTTGTAATGGATGGCTATCACGGCAGTCAATTATTGAATCGGGTGGTAGAAGAGCCGCTTGTGGACATAGTGACCACCCATCATTATGAAAATAACCCTGAGGCATTATTCCGGCATATTGACGAAAATATTGAAAAAATAAAAAACAGCAGCAAAGCCTATATAATAGGCGAATTTGGTTTTTCGGGTACTTTAGTCGTCAGAAAATTGCTCGACAAAGTAATAGATAATAAATCTATAGCAGGCTGCTTAATCTGGAGCCTCCGATATCACAGGAAAGACGGAGGGTTTTACTGGCATTCGGAGCCGCTGGGCCGGGGAATGTATAAAGCGTACCACTGGCCTGGTTTCAATTCCGGAAATGAATATGACGAGAAAGGATTACTTAAGTTGATGCGAGAAAAAGCCTACGCGATACAGGGTAAAAAGCGCCCGAATTTGAGTAAACCCTCGCCCCCGGTTTTGCTCCCGATAAATAATGCGGCCCGTATCTCGTGGAAAGGTTCAACGGGGGCATCGGGATATAATGTGGAGAGCGCTGAAAGAAAAACCGGACCATGGGAAATTGCAGGTTTTAATATATCTGATGCCCGCGTTCAATACTATCCTTTATTTCATGATAATAGCGCCAAAATCGGAAGTACCTATTATTATCGCGTAATCGCCGTCAATAAAGAAGGCAGATCCCTTCCATCAAATATTGTGGGCCCTGTAAAGGTTAAAACCCAGGCACTGATCGACAATATGGAAAATTATATGAAACTGTATTATTCCGAGGGGAAACTGGAAGTCCGAACAGATAATGCCAGAAAATTCAAGGAAGACATGTACAGAATAGAAGCAGAAAAAGGCAGCAGTCTTATTTACTGGGTGCCCGGCACTATAACAAATTATAAAATATATCTCTTTAGTCAGGAAAACAGCGGCATACTGGATGTCTATCGTTCGGCTGACGGCAAAAAATATGAAAAGATTAAATCGGAGAAAGACGACTACTCATCCGGCAAGGGCTATTATGGTTACTGGAATCCGATATTATTTAAATCGGATATGAAAAAAGGAAATAATGATGCTTATTTAAAATTAGAATTCAAACAGAAAGCACAAATATCAAGAATTGAGATTTATTATGAATAGCAGTGAAATGAGAAAATGGCAGGAAAATATAGCGGAAGAACTGAGAAATAATATAATCCCTTTCTGGATAAAATACAGCCCGGACAGAGAAAACGGCGGATTTTACGGCAGAATAACCAATAACAATGCGGCAAAAAAGGATGCTCCCAAAAGCCTGATATTAAATGCCAGGATACTGTGGACCTTCTCGGCAATACATAAATTCCGGGGCAGTGATAGATGTCTGGAATTAGCGCACAGAGCTTATGATTATTTGAAAGATAAATTCTTCGACCGCAAATATGGAGGCGCATTTTGGCTTCTTAATTCAGAAGGCAGCGTAATAGATGATAAAAAAAAGATCTATGGACAGGCTTTTGTAATATATGCCCTGTCGGAATATTATATGATAACACAGAAACAGGAAGTGAAAGAAAAGGCAATACAATTTTTCAATCTGATTGAAGATCACAATTATGATAAAAAAAACGGCGGATATTTTGAAGTATCCGAAAGAGACTGGACACCGGCTGAAGATTCTCGTCTTGGTGAAGATGATATGAATGAAAAAAAATCAATGAATAATCATCTTCATTTATTAGAAGCCTATGTCAATTTATTCAATATATGGAAAGACAGAAAATTGGAGGGAAAATTACGGGAATTAATAATGGATTTTAAAGAGTACATCATCGATTCGGAGCATTATCATTTCAGATTATTTTTTAATGAAAAATGGGAGCCAAAATCAAACAGTATCTCTTTTGGTCATGATATCGAGGGCAGTTGGTTATTATATGAAGCCGTAAAGGCTTTAGGAGATGAGTTTCTGATAGAGCTAATAAAGCCTATCTCTATTAAGATGGCGGATGCAACATTGAAAGAGGGCATTTTGGAAAATGGCGCCATTTTTTATGAGAAGAAAGAAGACGGTACAATGGCGGAAGAAATACACTGGTGGCCGCAGGCTGAGTCTATGGTGGGACTGATGAATGCATTTCAGATTACCGGTGACAGAAGATATTTAGATGCATCAAAAAAGGCCTGGGAATTTATATCCGCACATTTTATAGATAAAAAAAACGGGGAATGGTTTTATATGGTTAATCCTGATGGAGCGGTACATAAAGATCTGGATAAGGTATCGGAGTGGAAAGGGCCGTACCATAATAGCCGGGCCTGTATGGAAGCGATTAAAAGGATAAACAGGGTGCTTGCAGCAGCGTAATCTTTACAAAAATTAAAAATCTGTTCTAAATAATATAGCGTTTATAAAAAATAAATTTGTAATCTTATAGCGAATTAACAGGAGGATTAAATTGAACCGGCTTGAGTTTGACCTAAAATTAAGGGAAATGTTAAAAGAGCACAAAAAATTTATAAAGCGGCCAAACCGCATTCTTCCTTCCGGGAACGGCATTTTTAACAGATATAAAAATCCCGTGATAACACCGGAACACACACCCCTATTCTGGAGATTTGATCTTAATTATGATTCAAACCCCCATTTGCTCGAAAGGATGGGAATAAATTCAACATTTAATTCGGGTGCAATAAAATGGAAGGACAGTTATTGTCTGATGGTAAGAGTGGAGGGAAAAGACAGAAAATCATTTTTTGCGATTGCGGAAAGCCCGAATGGCGTGGATAACTTCAGATTCCGGGACTACCCCGTGATCATGCCGGAGACGGATAATCCTGATGTGAATGTTTATGATATAAGATTAACGCATCATGAAGACGGATGGATTTACGGCGTATTTTGTACCGAGCGGAAGGATCCGAATGCGCACGCGCAGGATACAACATCCGCCGTGGCACAGGCCGGCATAGCACGGACAAAAGATTTGGAAAACTGGGAGAGATTGCCGGACTTAAAAACCGGATCGCCTCAGCAGCGGAATGTCGTATTGCACCCTGAATTTGTAAATGGCAAATATGCATTTTATACGAGACCTCAAAAGGGATTTGTAGACATCGGAAGAGCGGGCGGAATAGGCTGGGGATTTGCCGACAATATTGAGAATGCTGTCATCGAAAATGAGAAAATAATTGAACCCACTGCTTATCATACAATAAAAGAAATGAAAAATGGCGAAGGCCCGCCCCCCATAAAAACAAGCGAAGGCTGGCTGCATCTGGCACATGGAACCCGTGTGACGGCCTCAGGATTGCGGTATGTTTTATATCTGTATGTTACGGACTTAAAGGACCCTTCAAGCGTAATCTACAGGCCCGGCGGTTATCTTCTTGCACCTAAAGGAAATGAGAGGCTGGGAGACTTAACCGATATTGTCTTCAGCAACGGCTGGATAGCAGATCAAAATGGAGATGTTTATATTTATTACGGCGCCTGTGATACGGTCACCCATGTTGCAAAATCAAACATTGATAAACTACTGGATTATGCAAAAAACACTCCCGAAGACGGGCTGCAATCAGCAAAATGTGTCGAGCAAAGAATAAATTTAATAGACAAAAACTTAAAGCTGCTTGGATAACGTAAATCAAAATGAGATGGATTTTTGTTGCCGTGAATTCACGATGGAAAGAGGAATTGCGGTGAATTGAACGGGATAGTGAATTGGGGACGGAAAAGAATTGCCACGAATTCACGAATTAAAAGAGGTCGTCGATGAAAAAATGGTTTGTAACGCTTATCATTTTTATCACGCTTTTGGGTTGTCAAACAGGACACGCATATTCTGACCCATTCGTCCATGTGAGAGGCAAATCGTTTATTTTGAAGGGGAAACCCTATTATTATCTGGGAACCAATATGTGGTACGGTGCGCTTCTGGGTATGAAAGAAAAACCGGGCAATCGAAAAAGATTAAAGAGAGAATTGAATTTTCTGAAATCGATCGGCATAAATAATTTGAGAATTATGGGTGCCTCTGAAGGAACGATATACAGCAATACCGTTAAACCTGCATTTCAACCGGAATCGGGGAAATATGACGAAAGGGTTCTGGAAGGACTTGATTATCTATTGTCGGAAATGGCCAAGAGAGAGATGAAAGCCGTTATTTATCTGGGAAATAACTGGATATGGACCGGAGGATTCGCTCAATATGTGGGCTGGGCGACCGGTGAGAAGGTCCCCAATCCTTTTCTTAAAAAATATAGCTGGGACGATTTTATGAATTTTAGTGCCCGGTTTTATACTAATAAAAAAGCAAAAAGCACCTATAAAAGTTACATAAGGATGTTGATTAACAGAGTTAACACCTGCACAGGCAAGGCGTATAAAAATGATCCTGTCATAATGGCATGGCAATTGGCAAATGAGCCGCGCCCGGGAAGAGGCAAAACGGGGAAGAAAAACATGAAGGCGTTTAGCCAATGGATATTAAATACCGCAGAATTTATCAAATCGATGGATTCCAATCATTTGGTTTCTACCGGCAGTGAGGGATTGGCCGGATGTATGGGATCCGCAAAGCTGTATAAAAAAATCAACGCCTCTAAAGATATCGACTACTTAACCGTTCATCTCTGGATATTAAACTGGGGATGGTTCAATCCGGAAAAAGCTGAAAAAACTTATCCTGAAGCAGAATTAAAGGCATCAGATTATTTAAATAAACATATCCGGTTTGCCGAGCAGTTGAACAAACCTATTGTTTTAGAAGAATTCGGCATCCCCAGGGATGGCCAATCTTATTCACCCGAATCAACAACAATTTACCGTGATAAATATTTTAAAACCATATTTGAATTGATTTACGAGAATGCAAAGAATAAGGGGCCTTTTGCCGGCAGTAATTTCTGGACCTGGGGCGGAGAAGGAAGGCCGTCCGGATCGGACAGTGCAAAATGGAAACCGGGGGATCCCTTCACCGGAGATCCCCCTCAGGAGCCTCAAGGAAGGAATTCCGTTTTTAATTCTGATACAAGCACCCTAAAAATAATAAAACTGTATGCGGGTAAAATGAATAATTTGAGCAGATGAAAAGAACACCTTCAAATTTGAGGCTATTTAAACCTGACACGGCGATTATAAAAGCCGTCATCTAAATCCGGGCCTGATGGGAATGCGGATATATCTTGAATTTTAGCCAAAAAGTATTTAAATTTTTTAAAATAGTTAAATTGATTTGATTATTATTAATTCAGGGGTTTGCATAATAAAGTGTTTATTAAGGAACTGAAGAAATGAAAACAATCAAGGAAATTGCAAAATTTGCAGGTGTTTCACCCTCTACTGTCTCAAAAGCGCTTAATAACAGGGATGACATCAGTCAAAAAACAAAGGAGCGAATTCTGGAGATTACCAGTGAGTACAACTTTACGCCGAATGCTTTCGGAAAAGCGCTGAAAAGTAAAATCACAAAGAATGTCGGCATTATTTTTCGCAGAGAAAAAAATCCTCTCTCCGGCAATCCTTTTTATTCAAGAGTATTGGAGGGAATAGAGGCAGAACTGGCAATTAATAATTATAACTTGATTCTGAATATCGCTCCGCAGGATGTACAAAACGATTTACCAAAGGTTGTGCTTGAAAGACAGGTGGACGGTGTCATTCTAATCGGAATTTTTGAAAATAGGTTTATTGAAAAGTTAATGTCGGAACAGGTTAAATTTGTTTTGGTTGATCCGAAGACGTATCTGGAGAATTGTGCTCAGGTTTGTATCGACAATGAGCACGGGGCTTTTTTGGCCACTGATTATTTGATTAAATCCGGACATAAAAAAATTGCCTTTATCTCCGGCAGTCTTGATCGATTGAGTTTCAAACAAAGGTACAACGGCTATATAAAAGCGCTGAAATTTAATAATATCAAGGTAAATTCGAAACTTGTCAGTACAGGGGGACTTGAAGAGGGTTATGAGCATGCAAAATCCATATTATCCAATACAAAAATCACGGCAATTTTTGCGGCCAATGATATTAATGCAATATACGCCTACAGAGCGATCCGTGAAATGGATTCAAAGATTCCGGATGATATAAGTGTCGTTGGATTTGATGATATTGATCTTTCGAAGTTCTCTATTCCGCCTCTAACAACCATCAGAGTTTACAAAGAAGAAATGGGCTCGATCGCGGTGAGAACCTTATTGGGACTTATTAAAAATGAAATAAAATCACCGATTACAACGGTTGTACCGGTAAAACTAATTGAAAGAGAATCCGTGAAAAAGTTGCAGAAAATTGCTTGAATTAAAAAACGTGGGGAGTTACGCCTGCAAATGGGTGAAAACAAACAAATGAATTTAATAAAAAGAAATAATACAAATTTTTGTTGTAAGAAGCTGTTTTGGTTTATTGCGCCATTTTTCTTTTTTAGTTTTTTATCGACGGTCTCCGGATACGGATTCGGACTTCAATCCATTGGAAATGATAATTCCCGCAGCGCGGAAAGACCATCCATTGTGCAGGGCAATGCACCCACCGTCGGGGTTGATCACGTGAATGCAAATGAAGTCGGATTATATAAAAAATTTGAAATTACACTAAATGTAAATGCCGCCTATTCCAATCCTTATGATCCGGATGAAATCGATATCAGGGCGGTTTTTACAGCGCCTTCGGGCAAGCAGTGGCCTGTCTTCGGGTTTTACGATAATTTTAATTCAGTCTCAAAATGGAAAATACGATTTGCCCCGAATGAGGCTGGAGAATGGCGTTACTATGTCACCATCTCTGATACGAATGGAACAGGACAAAGCCAGGTACACCGGTTTACAGCAGATTCATCGGTTTACCACGGCTGGATACACACGTCACCGGAGAATTTGCACTATTTTATTCAGGATGATGGGACGCCGTTTTATGGAGTGGGGATGTATTCGCCGTGGGGCACTTCTATTTCAACTCTGGACCGGCTGAAGCGGTACGGCGGAAATATTTTTGCTGTCTGGAATATCATGTACGGAGGGCTTATTTCCAGCTATGGCATTATTGAATCGGAGCTGGGCAAATACAATCAATTAAAAAGCGGTCATATCGATCAGCTTCTGGATTTATCGGAAAATAGAGGCTTGAAGATCATGTTTTGTATCTGGCCGCATGATCTCCTGTCGGCCACTGTGTGGACGCACCAATGGCGCAAAAATCCATACAGTTCAATCTGCAGTGCAGAAGATTTTTTTAGTAACAAAACAGCCTGGAAATTTCAAAAAAAACAATATCGCTACCTCATTGCGCGATTTGGCTACAGTCGTTCATTGGGGATCTGGGAAATCGTAAATGAGATAAATGGAACGGATGGATGGGCAAACGGACGCCGTTCCGAAGCGGAAGAGTGGCTGAGAAAAGTAAATCAGTTTTTCCATGATAATGATCCTTATCATCACCCGACAACCGCCTCGCAAAGCGGGAGTAAAAGTCAATTTTGGGTGACAGGATATAAAATTTCTGATATTCCAAATTTGCATTTGTATGAGAAACAGGGATGGGTGCGCCAATACCCGGGAAATTTTCTTCGCAGCAGCTTAAAAAACTACGCTTTTGCTTCGATTCGATTTTGGAATGACTTTGAGAAACCGGCCATTATCGGAGAAACCGGCTATGACAATGCATACTTTGAACCGGGTACGGCAGGATATACCGCTATTTATCACAATGCCTTATGGACGAGTTTAACAAATGGATTGGCAATGACACCCTTCTGGTGGCAGATAAACAGCTATGTGATTACGGATAAAGAATTGCAGCAAATGAATTATTTTTCAGAATTTACCAAAGGGATCGATGTCGTTAATATCTGCCGCTCTCATAAAGATTACTCCACGCCGGATTATGATGCCTATGTGATGATGAATGACTCATCCGGTATCGGCTGGATTCGACAGGGAGACGGACAAAATATTTCAGACAAGCCGTTTAATATACAGGGGCTGAAAGATGGAATATATCTAATTAAATGGTTCAACACCTGGAAAGGCACCTGGCTGGATACTCTGGCAGTGCGCAGTACAGACAGCACCCTGGCGCTAAAGACGCCTCAATTAATAAATACAGTCCCTGATCTTGCATTCTATTTTAAAAAGGCAAAAAACGGCGGAAGGCCGGTAAAACTAAGTCTTGTCGCCGGCAGGCGCCGTTTGTTAAATTTGCCGGGAGAAGAATCGAAAATCACCTGTATGGTTTTGGATAACCAGGGTGCTTTGAGTGCAGATGCCGTAATTCCCGTGACTTTTTCGCTAAAAGGACCCGGAAAATTAATGGGAGAACAAACCGTGCTTTCTCAAAATGGAATCGCTTCTGTCCTTTTTCAGGCGGATTCAGCGGTCGGTATCTCTGAAATTATTGCTTCATCCCCCGGTCTTATCCGGGACAGCATAAAAATAGAAATTACCAATAAAATTGTTATCGATAATTTTGATCACTATGCCTCTGACAATCAATTGAACGGCGCATGGAAAGTTTTTCAGGGTACACCCACAACGCTGTCACTTGATCAATTGATAAAAATCGACGGAAATTATGGATTGCGTGTCAATTATGAAGTCGGATCCTCTAATACGGAAAATTATTCAGGCTTTTATAAAAAATTTAAGCAGGATTGGACCGGTTTAAGGAAACTGGGATTTTGGTGTAAACCGGATGGATCGAATCGTACACTTGAAATTATATTAAACGCCGGCGGAGCAGATTTTGAGGCTGACTATGTTCTTTCCGGTTTAACGTGGACTTTTATAACAATACCCTTTTCTGAATTTTCAAATGGCAGCAGGATAGATTTAACATCGGTGACAGGGCTTACGATAAAAATGGTTCAGGGCAGCGGTAAAGCGGGCAATGGCACGCTGTATTTTGATTCATTCGCAGCCCTCACTTCAATTTCCGGTGCAAACCGAATATCCGACAAACGGCCGTCGACACCCTTGACTTTCCAACTGTTTCAAAATTACCCGAATCCCTTTAATTCTTCGACTTCCATAGAATATGTTCTTCCCCGGAGGCTAAGGGTAAAGATTTCAATCTTTAATATTAAGGGTGAAGTCATCGGCACAATTGTGGACTCTTATCAGGATTCAGGAACTCATATTGTTCATTGGACGGCACATAATATTTCGACCGGACTGTATTTTTATAAAATCGACGCCGGAGGATTTACAAAAGTCCGAAAGCTCATAATGATAAAGTAAATCATTTTTCCCGATGAATAAAGAAGGAGAAGGTTTGTGATTCCCCCAAAAACATCATGCTCTGTACCGGAGTCCATTCGTCCCGCATCTTTTATATTGAAGGCACAAAAGACATCGCAACATAATCTAAAATCCATCGTCCGGTTATGGCTGTTTATATCACTGACGTTATTATTTTCAATTTATGGGGCGAATAAGGCGCATTCACAGGATAAACCGGAATTTTATAAAGGCTTTACCTGGGGCTTTCCCGGAATTAGAGGAGACTATCTGGGCAGGCGTGCCGCAGAATCCATGCAAAAATTAGCGGAGACCAATTCCAATACCGTCTGTATCGCTTTTGCAGCATCGATGGATACTCCGGGCAGCACCGAAATTTTGTGGGGCAAGAAAAATCCGGACATGGTTACGGATTCGGAAATTCGCCATGCCGTTCAACTGGCACGTGAAAATCACCTGAAGGTAATCCTGAAGCCAATGGTCAATATCAAGGATGGGACATGGCGTGCCAGGATTAAATTTAACACGAAATCCGGAGAAAAAGATCTTAAGGCATGGGGGAAATGGTGGAAAGAATATAATGCGTATATTATTCATTATGCTAAACTTGCCCAGGAAACGCAAGCCGATATGTTTGCTCTGGGCTGTGAGATGAATTCAACCGAGGGCTTTAAAGAACAATGGCTAAACTTAATTCGATCTGTTAGAAAAGTCTACAGCGGGCGATTGACGTATAATGTAAATCATGATAGACTTAATCAAGTAAATTGGTGGAGTGCCGTTGATGTGATCAGCATTAGTGCTTATTTCCCGGTAGGCGCTGTCGATTCTGCTGCCTCGGGTAAAACTGTTAAAAAAGAAGATACCTCTGTTACCGGCATGGCTGCGCGCTGGAAGATCATTCGAAAAACTTTAGAGCAGCTTAGTCGTAAATGGAATCGCCCCATTTTCTTTATTGAAACCGGCATGGCAAACGGAAAGCACTTTGCCATGACCCCCTGGATTTCCCCGAATGATTCGACCGTTGATGATGAGGGAGAACAGGCACGGTTTTATGAAGCGCTTCTTGAAAGTTTCTGGTATGAGCCCTGGTTTATCGGCGTTACATGGTGGGACTGGCCGGCGCGACTTTACTCCGCAGAGCAGGCGCATAAAAACATCGGTTTTTGTGTCTACGGGAAAGAAGCGGAAAAAGTTGTCAGAAAATGGTATTCCAAAAAAAGATGAACCAGTTTTCATTCGCCATCTCCCACAGCAAGATTTGCTCGACATTCAAAGATTTTGCCTTTCATCTTGCATTCCATCTAAAAATTTTGTATTCTATAAGCCGTTAAACAAAATCCAATATCAAATAAAATACGGTCAAATCTAAAAATCCGAATGTCAAATGAAGTTCAAAACTCAAATGCCAACCGGAAATATGATTTAGAGGAAAGGACGGCTATCGTCGGAGAGAAGCGTATTGAATACGCAGAATCAATTCCAAAAAATCTAATCAATAATCCCCTTATTAGTCAGATTGTCAGGTCCGGGACGAGTGAAGAAACAATAAGTCTTGTCATCGAGTCATTCTTGCCCCGTTAGATACTGAACAGGATAATATGATTTTTCAGAAACAGAAGGGTGTCTGACTATGGATAAAAAATGCAAATACTTTATCTAACGGGGTGAAGATTTTATTTGACACCGGCGTTTTTGAATTGAGTCTTTAGTGGCAGCTAAATCAGGATGAATTTTAAATAAGGAGTATGCTCAGGTGTATCCGCGTTTATCCGAGGAACAGATGTTTGAAATTATTGCCGAGGACTTACATATTCTGCCGGTTCAGGTCAGCCATACGGTCGAGCTTTTGGATGACGGCAACACCGTGCCTTTTATTGCACGTTATCGAAAGGAAGTCACGGGCAAGCTGGATGAGGAACAGATTCGCGAAATTCAGGTGCGCCTCAATTACTTCCGGATTCTGGAAGATCGAAAACAGACGGTTTTGAAAACCATCGACGAGCAGGGAAAGCTCACACCTGCGTTGCAGGCAAAAATTAGCCGGTCGCGAAAATTACAGGAGGTGGAGGATCTTTATCTGCCTTACAAACCAAAGCGAAAAACACGTGCCACCACGGCAAAGGCAAAAGGGCTGGAGCCTTTGGCGCTGCTCATCTGGAACCAGGAGACGACGGAAGGAACGCCAGGGGAATTTGCACAGGAATATGTCAATGACGAAAAAGAGGTCCGTTCGCCGGAGGAAGCCCTGCAGGGCGCCGAAGACATTGCTGCGGAAATGATTTCGGACAACGCCGATATTCGGCAATTGGTTCGAAAATTCGTATTGAATACAGGCATGCTGGTCAGTGCCGGAAAGACAAAAGACCGCACCCCGTACGAAATGTACTACGAGTACAAAGAGCTTGTGAAGCGGGTTCGCCCGCACCGTTTGCTGGCCATCAATCGCGGGGAAAAAGAGACTGTTTTGAAAGTGAAAATTGAAGTCGATGAGGATGCGCTTCTCCGCAGGCTGGAACTGCAGATTGTGCGCAAGCCGAACTCCATTTTTACGGAACATCTGCAAACGGCCCTCACGGATGCCTACCACCGTCTGCTTTTCCCGGCCATCGAGCGTGAGGTGCGCAGTGCCTTAACGGAAAAAGCAGAGGCGCACGCCATCAACGTGTTTGCCAAAAATCTGAGAAATCTCCTGATGCAGCCGCCCATCACCGGAAAAGTCATCATGGGTATCGACCCCGGCTACCGGACGGGCTGCAAGGTGGCCGTGATTGATAAAACCGGGAAGTATCTGGAGGGAACCACAATTTTCCCGCACCCGCCGCAGAATCAGTGGAACAGTGCAAAAGGCGTCCTTTGGGAGTTGATTAACAAATATTACGTCGATGTCATCGCCATCGGAAACGGGACGGCTTCCCGTGAGACGGAGCAATTGGCGGCGCAGCTCATTCATGAAAAGGCCCGGGATGTAGTGTACATTATTGTGAGTGAAGCGGGGGCTTCGGTCTATTCGGCCTCACCTCTGGCGCGCCGGGAATTTCCGGATCTGGAAGCCAGCATGCGGGGCAACATCTCCATCGCCCGGCGCCTGCTGGATCCCCTGGCCGAATTGGTGAAAATCGAACCGAAATCTATCGGCGTCGGGATGTACCAGCACGACGTGAACCAGAAAAAGCTGACGGAAGCGCTCCACACGGTTGTGGAATCGGTTGTGAACCATGTGGGTGTGGATTTGAATACGGCTTCGGCGGCGCTGTTGAAATATGTCTCCGGCCTGAATACGAAATTGGCGGAAGCCATTGTGGCGTACCGGGACACCCACGGCAAGTTTGCTAATCGGAAGGAGCTTTTGGATATAAAAGGAATGGGAACGAAGAGTTTTGAGCAAGGCGCCGGATTCTTACGGATTCCGGGGGGAGAAAATCTATTCGACAATACGGCCATTCATCCGGAGTCGTATGAAGCCGCCAGGAAGCTGCTGGAACGGCTAAACCTCGATTTAAAGGCAATTCAGACCCACGGCAATCTTTTGCGCCAAAAAATCGATGATGGAAATTTTTCGTATAAAGACCTGGCCGAAACGGTGCGCGTGGGTGAGTACACGCTGATGGATATTATTGAAAATCTGGAAAAACCCGGGCGGGATCCGCGAGCCGAGCTCCCGCCGCCTATTTTCCGCAGCGATGTTTTGAAAATGGAAGACCTGCGGCAGGGAATGCTTTTAAAAGGAACCGTACGAAATGTGGTGGATTTTGGCGCTTTCGTGGATATCGGGGTGAAGCAGGACGGACTGGTGCACCGGAGCGAAATGGGACAGCACACCAGGAATCCTCTGGATCGAGTCTCCGTGGGTGACATCATCGATGTCCGCGTTCTCGACGTGGACCTGGAACGCGGGCGTGTGGCGTTGAGCATGAATCTTGAACCCCCTTCAGCGCCGCTCATTTGAAAATAAATTATTCTTTTTGAACTTTGCGCCTTCTCAGCGTGCTCGGCGGTGAAATAGATACTTTTGATACAGCCTCATCTGATCATTAACAATAAAAATAATTCCGTTAATCGAATGGATCTGCGGTAATGGTTTTGCAGGATCGTATTTCAGGGCTATTATTCTATCTGTTGGGGCGATGCATTCGCAGGAAATGATTTGTCCATTCGCAGCAATTTTGCCACCGAATGCATCGCCCCTACGGATTATCCTGGTTTTCATCACCCCTATCCCATTTCAATCGATCCGAATTAACGTCCATTTCTCCCGGGCCTTCTGCGTTTTCGCACGGCAGCGCGTGCAGCCGCTTTTTGCTTGAGAATGGGAACGATCCGCAATGTGTAAAATGTTGTGAACATAAAAAACAGAGCCATCCCAAATGCAACCCAGTAGTTATGAAACAGCACAGTTCCATTATAATCGCGCGTCACATCTGAAAAAATACCGATCAGCAATCCCGTGAAAATAATAATTGTCAGAACCGGGAAAGTCATGCCAAAGGGAATCTTAAAAGCGCGGGGCTGGTCCGGGAATTTTTTGCGCAGCCGAATCACGCAGACAGCCGTCACAACATAGATGAAGCACTCCAGAGCGGCAGCCAGCATAATAATGTACAAATATTGTCCGGTGAAAAAAATCACCAGAGAAATTGAAATCGAAAACAGAACCAATCCTAAAATGGCAACCCATGGTGTTGCGTAACTGAGATGAAGTTTGCTGAAGGTGCGGGGCAGTACATTATCTCTTGCCATTGCGTACGTAAAGCGGGATGTGTTCAGAAGGCCCGCATTAAAAGAGGTTACAGAGGCCAGAATACTCACAATTACAAACAGCACGACCCCTTTTGTGCCGAGCAAGTTTTGTGCAAACAGAATATGCGGAATCAGCGTTCCGGAACGAAGCTGCGCCTCTGTAAGACCCTGATGCATGGCAACGATAAAGAGCGCATAAGTGACCGAAAGCAGGCCTATGGCGATCATCATGCCTTTGCTAATCATACGATAATCTGTTGTTTCTTCTGCAAGCGGTGCGACCCACTCGTAGCCCACATACAGAAAAATGCCGACCCCCGCAGCCTGAAAGATATTCCCTGCCTGTGCAGATGATCCGCGAAAGGGTAAGTTAAAATGAAATCCATGTCTCCAGAACGCATAAATTGAAATGAGAATCAAAAATGTCAGCATCGAATAAGTTAAGATGTCCTGAACAAAGCCCGTAATTTTCACACCGCGGAAGTTGATGACCCCCACAAACAGAATAAAGAAGACCATCCAGAACAATCGATCCCAGTACGGGTGGAATAAGGGCATTGTGCTGGAGAGAACGCTGGAGAGCAGGTAACTTTCCGCACCCACCATGGAAATCCCAAGAACCACATAAAACATTCCAATAATGATTGCGATTTTTTCGGAGAAGGCATTTTGAATAAACAATTTAATACCCGCGGCAGTCGGGTAGAGTGATGTCAATTCTGAAAAATTCAGAGAAGATAAAAGGGCAAGGATTCCGGCAATCAAAATGGAAACCCAGGCCAGATCTCCGGAAACCATATTTGCAACCTGCAGTCCTGCCAGATAACAGGACGTCGCAAGTGCCATTCCGGCGGAGGTTGAAACAACCGTTCGCAGTTTGATAACTTTTTTTAATTGAATCATAATCAGTATCCCTTTTAATCTTCCGGCCAGATAATCATCGAAATGGCGTCCAGCCGCAGAATATCTTCCTGACTTGCTTTAACACGAATCTCTCCCTGGAGATATTTCTGCGAGGGGTTTAAATCGCCCCAGAACATATCACAAAGATTTTCGCTGGTGGAGGTTACAATAATATCAGGGTCTTCAATGGGGGCCGGTTTGAAAGATGTGATTTCGCCGTTGACCACCTCCATTGAAAACACATCCCCCGTATCTTCTGCAACAAAATTTAATTTCCGGGTCCAGTTACGCTGCATCTTCCGCAGGCGCTTATTATTATTGCAATTAATCTGATAGTCCGCTAAGGCTTCAAGGATTTCCTTTTTAGTTGCCATGATTCCTCCCTTTTTTTAAATTCATTTACAATTAAATTTACTTAATCATTTAGCCCGATACCCTTTTCGCGGGAAAGTTCCTGCATGGACTCACCCAGCGCGTTCAACACATAATCGACTTCTTCTTTCCGGATAACCAGCGGCGGCATCAGACGCATCACGCTTGGGTCATTCCCGGTGTAAATGGCCATAATGTTTCGATCGGCTAATTTTTTACTCATTCTGGGGCCGATAGATTCATTGGTATATTGAAGACCCATCATTAACCCTTTTTGCCGAACTTCCAGAAGGAAATCGGGATATGCCTTCAAAAGCTCATCGAATCCCTTTCTAAAGCGTTTTCCCATTTCTTCAGCATGTTCAACCAGATGATTTTTCTGAATAAATTCAATTGTGGCCAATCCCACAACACAGCCAAGATCTGCTCCGCCAAAAGTCGACAGGTGAATGAAAGGATTCATTAAAAAGAAGTCGTTGAGTTCTTCCTTAAAAATAGTGGCGGAGATCGGGTAAATACCGCCGCTAAGGGATTTGGCAACTGCCATGATATCCGGCACCACCCCCCAGTGTTCACTTGCAAACATCTTTCCGGTGCGTCCGAAGCCGGTTTGAATTTCATCTAGGATCAGCAGTGTTTCATTTTGATCGCAGATATTGCGGATTTCCTGTAAATAGCCGTCGGGTGCAATATGAATGCCGCCTTCGCCCTGGACAGGTTCCAGAATAACAGCAGCGGTGTCATCGGTAATCGTATTTTTAATCGCATCGATATCACCAAAAGGCACCATTTTAAATCCGGGGATCAAGGGCTCAAATGGTTCACGGTAGGCCTTTTTGCCGATAGCTGAAAGCGCAAAACCGGTGTGTCCGTGATAGGCCTTCTCCGTATAAATGACCTCTTTGCGCATTGTGTAACCTCTGGCGAGTTTAAGTGCGGCATCGATGGCTTCACCCCCGCCGACACCAAAGAGCGAAATTTTTAAATCGCCCGGAGTGATCTCAGCCAGCTTTTTTGCCAGGTCCGCCTTTTGCCTGGACGCCCATAAAAAAACTCCGATATCGTATGTGTCGAGAGCCTCTTTTAACGCCCGAACAATTTCCTTATTGTGACGCCCCACATTCATAATTCCGGAACCGGTCTGGCAATCAATATAACGTTCGCCCGTAATATCCCAGATGCTCGCTCCCTCACGTTTATCCTCAATCACGGCCAATCCTGCATTTTTAAGCGTTCGAACCTTCATCGAGTTGATATACTCACTGAAATTTTTAAGTGCTTCTTTTTTTAACGATTCTTTACTTTGCATGATACTGCCTCCTGAAAAGTGTTTGTCTGATGCTCTATATCGGTTAGCTGTAAAAAAGGTAATCTTTCACTGCGGATTGTAATATAATTTGCCGTATCCATTCGTCGCGGAGCTTCATCGTCTTTAATAACGGTTCAAATTATTCGGGATAATTGTGTTTTTTAAATAATTAGTTTCATTATACAAAAATTCACTTTTAATTACAAGTAAATAATTTATAAAAAAGTGTTAAAAATCATTTTTAAGGAAGATTAAAACCGGCCCACGAATTTTCACTAAAAGGAGGAGTAAATCAATTTCAATCCAACATGAGTGTGATTAAACGTATACGGTCACTGAGCTTGTCAAAGTGACCTTTCGCAGTTTTAATCCTACATTAGTGCGATTTGGTGATTTATTGATTTGGTGATTTGGCGATTGCAAGAATTTTAGTTCTGGCTTAACACAATTAGTACGCAATTGAAATTCGTGAATTCGTGGCGATTTAAAGTATTTCAATCCTACAGTAGTGCGATTTGGTGATTTGGCGATTGCAAGAATTTTAGTTCTGGCTTAACACAATTAATACACAATTAAAATTCGTGAATTCGTGGCGATTTAAAGTATTTCAATCCTACAATAGTGCAATTTGGTGATTTGGCGATTGCGAGAATTTTAGTTCTGGCTTAACACAATTAATACACAATTAAAATTCGTGAATTCGTGGCGATTTAAAGTATTTCAATCCTACATTAGTGCAATTAAACGTCGAAGTCGGTCACTGAGCTTGTCGAAGTGCCGACTGTTTCAATCCTACATTAGTGCGATTAAAACTATTATATGTAAATGAGGGTGATCAGAGCTATAAGAATTTCAATCCTACATTAGTGCGACTAAAACTTTTGTCTACGCATGATAATGATTACTATTCGATTATTTCAATCCTACATTAGTGCGATTAAAACCTTAAAAGAAAATTATACGAAAAATAAATTCAGGCGTTTCAATCCTACATTAGTGCGATTAAAACGTAAAGAAAAGATTTCCACAATTATTTACACCTACGTTTCAATCCTACATTAGTGCGATTAAAACGAAAATAGTCTTAAGAGATCAAGATAATGTCCAAGGTTTCAATCCTACATTAGTGCGATTAAAACAAGATGAAACCATTATCATTCAGAAAAGAGATTGAGAGCGTTTCAATCCTACATTAGTGCGATTAAAACTGAAACCATTGTCAGTTAGAAAGGAGATTGAGACCGTTTCAATCCTACATTAGTGCGATTAAAACATAGACAAGTTGACAGATTATTTGGAGCGGAATAAGTTTCAATCCTACATTAGTGCGATTAAAACTGCTTCGGCGGGGCCGAGGGGATTAATATTTAAATGTTTCAATCCTACATTAGTGCGATTAAAACGCAAGGGCATCCTCCCTGATACACGCTTAAGAATATGCGTTTCAATCCTACATTAGTGCGATTAAAACTAATGGGGGCTTTATGCCCCCTTTTAATTAATTAAAGTTTCAATCCTACATTAGTGCGATTAAAACGGATTAATCCCAGAATCGACAATGTTGGTTATTCTGTTTCAATCCTACATTAGTGCGATTAAAA
>BDTM01000099.1 GCA_002898015.1 bacterium BMS3Bbin03 | reverse complement strand
ACTAAAAGGGCCGTCATCACCGAAAGTGCCGGTGCGTTGTCCTTTAGAAAATTCGTAAGCGCCATAAAATCAAATTGCGTTAAAAAGGCGCCGGCGCTCAGTGAATGTCCGAAATAGCGGCGAACCAATATTCGAAACGGATAGGCCGCAATCAGCGCAAAAAGCAAATTAAAACCGTACAGCAGAAACCAGTATTTCCGGTATCTTAAAACTAATTTTAAGCCTTCGACAAAGGCATTTACGGTCTTCATGAAATGATCTCCCCTATTAGCTCCAGAAGGCAAAGAGCTGCAATAGATTCTGTATCCAGAAAAACAGGCGCAGACTCATTCGATTCACCGCTCGCTTTTGGGTTTTCGTCGTCATAGAATTATTTACAATATTTTCATCCAGCCAGATTTTGTGCTGCGGATCAATTTGAACCGAGATAATTTTGCGGCGGCTCTTGATCGTCCATTTGTGCCAGGGAGAGATTCCGTCCCAGGTGACCACAGCCGACGAGTCCCTTTCAAATTCAAGTTGTACTTCAATCGGCAAATGGAAACTTCCATTTCTCACTACTTTTACGGTCGATTTGTAGAAAACGGAATCCGGCTCTGCTTTTCCTGAGAGAGAATCCATTTCCCCGGAACGGTTCATTTTCATTAATGAATCTGTTTTTGCCGTCATTTTGTGATTACGGATGCTCCCGACGGCATAATCCAGCGTGCCGCTGTGGTATAAAAACTGATCAAAATACCAATTCCAATTCTCTCCGGTTACCTCGTTGACAACCGCCACAAAATCTTTGCCTGTGGGATGTTTAAATTTCCACCGCTCAAAATAGATGTGCATCACGCAGTCCATCATCGAAAAACCAAGATAGCCCTGCAGCGTGTAAAGCATCATGACCGGTTTTGAGTAAGAATTTGATGAATAACTGGCTGAATTGTAAAATTTCCAGGCGAACCTTTCAATCGGATCTCTATCGGCATCCCTTAAGTATTCAGACCACTGCAATTCGGTGTCGCTAATCTTCACCCCCAATAGATTAACGGCTGACGTCCCCTGACCGTAGTAATGGCCCAAAATCTTTGCCTCGTAATACGTCGTGATTCCCTCATCCAGCCAGGCCTCTTCAAATTCATTATTGGCGACCATTCCGTACCAATATTGGTGGCCGAATTCATGGATTGCCACCGTTTCAGGCAGGCGAATGCCGCCCGGTGTGAGCCAGTGTGTGCCGAGCGTAATGAGTGTCGGGTATTCCATCCCCCCGGCGCCCGCCGCAGATGTCGGGGGATCGATCATCGTTAACACCGGATAGGGATAGGTTCCGACATAAATATAAAAATATTCCATGGCGCTCTTGACGGCTTTGAAATATCGATTCACAAATCGTTTATGAAACGGCTGATAGAACAATTTTATGCGAACTTTTTCCGGTTTTCGTCCCGGAATGACTTTGGTGAACGTCGTTTCCGCCACCTCGAAATCGGGATCGGCCGCCCAGGCAAAATCATGGACATCTTCCGCAAGAAATTTGTACATTCGGAGAGAATCCGTCACATTGCTTTCCACGAGCTGCCCGACTGCACCCACTTTGAAATCCTTTGGGACAAAAATCGTCACATCATAAACACCAAAATCGGCAAAGAATTCCGATGTGGCGTGGTACTGGTGGCAATTCCATTTGCCATTTTCATAAACGCCGACCTTGGGGAACCATTGAGCAACCATGAAGAAATTTCGATAGTAGCCCGCCCTGGCAAAAACTTTTGGCAATTTGGTTTCAAATTCGATAAAGAGTTTGATTTGTCCACCCGGCGGGATAGCTTCGGGAAGATTCAGCTTCGCCACCGTACGGTCATTCGGATTGCCGTCGTCCGGGGAAACAAAATGAAGTGAATCCGTAAGCACGCTGCCGTCTTTCAGCTTAATGCGATTAATTTTAATGGAACCGCTGCGCTCTTTTGTGAATTTGTGGCCGTGAAGCTGCCCGCCGGATTCCTGCATAAAAGTCGATTTTTCATTCCGAAAAGCATTCATGTACAGGTGAAAATAAATATCCGGGATAAAGTTCTGAGACGTATTTTTCCACAGCAGCACTTCTGTTCCCTTAACAAGCTTCTTTGCGGGATCCAGCGAAACGGTCATGGTGTAATTGGCAATTCTGGAACTCAAAGGAGGAAGACTGTCCTGTGAAAACACAAAATTTGCGCTTAAAAAAAGGATTAAAACGGCAATAACTCTTTTTTTCATTTTTTCCCTCTTAAAAAATCGCGGTCTTAAATTTGCTTTTCGGACAGGTTTGTCCGGTAATAACCTTCAAGTTTGTCGAGCATCTTTTCAAAACTAAAGGTCTCCTTTACGCGGTCTCGTCCATTCTTCCCATATTTTTTTCTCAAATCCGGTTCTTCAATTAATTTTTGGACACGCTGTGTTAATTCGTCTGCATTTTTAGGCGGAACCAATTCTCCTGTTTTTCCAGCCACAACAATATCCAATATGCCGTCACAATCGGATGAAACAACAGGCAGTCCGGAAGCCATCGCTTCCAGCACGACCAGCCCGTAAGCTTCCGCATACGAAGGAAACACAAAAATGTCCAGTGCCTGAAGTACTTGTTCAAGATCTTTTCGGAACCCGGTAAAAATCAGCCGGTTTCCAAGATTTAACTCATCCGCTTTCTTTCGAATCCTCTCCGCCTCACCCTCTTCTCCTCTCGATGTACCGCCGATCAGCAAAAAATAGGCGGCGGCGGTATTTCGGGAGAGGCGCGCGGCCATCTCCAGAAATTCAAAATAGCCCTTTGCCCGCTGCAGGCGTCCGGCAATTCCAATCACGAGAGCG
>BDTM01000098.1 GCA_002898015.1 bacterium BMS3Bbin03 | reverse complement strand
TCCGTAGGGGCGATGCATTCTATGGTAAAATTGTGGTAAATGGATAAATCATTGCCTGCGGATGCATCGCCCTTACCCTGAAATATAATCCTGCAAAAACACCACCGTCGATCCATTCGTTTAACGGAATTATTATTGTTAACGATGGTAATGATTGTGTGGGCGATGTATTCTATGGAAAAAAGGCGTCGGGTTGAAAATATTGCAGAGGTTCAAAATTTTGAATCTCTGCGGTTACGGCGTTCCCATCAAAATAAATATAAAAAAATCATGCCACATTCCATTGATCCTTGACATTTAACGATAAAAGTTATATTTTAAAAGTATAATTTACTCTGAAAATTCCGCTTCATATAGTTGAAATCGATTAAACGAATAAGAATAATGATATAATTATCCATTTCAAGAATTGGCATCTCAAAAATCAAAAATAAAAATCGGAGAATTATAATGAAACTTACAGATTATGAAAAAGATAAAATTGAAAGTCAATGTCAACCATTGATTGAGAAACTACAATCACACTATGTGTCAAAAAATCCCGATAAAAAATATAACTATCTGGTAAATATTTATCTTAAATGGTATCGGAATAATTTATACTTCTGTGGAAAATATAAATCAGAAAGTCCTGATCGGATTGCCGATGAATTTGAAGATAAATTTGTAAGGTTAAAAAGCACGGGAAAAGATAAATTTGATTTTTCATATATGAGGCATACTGGGCAATGGTCATTGGTTGCTTCTGATTTAACGTTAAATGAATGCTTGGAAATGATAGAAAATACGCCAACTTTTCACCCGATTGGATAAATTTCAGTATCTAATTTGAAGAAAAGGAAAAAAGCAAAATGAAAAAAACAAAAAGTCTATAATGTTTTTTTAGTGCTCGGAGCAGTGTGGGTTATTGTTGGATTAATAATCTACCAAAACCCAGCCGTATGGCCATTGGGTTTTATTTTTCTGATCATTGGTTTAATTGGAAAATATGGTCGCAAGAGGCTAAGAGAAAAATCAGAATAATTGAATATGCCTTTGGGGATATTTATGCCGGAGCCGGCCTTGACCTCAAATCAAAAGAAATTGCAGTTGCGGCCGCGTCAACAGCCCAACCACAATTAAAAGTTCACATAAACGGAGCATTAAATACAGGAAGCAACATCAACGAAATCAAAGAAGTGATTTTACAAAATAATAAGTTATTCCGGGACTGAATTCATGACAGCAGTAATTCTTGCCGGAGGAAAAAATTCCAGGATCGGACGCAACAAGGCGTTTCTTCAAATCGGAGACAATACCTTCATCGAACGCATCGTCGCCAAACTTAAAAGTCTTTTTGAAAACATTATCATAGTCACCAATACGCCTACCGATTATGAGTTTCCGGGAATAAAACTTATAAAAGATATAATCCCCGATAAAGGGCCCTTGGGCGGGATTTATTCAGGCTTGAATTTTTCCTCAGATTTTTATAATTTTTTTGTTGCCTGCGATATGCCTTTTTTAAATTTGGATTTTATCGATTATATGTGTAACCGAGTTGAAGGTTACGACCTGGTTATCCCTTATGTGAATGGCCGTTATGAACCTTTGCATGCCATATATTCAAAAAATTGCTCTGTTCCAATTAAAATGCAATTAAAAGAAAATAATTTGAAGATCACCGATTTTTTTAATCAAGTGAAAATAAATAAAATAAATGAACAAGAAATTAGCAGGTTTGATCCGGAATTTCAATCTTTTATTAATATAAACACCATTAAAGATTTTGAAAACAAAATTGAGAAATAATCAAATTTAAATTTACCAAGTTAAGATAAAAAAATTATTGGATAAGTCCTTATAAATGAATATATTTATTTAAGATAATCACATAATTCAGTTTAAAAAGAAGGACACCCTTCAGGTGAAAACAGGATATTTAAGGAGAAAAATGTATTGAAAGCACTAATATTAGCTGCAGGACTGGGGAAAAGACAAAAAGAGAATGGTGATTCCAAACCGTTAATTCCTTTGCTGGGATTGAGCTTTATTGAAAGGGTAATTTTAACAGCTAAAAAATCGGGTATTAAAGAATTTCAGATTGTCATAGGTTACAAAGGCAAAAGAATCCAAAAATATTTAGGAAATGGGGAAAAATTGGGTGTAAATGTTGATTACATCTATAACGATGAGTGGAGAAAAGGAAATGGCATATCGGTTCTTAAGGCAAAAGACTATATACAGAAGCCTTTTATCCTTTTAATGGCTGACCATCTGTTTGATTATAAAATCTTACTTGCACTTCAAAAACAAACAATTGAAGATGATGGATGTATTCTTTGTGTGGATAAAGATCATCATAAATATTTAGATGTGGATGATGCTACAAAAGTTTTAATCGAAGAAAGTCAAATTAAAGATATTGGCAAACAACTGGACGACTATAATGGAATCGATACGGGCATCTTTTTATGCACACCGGCAATTTTCGATGCTCTTGAAGTGAGTATTCGAAATGGAAACGATAGTCTCTCTGCAGGAATAAAGGCTCTGGCAAAACGTCATAAAATGAAAGCGTTTGATATTTCTGATAAATACTGGCTTGATGTGGACGACAATGGCGCTTTGAAAAATGCCAAATCTTTGTTGTTTGAAAAATTAAAGAAAAATACGGACGGGCCTGTCTCTAGGATATTAAATAGACCCATTTCAAGTAAAATATCCGAATTACTTTTAAAAACAAATATAACCCCCAACCAAATTTCATTAATAAGTTTTATTTTAGGCTTTTTCGGTGCACTATTTTTTTATTTTGGCAATTATATCTACCTCGTCATCGGTGGACTTTTGGTTCAATTGTCATCCATAATCGACGGCTGTGATGGCGAAGTGGCACGATTGAAACTCGTTGAAACAGAATATGGCGGTTGGTTCGACTCTGTTTTAGATAGATATGCAGATGCGATCATTATTTTTGGGATGATTCATGGTCATTGGCTATTGCATAATGACATTATTATTTGGACCGTCGGTTTTATAGCTCTGATGGGTAGTTTTTTAAACAGTTATACTGCTGATAAATACGATGTAATTTTCAGGAAAAGAATAAAAGTCAATAGGATGAGAATGGGAAGAGATGTCAGACTATTTCTAATTTTTATAGGTGCTTTGAGTAATCAAATTCTTATTACATTGGCAATTTTAGCAGTCATTAGTAATTTTGAAGCAATTAGAAGGTTGGTTGTTTTGAGATTTAAATATGCTTGAAAATATTGAATCAGAAATAGAAACGATTATTTCAAAATCTCAAGTGCCGGAAGATTCAATACATTCCAAAAATACGAGAGAATGGGTTTTAAAATTAAAACCGGAAGCGGATAGAGCACTTCAAATGGCTGCATTGGGACATGATATAGAAAGAAGTATTGAAAAACGGAAGATCAAGCGAGAGAATTTCACAGATTACAACGAATTTAAAAAGGCTCACTCACAGAATAGTGCCACCCTATTACAGGAGATTTTGTTAAAACAGGATGCTGATCAGGATTTTATTGATAAAGTCGTTCATTTAGTATTGTTGCACGAAGTGGGTGGGACGCTGGAAGCAGATATACTGAAAGATGCAGACAGTATTTCATTCTTTGATGTCAATTTACCATTCTATTTTCAAAGAAATTCAGAAAAAGAAACTGCTTTCAGAATGAAATGGGGATATAAAAAGTTGTCGAAAGTCGCCAAATCGATAGTCGGCAATTTCAGCTACGATAATATTGAATTGGAAGCACTTTTTAATAGGATTGTTTCGTAACATTATTCCAATTGCAAGGGCGATGCATTCCGCGGTAAAATGGTACCAAATGGGCAAATAACTGCCCATGAATGCATCGCACCAAAATACGATACCCTGAAACACGATTCCCAAAAACACCACCGTCGATCCATTCGATTAAAGAGATATGATTATTCGCAGATCGTTGGGGGCGACCACAAGGGTCGCCCCTACAAAACGGAGACCACGTCCGTAAGGGCGATGCATTCCGCGGTAAAATTGTGGTAAATGGGTAAATCATTGTCTGCGAATGCATCGCCCCAACCAATCTTACAAACCGAATTCTTTCAGCAATTGATCAATTTCCCGCAATTCTTCCGCCGTCAGACGCCAATCCGCTGCCTGTACATTTTCTTCAACCTGTTGTGCCGTTCGGGCACCCACAATCGCCGACGTCACAGCCGGATTCATGAGTGTCCAGGCAATGGCTAAATTCCCGACGGTTTTGCCGTGCTTTTCGGCAATCGGGCGAAGCTTTTCAACAAAATCAAGTCTCTTTGACAGTCCCGGTTCTTTGAAATCAGCGCTTTTGCGGCGCCAATCATCCGGTGCCAGGCGGTTGGGATCAAATTTTCCGGTAAGCAATCCGGATGCCATCGGACTGTAAACCAACACGCCGATGTCATTTTCCCGGCAAAACGGCAGAATGTCACTTTCAACCTTTCGTTTAAGCAAATTGTACGGCGGCTGCAGCGACTGCACGGGTGCGATTTTCAGGCATTTTTTCAACAGCGGTACATCGAAATTACTCACACCGATGTACCGCACTTTTCCTTCTGCTTTTAGTTGGGCCATGGTTTCCCAGGCTTTCGCCACCGAAGCATTTGGATCCGGCCAATGGATCTGGTAGAGATCGATCACATCTGTCTTCAAACGGCGCAGGCTGGCCTCCGCCTCTTTCCGAATGCTTTCGGGCTGCAGATTATTTTTCACATTTTCACGATCATCCCAGACCAATCCGCATTTTGTGGCGATAAAAACGTCATCTCTTCGCCCTTCAACCGCTTTTGCCACCACTTCTTCCGAATGGCCCAGCCCGTAAATTGCCGCCGTGTCGATCCAATTGATTCCCAGGTCTAAAGCCCTGTGAATCGCGGCAATAGAATCCGCATCGTCCTGCCTGCCCCAGCCCCAGCTCCAGGGACCGCCAATCGCCCAGGCGCCAAACCCAATTTCCGTTAAAAACGGGCCGTCTTTTCCCAATTGTCTTGTCTGCATAAGCCCTCCTTTTTTTTCAAAGCCTGATTTACAACGGTTAAAGTCCAAAGTTCCGAACGGGAAAATCTTTAAGAGTCAATTCATTTTCTGTACTTTCTGCTCCCCGGCCAGAAAAACTTTTTTAATCTGTAAATGGTAATCTCCGGGGCTCCCTGTAATCTGTCCCAGAATTAAATCCGCCTCCATTCCGGGCTGCAAATCAAAAATCGGTTGGTCTTCTTTAAAATTCAGATAATTCATGGGTGTAAAGGCGCACATTTGAAGCGTCCGGTAGAGTGCCCGTTCAAAAGGCAGGGCGGGATGCAGACGCGTCCAGATTCCCGGATGCGCCGCGGTTTGGAGTGAAAGCAAATTCTCAAATGACCGGGACATCGTTAACAGGCTTCCGAATAACGTGCCGGGGTCATTCCGTATTTGAAGATACGCCTGATTTTTGCTGAACTCACCCTGGAGTCCGGAAATACGAAACCGGCGGACATTCGAGAGGCCCGTCACAAACATGCTGTCCGTAATTGCCAGAAACCGCTCCGGAGTTTTGCGTTGAAGCACGTCCAATAAGTAGCCGCGGCTGACGTGGTAAAAATCCGAAATAAGCTCTGTAAACACGGAATCGAGGCTCAGAGCGGCTTCGAGCGCACTGCCTCCGTAAAAAGGTTTAAAGGAATTTCTGCTGTGGCCATTTAAAAAATGGACGGCCGCGCGGAAGCCCATTTCGGCCGCACTTTTAAATTGTTCAAACGTAGCTCCGGAATGACCGCCGGCCACAATGATCCCCATTTCGTTCAAAGCAGGAATTAAATTCCGGATTTTCAAACCGTGTTCCGGCGGCAGGTTGACGATGCGAATATGGCCGTCTGCGCAGTCCTGCAATTCCCGAATGAGATCGAAAGAAGGTTTTAGAAAATACGCCGGATTGTGAGCCCCTGCGCATTCTCCGGAAGCGATGAAGGACCCTTCGATAAAAATGCCTTCGTAAATCTTTCCGAGAGGATGAGTGGCTTTAAACTCGGCAAAATTGTGTAAGGCTTGTTTCAATTGGGTTAGCGGGGCGGCAATCATGGACAGAACCACCCGGGTCGTTCCATGGGACAGAAAAAATCCGGCTGCCTGCTCCAGACCGTTTAAATAGGCCTTTTTTGAGGAATCAAAAGTGTCTTCTGCAGGATCATACAATCCCCAGGTTGCATCAAACCCGGCCGCCCCGTTCGTATGGACATCGACAAACCCGGGGAGTAAAAAAGCGCCCGCTGCGTTAATGATTTTTGTTGAATCCGGGGATTTTTCAGCGTGAACGGCGGCAATTTCAGAAATCTTCCCATCTTGAATAAGCATATCCGATGTCACGATGCCGCTCGACGCCGGGATTTTTACCGCTTTGAGCAGAATAGTTTTAGTTGTTTTGTTCAAACCCACAGACATCCCGTTTAAAAAAATTTCCGTCCGAATCATTCATCTGCCAAAAAACGGGCGAGTCATTCCGGTTCAATAATTCATCAAATACTCGTTCGTTTCCCAATTTTTAATGAGCTTATTGTACGCTTGCATGATATCATGATGGGTTAAAATGCCCACGATCGTCCTGTCTGTTTCGGATTTTACGACGGGCACATTTTCGATATTGTACTTTTCAATCTTGCGGATGGCTATTGAAACAGGATCATCTTCCAGAACAGTCGGCACGGGCATTGTGAGATCTCCCGCAATCAGGAGATCCACCAATTCCTTATCCACCAAGGCTTCCCGGACATCTTTGAGAGAAATGATTCCGGCGAGTTTTTTTTGATTATCGATCACAAATACGTCACCGTATTTTGCATCGATCAGCACTTTTAGAAGATCGCGAAAAATCATGTTATAATTCACCTGGTCAAAATCGGTTTTCATTAATTCTTTCACCCTGATTTTTGACAACAGATCAATTTCACCGCGTTTTGTGACATCCACGCCCATGTGCAATAATTCTAAGCTGTGCACATTCATTTTGGTATAATACATTGTGACGATGTAAGAAATGACAGATACCAGCATGAGCGGTAAAATAAATTTATAATCATTCGTGACTTCAAATACCAGAACAATGGCCGTTAGCGGAATCGAATTAAATCCCGCCAGAACGCCGCCCATTCCGACGAGGGCAAAGGTAATCGGGTCGAGCGACATATGAAAAATTATATTCATCAATGTGGCGAATGAAAACCCCAGGAATACGCCGATACTGATGGAAGGAGTATAAGTGCCTCCATAAGCGCCGGCTGACAAAAACAAAGCCAGAAAAACAACCTGAAGCACCAGAAAAATCACGATATTGAGGAAAGGGATTCTGTTGTTGAATACGTCGTTGAGGGTGTCATAACCGATTCCAAACATTTGATAATAAAAAATTAAAATCACGCCAAATACAGCAGTCACCGGTAATATTTTCAGGAACTCATTTCTGATTTTTAGCTGATTTTGAATGAAAGTTTTAAACCATTGCTTCAGCCAGATATAAAAAATGGATACAAAACCCGCCACAACGCCAAGCAAAAGGAAAAACGGATAATCATTGATGGAGTTGATTTTATAGGGAGGGATGTGAAAGATGGATTCACTTCCCAGGACGGCTCTTGAAATGACATCTGCAAACACACAGGCGATGATTAAAGAACTCAGCGCCCTATTTTTCAGATCATTTAATAAAATCACTTCAATTCCGAAAAATACGCCGGTGATCGGGGCATTAAAAACAGCGGAAATAGCCGCACCGCCGCCGGCGGCACTAAACATCATCATGTCGCTTCGGCTGAAATGAAAAATTTGAGAAATTAATGAGCCAATGCCGCTGCCGGCTTTTGCCACGGGGCCTTCCGGTCCCAGGGGCGCTCCCGTTCCGATGGATATAATGGAGCTGAAAAAGTGAAAAAGTGTGACTTTAAGCGGAATAAATCCTTTGTTTACAATAATGGCTCTTGTGGTGCTGACAACCCCTCTTTCACTCGCCACTTTAGGAAATAGTTTGGTCAGGAAAGCGGTAATGAGGCCTCCGATGACAGGCACTAAAACAATGTAATAGTCCGTGATATGAAATAAAGCCGTAAAATGTTTGGGCTGGAAAAATAGGCGTGTTTGATTCACCAGGTAATGGAAAGCAATGGCGGCAAGACCCGCCAGAACGCCCAGTATCATGGATACGATAATATAAACCACATAACGTGAGATATCCGTTCGAAAGTAAATACCGTCAAACCGTTTGTGAATATCCTTCAATTTTGTAAATCCTGTATTTTTTTCTGTGGGGGCCATTTTATGAAAATACTCTATTTTTAGTTTATTTACAAGTGATTTTTACAGCTTTCTAATGTGCATTAAGTCGTCCTGTCCGCCCATCAAAACCAATCGATCGTGTTCATTAACGGTATAATCTGCGTCCGGAACAAAGCGTTTTTCCTGAAGGCCTTCTTCCTCACGCTTGATTAACATCACCTGAACGCCGTATTTATTTCGCAGATTTAATTGCCGCAGACTTTTTCCGATGAATCTGTGAGGTGTGGGAATTTCGATCATAAAATAATCATCAACCACTTTTGTGATCTCAGAAAGGGATAATGAGGAATAAGCCCGCTCCAGGCCGAGTGTCAATTCCCGTTTTGCCAATTCTTTGTTGTACATATCGATCACATCCTTTCTGGACAGATACCCCAGCAGGAGATTGCCCTTTTCCGCATCAACCACGGGAAGCTCGCTGATGCCAATCCGCCCAAAAAGATTCATGACTATGTCCAGATTTGTATCGGGCGTGACGAATCGCGGTTTCGGCTCTATGAGATCGTAGGCCACAATAATGTTGTTCAGAGAAGACGGATCGTCAATAATCGCCCGGATGCTTTTGAATGTAATGTAGCTGATAAAATGATTTTGCTCGTCCGTCACATAAAAAATTTCATGATCACTGTTCATCACAAAAGGCATTATCTCTTTAAAACGGGTATTGGGCAGAATTTTATCAATATCCTTTTTATACACATCTTTTACCTTCAGGGCTTTTAACACATTCAGCTCTTTCCCTTTAAAGAGCTGAATGCCCCGTTTGACTAATTTTAAGGTGTAAATGGATTCCGGTTGAATTCTGGTCGTAAAGGTGACCGCAATAATCGTGGCAATCATTAAAGGCAGGATAATCGTATAGTCATTCGTCATTTCAAAAATTATCACGATCGATGTAATAGGCGCATGTGTAACCGCTCCCACAAAGGCACCCATGCCGACCATGGAATACGCGCCGGAGGTGGCCGTGATGCTCGGGAAAAGTTCATGCACCACCATTCCGACAGCGCCGCCGAGCATGGCTCCCATAAAGAGGGAAGGCGCAAAAATCCCTCCGGAGCCGCCCGACCCGAGTGTGAAGGATGTGGCCACAATTTTCAGAAGAAGCAGAACAAGCAAAATTTCCCACGAAATGTTGCCGGTGAGGGCTTTGTTGATTCCTTCATATCCGACGCCGAAAACAGCCGGGAAAAAAATTCCCATTGTACCGACCACAACCCCCCCGAAAGCCGGTTTTGTGTAATCGAGGAATTTCCAGTTGTCAAACACATCTTCTAATTTATAAAGCAATTTAATGAAAGCCAAACCGGCAACTCCGGCCAAAAGCCCCATTCCGGTATAAAAGAGTAATTCCCAGGGTGAAACAAGCACATATTTCGGAACAATAAATGCCGGGAAATCACCAAGATAATGGCGGGACACCACCGTCGAAGTGACCGAAGCAATCACGATCGGACTGAACTGCATCACGCCAAAATCTCCGAAAATGATTTCGATGGCGAAGAGTGCGCCTGCCACCGGCGCATTGAAAGCAGCGGCAATGCCGCCCGCCGCTCCGGCCGCCACCAGTGTTCTCATCTTCTCCGGGGATAATTGAAACCATTGTCCCACGGTTGAACCGATGGCCGATCCGATTTGTACAATCGGCCCTTCACGCCCGGAAGACCCTCCCGAACCGATGCAAATTGAGCTGGCAATGATTTTTGCGAATACCACACGCGGCCGGATCATCCCGTTTCGGAGAATGATGCTCTCGATCACTTCCGGAACGCCGTGACCCTTCACTTCTTTTGAAAAAAACGTCACGATCGGGCCGACCAGCAGCCCACCGATAATGGGCATTAAAAGTTTCTGGTACCACGGAAGGCTCGCGACCATGTCCAACGTATATAACATGTTATGCCCGGTCGCCAGCACCTGAATTAAATGGATCAAATACCGCAGTCCCAATGCGCCATATCCGGTGATTAATCCGATAAAGATGGCCAAAATCACCATGAACGTATGTTCAGCCATTTTGATGCGGTCGACGAATCTTCTTATGGCTTCTTCAATCCCATGGGGTTCAGATAAATCCGGATGAATTGAATCTTGCATTTAAATTTCCAGTCTCCTGATTTTTAAAAGCTTAAATATACAGAATTAATTTCATTTTATCAAGGTCGATTTTTAATTTTTCGTGACTATTTTGAAAATAGCAGGAATAAATACAAAAATGGGGGAATAGAAGCTTGCAAGAAAGGAATATTGTTTTTAAATTAGTAATTCTGGTTCTTCTCGAGAATGCGTACTCTTTAAACGATTGGCAGCGATCATTCCGGATCAAAATGAAATGAGATATTTATTGCCGGAAATGTGTGGATTTGTGCTGTCATTAGCAGTTAAGGCCAAATGTAAAAATCCGAATGTCAAATGAATCTCAAATCTATTCCAAAAAGCAGGAGAAACCGTTAAAAACAAAAAAATGAAAAACGATCAAAGATTTCAGAACGTGATTAAAATTCGGAAGAGGTTCAATTTCATTCGAAAGTCATTCCGTGCTGACACGAAAGTGTTTATTCCTCTGATTTTCTTATCCGCCCTGATCATTAGACTTTGTTTTGCAATTCTGACCCCCGCGTGGCAATCCGCCGATGAATACCCTCATTATTGGGTCATTGAAAAAATAGCCAGTACCCATGCTTTACCCGAAAGCACACCCGAATTTCCGTCTTATGAAGCATTTCAGCCGCCTCTTTATTATATAATAGCCGCGTTTGTCGCAGAACTCTATCCGGAAAAATTAACATTTTCGTCCACGCCGGCTTCTCCGCCTGCCTTGTTAATTATGCTGCGCCTTTTATCCGTGATCGCCGGTGTTTTCATTTTATATTTTTCCTATTTAATTTTCAAAAATATTCCGGATCTTAAATTTAAAGACATCTTACTGAGCCTTTTATTCCTGTCGTTTTTACCGACATTTGTCGGGGTGACTTCGACCGTTAATAATGACACCTTTGCAATCCTGTTTTCGACAATAAGCCTCTATTATTTAACCCAAAAAAAATGGGATGTTAACATTGCCTTTATGAGCGGCTTGTGGGCGGGCATTGCCATTTTAACAAAGTTGACTTCCGTCGTTTTAGTGCCTGTGATCGCTTTTCGTATTATAACGTGCAGCCGGGGTAAAATAAATAGAATGATCAAGTGGGGAGCCGCCTCTTTTTTGGCCTGGTCGATCGGTGCTGTCATTCTCATTATCCGGAATATAATCCAATATGGCAGTCTTCCGGCGGTTAATCCGGGCGTTCAAACCCATTTTAGTATTTCCGGCGGGCATTTTATATGGGCACTTCGAAATCTTTTCTGGAGTTTCTGGATGGCTTTTGGACGGATCTATCAAGTCATTCCCAATCCAATCGTTTATTTGGTCATCGCCCTTCCGCTGACCATTCTTGCCATCGCAGGCTGGTTCAGAATTTATAAAGATCATGATGCTTTGCTGCAATTGATCGCTGTGGCCGTTTTTTTCAGCATTTTGTCATCACTGTTCTACACCTTTTCCTATCTTCCCGGGACGATGACCAGTTGGGGGAAAAATTTATATCCTGTCCTGCCGTTCTTTGCAATCTTTTTTGTCGTCGGCTGGAATTCCGTTTCCGGAAGATTCCCGTCATCCCTGTCGATTTCCGCCGTTCTAATGATGCTGATCGGGTCTGTCTGGGCACTATTTCAATTGATTACCATGAGATAAAGGCCGAGCCGGGTTAAAATGTTTTTTAGCATTATTCGAAAAAATTTCTTATCTTGAAATAAGACATATTTAGTCGTATAAAAAAGGGATTCTATGTTACGGTTGTCCAAAAAAACAGAGTACGCGTTGATTGCCTTAAAAGATATTGCGCTTAATTCGCGTATTCAACTAATGACGGCTCGTGAAATATCGGAGAATCATCAAGTTCCCAGGGATTTACTTGCCAAGATTCTTCAAACCTTAACGCACCACAGCATCATTCGATCCGTGCAGGGAGCGAAGGGGGGGTACATTCTAAACAAACCGGTTGAGGAAATTACATTGCTGGGGCTCATCGAAATCCTCGACGGCCCGGCCGGATTGATGGAATGCAGCCTGCCGGAGCCGGTCAATTGCACCTATCTGGACACGTGCTCTATTCGCTGCCAACTGGCACTTCTAAATCAAAAGATCCTGGCGATGCTTCAGGGAATAACGCTGCGCCATTTTCTCCGCAATGAATTAAAAGCCGTATTGGGTTAATCTTATTGTTTAACCGGCTTTTTCCCCGGGGGCAGTTCAAATAATTTAGGATTCAGTGATCCCGTTTTAATAGATTTCAGCTCTGTGGTCAGGTTAATAATTTCATTCCGGGATTTCGATTGCGCCGGTTTGGCTTCTTCTTTCTTTTTTCCGAATATCGATTTCTTTCCAAACAGCCCGGCCAAGGCTTTTTGCGCATTTTGAATTTGCTGCTGTTCTTCTTCGGAAGGGGTTTCTTTTTCCGAAGATCCGATAGGACCTGTCAAATTCAGTCGAATAGTGCTCAAAACAGGATACCCGGAAATCTTCCCAGCTTGATTCTCCAGAGCTTTAAATTGATCGGCATAACCCTTCATTAGCAGGCCGGCCCCGCTGTTAGCCCAGCTCTCGATGCCTGTTTCACGCATCATCTTTTTCTGAAATTTTAGTTCGGGGGCCATTTTTCGGGCAGCCGCATCGCTGAACCAACCGTCGTTAACGAGTGTCAATGTATCTTTTCGGCCGGTTTCCGTATTTGTTCCGATAGTCCTCACCGTGATAATAATGTGTTTGCTGGTAAAACCGTTAATTGTTTTTGTTTCTCCGGTGCGTTTCACACTCATTTCCGGCTTTTCCCATTTGTATCGATTGGCAGCTTGTGCTTGTGCCTGTTCCTTTTCCGGAGGCATTTGCTGTTCTGCCAGCAATGATTTTCCCTGCGCCATCATTTCCTTCATTTTTGAGAAAGGAATCTCCCGGTAGGTTGCGCCTTTCCGATTATATTCCCACATTAGCTTTTTGTCCAGACGGGTGATCGTCACGTGAACGCCCTCGCGGTTCAAATACTTCATAAGACTGCCTGTGAAGCTTGTGTAGGATTCGCTTCGGCCGGCGTTCCCATCCTCACGAAGGTAATTTGTTGTGACTGTCTCGGTGCCTCCAAGCCCATAAAAACCGCTGCTCTTTGTATAAGTCTGAAATTCCAACTGGGCATGAGACAGGCCCGTCAAAAACAGCCCCATAATCACTAATGCAATGATTCTTTTTGTCATACGGCTTCCCTTTCTTTCAGTAAGATTAAAACAATAATTTGAAATGTCATGGGTTTATCTTTGTAAACTGAATTGCGTATTCCGATGTGCCGTCTAAATTATCCTTAATCAAAATAAGTTACATTTTTTTGTAAAAATATTCAACTTTTTTTAATGAGTTGTCTCGACGAAATCGATCGGTTTTTACTCTTGAATTCTCCCAAAAAATGGGTTAATATTAAGCAGGCGGTCCGAAAATCAGCAGCAGAGGACAGCCTGTAGACGGAAAAAATCGGAAAGAAGTGCAATGGCAGATTTACAATTCATTCTGGATCCAACAAAAAACGCCGAAAGTGTTCAGGCGTTTCTCGAATATTTTCATCTGTCCCTGCAGCGCATGGATTTACGGTATCTCGAAGAACTTCTCAGTCACTTTTCGACGCTTCCGTACGAAAACATCAGCAAAATTATTAAACTGCACAACCATTTTGAAGAAAAAGAAAACCGCATTCGCCTTCCGGAGGAACTGATTTCCGATCACATTTCGTTCAGGCTTGGCGGCACCTGTTTCTCGCTCACGTATTTTTTGCAGACGATTCTGGTCCACCACGGTTTTCGGACGTATCCCGTGATGGCGGACATGCGCGCCGGCAACAATATTCACACGGTGAACATCGTCGTTTTGAATAGGCGGAAATATTTGATTGACCCGGGGTATTTGCTGAATCATCCGATGGAGATAAATCCTGAACGCCGGCGTCTTTATAAAACGGAATTTACCGGTGTGGAATTGCAATTTGATGCGGCAGCGGAATTTTACAACCTGTTTACTTTTGATTCTGCCGGTAAAAAATGGCGCTACCGTTTTAAAGACCACCCGGTGCCCTGGGAAGACTATTTTCAGCATTGGCAGCAGTCTTTTTTTAAACCCGGTATGCACGGCATTAGTCTTACCCGCCTGACACCGGACGGATTGATCTTTGTTCACAAGGATTTTATGCGGGAAACCACATTATCCGGAAAGCGGAACATTAAAATCAAGCGCAATTACCACGAAGCCATTTCCGGCGTTTTCGGCATTGATAAACGGCTTATCGAGCAGGCACAGGCCGCCCTGGAAGACAATCTTCGGCGGGAGCGCGAGTTGGGCATTTTCAAACCAAAGAAGGAAGAATTATGAAGCCGCAAGAGCCTGAACCGGTAAAATTCTTTTGCGGAATTTTATTCGGCGATCCCGTGCTGCTGGAACAGGTCAAAGAACGTCTCGAAGAAAAATACGGCCCAATCGACACCGAAAGTGAACGGTTCGATTTTGACGGCACCCATTACTACCGTGAAGAAATGGGAGCACCTCTTTACCGGGTGTTTGTTTCATTTAAAAATTGGATTCACCCCAAAGATATTTCCCGCATCAAACTTGAGACAAATGCCCTTGAAAACGAGTTTTCCGGTCACGGCAAACGGAAAATTAATCTGGATCCCGGTTACATGGACGTCGGCAAAGTGGTGCTGGCTTCTGCAAAATACAACATTCAGAAGATCTACCTGGATCACGGCATTTACGCCGATTTAACGCTTCATTATGAAAAAGGACATTTTTCTCCCTACCCGTGGAGCTTTCCCGATTTCAAATCGAACCGCTATGAAAGGACGTTTTTATTAATTCACGAACGATTTAAAGTGCAGCATAAAAAATGGGTGAGGGAAAATCAGACAGAAAAATCAGGCGGAAGATAGACAAGAGACGTCTTGAATCATTAAACCGCAATCGTCCGAAACAGGTTGATGATTCCGGAATAGGTTTGCCGCAAGGGCACGAAGGCGTGAAGATCCTAAATATTGGGACAGGATTACAGGATTAAATAGGATTGAAGGATTAGAGGATTATACAATATATTGTTTATAAAAATGTTACAGGGGAAGTCCCCTCACAAGAGGGGATTGGGATATTTATTTTACAACACCTATGAAAAGGCACTGGATGTGGAGATGCCGATTAATCAGAACAAAGTCCGCCTCAGGCGGATTTAGGAGTGTGTTGTTTTTCATTCCCCGTGCGTTCAATTAATGATTTTTGAAGAAACAGATGATACACCCGTTCCCCGCCGATTGGCAATTCAAATCAATCAATAAGATTTCTCAATATCTTTTTAAGTTGATGCCAATCGCCGCAGGTGGGGCTCTCCGCCGAAGGTGG
>BDTM01000097.1 GCA_002898015.1 bacterium BMS3Bbin03 | reverse complement strand
GGGCGCCGTTTTCCACAGCGGCAAGCGAGTTTGCCACGGCCAGTCCCAGGTCATTATGACAATGCACGCTGATGACCGCCTTCTCAATATTCGGCACAGACGTGCGGATCCGTTTTATCAACGCGCCGAATTCCGAAGGAACGGCGTAACCCACCGTGTCCGGAATGTTAATGACCGTGGCGCCGGCTTCGATGACTTTCGTAAAAATTTCAATCAGGAACTCGGGGTCGGTCCGGGAGGCATCTTCGGCCGAAAATTCCACATCTTCGGTCGTGCTTTTGGCCAATTTCACGGCCCGAACGGCATCTTCCAACACTTCTTCTCTCGATTTATTTAATTTGTAGTTGAGATGAATATCGGAAGTGGCGATAAAGGTATGAATCCGGGGTCGGTCCGCGACCATCACGGCCGACCAGGCGCGTTCGATGTCCACTTCGTTGGCGCGGGCAAGCGC
The DNA here is from genome assembly GCA_002898015.1 of bacterium BMS3Bbin03. GTDB lineage: Bacteria > Zhuqueibacterota > JdFR-76 > JdFR-76 > BMS3Abin05 > BMS3Abin05. The sequence goes on along the minus strand of BDTM01000097.1, from coordinate 15,426 downwards.
CGCAATCGTGACCCCCTTAATTTCTCCGGCAATTCGCCTGACGGCTTCGAAATCGCCCTCCGAGGCAACCGGAAATCCGGCTTCGATGACATCCACATTCAGTCTGGCCAACTGCCTGGCCATTTGTATTTTTTCATCCGTGTTCATGCTTGCGCCGGGAGACTGCTCTCCGTCCCGCAGTGTGGTGTCGAAAATAGTGATTCGTTTCATTTTTCCCTCCTTGCCTTATCTTGATGTTTCAGCAAATAATACGAGATGCTGTCCGTTAACGCCCGCCAGCTTGCTTCAATAATATTTTCGGAAGCGCCCACGGTTGTCCAGCGGGAATGATTATCTTTCGATTCGATCAATACACGCACTTTGGCCGCCGTTCCGGAATCTTCATTCAGCACACGTACTTTGTAGTCCGAAAGGTGCATGTTCATCAATTCCGGGAAAAACTTCTCAAGAGATTTCCGCAGCGCATTATCCAGAGCGTTGACCGGCCCGTCACCTTCGGCGGCTGTGTGTTCCGGAACACCGTTCACACGCACTTTAATCGATGCCTCTGAAACGGGCGTCTCATCGGGCCGCTTTTCGATAACCACACGGAAGCTTTCCAGCCGGAAAAAATCCACCGGTTCGCCAATACCGCGGCGCAGCAGCAATTCAAAAGAACCTTCGGCGGCCTCAAACTGGTAGCCCTCATTTTCAAGGCGTTTAATCGTCTGAACAACCTCCGGAACGCGTGCCTCGTGATGCGCCAGATCAATGGCTAACTCTCCGGCTTTGTACAAAATGTTGCTCCGCCCGGATAAATCCGACACCAGCACCCGGCGGTGATTCCCCACGTTTTCCGGATCCAGATGTTCGTACGTGCGGGCATTTTTCATCACGGCGCTCACATGGATGCCGCCTTTGTGGGCAAATGCGCTCGATCCCACAAAAGGCAGGTTGCCCGGATGCGACACATTGGCAATTTCACTCACGTAACGGGACAATTCGGTCAGCTCTCTCAGTTTGTCATCCGGAATACACCGGAAGCCCATTTTTAATTGAAGATTCGGAATAATGGAACAGAGATTGGCATTTCCGCAGCGTTCGCCGGTGCCGTTGATGGTCCCCTGAACATGATTGCACCCCGCCTGAACCGCCGCCAACGAATTAGCGACGGCCAGATCGGAATCGTTATGTGCGTGAATTCCAAGGGGTGCTGAAATATTTTTTTTCACGGTTAGAACGGTTCGCAGGATTTCGGACGGCAGCGAACCGCCGTTCGTATCCGCCAGAACAAGAACATCCGCACCGGCATCGGCAGCCGCCTGCAGTGTTTTCAGGGCGTAGTCCGGATTATCTTTAAACCCGTCAAAAAAGTGTTCGGCATCGTAGATCACTTCCCGCCCGTGACGTTTGAGATAGGCAACGGTCTCCTCGATGATTTTTAGATTCTCGTCCGGTGAAATATTCAGCGCTTCTTTCACATGGAGCAGCCAGGATTTTCCGAAAATGGAAATGGCCGGCGTTTCCGCCAGCAGCAATTCCCGCAGGTTGGCATCTTTTTCGACCGGACGGGCCGGATGATGCGTGCTGCCAAACGCCACCAGCCTGGCCTGTCGAAAGTTCAATTCCCCGGCCTTTTCAAAAAAAAGCCGGTCTTTGGGGTTGGACCCCGGCCATCCTCCTTCGATAAAATCCACGCCGAAGTCATCCAGGCGGCGCGCAATTTTGATTTTATCATTCACCGAGAGAGATATTTTTTCGCCTTGCGTGCCGTCGCGCAGCGTCGTGTCAAAAATCCGGATTTTATTGTGCATTTTTCAGTCCGTATTTCACTCTGTTTTGAACCAAACGGCGTGACCGCCTTTTTAGGGCTGCCGGTCGTGAAACGCGCCGTTCAATCAAATATCACTTTTTCTTTTCCTGAAGCCAGCTCATCATCTGCCGCAGCGCTTTGCCGACTTTTTCAATCGGATGGTCGGCTAACTGCCGCCGGTTGGCATTCAATGACGGCTGATTCACTTTATTCTCCAAAATCCATTCTTTTGCAAAGGCTCCGTTTTGAATTTCCCGTAAAATTTTCTGCATTTCTTTGCGTGTTTTATCCGTAATAATACGCGGCCCGCGCGAGTACTCACCGTACTCAGCCGTGTCGCTGATGGAATCATTCATTTTCTGAATCCCGCCTTCGTAAATGAGATCGACGATGAGCTTCATTTCATGCAGGCACTCAAAGTAGGCAATCTCCGGCTGGTATCCCGCATGGGTCAGTGTCTCAAACCCCGATTTAATTAATTCCACCACGCCGCCGCAGAGCACGACCTGCTCCCCAAAAAGATCGGTCTCCGTTTCTTCCTTGAAGGTTGTTTCAATAACCCCTGCACGCGTGCCGCCGATTCCTTTGGCGTAAGCCAGCGCCACCTGCTCTGCCTTCCCGGAAGCGTCCTGATTCACAGCCACAATACAGGGTGTGCCCTTGCCTTCCGTGTACACGCGGCGCACCAGATGTCCCGGACTCTTGGGGGCAATCATGACCACGTCCACATCGTCCGGCGGATTAATCTGCCCGTAATGAATGTTAAACCCGTGGGCAAACGCCAGCACTTTCCCCGCTTTAAGATTGGGCGCGACGGCGGATTCGTACACTTCCGGCTGATTTTGGTCGGGCACCAGCATCATGATAAAATCGGACACTTTGGCGGCTTCAAATGCGGTCAGTACCTTCAGACCGGCATCCTCCGCTGCTTTACGGGATTTGCTCTCTTCCCGCAGGCCCACCACTACATCAAGACCGGAATCCCGCAGATTGAGCGCATGCGCGTGCCCCTGGCTTCCGTACCCCAACACGGCAATTGTTTTTCTTTCCAAAAGGGACAAATCCGCATCCTGATCATAATAAAGTTTCATGTAATACTCCTTTCGTATTAAGTTTCTCCTTGAAATTCTCGTTTTAAAGCCACATGACCGGTGCGGGCAACTTCTTTTAAGCCGAACGGACGCAGCATACTGATAATGGCATTCACTTTGTCCTCCGTGCCGGTGGCTTCAACAGTAAGCGTCCGCGGGCTGATGTCCACAATTTTGCCGCGAAACACATTCACAATCTGCATGATTTCCGGCCGCGTGGTCGCGTTGCTGGAGACTTTAATTAAAACCAACTCCCGCTCGATGAAATTGTCCAGCGTTAGATCCGACACTTTGACCACATCGATAAGTTTATTCAATTGCTTCGTGATTTGTTCAATAATCGCATCATCCCCCTGCGTGACAAGTGTCATGCGGTAGAGGTCCTTTTCCTCCGATTCACCCACGGAGATACTATCCAGATTAAAGCCTCTGGAACTGAAAAGTCCGATAATCCGCACGGCGGCGCCCAATTTGTTTTCGGCCACAAGTGAAATCGTGTGTTTCATTCGTCGTCCTCCTCCGGCGCTTCAATGATTTTATGAATGGCGGCACCGGCGGGAACCATCGGGTACACATTCTCTTTCGGGTGAGTCCACACGTCCACAACGACCGGCCGGTTGGTAATAGCCATCGCCTTTTCGATGGCGGCACGAACCTGTTTCGGTTTTGTGACGCGGATTGCCGCGGCACCGTAAGATTCCGCTAATTTCACAAAATCAGGCGTAATATTTTCCAGATTGGAATACGAGAACCGCTGGTGGTAAAACAGATCCTGCCATTGACGAATCATTCCCAGTCGCTTGTTGTTCAGGATAAAAACCTTTACCGGCACGCGATTGGCCACAGCCGTGGCTAACTCCATGCTCGTCATCTGGAAACCGCCGTCGCCCACAATAGCCAACACCGGTCTGTCCGGACGCCCGATGGCGGCGCCGATGGCGGCCGGAAGCCCAAAGCCCATTGTCCCCAGCCCCCCGGAAGAAATAATGGAGCGCGGATATTTGAATTTGTAATACTGCGCCACCCACATCTGGTGCTGTCCGACGTCCGTTGCCACGATAGCTTCCCCCCCGGTCACCTCACTAATCTGCTCGATCACAAACTGCGGTTTAACCACCCGGTCCGATTGTCTGTACCGCAGCGGGTGTTCGGCTTTCCATTTTTGAATTTGATGATACCAGTCCGTGACGCCGTTTTCTTCGACGAAATTAACCAGTTTTTCAAGCGCAAGCCTCACATCGCCCACAATCGGAATATCAACCCTGATATTTTTACTAATGGCCGCGGGATCAATATCCACATGAATGACTTTGGCGTGCGGCGCAAATTCTTCGATTTTCCCCGTCACACGATCGTCAAACCGGGACCCCAGTGAGATCAATAAATCGGAATGCGTGATGGCCATGTTGGCGTACCAGGTTCCGTGCATGCCCGGCATTCCGAGCGAAAGCGGATCCTCCGTCGGAAATCCGCCCAGGCCGAGAAGCGTCGAGACGACGGGAATTTTTGTTTTTCGTGCAAATTCCGTCAGGATTTCTCCGGCATTCGCGTTCATGATCCCGCCGCCGGCAAGAATAACCGGCCGTTCGGATTGCTGAATCAATTGAGCCGCTTTCCGGACCTGCTGATAATTGGGTTCAAAGCTGGGTTTGTAGCCGCGAATCGAGACCGCACGCGGATATTCAAAATATGCTTCATCTGCTAAAACATCTTTCGGGAGATCGATCAGAACAGGCCCGGGCCGGCCGGTGGTGGCGATGCAAAAGGCCTCTTTTATCGTATAGGCGAGATGGTTTACATCCGTCACAATAAAGTTGTGTTTTGTAATCGGGCGCGTAATCCCAAGCGTGTCCACTTCCTGAAAGGCGTCGTTGCCGATTAAATAGGACGCCACCTGTCCGCTGAACACCACAAGCGGAATCGAATCGAGATAAGCGGTGGCAATTCCGGTAATTGTGTTTGTAGCGCCCGGCCCGGAGGTGATCAGAACCACACCCGGTTTCCCCGTGGCACGGGCGTACCCGTCGGCCTCGTGGGTACCTCCCTGTTCGTGGCGCACCAGAATGTGGCGGAAATCCTGATTGGCGTAAAGCTTATCATACACATTCAAAATGACGCCGCCCGGAAAACCAAACAATACTTTCACATTTTCTTCGACTAACGAGCGAACAAAAATTTCAGCACCGGTTATTTTGGGAAGGTGCACCCGGTGATCGGGGGACGCGGGTTTTCGCCGGTGTTCCTCAATGACCGGTTCTGCTGTTTGAATAGAAAATTGATTGGTCATTTTTAAAGTCCTCACTTTTTAAATTTATGCCAGTACCGCTCCGGTGCTCGCCGATGTAACCATTTTCGAATAACGGCGCAGCCACCCGGACGCTATTTTCTGTTCCGGCGGCTGCCAGTTCTTCCTCCGGCGCTCTATTTCTTCACCGGAAATCTTCACCTGCAGTGTTTTATTCGGAATGTCGATTTCGATGACATCCCCATTTTCGATAAGGGCGATTAAGCCGCCGGCCATGGCTTCCGGGGAAACGTGCCCCACACAGGCGCCGCGGGTGCCGCCGGAAAAACGGCCGTCCGTAATCAATGCCACTTGGTCGCCGAGACCCATTCCCGCAATGTTGGATGTGGGCGCCAGCATCTCCTGCATGCCCGGGCCGCCTTTCGGCCCTTCGTAGCGAATCACCACCACGTGCCCGGATTTCACGGCGCCCTCCAGGATGCCTGCATTGGCTTCTTCCTGCGAATCGAACACAACAGCCTTTCCGGAAAATTTCATCATGTGCGCCTCAACGGCACCTGTCTTGACCACAGCCCCATCCGGTGCCAGATTTCCGAACAAAACGGCCAGACCGCCTTTCGAACTGTAGGATGTCCCGACGGTTCTGATCACCCGCTCATCCTTGATGCCGGCCTCCGCAATATTTTCACCCAGTGTTTTCAATGTGACCGTTTTTTTATCCAGGTGCAGGATGCCGGTTTTTTGACTCACCTCTTTTAAAATAGCGCTCACACCGCCCGCCCGGTCCACGTCTTCGATGTGCCAGTCAGATGCCGGAGACACTTTACAAATGTGCGGTACCTTTTCCGCCATTTCGTTCAAACGGGTCAGGGGATAATCGATGCCGGCTTCCTTGGCAATGGCCAGCGTGTGGAGAATTGTGTTTGTGGAGCCGCCCATGGCCATATCCAGCACAAATGCGTTGTCAATGGATTCTTTATCCACAATATCGCGGGGTTTTATATTCTTTTTGATCAAGACAAGAATTTGCCGGGCAGCTTCCCGCACCAATTCTCTCCGCTCTCCGGAAGTGGCCAGAATCGTCCCATTCCCGGGCAGTGCGAGGCCGAGGGCTTCCATCAGGCAATTCATGGAATTGGCGGTGAACATTCCGGAACAGGAACCGTATGACGGGCACGCGGACTTCTCCAGCTCGCTCAATTGGCTTTCATCGATCCTGCCGGACTGATATTCTCCGACGCCCTCGAACACGGAGATGAGATCGACGGTTCGGCCGTCACGAGTATGACCGGCCGGCATCGGACCGCCGCTTACAAAAATGGCGGGAATATTCAACCGCACGGCTGCCATGATCATTCCCGGCACGATTTTGTCACAATTGGGGATACACAGAAGTCCATCCAGCCGGTGTGCCTGCACGACTGTCTCGATGGAATCGGCAATGAGCTCCCGGCTGGGAAGCGAGTACTTCATTCCCGAATGGCCCATTGCGATGCCGTCGTCCACGCCGATCGTGTTAAATTCAAAGGGCACGCCGCCGGCTTTGCGAATTTCTTCTTTGGCGATTTTTCCAAATTCCTGCAGGTGCACATGTCCGGGAATAATCTCAATAAATGAATTGGCAATTCCGATAAACGGTTTGTCGAAATCCGGGTCTTTCAAACCGCAGGCACGCAGCAGGCTTCTGTGCGGAGCCCGTTCAAGCCCTTTTTTAATGACATCGCTCCTCATGGCTTTTCCTCACATTTAAAAATTCAAAAAGACAAATTTCTCCTGTGAGCCAGAGGTAAAGTTTTGATTTTTTTTGATTTTTTGGTGTGTCTTATTCTTGTGCTTACCTCTGGCTCAATTTTTACCTTAAAATAAGGCCTATAATCAAGCCGGCGATAATGCCGAGAATAAAGATTTGCAACAATAAGATGAAGGATAAGCTGGAAAGTAAGCCTAAAGAAAAAACGACAAACAGAGGAATCCACCCAAGGCTGATGCGCCTTTTAGGAGATGCGTCAAAATATGTGGATGCTGTGTTTGTCATAAAATTACTTGTCCTGAAATGCGTGCGAACCCGATTCACTTAAATTGGCTTTTAATATATACACAAATTTGTCTAATGTCAATACTTTTTTAAAAAAAATTGTGATTTATCTTTTTGAGGTTTTTCACCAATAAATTTGCCGGTGCTTAAAAATTCTGTTGAATTCTCGGTTAAAAATCTGTATTTTACCTCCATGCGAAATTTTCTGAGACATCAGCCATATTCATCCGGATTCAAAATCTTTCTCGGGTTCAGTTTTTTTTTGCTGTTTTCATGTGCGCGGCAGGGAATGCCCCCGGGCGGCCCGGTGGATCGAACGCCCCCGCGTGTTCTGAAAACCATCCCTCCGAACCGGGCTGTCCATGTCAGCCGAACCACCCAAATTCAGATCACCTTCAGCGAGAAAATGGACCGCGCTTCACTCAACGACGCTCTTTTTTTTGCACCCCGTCCGGAAAAACCCATTCGCTTAAAATGGCACGGAAATACCCTCTCTTTGATGCTTCCCGATTCCCTTCTCTCCGACCAGACCTATCTCGCAACGATTGGGACGGGCGCCAAAGACCGGCATCAAAATCCCCTGCGTGAATCTTTTACACTCGCATTTTCCACCGGCAGCCAATTGGACAACGGCCGGATTTTCGGGAGAGCGTACGGAACAGGATCCCTCATGCAAATACAGATTTGGGGCTACATTCTGCGTTTAACCCCGCTTCCCGATCCGGAAACTGAATCTCCGCAGTACATTACGCAGTGTGATGCAAACGGCCGGTTTCGCTTTCGGAATCTATCGCCGGGCAATTACAGGCTGTTCGCCGTTGTGGACAGAGAGAAAAATCGCCGATACGTCCCGGGGTATGACGCCATCGGATTTCCAACACGGGATGCTTTCCTGACGCGTGCCGATTCTACGGACGGCCCGCTGTTTTTCAGAATAGCCGTCCGCGACACAACCCGGCCCAAAATTATTTCTGTCTTTGCGACGGACGAGTCCCACCTGCAAATTCGAATGAGTGAACCGGTAGATTCTCTCGACGCTTCGAATCCGGAAAATTTTGTTATTCGGGTCGAAGATCACACCCCTTCCGAAACACTCGCGGTCCGGGTCAGCTATCGAAATCGTCTGAACGCCGGCCAAATTATCCTTTTAACGGCAAGACAGGATTCTGCCGTAACCTACCGTCTCCGGCTTCAAAATATCCACAACCGTTCCGGCAATCTCATTGACAGCCTTAAAGCGAGCGGTACATTTAAAGGCAGCGCTCAACCGGATACGATCCCGCCGAAAATTGTCCGAATATCTCCGCCCGACAGCAGCCGAACGGTTCTCCCCGACGTGTTCCTCTCGTGCCTGTTTAGTGAGGCCATGGATACCGCCTCGGTTCCGTCTGCCGTCGAATTGCGGAACGCAGGAGGCAAAACGATTTCCGGCAAATTTTTATGGAAACAGCCGGATTTTCTTAAATTTAAACCGGATCACATTCTTAAGGGGGATCAATATTACCGGTGGCACTTTTTTACGAATCACATGACCGATGCGCAGGGGAATAAAATGGCGGAAGATTCTCTGACGACGGTGTTCCGTGTCGTTCCGGACGATACACTTTCTGAAATTTCAGGCGTGATCAAAGATCCCGATTCTCTGGCGGCCGGCCCGATTTTTCTGCATATTCAACAATCCAATAAACCCGGTTTGCAAAAATCGATTCGATTAAAAGCCCCCGGAGCGTACCGCTTTTTATATTTATTGCCCGGTACGTACGGATTGTCCGGTTTTCGGGATGAAAACAGAGACGGACGATTCTCTCCGGGAAGTCTAAAACCATTTCAATTTTCGGAGCGCTTTTTTGTTTATCCGGACACAATTCTTGTGCGGTCCCGCTGGCCGAATGAAGGAAACGATCTGGAACTGCCGAAATAGCCGGGAATGCCATGCGCCGTGAGACCTTATCCCAAAAATACGAACGGTTTACAGTTTTGAAAAATCATGAAACGAATTAAGGGAATATTATGCACTTACAGATGATCGACTGGGTTTTGCTGATATCTTATTTTGTTCTGGCCATTGTCATCGGATCGTTATTTACGAAAAAAGCGGGTAAGAGCCTCACCGATTATTTTGTCTCAGGACGCAGTCTCCCCTGGTGGCTGGCCGGCACTTCAATGGTCGCCACCACATTTGCCGCAGATACCCCGCTGGCTGTCGCCGGAATGGTGGCCAATCACGGTGTGGCCGGAAACTGGCTCTGGTGGAATATGGTTATGAGCGGTATCCTGACGGTTTTTGTTTTCGCCAAGCTCTGGAGGCGGTCGGGTGTGATCACGGACATTGAATTCACGGAGCTCCGTTACTCCGGCCGTGCCGCCGCCTTTTTGCGCGGTTTTCGGGCGCTCTATCTGGGGCTGCCCATCAACCTCATTATTATGGGATGGGTCACACTGGCTATGGCCAAAATTCTCGGGATTACGCTCGGCATGGGAAAATGGGAAGCCGTCGGGGTTTGCCTGGTCATCACCATGGTGTATTCCACTTTAGGGGGGCTTTGGGGCGTGGTCGTCACGGATTTTATCCAGTTTTTCATCGCGATGGCAGGCGCCGTTATTCTGGCCATTTTTGCCACACATGCCGTCGGCGGTATCCCCGGCTTAAAACAACAGCTCACGCTTCACTACGGCAGTTCTGCGGCCGTGCTCTCATTTGTGCCCAAAATCGGATCTATCTGGATGCCGATGATAACCTTTTTTGTGTATTTATCGGTCAATTGGTGGGCCACCTGGTACCCGGGCGCCGAGCCCGGCGGCGGCGGTTACATCGCCCAGCGCATCTTTTCGGCCAAAAATGAAAAGCATTCTGTCCTGGCCACGCTGTGGTTCAACATCGCCCAATATGCGCTGCGCTCCTGGCCGTGGATTATCGTGGGCCTGGCCGCAATGGTGCTGTATCCTAATTTGGCCGATAAAGAATCGGGCTACGTGAAAGTGATGGTCGATTATCTGCCGTCGGGCTGGATCGGACTGATGATGGCCGGTTTCGCCGCCGCTTATATGTCCACCATTTCCACTCAACTAAATTGGGGATCGTCTTATCTGGTCAATGATTTTTATCGTCGATTCCTGAACAAAAATGCGTCCGAGAAGCACTATGTTTGGATTTCCCGGTTAGCCACGATCCTGCTGCTGGCTCTGGCCGCTATCGTGACACATTACATGGGATCGATTGAAAAAGCCTGGAAATTTTTGCTGGCGATCGGCGCCGGCACGGGCTCCGTTTATATTTTGCGGTGGTTCTGGTGGCGGATAAGCGCCTGGTCTGAAATTGCCGCAATGACCGCATCCTTTGTGGTTTCGCTGCTGCTTCAATATGTGTTTCATTTGAATAACAGCAACCCGTACCAATTTGCGCAAATTTTATTGATCACCGTCGCGATCTCTACCGTGGTGTGGCTGGCGGTCACCTTTTTAACGTCTCCGGAGGAGGAATCGGTTCTCATTCATTTTTATAAAAAAGTGCACCCGGGCGGCGGACTGTGGGCGTCTATTCCTCAAAAAGCGGGGATTCCCGTTCCGAAGGGAATCATCAGCAGAGATTTGCTGGACTGGCTTTTTGGAATTATTTTGATTTACACCTCGCTGTTCGGCATTGGAAAATTCGTTCTGGGTGAGTACGGCACGGGATTTCTTTTCCTGGCGGGCGCCGCCGTTTCCGGCGCTTTCATTTATCGTGATCTCTCCCGACGCGGATGGGAAAAAGTGGCGGAATAAGTGCCGGCGTGTGCTTCTGAACGGGTTATTTAAAAACGAAGAGGGGGAAGTTCTGGCCGCCAATCTTGGTTTTGCTGCCAATCAGGGGGTGAGTTTTGGATTTAACGAATGGCGGCACCTTTTTAGTAGAAAAATGTACACATTTTTAGGAAGAACCAATTTTAGGATCTTAGCGCCTTCGAGACTTGACGGCAAATAGACACCCGAATCGTTACAAAGTGAAAATTCAACTTAGAATACGATATAAATTGGAGTGAACTTTTGGATCTGGCCAAAAAATACAACACCGGCCCGGACTTTGACCGTCTGCGAACCGCGCTGCTGCGGGGAATTCCGGACAGAGTGCCGCTTCAGGAACTCATCGTGGATCGAACAATCCAGGCGCAGTTTCTTGAAAGACCCGTTCAAAGCATCAAAGATTCCATTGAATTTTTTGCAAAAGCGGGCTACGACGCCATTCGAATCAGCCCGAAAGCGACGTTTAAACCGCCGGACCTATCGAAAGGGCTGAAAACCGATGCCACGACGCAGGACGTTGAACGCACCTGGCATTCCGAGGGAAAGGGCCTTGTAACGGATTGGAAGAGCTTTGAAAAATACCCATGGCCTAAACCGGAGGAGATCGATTATTCCGATTTCGAGACGGCTCGACATAATCTGCCCGGCGGCCTCAAGATTCTGGCCCACTATGGCGATATTTTTACCTGGATCTGGGATATTATGGGATTTGAAACATTTTCCCTGGCACTGTATGAACAGCAGGATCTGATTGAAGCCCTGTTCGAGAAGGTGGGCAGCCTGATTTTCGGAATGTTCAAAACAATGGTCACGTACGACCACATCGGCGCCGTCTGGTACAGCGATGACATCGCCATCGGTTCAGGACCGTTTGTCAATCCAGATGTCTTTCGCAGCTATTTGTTTCCCTGGATGAAAAAAATCGGCGATCTGGCAAAAGCGTACGACCTGCCTTACATTTACCATTCGGACGGTGACTTGCGGCTTCTGCTGGATGATATCATCGCCTGCGGGGTGGATGCTCTGCAGCCGATTGAACCCAAGGCGCTGGACATTCGGGAGCTAAAACAAAAATACGGCCGGCGGCTCTGCCTGATCGGCAATCTGGATCTCGAATACACCCTCACCAGAGCCGCGCCTGAAGAGGTTGTTGAAACAACAAAAAGTCTCATCCGGGATTTGGCTCCGGCGGGCGGCTACTGCGTCGGCTCCGGCAATTCAATTCCGGCTTATGTGCCTTTTAAAAATTACCTGGCAATGGTGGAGACGACGTTAAAGTACGGGAAATATCCGATTGCGATTGAATCCTGTTAAAGATTCTTACAGAATGATAAAACCGGTTCGGGTGCCGTTTTGAGCTGAAAAATTGCACAATTCAGGCACAATAAAGATTTCATCACGGAGGACGTATGTTCGACAAAAAACCCCATATTAAATTTAACAAAAACGGATTAATACCGGCGATTGTCTTGAATGCCGACACACAGGAAGTGATCAATTTGGTGTACATGAACCGGAAGGCATTAAAGAAGACGCAGGAGACGGGAAAGCTCTGGCTGTACAATCGCAGCCTGAAAAAAATATGGATGAAAGGACAGCGTTCCGGCAATACGGTTGATGTGGAGGAAATTCGATCTCACGTGGATAAATATGCGCTCCTGATTTCGGGCACGCCGAACGGCGCTCCCTGTCACACGGGGGACGCCTCCTGTTTCTCATTCGCCTACTGGAAGAAAGATGAAGCGCTTGAAGGGGATCCGGAAATACCGGACTCATTCAAAAAAATCTTTTCCGGGGAGGAAGAATCCTATCCTGCGGAGTTCGAAAGCCTGAAGGATGAAATTTCTCTTTCGAAAGAGGAAGAAACCGGTTTGATTGAAATGCGCGAAGTTGAAAATAAAACGGAACAGGCGGAGATAGAGCCGGACTCTTTTGAGACCCAGCAGACGCCGGACAAGAATATTCTGTACGATTTCTACTGGAGCATTGCCAATCGTGTTGAAAATCCAATGGAAGGCTCCGTCATTTCCAAACTCCATAGTCTGGGCGTACGGGAAATTTCCAAACACCTGGGCAGGGATGTGATGGACGTGACCATGGCTTCGCTTCAAAAGGACAAAAAAACCACCATCCGTGAATCGGTGGAGTTACTGCGCCACTGGCTGCTTTTATTAATCGAACAGGGCATCACTCTGTCCGAAGTTTATGATGAATTGGAGAAGCGGCTTTAAGCCGCTGTCTCACTTTGAATGCCGGGTGCGCCCCTCACCGGTTTTTATAATAATCCATTTTTGCCATCAATTTCAGCGCCTGGGGAAAATAATTCATCGCCTGCTGCAGCACCGTATCCCGCATCATATTGATCTGAAACTGGCCGTCTTCGCCCCACAGACGGTAGGCAATTTCCCGCCTTAAAAGATATTTCAAATCCTTCCGGTTGTTGGCCTCCGCAAATTTTTCAGATTTTACAGTTTTATCGTTCTTTAAAACAAAAGCCTGAAATTCTGCCAGCATCTCAGGAGAAATCTGAAAATTCTGGAGGAAATCCGGCATTTTCATCTTTTTTATTTCCGGGTGTGCATTAAGATAATCATCGATGAAGGTGTAAAAATACCGGTTTGGGTTATAGACCAAATCGATGAGAAATCGTGACGGCGGCTTCTCTTTGCTTTTTAAAAAGACATCGGGGCGAATTCCTCCGCCGCCGTAAACGGTGCGCCCGCCAAATGTTTTATACGCCGGCAGGTTTTTTGAATTCTTTTTGATGAGGCTGTCCACGTAGGCCTCTTTGTAATACTCATCTTTTGAGATGTGTGAATAGTTGCGTTGAATGCATCTTCCGGATGGGGTGTAATATTTTGCCGTGGTCACCAGCAGGACCGAGCCGTCCTTGAAAGGATATTGGCTCTGCACCAATCCTTTGCCAAAGCTGGTTTTACCCATAATCAGCCCCCGGTCCCAATCCTGAACGGCACCGGCGACAATTTCCGAAGCCGAAGCGCTGCCGTGATCGATCAGAATAATCAGCGGGTACAACGGATGCGTGGCTTCTTTTGTGGCGTAGAAATCGCGGTAAGAGCTTGGAATGCGCCCTTTTGTGTAAACGATCATTTTGCCCCCCGGAATGAATTTATCCGCCACTTCCGTGGCGATCTGCAAATAGCCGCCGCTGTTGCCCCGCAAATCCAAGACGAGATTCTTCATGCCCTGGGCCTCTAACCGGTTCAGCGCTTTTTCCAGCTCCAGGCCTGTGGTGGCCGAAAAACGGGCGATGCGGACGTAACCGATGCCCGGACGAAGAATCAGGGCATCCGGGATGCTTTCAACTTTGATCTTCTCACGGGTAAGTGTAAATTCTTTGGGTTCATCCCACCCCTCCCGCTCGACCGTTATTTTCACCTGTGTACCCGGCGGCCCCATGAGCTTTTTGGGCACATCATCCCGTTTAATGCCGATGGCGGATTCTCCGTTAATCGCCACAATTCGATCCCCCGCCTGCAGTCCGCTTTTAAAAGACGGACCGCCTTCAAAAACGGACATAATCGTAATTTTCTTGCGGATAATATCGAAGCTGATGCCGATGCCCGAGTAGCCTGAAAAGGTCTTGCTCCACTTTTTAAACTGTTTGGTCGTCATATAATTTGTGTGCGGATCGAGGTCGGAGAGCATCCCGCGAATCGCATTGTTGATGAGATCATTGGGATCGGTCTTTTCCACATAGTTTTGTTGAATGATATTCAGCACAGTCGTAAATATGTTCAGCTTTTGATAAATATTCTGACGGGAACTTTGCGGCTGAAGCTGAGAGTACCCAAAATTCAACAATCCAACAACTAAAAGAGTGGAAAAACTACCGATAAAAAAATGTTTTAATTTCATCGAAAAAATTCCTTTGTAAGTTTAATAATTCACTGCCGGCGCGGCGGCGCCGCAAATGATGAACACAAAGAATGCCCCTGTTTCGGGCACAAAAATTTCTTATATTAAACATGCAAAATTACCGCTTTGTTCCGAATGGCGTGCCGGATTATGTCCCTTCCGAATACAGCCGAACACAATTCCGGCCGGCCTTTTTGGCACGGTACAGAGCCACATCCGCACGCACCAGCAATTCTTTAATAATCGCGGCGTCTATCGGATAGGTCGCCACCCCGATGCTGATGGTAATCTTTCCGCCCGGTTGGGTCTCTTCCATAAAAAACGGATTTATTTCGATACTTTTGCGCAGCCGTTCGGCAAACGAGCGGGAACCGTTCACATCCACTTCCGGCAAAATCACACAAAACTCTTCTCCGCCGTAGCGGGCGACGACATCCGTATCCCGTACGGCATTTTTCAGAATTTTGGCGATCTTTTTGAGCACCTGATCTCCCGCAGGGTGCCCCAGCGTATCGTTGTAATGTTTAAAATTATCCACATCCAGAATGGCCAATGAAATGGGGCGTCCGGTGCGGCGCGCCCGAAACACTTCATCCCGTAACCG
>BDTM01000096.1 GCA_002898015.1 bacterium BMS3Bbin03 | reverse complement strand
GTAAATTTTACATTTACAGGGGTTTTTATAAGTGGGCCCTGAGGGACTCGAACCCCCGACCCGCTGATTATGAGTCAGCTGCTCTAACCAACTGAGCTAAGGGCCCCCTTTATCCTTCAACTTTTTCGGCTAAAATTATAATACTATTTTTCTAAAATCGCAATAGTTTTTTCGGAATATTTTAGTTTTTAATCTCATTCATCACCCGGTTTAATCTGGCCGTCACACGCCCGAGTCCGGAGATTATTTCTTCCATCACTTCTCCGACCGGTTTTAACTCTTTCACCAGCCCGGCAATTTGCCCCATTTCCAGATCACCTTCTTCCGTATCCCCCTCATGAATGCCTAATTTTGCCCGCCGCTCTCCCACAAGGCCTCGAATTTCTTCCGGCGATTTTCCCGCAAATTCAGCCTGCCAGATGCGAAGGGCAAAGGCATTTTTGTACGCCCGAATGGGGCCGATTTTCCTGGCAAAAAGAAGCGTATCCCCCTCCCCCGCCTCGATGCCTTTTCCTTTGTAATTCGGGTGGGCCGCCGACTCACGGGTCAACGCAAAACGTGTTCCCATCTGCACCCCATCGGCTCCCAGCGCCATGGCCGCCGCCACACCCCTGGCATCTCCAATACCCCCCGCTGCAATCACCGGCACCGAAACGGTATCTGCCACCTGGGGCACCAGACACAGGGTTGTAATTTCTTCAAAACCGTTGTGGCCTCCCGCTTCAGTCCCTTCCGCCACCACAGTATCCACCCCGGCCGCTTCGGCCTTTTTTGCGAATTTGACGGACGGAACGACATGGGCGACCGTCACGCCGTGTGATTTTAAAAACGATGTAAATCTTCCGGGATTGCCGGCCGACGTAAAAACGATCCGGACTTTTTCTTCCAGAGCCACCTCCATCAGCTTTTCCGCGTCGGCCCGTAATAAAGGGATATTCACTCCGAAAGGTTTTCGTGTTAATTCCCGGGTTTTTCGAATTTCCTCCCGCAATTGCTCCGGGTACATCGAACCCGAGCCCAAAAGACCCAATCCGCCCGCTTCGGAAACGGCCGCCACCAATGGATGAGACGCCACCCAGATCATCCCGCCCTGAACGATCGGGTATTCAATTTCGAATAAATCCGTTATTTTCGTCTTCATTGATAATTCCAAAATCTATTCGGTTTTAAACATTCTCGGAACAATTTTCAGCAGTTTCCACAACCCTTTTAAACGTGCGCCCATATTTTTCCCGTACAATAAATTCAAGGATCCTAATATTCCGTCATAAAGCTTCTTGCTGTAAGGATGCCACCACAAATCTCTTTTTGCAAATGAGAGACGATCCTTCACAATCACTTTCGGCTGAGTCATTTCAAGAAACCCGAACTCACCGTGTGTGCGTCCGATGCCGGATTCCTTAAAACCGCCCCACGGCGTTTCCGCCATTCCGTGACTGGAGAGATGATCATTAATCATGACCGATCCCGCCTGAATTTGTCTGGCAATTTTCTCCGCATTCTTTTGATTTTTTGACCAGATCGACGCCGAGAGTCCCATGGATGAATCATTGGCAAGCGCAATGGCTTCCTCCATCGTTTTCACTTTCATCACCCCCACCACCGGCCCAAATGTTTCCTCTTTCATTAAGAGCATTTCGTGATTGACATTTGTGAGCACCATTGCCGGTAAAAAATTGTGGAGATTCGGATCGTCCGGAGCCTTGGACCGTGCAAAAATTACGGCGCCTTTTTCCAGGGCATCTTTAATGTGTGTCTTCACCACTTCTACCTGCTCGGAAGTGGTCATTGCCCCCACGTCTACATTAAAATCCGTGTCATAGCCCACTCGAAGCGATTCTACTTTTTCTTTTAACAGCTTCATGTACCGGTCATAAATATTTTCGTGAACATAAACCCGTTCCACACCGCCGCACGTTTGTCCGGTGTTGGAAAATCCCGCCCACAAAGTTCCCATCACCGCCCGCTCAGGATCGGCATCTTCACAGATTATCACCGGATCATTTCCCCCCAACTCGAGACTCACCGGTGTGAGGGTTTGTGCCGCTTTTGCCATCAGCCTTTTTCCAACAGGTACCGAACCCGTAAAAAAAAGCTTATCGATTCCATTATCGAAGAAGGCATCGCCGGCCACACGCCCCGGCATATTGATAAAAGCAAAAAGCCCGTCCGGCAGATCCGCATTTTCAATGGCGGCTTTAATCGCTTTCCCTGCCATTTGTGTTTCGGTAGCCGTCTTGAAAATGACTGCATTTCCAGACATAAGCCCCAAAATGATTTCATGAAATGGAATTGTAATCGGGTAATTCCAGGGTGAAATAATGCCGACCACCCCAAAAGGCACCCGGATAATTATGCTGTACTTATTGAACAGAAGAAGACTCCCCGGGCGGATCTTTTTATCTTTTAATAATTTCTTTGCATGTTTCAAATAATAAGACATTGAAATCGCCGAAGAAAGAACGTCGGTGATCAATGCATCCAAACGGACTTTTCCATTATCATGCGAGACAATTTCAGCCCATTCGGAAGCGTGTTCAACCAGATAATCCCGAGTGCGTTTAAGAATTTTTGCCCGCTTTTGAAACGGATAGACGGCCCATACTTTTTGAGCGGCACGCGCCTGCCGAATCGCCTGTTTTAAATCTTCAACAGAATTGACCGGCGTGTAACCCAGAATCTCCTTCGTGGCAGGATTGACAGAAGGCGTTTGTGCTTCTCTCGTGATAAGTGCGGCTTCCTGCGGCATTTCATGCTCCCTGGTTTAGAATCGATGAAATTTTAAATTGGGTCTACAATTCAATATAAACATTTGTCGAATGAATGTCAATTAATATCCGGATTCCAATGTTTAGACGCAGTGCGAACGGCTCGCAGGTTGCGACTATTTTCATGCCTGCCGGGATTCATCCTGTTGTTAATTGGATTTAAATTTTCCCATACGCCCGGTCCAAAACGATTTGATTTTCCAGACCCTCTTCCCCCGGAATTTCCGGCTCTTCGTTCCGGAGAACAGCCTGTGCGAAAGCCTCCAGTTCAGCCTTATAAAAATTGCCGTTTTCAACCAGCCACCGTTTTTCGGTCTGATCCGGATAAATCCAGCTTAAGATTGCCGTCCCCTTGTTCTGGGAATAATTCCGAAGCTGCAGCGTGCCCTGCGTTCCGTGCAGCACAATCATCGCTTCATAGAAAAGGCGAAAAGAGGTTTGAATGGTCGCGAAAAGCCCGCCGGAAAAACGCAATCCGATTTGCGCATCCCATTCGATTTGATCTTGAGTCAACGGCGGTTCCAGAAAGGCCTGTACCTCTTCTATCTTCCTGCCGAGAATGCAGCGAATCGTGTCGAGGGCATGAACCCCCACGTCCATAACCGGCCCGCCGCCGGCAACAGCGGGATCGGCAATCCAGGCACGGGGTGATTCTTTGGCATCGATGCAAAAATCGCTGTGGGCCAGACGCACATCACCCAGTGCGCCGGAGCTGTAAATCTGTCTGGCTTCCCGAACAGATTTCGAATACCGAAGCATGTGTGCAATCATGAGCTTCACCTCATTTTCACGGCAAACCCGAATCATTTCCCGGGCCTCCGGAACGGACAGTGCCATCGGTTTTTCGCACAGCACGTGTTTTCCATGCCGGGCGGCAATCCTCGTTTGCGGAAGATGCTGATTATTCGATGAAGCGATAAAAACCGCCTCTACGTCGGGATTTCGCACCAGTTCTTCTTCCGAATCATACGCGTAAGGAATGCCGTACTGAACCGCTTTTGCCCGGGCGATGCTTATATTCCGTTTCTGTATGGCCACTAATTTCACAAGTTTGGTCTGCTGCATGGCCGGAAGAATGGCGCTTTCCGCGAAACGGCCAAATCCAAGAATTCCTATTTTTAACGGCTGCATCCTGTATCCTCCTGAATTTTACGAAATGTTCAATTAAATCTTTGCTTTTCAAGTCATAATTTTTTAAATTAAAAATCAAATACCGGAGCTGCAGAGAAGGCGTCGGCAGCACCGGGAATTTTAATAGGGTTAGTGCTTCTGTGTGCTCTGTTTATTCTTCCCGCAATTTGCGGTTTTATGATTCATGGTTGCCAGGAATGTTCAAAAAATCCACCACATTTATTGTTAAAAAAGTCATTCAAAACTACGACAAAATTAATCGAGATGACATCCGCAGCCGGTACGGTTATCTGGAAGGCTGGACAAGCATCGTCATCAATTTTGTCATTTTTGTGATCAAGATTGTTTTCGGCTTTTTAATCAACAGTATTTCATTGATTGCCGATGCCTTTCACACGTTGTCCGATATCAGCACCTCCGTAATTGTGCTCTTCGGCTTCCGGATCGCACAAAAGCCGTCTGATAAAGAACACCCTTTCGGCCACGGCCGAATGGAACCCATCGCCACATTAATCATCGCCACAATGCTCTCGGTGACCGGAATCGAGATTGGGAAATATTCAATCGAGAGAATCATTCACCCCCATCCCATAGAGGCGAGTTGGATTGTGATCGGTATAATCGCTTTTACCGTTATCCCCAAAGAGCTTTTGGCACAGTTTTCAAGGCAGCTCGGACAAATGATCAAGTCGCCAACCCTTGAAGCCGATTTCTGGCATCACCACACGGATGCACTTTCATCAATTATGGTGATTATTGCCCTCATTCTCGGACGTTTCAATTTTCCCTATCTGGATGGCTACGCCGGTGTTTTCGTCGCCATCATGATTATTTATATGGGATTTAAAATCGCCCAAAAATCTGCGGATTATCTCCTCGGTGCCACTCCGGATCCTGCCCTCATCTCAAAATTAAAAAAGCTGGTTCTGTCTTTTGATGAGGTGCTGGACGTTTACGACATTGTCGTGCATCAATATGGTCAATCAAAGATCGCCTCGCTTCACATTGAGATTCCGGACAGTTTTTCACTCAAAAAAGCGCACGAAATCGTGGAAAAAATCGAAGAAGAAGCCTCTAAAAAATTAAACATCTCGCTTTCAATTCACACCGATCCCGTCAATCTAAACGATAAGGAGATTCAATCCATTCGCCGGTTTTTGGACAGGTATATTCGTACGAATGAATGGATGAACGCTTACAACGACATCTGGATAAAAAATGAAACGGGTTCTAAAACGTTAATGTTCGATATTGTTGTAAACCCGAATGTTCAGCCAAGCCGAATCGACTCATCCCGGAAAAAACTGAGCAAAATGATGCGTGAGAAATTTTCGGCTTTCTCCAGAGTCATCATCAATA
The DNA here is from genome assembly GCA_002898015.1 of bacterium BMS3Bbin03. Classification (GTDB taxonomy): domain Bacteria; phylum Zhuqueibacterota; class JdFR-76; order JdFR-76; family BMS3Abin05; genus BMS3Abin05. Next base: position 2,874 of record BDTM01000096.1, on the reverse strand, counting down.
TTGACCCGCGCTACACCTTCCGCTAAGATTAAATTCAATACGCAAAAGTTATGCGATTTTTCTGCGGCTCACCGAATTATGTATCGATTAAACCAATTTAATGCCCGGCGAAACACATCGATTCGGTGATTGGGTTCTCCGGAAATGCCGTGTCCTTCACGCGGGTACACGACAAATTTCACCGTTTTTCCAAGCGTGTGCAGCGCCTGGTACATCTCTTTGGAATTGCTGATAAACGTCATCTCGTCCTGTCTGCCGTGAAGAATAAGAACCGGTGTCCGGATATTCTTCACAAAGAAAGCAGGCGAATGTTTGATGTAAGTATTCAGATTCTGCCAGTAGTAACTTCCAAAATACATCTTCTCCCAGCTCGGCTGAATGGAATTGCTCCAATCCGTTAAAAGGCTGAAAATCCCAAACATCGAAACGGCTGCCTTGAAGCGGTCGGATTGCGTAATAATCCAGTTCGTGAGATAGCCTCCGTAACTTCCGCCGATGACCCCCATTTGCGTGCTGTCCGCAATGCCCATCCGGATCACGGCGTTCACCCCGCGCATGATGTCCCGGTAATCGCCGCCGCCGAGATCGTTGCGGTTCGCCTGGCCGAATTGATCGCTGTATCCGGAACTTCCGCGCGGATTGGGCGCCAGCACAGCATAGCCGTGATTGGCCCAGAGTTGAAAATAATAATACTGTCGAAATCTGTTTTGGAACCGGCCGTACGGCCCGCCGTGAAGGGTAACAATTAACGGCACGCGCTGCCCGGGCGAATAACCAACGGGGGTCACCAGAATGCCTTCAATGTGCCACTTGCCACTTTTCCACCGGATGACTTTTTGCGCTCCCAATTGAAAATTCTTTAATTGTTCCGAAAAATTAGAAATCTCATAATCCTTTTTTCCTTCGTGAAAGATGATTTCAGGAAGCGCGGCGGGCGTTTCCGAAAGAAATACCCGGCGTTTTTCATCCGCAGTCATGCGCAATGATGACAGACAATTTCCGCCCGTGAGAAATCCGTCAATTTTCCCGGAAGAGAGATTCAGGCGGAAATAATTGGAGGCCGTTCGCACTTCTCCTTTAAAAATGATCGACTTTCCTTTTGGCCCCCAGAAAAACGACCCCACCGGGTAATCGAAAGACGCCGTGAGATTCCGAACAGCACCCCCTTTTTCCGGAATAACCGAAACGTCCGTCTGGGCGAATTCAATGTCCGGAACAGTCTGGCTCAGGTAAGCGATTGTCTTCCCGTCCGGAGAAAATAAGGGATTGGTCTCCGGGCCGGGGAAATTTGTGAGCTGCCGTTTCCGGCCCGTTTTTACATCCAGCAGAAAAATGTCGTATTTCTGCTCATCGTTGTATTCACCTGTGGCGTTGGTGGTGTAAGCGATTGTTTTGCCGTCCGGCGAAAAGGTCAGGTAATTCAGGCCGGGATCAATGGTGGCAATTTTGCGGGCGGTTTGATCCGCAATTTGAACCATCCAGATCTCATTGGGCTGTTTGGGTTTACCGATGACTTCCGCATCAAATTTCAGGGCTTCCAATTTCTTCTTTTCGGCCTGTTTTGCCTGGGATAAGGGTTTTCGGGTGATATACGCAATGGATTTACCGTCGGGAGCCCACCGAAAGAATTGAACCCCTTTCGGCGCGCGGGTCAGGCGTCTGGCTTCACCGGTTTTCGGAAAGAGCCAGATTTGTGTGCGCCCGGAAACAGGCGCCTGATCTTCCTCGTATTCGGCATTCGATAAAAACGCCAGCCACTTTCCGTCCGGAGCGTACCGGGGGGATCGATTCTGATTTGTCCCAAACGTGAGCTTCTGTGTTTTCCCCATTTTCGTGGAAATCCGCCAGATGTTGCGAACATATTGACTATTTTCAAAATCGGCTTCCCGCACCACAAACGCCACAAATTGTCCGCCGGGCGACAGCGTCAATTGCGTGGGATATTTCAATCCGACCAAATCTTTCACTGTGAGATTTTCCGATTGGCCCATTCCGACCCAGAGAATCGCTGCCAGAACGGCCGCAGCAAATTTTACCAATAGACGTTTCATGTTTTAGACCTTTTAAGGGTTACTCTGCACCGCTGGCATAACCATTTTCCCGAAACCAGTCAATCGTATCTTTAATGGCCACCGAAATGGGGCCGGGATTAAAATACAGTTGCTTCCGTGCTTTGTCCGAATTCAAATGAACGCCGTAGCGAATCAGATCGAGACTGACCAGAGGCAGCACCGGTGCCTTTTGATGAAGCAAATATTTCCCGAAGATTTCCGAACAATAAGCAAAGAAATAGGCGATCGATATCGGAATTTTGATTTTCGGCCTGGGCACCTGCGCAATTTCTGCCAGGATATCCAGAAAATCCTTTGTGTTTGTGTTCCAATTTCCCAACACAAACCGCTCACCCGGCCCGGCCTTTTCAGCCGCCGTGATTTCAGCACGCGCCACGTCCCGGACATCCACCCAGCTCATTTCCCCATCGACATAAGCGGGCAGCTTCTTTTTCATCATTTCCAGAACCACACGGCCTGTCGTCGGCTTTACGTCGTAAGGCCCAATCATCCCTCCGGGAATCATGATGACGGCGTAACGGCCCTTTTTAGCCCACGCCTCAATTTTTTGTTCCATGAGTATTTTTATTTGATGATAAGTACTCCCGGCATTTTCAAGGCGCAAGCGATTTTCTTCTGCGGACGGTTCTTCGGAATCGGGAACTTTCGCAAGTGTTCCCACACTGGACGTGAAGATCAATTTTTTAATGTCCGTTTTCTCGCACGCCAGAAGTACATTTTCGGTTTGATTTAAGGCGATTTTAATTTGATTTTTTCGTCCCAGGGAATAAATAGGGTAATAGCCGGCGGTGTGGAACACCAC
>BDTM01000095.1 GCA_002898015.1 bacterium BMS3Bbin03 | reverse complement strand
TGGTTCATCATAAAAATGCATACATTTTCTCATAAAAATATAAGGTTCATTCCAAGTTTTTGTTTTAAAAATTAGTGAAAAATTCGTGCACATTCGTGGGCCTTTTTCTTCCCACGAATTGACACCAATATTAAAAAGTACGCATTCTCGCGAAGAACCACTATTATTCACTCATTCTCTTCCCCGCACGATGACAATGACAGATGGCCACCGCCAGCGCATCCGAGGCATCGTACGGGATTGTGACATGCTGCAAATGCAGAAGCTGCTCCACAGATCGGCTTACCTGATCTTTTGACGCATTCCCATAACCCGAAATCGCCATTTTTATTTCTCGGGGGGCGTACTCCGCAATCGATAAATCATTTAACTTTGCCGATAAAATTGCCACACCTCTTGCATGACCCAGCAGCATTGCCGATTTCGTGTGTTCGGAATAAAACATACTTTCAATAGCGAATTCATTGGGCTGATGCGTCCGGATAATTTCCGTGATGCGCTTAAAAATTTCCTGGAGCCGGTCGGCAAGCACACGACGTCCCGAAGTCTTAATCACGCCATAATCAATCACAGAAATGGCGTAACCGTCTGTTTCAACCACACCAAAACCCGTTGCGGTTGTCCCGGGATCGATCCCCAAAACGACCACACTCAAACTCCGGCTTTCTCACTCATTTTCAAGCTGCTCCATCACACTCACGTCGATGTCAAAATTCGAATAGATATTTTGAACATCATCGTGTTCCTCCAGAGCATCCATCAATTTGAGCATCTGTTCGGCCTGTTTGCCGTCCAGTTTAACGCTTGATTTGGGATACAGGGTCACTTCTGCAGAATCGATCGGAAAGCCGGCCTCTTCAACCGCCTGTTTAACCCGTTCAAAATCCTCCGGCGCCGTCAACACTTCAAACGTCTCCCCGTCAAATCTTAAATCTTCGGCACCGGCATCGAGAATAACCAACATCACTTCATCTTCCGTCAGATCCCCCGCCGGGATATTAATCACACCTTTTTTTTCAAAAATCCAGGACACGCTCCCCGACTCGCCCAGATTCCCGTTGTGTTTTCCAAGAATATACCGCAAATCGGCGACGGTTCTGTTCTTATTGTCCGTCAGAGTTTCAATCAACAAAGCGGCGCCTCCGGGGCCATAGCCTTCGTAGACGGCTTCCTCGTAAGTGATACCCGGCAGTTCACCCGTGCCCCGCTTAACGGCTCTTTCAATATTTGCCGCCGGCATGTTCGCCGCTTTGGCAGCCAATATAGCCGCACGTAAACGGGGATTTGATTCTTCATCCCCGGTGCCCATTCGCGCAGCGACGGTAATTTCCTTAATCAATCGAGTAAAAATCCGACCACGCTGAGCATCGACTTTCGCCTTTTTGTGCTTAATCGAACTCCATTTATTATGGCCTGACATAAGCCCTCCCATTGTTTCACCGTATTATTAATTTAATAAATTTTTCATCTCATTACAAATAGATTTTTACTTCTGTATAAATATAAAACTTATGGAGTCATTTAACGGGATTACACGGTTTACACACAAAATTCCTGAAAACTTGCATGATAACAAGAGCGGTCACTATTTTCCTGTACAAAAGAGGATTTTGCCAGCCATGTTTTAATTTCAAAAGGCTCAAGGAATTTTAATATTCTTCGGCCCTGGTTGTTTTTACCTTTGTTCGAACAATCCAGGCATCTTTGAAGCCAAGTTTAACCGCTTTCGTCTGCAGTTTTTCGGCTTCATACCGGGTTAAAAAATCACCCACACGAATTTTGTAATAGGGTGGATCAAAAATTAAATACACATTCTGCTCCCCAAATTTGAGCATGGCTTCTTTTCGAATCGTCATGGCCTCTTCTTCATTTGAAAGTGCGGCGATTTGGATTCTGTATCCGGAAACGATTAAAAGCTTCTGTTTTCCGGGAATTTCCTCCTGCGAAGACGTCTCCGGCTGTCTTAACGACGGGACTTTTTCACCCGAAGGTGCTTTCCCCTTAAGGGTAAAAACCGTATCAGGCAGTGCCGCCGGATTCAAATCTTCTATTTGAGCGGAAGGGCTTTTCGCAGATGGTGATTTTTCGCCCTTTGGCACAGGCACGGTGGCCGCACAACTCGACAAGACAGCCGGAATGAAAATCAGCAAAAAGATTTTTAAATATTTTTTTTTCTTCATGGTAATCCAAAAATTTTAATACAGATAACGGGGGAATCGAGCGATTCCCCCCGCTCTATTTATTTTCTTAAGCTTTTAACTTTTTTACCTCTTCAATGAGGACGGGGACGGCATCAAAAAGATCTGCAACAATCCCGTAATCCGCTTTCTGAAAAATCGGAGCTTCCGGATCTTTATTAATGGCAATGATGACTTTTGAAGAACCCATGCCCGCCAGGTGTTGGATCGCCCCTGAAATTCCGATGGCCATATAGAGATTCGGGGAAACTGTTTTACCGGTCTGCCCCACCTGGTCGGAATGAGGCCGCCATCCGGCATCCACGGCCGCCCGGGAAGCCCCCACAGCCGCGCCCAACAAATCCGCCAATTCTTCCAGCATTTTAAAATTCTCAGGCCCTTTCATGCCCCGCCCGCCGGAGACGATAATATCGGCCTCTGTCAGGTCAATTTTCCCGCCGCCCGTCTCCTGAAATTCTTTCACCCGGGATTTGATCTCCGATTCATCCACATTCACGGTCACGTTTTCAACCGGCGCCTTTTTACCCTCTTCCTTGACTTCCGGCGTAAATGCTTTCAGACGAACAGAAGCAATTTGCGGCATGCTTTTGAAGGCAATCTGAATGATCGCTTTCCCTGCATAAACAGGCCGCCTGGCAATTAATTTCCCGTTGTCCACACGCAACCCGGTACAATCCGAAGCCAGGCCAACCCCTAATTTCGCCGCCACCCGCGGCGCCAGGTCTTTCCCCTGTAACGTCGCCGAGAACAAAACCACCTCCGGTTTCAATTTATCGATCGCTGCCAGAATAACCTTCACAAATCCTTCCGGCGCGTAATTGGCAAATAAATCGCTTTCCGCAGCCAACACTTTCGTCACACCATAAGCTCCCAATTCCGCCGCTATGCCGGAAACTTCTTTTCCGAAAACCAGCGCAGTCCCCTCACCGCCCAATTGGTCTGCAATAATTCGACCTGCCGTGGCGACCTCGTAAGCCGCTTTTTTAAATTTGCCGCCCTGCTGTTCTGCAATGACAAGCACATTCCCAGCCATTGTAACCTCCTTTTATTCTAAAATTCGTAGTCGTCTTAGCAAATGTCAAATCACCTTGGCCTCTTCATGAAGAAGACGGACCAATTCCGGGACAGCCTCCGGTCCTTTTCCGACGATACGGCCGCCCTTTCGTTCGGGAGGATATTCCATCTTTAAAATTTCCAATTTTTCTTCATCCAACTGAGGCTCTTTTTCTTCAAGAGGCTTCCTCTTTGCCATCATAATGCCTTTTAATGAGGCGTAACGGGGTTCATTTAATCCCTTTTGTGCCGTAATGACGGCCGGCAGTGAACCTTCAACAATTTCCACGCCGCCTTCAACTTCGCGGTTGGCGGTGAATGTGCTGTCCTCGATGGTTAATTTTGTCACAACCGTGGCGCACGGGATGTCAAGCAGTGCACCCAGACGGGCGCCAATTTGCGCGGCATCGTCATCCACAGCCTGTTTCCCCGTTAAAATCAAATCGTACTCCATATCCTTCAATTCATGGGCCAGTGCCGCGGCCACGGCATAAGAATCCAGATATTTGTCATCCGTTTTTAAATGAATGGCCTTATCGGCGCCCATTGCAAGGGCTGTTCGAATGGCTTTAATCGCACGATCCGGCCCAAGGGTTAAAATGGTTACTTCGCCATCACCTTTTTCTTCTTTTATTTTTAATGCTTCTTCGACGGCGTATTCATCATAAGGATTAACGACATAGTTGACGTCGGTCGGATCAATTGTTTTCCCGTCGGGACCGATTCTAACTTTCGTCTCTGTGTCCGGAACCTGTTTCATACACACGACAATCTTCACGGTTAAATCCTCCTTTTTATTTGGGGGTCAACGACAACGCATTGGAATCGTAACATTTTAATTTACGAAACTTTTTGGCATTTTACAAATAGAAAATGAACGAATTACAATTATCCATTATCCGTGAGGGCGATACATTCCGCGGAATAATTGCGGTAAATAGGCAAATCATTGCCCGCGACTGCATCGCCCCAACCAACCCTTTCTTTCCATATAAACCTATTGAGATAACCCTGCAAGGCAATTGTACCGCCGCAGGGGCATCCCTGTTTAACACAACAGGCAGAGGTTTGAAATTTTGAACCCTTACTGCTCAGCGTATTCAAAAAAAGCTTGTCTTTCAAAAAAATATTCTTTATCATTAATTATAAAAGAATTCCCTCTAAAAGACACAGGATGAATTAATCTCAAATAATGAACCGGATGCAAAATTTCTTCTCAAGTAATTGGAGTCAGGAAACGGTTGATTTAGGCCCCAAATACCTGGATGAGATAAAAGGAAAATGACCATGCAATTCAACAAAAATGAAACCGCCGTCGTTCTCGTCGAATTCCAAAAACAATGGACAGAAAAAGGGCTGTTTAACCGGTTGATTAAACATCAACTGGAATCGAGAGATGTCGTGAAAAAGACACAGCGCCTGGTGACAAAAGTTAGGGAGCATGGCGTCACTGTCATTCACGCGCCATTGGTTGTCGATCCCCATCGTAAGAAGGGGTGGTTGGCGTACCTGACATTCGGAAAGATTTTCACCCGGGACGCCTGGAAGGCAGAATTGTCTCCCGGTCTGTTTGAGAATGGAGATCTCGTCGCTCAGCGCCAACATTACAACTTGAGGGCGTTCGACGCATTTTTTAAAAGCGGTCTGGAGCAGATCTTAAATGACCACGGCATCAAAAATATGTTCCTGTGCGGATTCGCGACGGATCAATGTCCGGCGAAGACATTGCGAACCGCATTGCGCAGGGGATATGATCCTTACATCGTTTCCGACTGTACCGCAACATTCAACGGATTCCTGCAGAAAAGCACAGAGCGCAAGCACAGTGAGCGTACGGTGACTTCTCAGGAGTTGCTGGCAGGATTGAGTTGAAGAGAAAATAACCGCTGTGACTGATTTGACGCAGGGAAAGAATGTGCCACGCCGAAAAAGAAACAATATGGAAAAAGGGTAAATGAAATGCAAAAGCAAATAAATATTGCAATTGATTTCGGTATAAATGAACAAGCCGTATTGTATCATGGCAGTTGTATCGACTTGCTAAAGAAAATACCCGACAAATCAATTCAGCTAATCGTGACATCGCCGCCCTATAATATCGGCAAAGAATACGAGAAAAAAACAAAATTAAGCCGCTACATTGAGCAACAATCACAGGTCATTAAAGAATGTGAACGGGTTCTTTCAGAATCCGGTAGTATCTGTTGGCAAGTTGGTAATTTCGTTGATAATGGCTCAATTATTCCACTTGATGTTTTATTGTATCCTTTATTTATCGATTTGAATCTCGTTATGAGAAATAGAATTATTTGGCACTTCGAGCATGGTTTGCACTGTTCCAGACGATTTTCAGGACGTTATGAGACTATTATGTGGTTTACTCGAAAAACGAAAAAGTATGTTTTTAATTTAGACCCTGTGAGAGTGCCTCAAAAATATCCCGCGAAAAAATATTTTAAAGGCCCCAAAGCAGGACAATATTCCTGCAACCCTCTTGGCAAAAACCCCGGAGATTTATGGATTGTGCCTAATGTAAAAAGTAATCATGTAGAAAAGACTGAACATCCATGCCAATATCCAGTGGAATTAATTGAACGCCTTGTCTTGTCAATGACCAATGAAGGAGATTGGGTTTTTGATCCATTTTTAGGGACCGGGACATCAATTATTGCAGCTATTATGCATAATAGACGGGGTGCCGGAGCAGAAACTGAAAAAAAATATGTTGAATTAGCAAAAAATCATATTTTAAAAACCATTGATGGAACACTTAAGACCAGACCCATGAACAAGCCGGTATATGACCCAAAAGAGAATGGGAATAAACTGATTACACCACCTTGGCAAGATGCTGAAGAAAATAAAGCAACTCAATTGATGTTATTTGAACAAAGGGGTAAGTATTGTGAAAACAGTTGAAACATATTCGCATTTGAACGGGCAGAAAAGGAAGACGAGATATCGCAACAGGATGTGGAAAAACGGCTTGGCAAATGGAATACCGACTAAATTGGTCACCCGAAGCGGTTGAAGATATTGAATCAATTGCTGAATTCGACCGTTCTATTACCATTTAGCATTGCGTATATTGTTAACTATTTTAATCTGAATAATTCACCGCAGCGTTCACAGGGAACGCGGAGATTTAGTAACAAATAATGACAGCCTCTTTTCAGGAAGCATCCGGATGAGAACTAATATTCTATTTTTTATGATTAATCTTAATAGAAATAACTCGGCGTCCTTTGCGCACCCTGCGGTTTATAGTATTATGGCTAACATTTTTGTTTTTTCTGCAAATATTTATTATCAACAAAAACTTGAAGACAATACCCAAAATGGCCACAGGGCTCACAAAGGTTTGTTATGAAAACAAGGCATTTATGTATCCTCGGAAATTCCGGAAGAATGGATGATGTGAATGATTCTTCCGTTCACTGTGCTTGTATGCCTTCGGGCGCCTGATGATCGTTCGCGGCACGAAATTAATGTTTGAGAGGAGAAAAAACCATGAAAGATAAAAAGAAGAAGTTGACCACCAACGCAGGCGCTCCCGTACCCGACAATCAGAATGTGATGACCGCCGGACCCCGCGGCCCGCAGTTGCTGCAGGATGTCTGGTTCCTGGAAAAACTCGGCCACTTTGATCGCGAGGTCATCCCCGAAAGACGCATGCATGCCAAGGGCTCCGGAGCGTATGGAACCTTCACCGTGACGCACGATATCACCCGCTACACCAGGGCAAAGATTTTCTCTGAGATTGAAAAGAAGACGGAACTATTTGCGCGTTTCTCAACGGTGGCAGGCGAACGCGGCGCGGCAGACGCAGAGCGTGACATCCGCGGATTTGCCGTAAAGTTCTACACAGAAGAGGGCAATTGGGACCTGGTGGGGAATAACACGCCCGTCTTCTTCCTGCGCGATCCGCTCAAGTTCCCCGATCTCAATCACGCAGTGAAGCGGGATCCCCGGACAAACCTGCGCAGCGCACGCAATAACTGGGACTTCTGGACATCACTGCCGGAGGCGCTGCACCAAATTACCATAACCATGAGCGACCGCGGCATTCCCTATTCCTATCGGCACATGCACGGATTCGGCAGCCATACCTTCAGCCTCATCAACGCCCAGAATGAACGGCACTGGGTCAAGTTCCATTGGGTCTGCCAGCAGGGCATCAGGAACCTCACGGATGCCGAGGCCGAGGCGATCATCGGCAAGAACCGCGAAAGCCACCAGTGCGACCTCTATGAAAGCATCGAGAAGAAAGACTTTCCGAAGTGGAAGCTTTTCATCCAGATCATGACGGAGAAAGAGGCCGCCGGCTGCCCGTACAATCCATTCGACCTGACAAAGGTCTGGCTCCGCAAGGACTACCCGCTAATCGAGGTCGGTATGATGGAGCTGAACCGCAACCCGGAGAATTATTTTGCCGAGGTCGAACAGTCCGCATTCAACCCGGCCAGCATCGTGCCCGGCATCGGTTTTTCACCCGACAAAATGTTGCAGGGCCGTCTCTTCTCGTACGGTGATGCCCAGCGTTACCGGCTTGGCGTGAACCACCACCTGATTCCGGTCAACGCCTCGCGCTGCCCCTTCCACAGTTACCACCGCGATGGCGCCATGCGGGTCGACGGCAACCACGGCAGCACGCTCGCTTATGAGCCCAACAGCTACGGTGAGTGGGAACAGCAGCCCGAGTTCTCGGAACCCCCTCTCAAGCTGGACGGGGCTGCCGATCATTGGAACCATCGTGAGGACGACGATTACTACACCCAGCCCGGCCTACTTTTCCGGCTGATGAGCCCTGAACAGCAGGAAGCGCTTTTTGGTAATACCGCCCGTGCCATGGGCGATGCGCCCGAGGCAATCAAGATCCGCCACATCGGCAACTGCATGAAAGCCGATCCGGCTTACGGTAAGGGCGTGGCCGACGCTTTGGACATTTCGCTTGACGATGTCCCCGGAGAGGCATGAAGCCGGCAGTTGACCAATAAGATTTTAACGAAGTGCTGCACCTGACCGAAAAACGCAGGGCGTAATTTTAGGTTTTAACTTGAAGTTTATGGGCCGAATTTTTTCGGCAGTCGAGCTGGACGGTTAGCCTTAGGAGACAAATTATGGTAAGCCAAAAACAGAAGTTAAATAAGGTCCCTTACATAGATGAGAAATGGTTTCATGCTGTCTGTGAAAGCATTGGTGATGCCGTCATGACCACCGATCAAAGAGGCATTGTACAGTATTTGAATCCGGGCGCCGAAAAACTGACCGGCTGGATAGAAAAGGATGCTGTGGGAAAACGGCTGGAGAGCGTTTTCCAAATCATTAACGAGGAAACACGTAAAGAGGCAGAGAATCCGGTTCAGAAGATCCTGCGCGAAGGCCGGGTGGTGGGATTGGCCAACCACACCCTGCTTATTTCCAAAAACGGAAAGGAAATTCCCATTGCCGACAGCGGTTCGCCTATCAAAGAGGATGAAGGTGAAATTGTCGGCGTGGTGCTGGTTTTCAGCGACCAGACCAAGGAACGCAAAGCGCAGCGGGCCGTGCAGGAGGCCAGAGAATTTGCCGAAAGCATTGTCGCCACCATCCGCGAACCACTCATTGTTCTGGACGCGCAATTAAAGGTCATCTCCGCCAATCGCCCCTTTTGCAAATCCTTCCAAGTGGAAGAGGCGGAAACCGTCGGCAAACACATTTATGATTTGGGTAACCGGCAGTGGGATATTTCCAGACTGAGGGAGCTGCTGGAAAATATTTTGCCGCAGAACACCAGTTTCAGCGATTTTAAAATGGAACATGATTTCGAGAATATCGGCAAACGCATTATGCTGTTAAACGCGCGGCGTATCTACCGCGAAGACAACAAAACCCAGATGATCCTGTTGTCCATCGAGGACATCACTGAAAACTCACGACTGGAGGAGCAGTACCGCCAGGCGCAGAAACTGGAGGCCATCGGTCTTCTTGCGGGAGGCGTGGCCCACGACTTCAATAACCTCCTGACAGTGATTCTCGGTTATGGCGAGGTCATTTTCAGATCACTCCACAGAGATGATCCGCTGCGGCAGGATGTCGATAAAATTTTGAATGCATGTGACCAGGGCGCAAGTCTGACGCGCCAGCTTCTGGCCTTCAGCCGCAAGCAGACTCTCCAGCCGAAGGTTCTCGACCTTAACAGGCTGCTGAGCAACCAGCAGAAATTGCTCAGGAGACTGATCGGCGAGGATATCGAGTTCGTGACGGCGTTCGCGGATGACCTCGGCCGTGTGAAGGTAGACGCCGGCCAGATCGAACAGGTCGTCATGAATCTTGTCGTGAACGCTAAGGACGCCATGCCCCGGGGCGGTAAACTGATCATCGAGACCGCTAACGTCCGGCTCGACGAGGACTACAGCAAGGGCCACCTGAGCGTCGTGCCCGGACCGTATGTGATGCTCGCCATCACAGACACGGGCACCGGCATGAATAAGGAGACCCAGACAAAGATCTTCGAGCCCTTCTACACCACTAAGGAGATGGGTAGAGGAACGGGCCTGGGCCTCTCGACCGTCTACGGAATTGTCAAACAGTCCGGCGGCCACATCTGGGTTTACAGCGAACCGGACAGGGGCACGACTTTCAAGATCTACCTGCCGCGCACAGAGGACGTGACAGAGGCCGAGGTCGAACGCGCCGGTGAGATGCAAATTCTGGGCGGCGCAGGGCACATACTCGTCGTGGAGGATGAACCCGCAATCCGGAGACTTATGGGACTGCAGCTTGAGAGTTTGGGTTATCAGGTGACCCTGGCGTCCAACGGCGGGGAAGCCCTGTTGGCCGTCGAGGAAAAGGATTTGAAGCCGGATCTGCTCATAACGGACGTCGTCATGCCCGGGATGAGCGGGGTTGTGCTCTTCGAACGGCTCCGCAAGACCCAACCCGATCTCAAGGTGCTCTTCATGTCAGGCTACACCGACAATGTCATCGTCCACCACGGTGTTCTCGACCAGGATACTCCCTTCATCCAGAAGCCCTTCTCGCTTCAGACCCTTTCGGCTGTTGTGCATAAGGTTCTGCATCCGTAAGGGCGATGCATTCTGCGGCAATATTACGGCCAATAGGCAAATAATTACCCGAGAATGCATCGCCCCAACCGTTCCATTCCATTAAACCTATTGAGATAACCCCGCAGGGCAATTGAACCGCATCCGGGAATATATCATCCATAATCCATTGAAATAGGATATCGATGATGAAAATCCCAACGTTCCGTAAGGGCGATGCATTCCGCGGCAAAATTGCGGCAAACGGGCAAATCATGGCCCGAGAATGCATCGCCCCCCAAAATAATATTGATTTATATTTGAATAATTCATATCATATTTTAATTGGTTATTTTAATGCATTTATAGATACCTATTTATTTACAATCAGGAGTTTGGATATGAATAAAAGAAAAAACATCGCGTTGGTGGCGCATGATAATCGAAAAAGGGATTTAATCGAATGGGTGGAGTGGAATTATGAGGTCCTTTTAACACATAACCTGATCTGTACAGGCACAACGGGTCGGATGATCGAGGAAACCCTCAGGAAAAAGCTGTCGGAGGAAAATGTCTCCACGGAAATCAACAAAATCATCAAACTGAAAACAGGGCCTCTGGGCGGTGACCAGCAACTGGGGGCAATGATCACAGAAGGCAAGATCGATATCCTGATCTTCTTTTGGGATCCCATGGAACCGCATCCCCACGATGTCGATGTGAAAGCCCTGTTAAGAATATCAGTCGTCTATAATATTCCGATCGCGTGTAACCGTTCTTCGGCTGATTTCATTATATCGTCCCCATTAATCAGCGAAGATTATAAACTTCTCTTAAAAGATTACAGTTACTATCTCAACCGTGAAATCAAGTAACCCGCAATCAATAAAGGAGCTGTTATGAAACAGTCAATACGGTTCATTGCAATTATTGGAATTGTCTCACTGGCCCTTATCGGGTGTACCGACAATTCAAAAGACATTACAAAATCGATCACCACGCCTTACGATAACATACCAATCGTTGTGAACACCTTAAACGCTTACACATTTACGCTTAATGCGAACCACTTTTCAATCGACAGGATTGATTCGCTGTCCTTTAATACGGATTCTCTTGTGGTGACGCTTACTTTGGCCAATTACGGCACGGGCGGCGGGAAGCTCTCCATTATCGGAATAGATTCCACCCAGATATTCACCGAGTTGTTGGACAAAAATAAAGTCGTCATTCAAACAAACCTTATCGGAACTACTCCTGCGGCCGTATCTTTCAAATTGTCGGATTTTATCGGAAATATATCCTTTGTTCTATCGAAACAGAACCCTTAAAACCGAGATAATTACTGAACCGTCTTAAATTTATAAATTGTGGTCTGTGTGTATTTTTCGCCCGGCTTTAACACAACCGACGGAAAATTCGGATGATTCGGCGAATCCGGGAAATGCTGCGCTTCCAGCACAAACGCGTCATGTTTGCGATACACCTGACCGTTTTTCCCTGTAATCGAACCGTCTAAAAAATTGCCCGAATAAAACTGTAATCCCGGCTCAGTGGTCCAAATCTCCAAAACTCTTCCGGATATCGGTTCGGTTACTCTGGCCGCCAGAGTGAGTGATCCCGGCACATTTTTATTTAAAACCCAATTATGATCATAGCCGCCATGTGTATATACCAATTGAGGATCGTCTTCATTGATTTGATCTCCGATTGGCCGGGATTTGCGAAAGTCGAATGGGGTTCCCCGGACACTTTTCAGCTCGCCGGTGGGAATTAATGTGCTGTCGACCGGCGTAAATTTATCCGCATTAATCATCATTTCCTGATTCAAAATATCGCCTTTTCCGGCCAGATTCCAATACGTATGGTTCGTTAGGTTAACAATTGTCGGTTTGTCTGTTGTAGCAGAATAGTCGATGCGCAATTCATTATTATTGGTCAATGTGTAGGTCACAGTGACATTCAGATCACCGGGATACCCCTCTTCCCCATCCTTACTGAAATAATGCAGCTTAAGCGCCACACCGTTTTTGACTTTTTCAGGGACGGCATCCCACACCCGCTTGTCAAATCCTTTCATTCCGCCGTGAAGATGATTGGGCCCGTCATTGAGCGCCAGAGTGTACACCTTGCCTTTTAAGGCAAATTTCCCTTTTGCAATTCGATTGGCATAACGTCCGACGATAGGCCCGAAATAGGGATTGTCTTTAAGATATCCCTGTAATGAATCATATCCCAGGACGACATCTGCAAAATTTCCGTTTTTATCGGGTACCCTGGCGGAAACGATGGCTCCGCCGTAATTCATAATTTTCAATTCGATGCCATTTTTATTCTGCAGAGTATAAATATCAATCTTTTTTCCATTCGGTAAAGTGCCAAACGATTCCTTTTCAATTGTTGTTTTTTTAACATATTTGTTACATCCCTCATAAGTGACGAGAAATATTGCACTGAAAGTAAAAATTAAGACAAAAACCGGCACTTTGTTCATTTTATCGCTCCTCATTTTTAGATGATTGATTTGATCACTTCCGCATCTTCCCTTATTTTGGTTGATTCTTTTCAGCAATGTATGGAAAAGCCGACACCCGAAGTCTCGCACTTCCCATCGGGATCAAAGTGACTGTCTCCGTACGCCCATTCACATGAACCGGACTGTCGGGGACTGCCTGAATTAATCCATTCTTTTCCAATCCCCAGCCCGGGATCCGCTTCGCTTTGGCCAGAATTTGAATGGGTGCATTTTTTAAAGAGAAGGGCTGATAGGCCAATTTCCCCGAATTTTTGATCACCTTGAAAGATTTTTCGGGTTCTTTTAAATTTACAATCAACCCGTAATTCCAGGGTGTGGTGGGAAAAACCTCGTACGCCGGCCACTTGTCCGTCCCCCCGCGGCGCACCCATCGCTCCCCTATTTTTAACGAATACGTGAGCGGGCCCCGGTTGACAGAAATGGAATTCTTATTCTTCTTCCAGATTTTTACGGTCACCCGCATCGGAAAAACCAGCTCGATTTGATCGCCGTCCTTCCAGGTCTGCTCGATTGCGATCCAGCTTGCCGGCTTAATATTAAAAGAGACGTTCCGGCCGTTAATTTTAAGCCGGGCATTGGAGGTCCATCCCGGTACTCTGAAATAAAGCGGGAACCGGGTTGATTTTTTAAGAGATAGTTTAAAATGAACCGCCTCATCAAACGGATAATTTGTCTCTTCCCGAAGAGTCACCTGGCCGCCTCCGGCGACTTTTGCGGATACGGTGCTGGGCCCGTAGAACACAGCCGCCAGTCCGTTATCCCGGGTGGCCATCCAGAGTCTTTCGGCATAGTAGGGCCAGCCGAAAGCGACATTGTGCTGGCAGCAGCGATAACGCCAGGGATTGTAGGAAAGCATATCCCCGCCGTTTTCAAAGATGGGTGCTTTGCTTTTTCCATCCAACTGAACCATATTGGGTGCGGTGAGATAATGCAATCCCGTTAAATCGGGTGTCATGGCGGCCGGAAGTGAGTTAAACGCCACATCTTCGCAGCGATCGGCCCACTTGGTATTGCCTGTAATCCGGAGCATCATCTCATCACTGTGCATGAATTCCACCATGGCACAGGTTTCCGAACCCTGCCGGGGGCCTGTGTGACCCTTTCTGGCGTTCTCATCGGCTCCGAACATGCCTCCCGGGACCTGACCGTACACGTCCATAAAGGCGTGGTAATCCCTTTCGGAAGCTTTCAAATACCGCGGATCATGGATTTGCTGGTAAAATTGTGCCGGCTCCCGAAAGCCTTCCGCCAGGTTGACCCCGTGCCAGGTGGGAATATTCCCCGCCCAATCGGCCGTCTGATCGTGATTTACCAGGGCCAGTTTCAGAAGCCATTTCAGACCCGTTCGATTGTAAAGCCAATAGATGCTGTTTAAATTATCTCCTCCGCGCCATTTCTGCCATGTGCCCGGCAAAAAATTTTCTAACGGAACGGTCTCCATCCATTTAAAATAATTGGTCATCAGTTTTATCACCCTGGAGTCGTGCGTGGCGTCATAATAGGATCGCAGCACGTACAGCATCACCATATTGGGCCATATGTCGTGCTTTGTCGTAAAAGAGACCTGGGCCTTTTCCCAATTCGCCCGCGGTCCAAAATATCCGCCGGGGGCCTGACTTTTTAACACACCCTCCACCCACCGCTCTGATTCGTCGATAATCCGCTTATCCTTCAGAATATAGCCAAGTTCGATGTACCCTCTCAGCCAATAAGGCACTTCCTCCCAGCCGTCTTTGCCCCGGCCGTCAGGACTCACCCAGGCATTACCTTTAATTGGACAATATTTGCTTATCTCACTTAAATGCCCCGTAAAACCCTTTGCCATTAACTCCAATTGATGCCGAATCCATCCGCCGGGCTGCACGGCACCGGTCGGCAATTTAATGAGCGGGTTGGGTGAAAGAGGCGGGCGATTCCCGCGATAAAAACTGTTCGCGGCACTTTTTGGGGGTGTTTGCACTTCCTTTATTCCGGCATTGAGCCGGGTTAAAAATGCGCCGGCCAATAAAAAAAATAAAACAGTTAACGCTAAACAAAACTTTTTCCGGAATAAATTCCCAGCTCCCATTGTAGACGCCTCCATTTGTTACTCGTAATCTTGCGACGGTTTTTTTACAGACTATATATTGCAATCAAATTTTGATTTATTGTCCGGTATTAACCTTCGCAAGGTTGTTTTTTTCAATAGAATCCAATTCGTAAAAATTCGTGAATTCGCGGCGAACAGCTTTTCAAAATAAAGATGATCGGTAATCCTAAAAATGGAAATCCCAGCCTGTCTTACCTCAACAGAAACTTTATTTTTCTCACCAAATATTTATTCGAGCTTTTTGGAAATGGGACTTGAACTGAATAAATATTATTTTTATAATGGAGCATTTCAGCGTTCACCACCGATTTAACCTGCTCAACCGGAGAATAGATTTTTAATATTTCTTTACTCCCGGGTTTGCCCTGTACCACTACCGTGTAGCTTTTCCCGTCCAATTTTGAAGAGACAATCCTGAACCCGCCGGCGCGGCTGCCCGGTACCGGATGCAGAATATTGGGAAGAACACCGATGCCGCCGTAATGATAAATTACAATAGTGGCTTTGTCTTTAATATCAAAATTCAAGTTAACACTTTTTGCCTGGCGGTTTGAGATCACGCTGTTCTTTACCGGCTTTCCATCGAGAAAAATACCATTGATAACGCTGCCTGACGGGAATTGAGGTGAAAAATCAACTTTCAAACTTTTGCTGCCCGTATGGAAAAAGTAATAAGTTGTTTTTCCCTTATCCCGCCGCAATGTGAAACTCAGCGTATGGTACCCGACTCTGATGTGTTCCACTTTGATTGAATTCCAATTAAAGGGCAGGCGGGGAGACAGGCTCAATCTGTTTTCCATGGCATCTGCCTTAAGCCCCAGCATCCCTTCAAGCGCCGGCTGTAAAACCATGGTCTCCGACCAGCATTGATGGTCGCAGACACCGGAAGGTTTATAAATTTCTCCGTTTAGAACTTCTTCGATGTACCCTTTCGCCCAGTGTTTATAGACCAACAGGTTATTCATAATATGAGAAAAGCCCTGGGTGTATTGTCCGTGACTGTATTCCGCCAGTGCCGCCCAGCCCGTAAATAGAGGCCAGACACTGCCGTCGTGATACCCGCGGGGATTAAACAGCGGGCTGCTCTCCCGCAAAATTCTGACGCCCCAATTCGATGAAAATGAGTTTTCCCCATATTCGTTCAACATGGGAAAAACCTTCTCTTTATCGATTAAATTAAAATAGAGAGACACGGCGGGCAAAACCGTTTTTTCAGGATTAAAACTTCCGTCAGCCAATTTACCGTAATAAAAAAACTTCTTTTTGCTGTTCCAGAAATCCCGGTTGATAATTCCGGTCACCCGCCGGAATTCTTTATGATAATATTTCGCCTCTTTTTCATAACCCAGATTCTTCGCCATGTAGGAAGCCTCTTTAAGCGCCTCAGCCCAGCAGCTCGCCAGATAAAGCGTGGTTTGCGCCCCATATAAAGGGCCTCCTTCGATCCAGCCGTGTCCCACATGTGTATTTTCAATTAAATGATCCTGATTCCAATCCGTTGAAAAGCAAAAATCAATTGCCTTTTTAATGTGTTTCCAGCTTTTACGGATAAAATTAAGATCTCCGGACCACCGGAGGTAATGCCCCGCCAGAATCAGATAAAGGGGTGTGGCATCGGCGGCGTCATAATGAACCACGCCGCTTGTGGTCAATTCATGATAAATTTTCCCGGACAATGCCTGATATTTCTGATAGACCTCCAGCTCGGATTTCACTTTTCCAAAATCGCCGTAATCGGATAATGCCAGGCCGCTCCACTGACCGTCACGGCCAAAGTACCACGCATAACCCGGCCGCCCGCTGACCTTTTGAGAACCGTCCCAGCCCCTCGCGGTTGTGGCATAACCGGCCACCAGGGATTTGCCTATCCCCGGGGTATTCACATAAAATTTATCCGTACCCACCAATGCCCAGCGGTAGCCCTGATTAAACTCCTTATCCGGCGTGGTTATCATCAGACTGGTATCTAAAAAATCACGATAATACCGGATGGTATTTTTGTAAATTTTTTCCGGGTTTTTCATGGCTTGTTCGTAATATTTAAAAGCGGCTTTTTTACCTTCGTCGGTCCCGACTAAAACAACATCGAACTGATCATTTTTTTGAACCGCATAGGCCACTAACCCGCTGACCTGAAATTTAGTTGTGGGCTTCCCTTCAAAAACGGTTCCCTTTTTCGAAAAGCCGTCAAACCGGCCGAACCTCTTTTCCAGCGGCTTTTTATTTGAGCCGATCAAGACATTGAACTCACCGCTTTTATTTTTCACATGGAAGGCATTCAGCCCGTCGCTCCAGCCATAATAGAGTGAACCAAGGGCATCACTATTGTAGGGCCACATGAACCTGAGATTGCTTTTAAATTGAATGATGAATTTTGCCGGGGATTGTCCTTTATAGGCATAATGAATGATGCCGGCCGGCTGATGAATATCGGAAGTCATTATTTCTTTGATGACGGCACGGGGAAAACGGTACGTACGTGTGAACGATTCGGGCCTCGCCTCAATTTCCGGTCGCTGCTCGTCAAGCCAGCAAACGGAATCTTTATCCGAAAATTCTACGCCGACCTTGTAATCGCGAAACGCCATAAAGGGATGGATCCAGATTTCATCCAGGCCGCCTCTCTCTTTTCCCATCATCAAAATTCTTTCTTCGCCCAAATCCCAGGTACTGCCGGATGCCCGTTGTAATTTGAATGCCAAAGAATTTGAATTTTCACCCCAGGATTTTGATCGGGGAAAATTTACAGAAGGGGTCGTTTCCGTAAACGGAAGCACTTTTAACGGACTGTAGCTCCAATAGCGGGCCTTTTCTTTTGATTTAAGCGCATTGGCCAGATACAGGAGACAATTATTCGTGAACTTTTCAAGACTTAATCGATTATAATTCCGCGGCGCAAAATACGTGTAGGCCCCGATTGCCAGGACTTTCCCCTTCCCGTATCTGTATTCAACCGCAAGTTTTTCACTATCCCGCAAGGTTATATACGCCCAGTTGACCGCCACTACTTTCCCATTTCGAGGCACGGAACTGCCGAAAAACCCGACCTTTCGGGCCACATTATCTTTGTAGCCATTCCAGATATTAGCTCCGCCATGGAGACCATCAAATATCGGGTGCGAACGCAGCGCATGTAATCCAAGCTTTCTTCCATTACCCTGATCTTTTATTTTTTGATATCGAATCCCGGGAATCTGTTTTTCCAAACCCAAAATATTGATATAACGAAAGGCATCCAGGGTTAACAGCAGTCCGCCCCCATCGCTTATAAAATTGTTTATCGTGCAAATCACGCTTTTATCAACGGCGCTTTCTGAAAAACCGGCCGAGTCGGGTTTATGAAACCAGAGGACATTGTTCCCGTCCAACAGCTTCGGATCTTGCTTTATCTGCTCGAACGTGATCCGGGTCACCACATACGATTGATTATTTTTCAGAAACTTATAGGCGGCAGACACCTCATCGTCCGCCTTCACACTTTTTTGTGTGCTTAAAAAGCCGATTCGAATGACCTGTTTGGCTGCAGCCGTATCGCTGATCAGAAGAGCCGTTAAAAAGAAAAGACTCAGGAAAGAGATTCTTTTTAAATTGAGCCATATAAAATTATTAAATAATTTCATGATTCAATCTCCTCTGTTAAATTTTTATCGAGCATCTTTAACGCAGCGAAATCCAACCGTCGCATTTCTATCGAAGCCGGGCGAAACCATCAGCAGAACCTGTCTGTGATTCAACGGCTGAGGGCCGCCTTTTACATACCACCAACTGGATGTGGGTTTGTAGTAACTTCCGCCTCTAATCATTTCGAGATAGTAGCTTCCGTCATCATAAAGATCATTTGTTATCTGCCAGACGTTTCCGACCAGGTCCATCACCCCAAATTGGCTCTGACCCTGCGGGAAAGCATCCACCGGAGTCAGCCTGCCCGACGCATTATTGCATTTGGTCGAATCAAATTCGTGACCCCAGGGCCAGCTTAACGTGTCGGTGCCCTGGCCCGCATACTGCCACTCGATTTCTGTGGGCAATCTTTTACCGGCCCACTTTGCGTAAGCCCCGGCGTCTTCCCTGCCGACATACACAACCGGGAAATCCCCTGTCCCTTTGGGATAGGTCCCCTTCTTCCAGTGCTTCAAATAATTGACCGTGTCTTTCGGAAGATAATCGGCAGCCGTGATAAACCGCTTAAATTGCTGATTCGTGACCGGATATTGATCCATATAAAATTTATGAATATTTAGGACCATTGAATCCGGCAGTTCCGGATAAGAGATAAAATGAGCCGTTTTTTTGACTCTGTAAATAAAAGTCCCTCCCGGTATTTCAACCATACCCCGGGGGGCTTTATCCGCTTTGGGAGTCGGCACGACTTGACTGATCAGCCTTGCAGTTCCGGGTTTTAGATTGATCACCCGCTCGTCCAGCAATTCGCTTTTGTCAAAAAGCTGCACGACAAACTTGCCTTCATACCGGCCGAATAACTGCATCAGACGAACCGACTGCCCCTTGACATCAAACTTTCTAAATATTCCCTGATAGGAAGGATTTCCGGCCCAGACCAGAATACGATCGCCTGTCCCGGCGCCGAATGAAAGCGAATCACCATTGAGCCTTACTTTTAATAAATCCGGCAGTTTTGCGACACAACTCACATTGCCTTCTCTTTTTGTTCCCAGCCATGCCTTATCAAAGGATCGAACGGAAACCGGCAGATAGGTTGTGTTCTGTAGAGTGTCCGGGGTTATTTCGTTATGAGACCAGAGGTCTACAAAATGAAAGCCTTTCGATGCGTCGACTTTGAACAACGGGCCGTCATATCCCCGGGGTTTCAGGCTGTAGATGGTATAAACGGTCTTTGTCCGGGCGGGCCACCGGTTCACCCAGATGCTGTCGACTGATGTGGGAAGCAGCGGCGTCCAGTTTTGACTTAAAAACGCGGCTGAATTTTCCCGCAGCAGCAGCACGGTTTTCCCTAAATAACGATATTCGGCGGTCATCCAGTCGGGCCGGCCGGGCGCCATCGTGTTTAGTTCCGTGCCGTAGCCGTTGAAGAATGAAATCGCCAAATCCCGGTGAATTCTCCCATGGCTCAATTGGCAGACTCTAAAAATTGCAAATTGCGGTTTAATGAATTTATTAAGATTTAACGGCGGCGGCATGGTGATGGCGTCGTGCACCCGGCCGGCCACGATACCTGGCATGTCTTTGGGCACCGCCATTCCCTCGCTGTACATGATGACCCCCGGCTTCACCCGGTCCGCCGCATTCTGCAGTTTCCGGCTCGAGCTTCCATAAGTATCCAGCACCACACCATCGGCATCGACCGCCTTTATCATTCTTGAAATGCCCTCATAGAAATCTTCTTTGCGGGTGCTTTTGTCCCAGGGATTAAATGAAATAAAAAATTTTGTGCCGTGCTTTTTGGCGTATTCGGAAAGTTCGTGCATTTTTTCCAATCCGCCCGGAAGATCATTGTACAAATCCCACTGATTGCGCTGATCCAGGCCCAACGTGGGCCACGTGGGCCAGATACAGAATACGTCATAGCCGCCGAAGAGTTTTTCCCCATTCGCCAGAAATTCGGCAAAATGATACCGGCCGTCTTTCATGTCGTAGTAATTATGATCCCACGCATATTGAATGGTGATCACGTAACGATGCCGAATCCACTCCAGATCTTTTCTCTCGAAAAGCGTGTTATCGAAGCGTTTGAGATCATAAAGGTATCTTTTTCGAAACATCATTCGAAGCCCGTTTTGCCACACGCCCTCATACACATCTGCATAAAGATCATATTGAACGGTGCCGCCGGGCCGGATGTAAGCCGAATAGCGATGGAATTTCGTGTTTTTCCCGCCGTTCCGGCGCGCCAGCGCGGCAATGGATTTATGAGGCCCAATTCCAAGGGCGGCGTAGCCGAGTTCCCACGCATTATCGGGAAGAATCACGCCGATCGGGCCTGAATCAGGTCTGAATATTTTTGAACTTGCCAGGGTCCAGGGCGCCGACGCCGTGATGTAGATACGATTTGGGGACTGACCCAGCGGTACTAAATTTAAAATTTTTATTGTGGAATCGGATTTATTTTCTAAAATAACCTCCGCTTTCCAACCGGGCGAAAAACCCTTTTCCGGTTTAATCGAACCCGTTAATCCCGAAGGAAATTTGAAATAAAAAACCCCTCCGCTTTTCGAGGCAGAAGCAGATAACGTGGTGGTTAATTTGCCGTTTATTCTTATTGAAAACAGCGGCAGCGTCTCTTGAAAGGGTTTTTGGACCCCGTTTATTTTGTACGATGTCAGGCCAAGGCCCCGGGAGGTTTCAAATGTCAGCTCTTTTAAAGATTGAGCATAAACCATCCCGGGCAGGCAGATTAACAGGAATAGAATAAAATGCAACAGCGTCTTGATTTTCATTATTTCTCAATATTTGGTTTTCATCTGCGTTTGGAAAATTTTCTTTATTTCAGTAAAATCATCTTGTGGGTCGACCTAAAATTGCCCGCGGTTAATTGGCAGAAATAGACCCCGCTGGCAAACCGGTTTCCGTTAAATTTCACCTCGTATTGTCCTGCCGGTTCTTTTTTATCGATTAACGTTTCGACCTCCCGGCCTGAAATATCGTAAATTTTCAAGGTCACATGCCGGGGTTTTTTTAAAGAAAATCTGATTTGGGTCGTTGAATTGAACGGATTAGGATAGTTTTGCTCGAGCGAATAGTCACCCGGAGAGGTATTCAGGAATCCCATTTTTTCATCCACATTTGTGAGCTGTGAAGCTTTCCCCACAGCGCCCTCATAATCGATGGCGTAATACCACCAGTTATTCAGGATGCCGTCCGTGACGCCTTTATACCGGGGCAGGTGATTAAACCACCATCGCATATAGTCCAGTTGAGAGCAGCCCCATTCCCGGCAATTGACGGTTCGCGTTTGATTTAAAAGGATGGGGTAGCGTTTCCAATTGTCCGCATAAGTGACCACATACCGCTTATCGCCGTAATCGTAATCATGCAAACCGTTGGGGGGGAAATGAATATTACCGACCTGGGCTTTCCCCGGTTTGTCTTTATCGATTGTTGTGAAAAGTTCCCAGTTGTTCGGATTTGGATTGTGCACATCCCATCTTCCGTAAATATGGCGCATGGCACTCTCGACCCGGTGTCCAAAGCTGTGGAGCGCTTCCGCCACGCCGCGCTCATAATTCCAGCCCATGACGGACAGAAGCTTCTCCAGCCCGGGATGTTCCAGCGGCGGAGAATTCCACCAGAACGCTCCCGGGCCTACAAGCTGCGATTCATACATCCCTGAGAAAGGAAAGGAGTACACCCACACCTCATCGATTTTTCCGTTATTTCGTTTGGTATCCAGATTATAATAATCAATCATAGCGTTGTAATCAAATTTTACTTTGCCCTGCACTTCCGCTAAATTTTGCAGCGTGCCCTTCGTATCTCTGCCGTACAAATGTGAAATCGAGCCGAAATAATAGGCCAACGTGTCAATCGTCATAAATTTCCCGCCGATGCGGGTAAAAATTTTCCCGTCGTTGTGCGTTTCGACGATTTGAAAATTAGCCACACCATCGCTGGCTTTATAAAATTCTTCAATAATCTGGCGAATCAGATCCCTGGGATTGGTCCAGCCGCGCACCTGGTGAATCCTGCGTTTATGCGCGATATCTATAATAGGATCCTGCAGGATCAAAGCCACCTTGACGGGCAGCGGTTCGGCTTTGGGGGATTCAAAATCAGACACCACCTCCGCCGTTGTCGTCCCCGAGAGGGCGGTGGTTTGGGCGGTGATTAAAGCCGTGCCCAGCGAATGGCCGTGAATATCGCCCATCTCACCCATGCTCACAATCGCACGATTGGCGGAAGACCACATGACCGGATCCTTCAGATTGTACGGATAGGCATTGCCCTCATCATCCAAAGCCATCACTTTTAACTGAAAAGATGTGCCCGGCAGCAATTTTGGGTGATCGGGCAAAATTTGCAGAGACGTCAGGATAAACGGGGTGTATAAATCCCACTCACCCATGTAGATATTATTGCCCTGAAGATTTCGGGCGGTTAAACGAATGCACCTGGCCTTGCTCGCGGGAAAGCTTGACGAATCCGAGATAAAATAAGCATATTTTTGGCGATCAACCCATAATTGATAAGAGCCCGATTTCTGATTTAAATCAGCCTCTGTGTTGGCCGCCTCGAGGCTCCATTCGCCGTTATTCCAGAAAAAAACCTTGCTTTTTGAAATATTAACGGGCGCGTCGAACACAAGCGTGATGGTCACCGAATCGCTGTTCTGTACCACCGCTTCCGTATATGGATTGCCGTCAAATATTTTTTGAATCGTATTGATGGTAAACGGCGGCGTTACGGCCGCCCGGAGGGTTCCGGCATTTAATGCGCCGTTAACATCGAGTCTCTTAATTTGAACGACCTGCGCGCTCAACTCAAAACGCATGAGAAACAGAGCCGCGGCCACAACCAAAGCCCTTACCGCAAAACGGCGTCCCGACCCGGAACGCTTACCCGTCAACTTACAATTAATCATCGAATACCTCAAAATTCAAATGCATTTTTATGGTTCATCAATTCGTGCATTCGTGGCAATGAAAATACGATCCTATCTCCATTCAAATCACTTTTAAAAAATGATTGAATCATTCAAAAAGCACGCATTCTCGCGAAGAACCAAAAATCAATTACAGGGATACCAATCCTAATCCTAAAATGAGAGTCCAATGCCGAAACGGTGCGCACCTCCGAGCAAAATGAAATTACTAAAAGAATAATCAAATCTTAATTGATACCCCTGAATGTTCATCAGGAGACCTCCTCCGAAAGAATAACCGGCCACATCGTAATTGATCCGGTAGCCTGTTCTTGCAAATATTATATTGTGATAATCCCATTCCGCCCCGACCTGTCCCAAAGGCTGCCCGTCGTTGGGTTTCAGGGCCGAAAAACTCATCAGCAGTTTTTGGCCGGGGGTATCGATCACATTCATGGCCAGACCGAAATTAAAGTTCGTGGGAAGCGGGTAGGATTCATTCACATATTTCACTTCCGACCCGAAATTGGCAATCCGCATACCGAAACGGAAGCCGTGAAATTGCGTCGTGTACAGAATGGCGATATCGACGGAGTAAGCGTTGGCCGAAAAGCCGGAATAGAGCGACATATTAATGTAATTCAGGGTTCCGCCAAAAGTAACCCGGTCGGTCAAATAGCGGGAATAGCTGATGCCCACACGATAATTATTGGCATAAAAAGTTTCACCCGTGCCGTCGGGCTGAAGCGGCGTTCGAACTTTCATTGCATCGGTGTACAATGCCGTCATTGAAATTCCGAATGTGCCGTAATGTTCAAACGTGTGTGCGGCGGCCACAAAATCATGGTTAATCCCTGCAAACCATTTAGTATGATTAAACACAACGTCGCTCCCGTCGATTCTCGCCAATGCCGCCGGATTGTAATAAGTGGCTTCTGCCCCGGTAACGACGGCGATGTAGGCACCGCTCATGGCTTCGGCTCTGGCGCTCACGCCGATTTTTAAAAACTGGGCATCCGTACTTCCCGGACGCTGGTATTGAGCAAACAACAAACTCGGGAAAAGCAACAGGACAAGGATTAATTTTTTGGACATCTCATGAACTCCAATTTTTGTTATTTTCATCAATTACTTTATCACCACAAATTTGCCCACCTGAATGTTATTATTTTGGGTCTCTTTTACTGTAAACAGGTAAATGCCGCTGGAAATCGCCTGCCCCTGGTGTGAGGTCAGATTCCAGTCTTCATAGCCTCGATCCGGATCATTATGCAGAATTGTGGTGACCAGATCTCCGGCCAGCGTATAGACTTTAATTTCACACCGGGCCGGCAAATTGATAAATTGAACGCGCCGGTCCTGCTCCATCCAGGGGCGTCCCGGCGGATTTTTCTCCCACTCGGGATTGTATGCATTGTAATCGGCATCCCCGCGGTACGGATTGGGGACCACGATCACTTTTCCAAGACTTTTAGGGGGGCCTGTTCCGGGAATCACAACCCTGGCATTGGCATCCACGCTGGATTCCTGCGAAGGAAAATGGGTCACCGTATCCGGTTTAGAAAATGCCGTAACGGAATAGTAATACTCCATGTTATTTAATAAGCCGACATCCGTGTAGTCGTGTTCGAGACCCGTGTTGGAACCATAAACATCATTGGGTAAATCGTACTCCGCCAATAAAGTCCAGGGGCCTGTGATGCTTTGGGTGCTCTTGTACAGTCGATAACCCTCGAAAGGGACTGTTTCGTTGTCTCCGCGGTAAGAATCCTGATACGTTTCCGGATTGTCATGATCGGTCGGTTTCCAGCTAAGATGCACTTCATGACTCTTTATCGTCAGTTTAAGAAACGGTTTGGGAGGCGGAGAAGGAACCCGGTATTTTTTCGCTCTCAGAAATTCCAGATATTTTGCATTTTTCATCATATCCTTCATGCCGTACCCAAACACTTCGGCCATCTCAAAATGAAGCGTATCTCCCACTTTTACCCGTTCAAACGGACCGAATGAAAGCACCATGTGCGCCCTGGCCGGTTCCATGCGGTCCTGCATAATTTCTCCGCCGGACATGTCCCGGTACCGGTTGGGGTCTCTGGCCAGCGCCGCGAGACCTTCATGGGTATACCATTTAAACGACCATCGTAAGGTGCTGTCTCGCGGCGATAATATTTCCATCCCGATGGGACTAATGGCGTCGCCGTCATCCCCGCCTTTCGCATCCTCATCAACGATCATCTGATACTTGGGAAAATACAGAGAATACTCATCGATGTAATTTTCTGCCGCACGGATATTGCCGACCTCTCCGTGCAGCCAGATGGAAATGAACACTTTATTCAGATTTAATTTTTTCGGAATAATAGAGTATCGATAAACGATAAATTCATTTAAAGGCGGCGAGCTCCAGGCATAACTGGTTTGAATCACTTCCAGATAAAGCGGTGTATGATTTTTAATATTCAGAACGTTGTAGTCACTGTATCGACAGACAAAATCCTGATCCGACACGCCCACGTAATCCGGCCAGTAAGGAATATTAACAGTGTCCCCTTTTGAAACCACCCAGATCGTATCCCAGGCGGCATTGGTCGGGTAGAATTCATCGGGTGTAAAATGGGTTTTGGTCACCGAAACAAGGGTGTCCCCGGCGTCGGTAATGGCGCCCACCCAAAAACCGGCCTTAAAGATATGCTCTTCATCGCTGTTAGGCGGAAATTCACAGTTAATCAGCCCCGGGTAGCCGTATTTGCTGAAGCCGTTGGCGTCTATCGCATTTAAGGCACCCGTATTGACAATCACCTGGCGCACTTTTCCCACATTGTGCATCTTCCAGTCCAGGTGGGTCCATTGGGCAAAAAGTGAGCCGGCCGGAGCCCAAAGAAGGACAAACATCAGAAGTAACAGCCTGTTTCGTCTTAACATTAATGATTACCTCTCTCTTTAAACCGCTATTTAATGATCACAAACTTGCCAAGCTGTACATCGCCCGTCTTAATATCTTTGACCGTAAACAAGTAAATACCGCTGGAAATCGCCTGTCCCACATAAGATGTAAGATTCCAGTCTTCGTAGCCTTTATTCGGATCGTTGTGGGGAATTGTGGCGACAAGATTTCCGGCCAGCGTGTAGATCTTAATCTCACATTGAGCGGGCAGATTGATAAACTGAATTCGCCGGTCCTGCTCCATCCAGCGGGCGCGCGTCCCTCCCGGCTTTTCCCACGGCGGATTGTATGTGTTGTAAGCCACATCGCCGCGATAGGGATTCGGTACAACAGCCACTTTGCCGATTGTTTTCGGCGGAGCCGTGCCCGGAACCGCTTTTACGGCGTTTGCATTCAGGCTGGACTCCTGCGAAGGAAAACCGATGACCGTATCCGGCTTTGAAAAGGCCGTTACCGTGTAATAATAGTCCAGATTGTTGAGCAGCCCAATATCCGTATAGTTGTGTTCAAGGCCGGTATTAGGACCAAATGTGTTGTCCTTCAAATCATATTCCGCCAATAGCGTCCACGAACCCGTTATGCTTTGGGTGCTTTTATAGACCCGGTATCCCTCAAACGGCTGAGCCGTACTATCGGCGCGATAGGGATCCTTGTAAGTTTCCGGATTGACATCCCCCGGCCGGACCTTCCAGTTTAAAATGACCTTGTGATTTCTCATTTCGACGCGCAGAGGCGGATTCGGCGGCGGCGAAGGCACCTTGAAATTTTGGTTCACCAGCCAATTCATCTGATCCGAATTCTTTAAAACGCCATTCAGTCCATCGCCCAGAATCTCACCCACAATTAAATTAAGCGTATCCCCTGCAGCCAGGTTAAAGGGACCAAACGAAACAATAAATTGGGAACCATTGGCGACCTGCTGGTTCTGCATGATTTTTCCGGCTGCCATATCTTTGTACCGCAGGGGGTCCCGGTTGGGCACGGTTTGATTCGGATACCAGTTAAATGTCCAGCGCAGAGAATCCTCCGCGACGGTTTTAGGGGGATAAATCTTAATGCCGATCGGGCTGTAAGCCGTTCCGTCCGGACCGCCGGGACTATCCATTGCAATGCCCAAATGCTGTTCTTTATAATAGATCGAATAATCGTCAAGGGCAAAATTCCAACCCTGTCCGCGATAACCGACATTTCCGTCCAGCCAAAACGCGATGTACGCCTTCTTCAGGTCGAATTTGGTCGCGATAATGTGATATCTGAACACAATCATTTCATCGAGCGGTTTTGAACTCCATGCGTAGCTGGTTTGGATGACATCCAGATAAAGGGGTTTATGAGCGCTGATTCTCATGCTGGAAGGCCCGTAATCGGTATACCGGCAGACAAAATCCTGGTCGGAGACCCCCACATAATCCGGCCAATAGGGGATTGTTACCGTATCCATTTTGCCAACCACCCAGATGGAATCCCAGGGCGCAGCGCTTGGAAAGAACTCATCATCCGAACCCCAGCCCGTGGTGACGGAAACCAACGTATCGTTTTCGGGTGTAATCGCCCCGATCCAGATCCCTCCCTGGCCAATATGTTCTTCATAGCTGTTGGGCGGAAATTCGCAGTAAATGAGACCGGGATAGTTTGTCTGTGCACGCCATAAAGCGCCCATATTGGTGACAAGCTGCCGGACCTGGCCCACATTATGCAGTTTCCAATCCAATGAAACCTGCTGCTGGGCAAACAGCGAACCGGCGTAAAGGGCAATGCCCGCCGTGTACAATAATAGTCTGTTTAAATTCAGCACAATATTTCCTTTTTTTTAATGCACCTTATTTTACGACAAGCAGTTTTCGGGTCACGGAGAATCGATTCGTCTGCATCCGAATCAGATAAACTCCGTTCGGGACGGCGGAAGCATCCCAATCCACTCTGTATTGACCCGCATTTTTAAAACCTTCCGCAAGGGTCGCTATCTTTTGACCCAGAATATTGACAATCGAAATTTTTATCGTTGTCGCTACAAACAGACGATAATGAATGGTTGTTTTATACCGAAAAGGATTCGGATAGCTTTGTCTCAACACAAACGCTTCCGGAATCACTTTTTCATTTTTTTTTTTGACATCCTGAGACATCTTATGCGTGTCCAACAACATGCGCGCCACAATCCCCGTCCAGATGTAGGTTTTATGAAATCCCGCCCGGTAAGCGTCCGGGCTGTACAATTCCCAGAAATAGTGGCTGGTTTTAAGCTGATGAATGACATTGCTGAAGACATTTTCCGTCAGTTGCCGGGCTTCATGCTCGTATCCGTAACGCAGAAGTCCCCTAAAAATGAGATATTGCCATTGAACCCAGACCGGGCCGTTCCAGTATCCCATGGGCTGGTAATAGCTGTCCGCCGCCGAAAGCGATGGAATGCCGAATTTCCGCCGGAATTCCCGGGGATTGGTCAG
The DNA here is from genome assembly GCA_002898015.1 of bacterium BMS3Bbin03. Lineage (GTDB taxonomy): Bacteria > Zhuqueibacterota > JdFR-76 > JdFR-76 > BMS3Abin05 > BMS3Abin05. The sequence continues at coordinate 13,739 of BDTM01000095.1, read as the reverse complement.
GTGCTGCATCAGCTTTGCCGCCTGTGCTTGGTCCGCAATCCCCGCCCACAGCGGCAGAAACCCAATGATTTCCATACGTTTCAAATCATCTGCTGTTTTAAAGGTAAAACTGTGATCATTTTTATTGATGTTGTAGTAAAAACCCGTCTGGGAGTCCCACATATAACGGTTAATGGAATCTGTGCGAGCCGCCGCTTCCTGCTTCCAATAGTCGTAATCTTCTGAATATCCCAATTTTTGCGCCATTTTCCCCAGGGATTGTGCCTCATTGACCAGCATGGCATTAAGATCGAGGGCATCAAAATTGCTCGGCCAGCCCACCTGATCCCAGACGGCCACCTTCCCATCACGTACGGATTCCAGGACAGCATGGGCACCCCACTCACAGAGGCCGTCGTGGTTGGCATCCCGGTTGTTCAGCCAAAATTGATAAAACTTTTTGCCCGATTGATAGGCTTCCTTCAAAAAAACCGTATCCCGGCTGACTTTAAAAATCTCCCAATTCTCCCAATTAAACCACGGCGCCGAAGTTGTGTATTGATTATGATAAGGAATCGTTTCATTCAGATAAGGGCCCGTGCGATAATTGATGTACCCGTTCTTCCACTGCCGCTCCATATAGACGCGTTGAGAATTCATGGCACTCACAGGATCCATAAACACGTACGCCAGCATCGAGAGACTTTCGTGGAAAACCTGGCCGCCGTGGCCCCATCCCCAGGTGGGTTCTCTGGAAAAGACATAGTAATTGTATGAAGACTGACCCTCCGGCGGCAGCATACACTGGCGCATCATCGAGAAGGCGCTCCAATACATCATTTTATAATCCGCATTCGTAAAGTTTAACCTCGGAATCCGCCTGTAGAGCCGTTCGTCCTCTTCCACAAATGGCTGCAAATCGGTCCGGCGCAGGTTTCGACAGGCGGAAATCAGGCTGTCTTTTTCCGCGTTCCCTTTGGCCACCCCGCGCAGGATCCGGAGAAGCGCACTTCCTCCCGGGGGAATAGTGAAATTCTTTTGCAGCGCCACCACTTTTAGACTGCCGCCGGGAATCCTGTCGGAGAGGCGGTCGTTTGAAACATCACTTAAAAAATCAGCGCTGCCCAAATTATTGACGTCCGCAGAATGTCCGGAAAACCGGCCGGCACTGTCCCGGGCGATCACAATGTATCCGTATTTTTCGCTGCTGTCTAAAGTAAAATCGTAGTAGAGAGAATCCTTAATACCGGCTGCAATTCGTTTATATTTTCCTTTTTCTGTCCGGGCGTTACGCCGGTAAAGATTGTAGGTGTACCCTTTCTCTTTTTTCCATTGAATAAAGGCCGTACGGCCGCCGTAAAAAGTCGCTTTTACTTTTTGCGGCACGGGAGGAAAAGCCGTTTTCTTTAATTGAATGTTAACAATCACGCCCTGTTTTGCCGGAAGCGGCGGAATGATGCCCCTGCCGGTGCCCTGTTCTCCCGTTGCCAGAGAGGTAAAAATGACCTGAAACGAGTCCCCCTGGGCAATCGCAGGAGAATCAAAATTGCCTAACTCGCATCCCTGATAGCCGTTTCCCGGAATATTGGGACTGGTCTCACCCCATTTGGGCGCCTCTTCGGTCAGAATTTCTGCGTCGCTGCCGTTGTGCTCTATAATTTGCTGCGTCCGGGGAGGCGTGAGCGTACACAACGAACCATCCGCCGTGTGAACCGTCCCCCATTCCACGCAATAGTTCTCCTGTGAAGCCTTCTTTTTTGCAATCGCACCGCTCACGGCACTTTTTGTCAATTTTGAATAGGCGCCCCAGGCATCGGCGGAAGCATCGATGATGTAAGCATTTAGTCTCTCTTTTTGATAAGGGATCCCGTGGCTCTTGGTCCAGCCGTCGGGAAGTTCTTTGTGTTTAAACGTCAATCCGTCCCGTTCAGGAATCAGCTCGGCATCCGCGGCTTCATTCTTTCCCATGTCTAAAAACGGATAAACGCTTAATCTTACTGTTGAGGCGCCTTCATTTTTAATTTTCACATCCTGAATCGCAATACGGGAACTGTAGACCAGAAAAAAGACCTCCACCCGGATGTTCTCGAACGGATAATAATAGTAGCGTACCAGATCGCTGTAGGAGGTTGTCACAACCGGTTCCCGGTAAACCCCGCCCAGCCGGTACTGAAAAAAACCGTTCAGTTTGAATCCGAGGCCGAGACTGCCGGCCTTCTCGTTTTCAAAAGTGATCCCCTTGTCCGGCGCGTACCAGTCGAAGTGGTAACCTTCATCAATCACAAACTCCGACCGGTTTAAAGCGGCCGCATAGGTGGTATAAAGCGGATCGTTTTTTGTCGCTGAAAGGCTGGACAAATAATTCTGCGCATTTGAAGCCTGATTTGAAATGCCCAGTATAAGGAACCCCAGAAGTAAGACGTTTATTCGTTTGACCGTTTGCTTAATCATCGATTCAATCCACACTTTATTTTATGATCACAAATTTTCCGACCTGAACATTTTTTAATTTTGTATCTTTAACCACAAACAGATAAATGCCGCTGGAAATCGCCTGTCCCACATAAGAGGTAAGATTCCAATCTTCGTAGCCTTTATCGGGATCGTTGTGCGGGATTGTGGCAACCAGATCGCCTGCCAGGGTGTAAACCTTAATTTCACATTGGGCGGGCAGATTGATAAACTGAATCCGCCGGTCCTGCTCCATCCAGCGGGCACGCGTGCTGGCAGGTTTCTCCCAGGGCGGATTATATGAATTATAAGCCCTGTCCCCGCGATAAGGATTGGGGACAACCGCGACTTTCCCCACCGTGTTGGGCGGAGGCGTGCCGGGCACCGCTTTAACGGCGTTTGCATTAAGACTGGACTCCTGAGAAGGAAAACCGATGACCGTATCCGGCTTCGCGAAGGCGGTTACGGCATAATAATAGTCCAGATTGTTCAATAAACCGACATCCGTATATTCGTGCGTGAGACCCGTATTAGGGCCGAAAGCATCATCCGGCAGATCATATTCCGCCAATAATGTCCAGGGACCGGTGGCGCTTTGTGTGCTTTTATAGACTTTGTATCCCTCGAACGGCAATGTATCTTTGTCGGCTCTGTACCGGTCAATGTAAGTCTCCGGATTTGGGTCGCCGGGCAGAGGATCCCATTTCAACGTGACCCGTCTGTTTTTTGACTCCACACGCAAATGCGGAGAAGGCGGCGGAGAAGGCACCTTAAAATTCTGTTTCACCAGCCAATCCAGATAGTCCGCATTTTGGTAGACCCCTTTAAGCCCTTCGCCCAGGATAAGTCCGACCATCAGATGCAGCGTATCGCCCACACTAATGTCGTACGGCCCCATGGACACCATCGATTTGGTGCCGTCGCCCGTACTCGCCTGATCCTGCATGATGATCCCTTTTGACATCTGGGCATATCGATCCGCATCCCGGGGGGGCAATCCCTGCATACGCCCGTTATACCAGATGTAGGTCAGTTTTAAGGCATGCGCTTCATTCGAAGGCGGATAAATTTTAGCGGCCACCGGACTGATCGCCGTCCCGTCCGGCCCGCCTGGGAGATCTTTGGTCACCGATAACATCTTATCCCGCCTGAAAAAGGAGACATCGTCGAGCCCAAAACCGGGGGCTTCGGCATAACCTACATTCCCGTTGATCCAGCTCGTCAGATACACCTGATGCAGGTCGGTTTTGGTCGGGATGATGTAATATCTGAATACAATAAATTCATCCAGCGGATGCGCGCTCCAGGCGTAACTGGTTTGAATGACATCCAGGTACAGCGGGGTGTGGCCGCTGACTTTCAGGCTGGCAGGACTATAGTCGCTGTATCTGCAGACGAAATCCTGATCGGAGACGCCGACATAACCGGGCCAATACGGTATATTGACGGTATTTCCTTTATTCACAACCCAGATTGTATCCCACGGCGCATCCGACGGGAAAAACTCTCTGGGTGAAGCTTCACCCTGAGCCACCGAGACCAGCGTGTCTTTTCCGACAACGGCACCAATCCAGATCCCGCCCTCCGTCAGATGCTCTTCATAACTATTGGGCGGAAACTCGCAATTGATCAGCCCCGGATAGTCGAATAAAATATCAAATTTCGCATTCATCCCGCCCGTATTGGTGATCACCTGACGCACTTTCCCAATATTGTGTAATTTCCAATCAAGCGTCGCCAATTGTGCCCACAATGTGTTTGTCGCCACAAACACCATAAGGAGACTAAAAAGGATTGTTTTTTTAGACATAAAATTATTACCAATCTATCCGCAATCCAATGTTTGCATGCCTTCCCGTGGAAAACTGACGGGGATCCATTAAGCGGTACATGGTATACCAATTATAGTATTGGCGTGTATCCTGAATTTTATCTCCGTACTTAAACGGTTTACCGGTCCAGGGATTAAATCCATAGGCAATCTGGACATTTTTCAAATTGAGCGCATTGAAGATATCCACAAAAACGGAAAGTTTGAGATTGGCTACATTAAAAGATTTATTAATTTTAAGATCAACTGTCATCGACGGCGGCCCCGTTCTGGAATTCTCCGTTTTCTGGGCGACCACAGGATCGTGCGTTCCGGGGGTGTACGGCTGGCCCGAAGAGAATCTCGACAGAATGGTGATGTCCCATTTATCCGGTATTGTCAGGCCGAACAGATGCATGTGCCTATTTTCGGGTGAGGCGATGGTCGCCTGTAAAATGACTTGATGGCGAATATCCCAGTTCAATCGCCTCTCCCGTATCGGTTTCGGAAAATCATTGATCGATCGAATATAATCTTCAAACGCAGAAGATGAATAACCGTTTGCCCATTGCACGGTATACGAAATTCTTCCGGAAGTGAAATGAGAATACCGCTTTCTGAGATCAAATTCGATTCCGCGTGCCCGGGCATAGCCGTTATTATCGTACAGATAGACGGGCAGCCCTAACGCGGCCCGCAATTGGGTTGTTCCAACCTGCTTTGAAATGTCTTTTGTATAACTCTTGATATCAATCGCCCAGTTTTTAGCCAATTGATGGGTAAACCCGAATTCATAAAGAATGGTCTGCACATAATCGAGATGGGGATTCCCGGTGAAAGAACCCGTATAAGGATCACGATAGTAAAACTGAAGTTCCGGCAATTGATTAAAATGCCCGTAAGAAAAGTACACAACTGTTTTTACGGAAATCGGAAATGAGATGCCGAAACGCGGACTGATCTTGTACTTTAGCCAGCTCCAATTGGGTTTCAATCCGGTGGCCGCCTGCCACGCCTCTTTCCATGCTTTTTTTCTGATGGATTTTCCGGGCATAAACCAATCCAGCCGGACACCCGCATTGATGATTAAGCCCTGTGTTTCAATTTTATCCTGAAGGTAAGCACCTCCAATGAGGGGTTTCACATAAAAGACCCATCGGTTTTGGCCCAATTCTTTAAACGGCCCCGGAGGCGCAGGAAAGTAGGTCTCATGTTTAAATCGATACATCCCGTAATTGGATAACTTCACACCGGCATCCTGAATATCGACATATTGAAGATCATTATAATTGACCTCGATACCCGATTTTACAAGATTTTGGGAATTTATCTGGGAGGTGATGTCTCCTTTAAACGTGTACGTCCGCGTGAAATCATTTCTCCAGATATTTTCAAAACCCAATTTATCATAAAATCCGTTCAGGGGATCTACCTCGGGCTCTTTAATGCTGGTTTCGAGTGAATCGGGCGCGCCTGTAAAATGACTCACATAATCCTGATAACCATATTTCTTTCCGTCTTTGAAAAATGACCAGAAATCCGTCGGGCGTTTGCCGTCGAAAGAACCCTGATAAGCCACAGAAAGATAGCCGAGATTAAGCGTATAATAAGTCGACTTTGAAAGGGTATGCACAAACTGCAGAGACGCGTTGTTATTATTTCGCAAATAGCTGGCGATGTGATTCGGATAATATTTCCAGAGCCAGTTGAAATTATCCCAGCGCAGCCAGGTACCGTGGTAATTAAATACTAATTTAATAGCATTGGAAACGTTCCAGTTTATTTTGGTGTTTAGATTCCCGGTGTTGCTCTGTCTTTCTCCTATTTTCAGACCCAATAACGACATTTCGCCCCGGTCGCGGTGATTATTATAAGGCGTATTGGTTAAATCCACATCCGTCGAGATAAAATAGTAAATTTTACCCGGAAGGTTTAGTCCGATTGAAGGCAGCAGGCGATTGGTGATGGGGTCGGGCCCTCCGATATAAAGTGTGGCGTAATGTTTGTCGTACGAGTTACCTAAAATTCTCAGCCGATCGGTTTTATATTGGACGCCGCCTCTAAATTTATTCCCGCCCGAGCGTGTGGTAATATTCACCACACCGGATTGAGCCTGTCCGTATTCGGCACTAAAGGCACCGGTTAATAATTCAACTTCCTGTACATCCACCACATTTAAGTCCAGGACATCCCGCCCGCCGTAAATGGGGTGCGTGACCGGCATCCCATCAACCAGGTACAGAATCTCTCCCCCGCGGCCGCCCCGAATATGAATATTTTTCAGACTTTCATCCCGAACCTGAAGCTGCACGCCGTTTTCCAACTGCAGGGTTTGAGGGGCGGCATCGATGATGGCGCCGCCGTACAGCTTGAATATATCCGTGCTCCTCTCCATGCCGGGGGTCGTTTTTATTTCTTCCCGCGTCGTTTTTTGGCGGGTCGATGTAATATCCGGCTGCACCATCGGCTGCTTCGCGATGACCACTAAATTCGGGAACTGTATCGCTTTTGAACTCAGTTGGAAATTGATCCGGGTCGTCAAGTCAACCGCCACGCGAACATTTTCGACCGTCATTCCATGATACCCAATGTAATCCGCCACCACTTCATAGGTGCCGGGAGGCACCTGCAAAATGAAATAGCGTCCTTTTGCATCGGCTGCGGCGCCTAATGTCGTTCCTTTGATTCGGACATTTGCCCCGATTAAGGGTTCACCTGTTTGTTTGTCGATAACCGTTCCCGCTATTTTGCCGGTATTGCCCGCAAAAGACCAGGGGGCACAAATTAATAGCAGTGCAATGATCATTAGAATTTTGATGGCACGCAAAGCATTATCTCCTTGAATGTGATTACTTTTTCGAATAGGTTAAAAGCCCAAACTATGCAGAATTTGGCTTGCCAGAATTTTTGCATCTTGTTTCTGTATAAAAAACACGGGGAAGCCCAATACCACAACGTTAAAACTCGTCCCATAATATCGAAGCCCGCACGCTCTTCCCCTGAACTGAACAAACGGACTGTCATTCGCATTTTTATAGGTGTAGATTATGTCGGTAAATCCCGCCCGTGCCGGCATAATATTGATCTGCGCCAATTTACCGAAATAGGGAAACGCATCGGCCAGCTTAACGGAATCGACCTTGATATCGCTGAAATTCCCGACGCCCACGGCGCCTGTAAAATCGCTGGGAACAAGCGGTGTTTCATCCGCGATATTAATGTGCAGATAATCGTGGACAAATGTGCCCTCCTCAAAATTAAGCGGGAAAGACTGCGTAGGTGCAAATGACTTCAAAATGCGCCAGCCGCTCATAATAAAGTTACCGCCCACGTTCAGATAATCCTCGATATCAGCGATGTGATCGGGGAGTTTGTGATAATTATTGGGGCTGCTGTAACTGTTGTCCGCATGCCAGACCACCAACTGATATTGGCCGAGTGTATCCTTCGGCGGCATTCCCCGCTTGATAAAATCCCACGAATTCCGGGTGCCGTAAATATCCGCATAAAAATGGTCCACGTCTTCATCCGTAAAATTAACCCCAAACGGAAAACTTTTTTCATCTGTTTCATCCACAATCAGAATTTTTTTATTAAATGTCGGTTTAATCAGTGTAATCGTGGCCGAAGCACCTTTTAAATCAATTAAGTTTGTATTATCACGCGCCGTTACACGGATTGTATGTTTGCCCTCCAGCGGATTAAATTGATCCGGCGTAATGTACAATGTGGTGTCCTGTGTCCAATTCCAATCCCCGTTATCGATCGCCCAGGCATATTCCACGACCTTCCCGTCTTTATCCGAAGCCGTATAATTCAATTGAATTCCCTGCCACCAGTCTGTTGTATGGTCGATCGCAAAGAATTGCTGATCGTTTTGGGGAGATATTATTTTTGTCGTGGGGGGAATGGTTTTTCGGGTATAAAAACATTTTTCGGCGGGCGTCGGATCAACCCCCCCCTTGTTGTCAATGGCACGGACCTGAAATCTCTGGTAATTCAAGCTGTCACTTGATTCAAACGGAATTGTTAGACTTGTCTTTTTTGTTTCCTTCCAGTTCTGAACAACCGAATCTCCTTTGAATAAATGGCGGGTGATATAGCGATACTGAAATCCCGCAATATAACCGTCGTTATCCTCTCCGTCCCAATAGAGTGTGACTAATGCAAAAAGGGTATCGTTTGCGATTGGGATATTCGCAAGCGTCGTATTGGGCAGAAGATCCGGCGATGCCGGAGAGGTTCGCCTCTGGCATGCGGTCACAAACATCAACAAAAAAGCAAGTAACAATAGGATGGTTAATTTCAAAAACGCTTTCATATCAATCCCTATTATTTATAATAATGGACTCCGGTTATTTGAACGACCCGCGTAAATAAGTAGGAATCCCGATAACGGTGCACAGATTTAAAAGGGCTTATTTGCAGATTTATTTCAGTCACGCTGCCCTCAAATACCTTGAAGGGGTAAGGCAGCTTTAGAAGCAAATTTGAATTTTTCGGGAGATTAACCGGAATTTCAAAATTCCCGATTTTTAAAAGACTTGCGGTAAAACCTATTTCCAGCCTGTCATAATCACCCGGGGGCACGTACGATTCATAAATAATCGATTTCCGATAGGTATCATTTTCTCTTTTAATGATATTGTAAACAAGATCTTCTGTGCGATAGCTTCTGGTGCTTTTAAAAAGAAGCGCAAAATCGCGGTCATGATAGACCTTCCCCTGAAAAACCGTTACACCGAAGCTGTCACTGTTGGAAACGGTAAGGGTATCATTAATAATGACAATAAACGTATCTGCCGGATCTGATTGTAATGTGACCCGCAAAATCCCCGGATCAGGCGAACTTTCCACACCGGTGCTACAACTGAATGCAATAAGACCCAATCCTGATAAAACAAACAAACTCAAAACAAGCATCAGGTATTTTTTTTGCATAATATTTTATTCCTATCTAATTCTTTACAGGGGCTGACTCACGGCTGAATCAGCCCCTGTATCGAATGAATCATTTATCGCATTAACAGCATTTTCTTAACATTGACCATTTTGCCGGATTTCATTTTGTAAAAATACAAACCGCTCGCCACTTTACGGCCCATTTCATTTGTGCCGTCCCAACGGATGGTGTATTTTCCGGGGACCGCCTTTTTATTTAGAAGTGTTTTCACTTCCCGGCCCATTAAATCATACACCACGATCGACACATTTTGGTACTTGGCGACCGAATAGTTTATGGCGGTAGTCGGGTTGAATGGATTGGGATAATTCTGTGATAATCCAAATCGCATCGGAACTTCCGAACCGTTTCTCGTCTCAACCGAGGTCGGCGTAAGTCCTGCCTCGGCGTAATTATAGACTTTAATGTCGTCGAGTTTCCCTGCGAAATGGGGTCTTCCGGCGGCATACCCGATGCGTAAAGGCGCCATCGCTTGCACGACCGTGTCATTAAATGCAAAATATCCCTGAGACAAAAATATGTCGTTGGCGTCACGCAATTGTAAAATTCCATAGAATTTAGCCGTATCGCCTTCCGGTGCCGCGGCGACTTCGTATATCACATGATACCATTTCCCAAGCTCGATGGAATCTTCCAAAGCTACCGAAAGATAACCCTCCGCCTCATTCCAGGAACCCGCATACAATCTGCTGCCGGGGTTGAACCTGACCTGATACGCGTTTTGATACCAATTGTCGGGGGCAATCGGCCGGTTGATGATCCGGCAGTAATTATGAATCGAGTCCGCATTGAACCAAAAATCAACCGTGAACTCCGGGCTGGAAAGAAACGGCGAATCCACTTCCAGATAACTCGAATCACCCTCGAGAAAAATGGAATAATTGCCGACCGCCGCATCCGTCGAATAGGTGGGATTACCGGCCATTGTCACTTTATTCCCAAAGATAGAACCATCTGTGGGCGTGCCGGTTCCCGCTTCAAAAGAAAGATCGAGGGTCTCGGATTTAGGCTTGTAAATGCCGAAGGTGTAGTAACTGCTATCCGTCTCGGCATAAGCCGGCTGAGTAAACACCATGCCGGAATCATCCGTCGCTTTTACATAATAGCTGATAACAGAACCCACCGGCTGCTGAGGAATCACGCCCGTATAGGTGCTGTCCGCACCGGATGTCATGGCTGCTTCCTGCCACCCGCTTCCCGTATTATAATAAATAACGGCACTCTGCACCGTGGTTGAAAAGAGGGTGTAAATCTTGGCGTTAATTTCGTAGGACGCCACGTCCGCCGTCTGGTTGTTTAGCTGAGTCACATTGGTAATGATTGGCGGAACAGCAAATTGCCGCACGACATTGCTAATGCGAACCTCATCCACAAAACCGTCCAGCCACGAATCATCGCCTCCCCCGCCATAACCAATATTAACCGGTGACGTGGTTATTGTCGGCGGATTGTCGACAACCGGATCATAGGAACTCACATTGAAAACTACCAGCTTACGTTCGGCATTATGGATGAGCAGAATCAGTAAATGCCGCGATGTATCCCGGATAAAAGTCAGATGAAGCCACTGTCCCGGGACCAATAAATTATTTGGAGATACCACTTTCGGCCATAAATACTGTCCCTGAACATTATAACCACATTCAAATCTCCGGCCGTCTCCCCACATCTCAACAAAGTAATTCGGAAGCCAGAATGTATCACTGCCGGGTTTCATCACCAAACGAGGCACCCAGCGCCAATCGCCCGATGTTTCTCCAAAAGTAAAGATGTTGATCCAGCCTTCTATCGTCCAGTCACCGGACAAATCCAACGCCGCCGTATCCGCCACGGTGACGTACGAGGAATCACTTTGGGAATCGTTATTGATCCGCAAGCACTGGCCCAATCCAAGCGGCGTATTGGGAACATAATATAATTTCCCATGCCCGACTCCATCGGCAGAAAACTGGGAGGCATTGTTTAAATTACCATCGAAGTGTAACAGTAATACTGTAGATGAATCTGGTTGATAAGGACCCCCGATAGGTGTTTGGGCATACAGCAAACTGGCAGTCAAGATGGTGAGCACAGAAATAAATACTCCGAATTTTAATCTTTTTAAAAACTCCATTACTGTTTCCTCCATAATTTGGTCGCTTCAAAAAATATTTTCAATTTATCCTTCCCCTCCGATGATTCAGCCTCACCTCCCATCCTTTTTAATCCGTATTCTATCCACGCAATTCATTCGCAAATTTAGGGCAACACCTCCTCTCCCGTCTTGAGCAATAAGATTGAATCTGAATGATTCAAAAATAATGTGATCGTTAATATTACTGATTCCTGTAAATGTGTTCTCTCTAAAACCCGACACTCTATCAATAGTCTTTTGGAGCCGGCAGCTTTTTTAGGCAGAATAGGGCGACCGTAACACGTCCATTTTTATTTTTGAAAACAGAAATAACCGCTGTTTTTTTGTGTGCAGTTTGCAAATGATTGGTGTTTTTCATGGACATGATCAATTCTTAATTTATGGCGATTCTTTTATATTTTTGGAATGTGTTTAAAAATGTTATCGTTAACATTTCTATGTAATAATATATCCGTTCAACATTGAAATGTCAAGAAAAAAATTAAAAAAAATTAAATTATTTTAAATTAAAATCAGAACTGCCTATTATTAAAGGAATTACAGAAGATGTTTTTGGCAGCATTCCTCGATTGTTTATTTAAAATCGATTCAAAAATGTTGATTCTTTACTTGGAAGGTCTATTTCTACCGGCACCCGCAGGATTTGCGAATAATAATATCCCCGTCAATTACAATTTTCTCCGGTTTTATATTTCGGTCTTCAATAATATCAATTAATTTTTGCGACGCTGCTTTTCCAATCTCATAAGCCGGCTGCCGGATAGTCGTCAGCGGCGTCGGCATTAACGGCGCTCGAATATCGTCCGAAAATCCAACTATGGCAATGTCTTCCGGGATTTTAAGTCCCTTTTCATAAATTGCTTCCATTGCGCCAAATGCCGCAGGATCATTTACAGCGACAACGGCCCGCGGACGTTTTACAGACGGCAGGGTTAACAATTGCTTCATCGCTTTATACCCCCCTTTTTCGTGAAAGCCGGCATTTACAATTAAATGATCCTCTATTTCCAGATTATTCATCAATAACGCGCTTTTGAATCCGGCCAGACGCGCCCGGCTAATGGATACCCTTAAAGAGCCTTTCAGGTGGGCAATTTTTTTATAGCCATGATCAATCAGATGCTGTGTGATAAGCTGAGAACTTTCCCGGTCATTGATACTCACACAACTGGCCCCGATATTGTACACACAGCGGTCAAAAAAAACAACCGGCAATTTTAATCTAATCAATTCTTTATATACGGAATAATCTCTTACCGTCTGCACGGTTGAAATTAAAACCCCGTCGACCCGTTTTGCTTCCAGTGTGCTTATTGCATTCTTTTCCCTCTCGGCGTTCTCCGCCGAGTGTGTCAAAATTAATTGATACCCGGCGTTGTAAGTGACCTCTTCAATCCCCCGGATAACTTCGGGGAAAAAAGAGTGTGTAATTTCCGGTACAACCACCCCTATTGTATAGGTTTTCTGCAAGACCAAACTTTTAGCAATGTAATTCGGGCGATATCCCAGCCGATTTGCTGCCGCCAATATTCGCCGGCGCGTTTCACCATTTACATGGGAATGATTACTCAGTGCTCTGGAAACCGTCATCACCGATAAGCCTAATTCTTCAGCAATTTGCTTTAACGTGACTCTTTTCAAGCAGCTTTTCCTTCTATTTTGTGTCTGTTCCACTTCAGCCGTTTATATAAATACAATAAATGGAGAAATAAATCAATTAAAATTGTAAAATACTTCTAATTTACACATTGTTCCTTTGTCTTCTTTCAATATTTCAGGCAGTTCTCTTGATGAGGGCGTCCTTTATTGCGGGAGCAGTTCCTGTGCGAGTCCTTACGGTGCCGGCTGCGTGGCGAGCGGTAGTTTTCATCCTCTTTATAATTCGGGTGGTAATTACGCTGATACTGATGGTGTTGATAATGATTGTGACAGTGCTACGGATTCTGCTGATTCTGATTGCGATACTTCTCCTCCTTCTCTTTCTGTTGTGAGTGTTGATGATGATTATTCTACTCCTTATGTGGCTGCGCATTCTGATTTTCATATTATTGTTGGTGCTGGTGAGACTTTGCCTTCTTCTGTTCCTTGTTTTTATTCTACTGGTGATTGTTCTTATTCTGCTATGAAGAATGGTAATTGTGAGGAGGGTGCTTCTTCTTGTTCTCGTGATTCTGATGATGATACTCAGGCTGACTGTTCTCTTTCAGGTGTAGTGGATGGTTCTTATGCTTCTCATGTTTCTTGTGTGGATATGGCTGGTAATGGTAATTCTGCCGGTGATAATCTTGATTTTTCCTTCACTGTTTCGACTTGTAAGAATAGTGGGGGTGCTTGTTCTTCTGATGATGATTGTTGCAGTCCTTATGTTTGTACTGGTGATTCTGGTGATAAGCACTGCTGTG
>BDTM01000094.1 GCA_002898015.1 bacterium BMS3Bbin03 | reverse complement strand
GCCGGCACAACTGTTTGGGAATGCGTTTATCTGTGCGAGTTCTTTCGGGACAGTCTCTCGTTTTAATAGGGTTAATACTCTTTTCTTTGTGGCTGAATCGTTATGGAATAAAAAAGAAGGGCCCACGAATTTTCACAAATTATCACGAATTAAAAAAAAGGCAGGAAGCATCCTAACGGCCTGTTTCCTTCATATTGTAGAAATTACATATCGTCCCTGCGGGGCTTTCAGAAACTTGACATCTAAATCTGGTTAAAAATGAAATCTCTTAGAAAAATATTTATTATTATAATGCTGCCGGCTGTCCTGTTTCTGTTTAATATGCCGGCTGCTTATTGCGGACAGACCGGCAAAATTGTGGGCAGGGTAATCGATGCCTCAAATAAAAATCCTCTGCCTTATGTGAATGTCGTCATTTCCGGGACCACAATGGGCGCGGCAACCAATATCAAAGGCGAATTTATCATTTTAAATGTGCCGCCGGGCACCTATTCCGTGTTTGCTTCGATGATGGGATATCAAAAAGTGACGATTACCAACATAAAAGTACTGGTTGATCACACGACGCGAATACAGTTTAAATTAAATTCCTTGGCGCTGGAACTGGGTAAATCTGTCGTCATTACGGCCGAAGCGCCTTTAATTCAAAAAGATTTGACGGCGACCGCTTCTTCCGTATCGGCAAGCGAAATTGAAAATATGCCGGTGGAGAGCTTTCGGGATGTGCTGCAGTCGCAGGCCGGTATCGTTAAGGATAGTCAGGGCGGGCTGCATATTCGCGGCGGGCGAAGCAGCGAGATTGCCTACATGGTCGACGGCGTATCGATTTCCGACCCCTTTTCCGGAGATGTTTCCGTCGAAGTGAATCAGAATGCCATTCAGGAGCTGAGAGTGATCAGCGGAACCTTTAATGCGGAATACGGCCAGGTGATGTCCGGTGTGGTTGAAGTGGTGACCAAGGATCCTTCGCAAAAACTCAAAATGGGCGGCACATTTTATTTCGGCGATTATATCAGTTCAGACCGGCAGCTCTATTATCATATTAATGATATTAGTCCTTCTTCTATTTACAATGCTCAATTTTATGCAACCGGCCCCGTCCCGTTTTTAAAGAACAAATTGGGCTATTATTTTTCGCTTCGCAGGTTTTATAACGACGGCTGGATATATGGGCAGCGCCGGTTCAATCCGTCTGATTCTTCCAATTTTCAAAGCGCAAATAAACCCTATATGGAAGAAACGGGGGATAATCGTGCGGTTTCGATGAACGATCAAAATAAGTATTTTGGCAATATTAAATTGGTTCTTAGAATTTCCCCCTCGATAAAATTGACCTACAATTTTCTCGGGAGTTTCGATAATTATCGGACCTACAATCACCTGTTCAGATTTAACCCTGACGGAGATGTCACAAATCACAAATCCGGTTTCGTCAATATATTAAATTGGAATCACATGATTTCTTCAAAAACGTTTTATACCCTGAAGTTTTCCTATTCTTCCATGACGTTTAAATCCTATCTTTATAAAAATCCTGATGATCCCCGGTATGTCAACCCCGAGCTTTTGAGAAATCGGGAGGATAGTTTTAGTTTTTTAACCGGCGGCACCAATATGACCAATTTTGTGCGCAGTTCCGATGTAAATTCAATAAAATTTGATATTACGTCTCAAGCCACAAAAATTCATCAGATTAAATCCGGCTTTGAATATAAATACAATACGCTTTATTTGAACAGCAGAATTGCCGGATACAGAGGAAAAATAGGCGGCGGCCTGTTTAGTGCAGATGCCTTTTTTAATTCGGGAGAATATGAAAATCATCCTGTTGTATTTTCTTATTATGCACAGGATAAAATAGAGCTGCCAAGCATGACTTTGAATATCGGAATGCGGTATGATTATTTCAATTCGAATGGTTTGATTCCCGTCGATCTTCGCGATCCCGACAACTCCTACAATTCCCGCAAACACGCCTTTTTAAAGACAAAGCCAAAGAAACAAGTCAGTCCCCGAATCGGCATTGCATTTCCAATTTCTGTAACCGGGGTGATTCATACGTCTTACGGACATTTTTTTCAGATTCCTCCGTATGAATATCTTTATGTGAATCCTAAATTTGCGGTTGCACCCGGCGGGCTCAATACACTC
Source organism: bacterium BMS3Bbin03 (assembly GCA_002898015.1). Classification (GTDB taxonomy): domain Bacteria; phylum Zhuqueibacterota; class JdFR-76; order JdFR-76; family BMS3Abin05; genus BMS3Abin05. The sequence continues at coordinate 11,387 of BDTM01000094.1, read as the reverse complement.
ATGGGAAATGCAGACTTAAATTCACAGTCCACGGTAATTTATGAAGTGGGTTATCAACAGGCATTATTAGAAGACTTTGGAATCGATGTGACCGGTTTTTACAAAGATGCCCGAAATTTATTGGGAACAAGAATCTATGAAACCTATGTCCTGGGGGATCGGTATGCGCGATACATTAATCGGGATTACGGGAACATTCGCGGCGTTACGCTTTCGATCAAAAAGCGCCCGACAAAAGCGGATCATATCGCCTTTTCATTTGACTATACGTATCAAGTTGCGGAGGGGAATGCCTCCGATCCGAATCACCAGTTCTATAACCAGCAGGCGGATCCCCCCAAAAAAAGCAATATTCAAGTGGTTCCCCTGAATTGGGATCAACGCCATACGGTAAATCTGTCGATCTCGTATTATGACCCCGGGACAATAGGGGTATCCTTGATCGGCCGGTTTCACAGCGGGCTTCCTTATACGCCGAATATTCAAAGCGAGGAGACGACCTTTGAAAACAGCGGCCGGAAACCCTTTAATTATACTGTGGACTTGAGATTGTTTAAAAATATTCGTATTTTCAATATCAGATACCGGTTGTTTGTCAATATTTATAATCTGTTCGACCGCAGGAATGAAATAATGGTGTACCAGGATACGGGGCGGGCGGGTTATTCATTAATCAGCCATTATGTTCCGGAGCGGCGGGCAGATGTCAATACGCTGAGTGAATGGCTGCGCCGGCCCGACTTTTATTCAGAGCCGAGGAAGATTTTAATCGGTTTAGATGTGGGATTGTAAAAACAATTGAGACGCCGGTGATGACTACGATTTTTATAATGGAGTGGATAGATGAAGTGGACTAAATACTTAATTGCAAGTATTTTGATTTTTTATGCCATTCCGATTATCGCGCAGATCAAAGTGCCTCCCGAGATGCGGGGGAATCGAAAATACAGGAAACAGGGTCTGCACAACGGAAACCTTGTCGAGACGCTATTCTGGAACTTTGGTGAGGTGGCCTGGTGGGGAAGACAGCCCTCCGGCGTCTGGCCGAAAGGGAGCGGCCATTCTTATATGGATGGAATCACACCGCTCGTCGTGGCGGAAGTGCGTAATCGTAAGGGTGTTACCATGCACATCTGTGAGGCGGGCTATCGTGAGCTGATGGATATTTCCCCGGAGGGGGTGGAGCGGGGATGGCAGCCGCGCCCGGGTTATTTTAATCCCAATCAGGATAAAATCGCCATGAGTGATGATCCGATTTCCTGGCCCAAAAAATGGGCTGATAAAGATGCAAGCTGGAACGGCTGCTGGAACGGTTATTTCGGCAAGCGGACGAATGCAGATCAGGAAAGCTATTTTGTTATGGACGATAATTCAGACGACGGGAGCGATTTTTATCCGGATTCCACGGATCACACGCGCCGGGGCCTGGCTTCGAAAGTTGCTGTCAGAGGATTTCAATGGTCGAATGTGCTTGCGGAAGATTTAATATTCTGGCACTACGCCATTACAAATGAAGGCACCCATAATTATCAGAAAATGATTTTCGGAATGTACGTCGACGTGGGCGTTGGGGGTCAATATGATTCCAACGATGACAATGCTTCGTTTGAAATAACCGACGATATCACCTACTCATGGGACACAAATGGAATAGGCCAGGGCGGCTGGGGGCCGACCGGCTACTGCGGTTATGCCTTTCTGGAGAGTCCCGGCAATCCCTACAATCATATCGATGATGACGGCGATGGTGAGGAGGGAAGCCCTGTGATCACAGCGGATATGCTGGCGGGCGAGATTCCCGGCAACGGCATCGACGATAATGGGAACGGCCTGATCGATGAAGCCCCGATTAATATCGGAATGAAATATGCCGACGGCATCGACAACAATCATAATGGCCAAATCGATGAAATGATCGATGAGCGCCGCGACGATTTAATCGATAATGACGGGGATTGGAATCCGGAATACGACGATGTCGGCGCAGACGGTGTGGCCGGAACAGGGGATAAGGGGGAAGGGGACGGTGTCCCAACCCCGGGTGAACCGCACTTTGATGCCACAGATAAGGATGAATCGGATCAGATTGGTTTAACGGCGTTCGATGTGTTTTACATCGGTACCGGAGTTGCGTTTTACAAAGACGATGAAATATGGAATCGGATATCGTACAGCCACTTTGATACCAAATTGCAGAATGGAAATATCGCATTTTTATACGGTTCCGGGCCGTTTCCCCTCATGGCGGGACAGACAGAAAGATTTTCCGTCTGCCTTGTTTTTGGTGAGGATTTAAATGATATACTGCGAAACAAGCGAATTGTCCAGAAGATCTACAATAATAATTATAATTTTGCCCGCCCGCCGGATAAACCTCACGTCTGGGCAGTGGCCGGTGACAAAAAAGTAACATTGTACTGGGACGATCGGGCCGAAAAAAGTTATGATCCCTTTTCGAATCCGCCGCACGATTTTGAAGGTTATAAAATTTATAAAAGCACCGATCCGGGGTTTCTGGATTCGCGAATTATTACAAATTCGTTCGGCGAAAAAACCTTCCTTAAACCGGTTGCACAATTTGATATTCGGGATGATGTGGCGGGCTTTTTCCCGTTGGATTATCAGGGCACAAAGGTTTATATGGGAGATAACAAGGGCTTGCAGCATGCATGGACCGATACGGATGTGATGAACGGAAAAACATACTATTATGCCGTTGTTTCTTATGACAGGGGGGATGCCGCCCTAGGGATGTTTCCTTCGGAATGCGGCAGGGTGATTGTTCAGGATGTAACCGGGAATGTAAAACTCGATGTCAATACGGTTCAGGTTACGCCCCAGGCGCCGGCTGCCGGTTATCAAAAAAGCGGTGTGAAGGATTCCATTCAGCATATCAGCGGGTTTGCCACAGGCAGTGTTTGGGTCGATGTCCTCGATCCGTTAAAAGTGAAGGACAATCAAACTTATCGGGTTGCGTTTGATGATACCGCCCAGCCCGATTCAATCGCTTACAATCTTATCAATATTGGCGGGACGGCTCAGAAAGACACGATTATTAAGCGATCCTTTTTTGTACGCGGGCAGGATTTTAACCCCGTGTTTTCCGGCATGCGTTTGTTTGTTTTTACGGACAGCATTGAATGGGATGCGCAGCATTCGGGCTGGACCCACGGCAGCAGCAATCTGAGGATAAAAGTTGAACACCGATATAATTTTTCGAAGCGAATTGCGGGCTATCCGTCCAGCTACGAAATTCGATTCGGGGATCCGGATACGACCTGGTGGTTTGGCCCCCGTTTTCAGGTAAATTTTTCCGTCTGGGATGTTTATGAACAAAAAAAGGTGCTTTTTATGCTGGAGGAACCGGACACGGCTACACGGGACAGCAGCATTTCGCCGGGGGATTATATCCGAATTATAATTAAAGACGGGGCTATTCCGCGAGAAGTGTGGCGTGTGAATTTTCTGGCGCCGTCCGGCGGTGCCGGAACACTCTATCCCAAAGACGGCGATGTCCTGCGAATTCAGATAAAAACGCCGTTCCGAAGCGGTGATGTCTACCAATTCACCACAAAAGCCGCTTATGAAAATCGAAGATTAGCCAAGACGGAAATGGGTAGAATTGCAGTTGTGCCGAATCCTTATATTGTGGCAGCCCGCTGGGAGCCGCAGAGGTTGTTTGCAACCGGGCGCGGCGAAAGGCGCGTGTATTTTATCCATCTGCCGAAAATCTGTACCATTAGAATCTATACAATCAGCGGCGATCCCGTTCGAACGCTTGAGCATCACTCAAACCTTTTGGATGGTGCGGAACCGTGGGATCTGACCACGAAAGACGGCCTGGATATTGCGCCGGGGATGTATATTTTTTATGTGAATGCACCTAAAATTGGCGAAAAGATCGGTCGTTTTGCCTTAATCAAATAACATTGGGTTTTTGAATGAAGAGAGTCTCCATATTACTTTTCGGGCTGATGATTTGGCTGGTCGGCGGCAGCGGTTATGCACGCGTGCCGGGAGGATTGACGAAAAGCGGCACCACGGCCGCCCAATTTCTTAAGATCCAGGTGGGTGCAAGAGCGATCGGCATGGGCGGTGCGTATGCAGCCGCCGCAAACGATATTTCCTCTATCTATTGGAATCCTGCCGGCCTTACCCGAATTAAACCGAACGGCTCTGTGGGATTTATCCATACAAAATGGCTTGCAGGCACCAATTTCGATTTTGTGGGGGCTGCAATTCGCGCCGGATCGATTGGAGTAATCGGATTAAGCTTTACGTCTCTTTCAATGCCCGATATGAGGGTGCGCACTGAATTTGAACCGGAGGGAACAGGCGAGTTTTTCAGTGCGCTCGACCTGGCGATGGGCGTCAGTTTCGCCCGTGCAATAACCGATCGTTTCAGTGTCGGTTTTAATATGAAATATATCCGGCAGCAAATCTGGCACATGACGTCTTCCGCAATCGCTTTCGATTTGGGAATTTTGTTCCAAACCGATTTTAACTGGCTTACGCTTGGGATGAGCATTTCAAATTTCGGTCCGAAAATGCACTATACCGGCAAAGATGTCTTTATAAATTATGACTTTAACCCGGATGAATACGGGGATAACTCCTATATCTTTGCTAATCTTCAAACCGACTATTGGGATCTGCCCTTAATGTTTCGTTTTGGTCTGGCGATGAAAATCCTGTCCGGCGAAATGAATCAATTAACAGGCACAATCGAAGCCAGACACCCGAATGACAACACCGAAAGCATAAGCCTGGGAATGGAATACGGTTTTCGTCATTGGGTTTTCTTCCGTACGGGATATCAGGCACTCTTTGAAAAAGATTCGGAAAAGGGTCTTACTTTTGGATTGGGGTGGATCTATTATCTCTCACCAATCATTCCATTGCACTTTGATTATGCGTATGCCAATTGGGGGCGATTAATCTCGACTCACCGCTTTTCACTGGCGATTGATTTTTAATATCTCATAATCGATTGATTATAAATTTGACGGTTGATTCATTTTACGGATAAAGCGACAGCGGATTACGATGCAAAAAAGATTTGAGACAGATTACGGTTATTTTTCGGAAGACGGACTCGAGTATGTCATTAAAAAATATAACACGCCGCGTCCATGGATTAATGTAATTTCCAACGGGAATTACGGATTGGTTATTTCTCAATTGGGTGGCGGCTTTAGCTGGATTACGCATGCAAATTTAAATAGATTAACCCGCTGGCAGCAGGATTTAGTGCGTGACAACTGGGGGAAGTACCTCTATCTGAGAGATGATGAAACCGGGCAGATTTGGAGCCCGACGGTGGGGCCGGTGATGCAGAAACCGGCGTTCTACGAGTGCCGGCACGGAATCGGCTATTCGACATTTAATTCCTTACAGAATGAAATCGAAGCAGCCTACCGTGTATTTGTGCCGTTCGGCGACGACGTTGAAATCTGGACGCTTCGGTTAAAAAATCGCAGCGAAAGAGCGAGGCGGATTTCGATTTTTACCTATTTTGAATGGTGCCTCGGCGCAGCACCCGATTGGCACAGAGAATTTCATAAAACATTTCTGGAAACCGAATTTGATGAAAAAAATCAGGTTCTGCTGGCACGAAAGAGATTGTGGGAAATCAGGGGAATCCGGGGGCATTGGAATGTTGACTGGAACAGGGTTGCCTATTTTGCCTGCAGTGAAAATGTGGACGGATTTGAGTCGGATAAAGGAACTTTCCTTGGAAACTATTCAAATCTGTCCGGGCCTGCGGCTGTTGCAGCCGGGAAACTGAACAATACGTCCGGCAAATGGAATGATTCGATCGCCTCTTTAAAAAAAACGGTTCTGCTGAATCCGGGTGAGGAAAAAACAATTTATTTCTTCCTCGGCGCAGAGAAAAATAAACAAAAAATCGATTCCATTTTACAGAAATACCGGCAGCCGCAGAATATCGAAAAGGCGTTTAAAAATCTAAACGGGCAGTGGCATGAAATTTTAACATCCACCACGATTGAAACACCCGATGATGCAATGAATTTGTTGGGGAATATCTGGCTGAAATATCAGGCAATTTCGTGCCGGTTGTGGGGCAGAGCGGCTTATTATCAGCAGAGCGGCGCTTTTGGATTTAGAGATCAATTGCAGGACAGCCAGATTTTTCTCTCGATTAAACCGGAATTAACAAAGAAGCAGATTTTATTTCATGCCGCCCATCAGTTTAAATCCGGGAGGGTTCTTCACTGGTGGCATCCGATCACGGATGAAGGCCTCGATGCAAACATGTCGGATGATCTGCTCTGGCTTCCCTTTGTTACGATTCAGTATTTAAAAGAGACGGCCGACTGGGATATTTTAAAAGCGAAAACACCGTATTATGATCAGGAGAATTCGGAAAGCATCTTACAGCATTGTCTGAGGGCAATCGATCTTGTTTTAAATCGACTGAGCAAACGCGGGTTGCCCCTTATTTTGGCGGGGGACTGGAACGACGGCTTAAGCGGGGTCGGGCTCGATGGAAAGGGTGAATCGATCTGGCTGGCCCATTTTCTTTTTTATGTATTAACTGAAATTCAACCGGTTCTCGAGCGGGAGAATTTAGTAAACAAATCGGCAGACTATCAAGAGGCCTCGGAAAAATTGCGTGATGCCGTAAACCGGTTCGGCTGGGACGGGGAATGGTTCCGGCGGGCAAGTCGTGACGACGGCGGACTAATCGGAAGCAGAGAGAATCAGGAGGGGAAGATTTTTCTGAATCCCCAAATCTGGTGTGTCATCGCCGATGACGCGTCTGCGGAACGAAAACAAAAAGCGCTTGAAAGTGCGGAAAAGATGCTGAAAAGCGACGTCGGCCCGATGCTTTTATATCCTTCCTATAAAAAACCGGATATTTTTGTGGGATATCTATCGCGTTATGCGCCCGGCGTGCGGGAGAACGGAGGTGTCTATACGCATGCGGCAACCTGGATGATATGGGCCGAGTGTTTGTTAGGCCGTTCAGAGGAAGCTTTTCAAATATTTCGCAGTATATGCCCGATTTATAACGGGCTGGACCCGGAACGTTATTTCGCCGAGCCTTATGTCACGCCCGGGAATATCGACGGAAAAGATTCGCCCTTTTACGGCAGGGGCGCCTGGACGTGGTACACCGGCTCCGCGGTGTGGTATTTTCGGGTCATCCTGGATTTCATCCTGGGAATACAGGCCGATTATGAGGGATTACGTGTATCGCCCTGCCTGCCGCAGAGCTGGAAGGAAGTCAAGGTGAAGCGTCTTTTTCGCGGCGTGACTTATAATATTCATATAAAAAGAATATCCGGCAGAGCGGGTGTAAAAGAATTAACCGTGGACGGGAAAAAAATAAAGGGGAATCTCATCCGTCCGGTAAAAGGAAAACCGGCGGTTGAGGTGCTCGTCACGATTTAGATTGAAATTTTAATGGTGCACTCTCTGTAAGAATAATCGGCTTGAATAAACGGATTCCGGGAAAGTGCCTCTATTGTATTCTGAAAAAAGTATCGCAATTCATTTTTTCCGGAGGTGTTATGAAACACTTTAGGATTCTTTTTTTATTGGCTGTATTTGTGCTTCCTGCGGTTGCGCAGAATGAGATCGTTTTTTTTAGTGACAGCAACACAGGCGATAAGTTTTATGATTCATCCTGGGGATATCAGAACGCCCCCAGTTTTCTGGAACTGGCAGGAAATCATGATAAATTTCCGGTGGATGCGCAGCATCCCTACCAGGGGGCGCACAGTTTACGGCTGCACTGGATTTCAAAAAGCGGCGGAGATTGGGGGATGGCTCTTGCATCGATTGGCTGGAAAGCGTATGATTTTACCGGGTACGACAGCATCGTTTATTGGATCAACAGCCCGCAGGGCATTGCGGGAGCAGATCTGCCGGATTTTGCCATTGAAGATGTGAACAACAAAAAGAGCACCCGGACAGGGATTGGCAGCTATCTTAATGGCGTGGATCACGATTCCACAACCTGGCAGCGGGTCGCTGTTCCGCTGGATGACCTCAAACCCGGCCCTCAGAATGCGGATTTTACCAAAATAAAGACCCTCTATTTTTTTCAGAAGGCTGCGGACGGCGTAGAACACACAGCCTGGCTGGATGAGTTTCGGATTGTTAAAAAGGGATCGACAGGACTGCCGGCTCCCGAAACGCCGGAGGATTTAACTGCCGCAGGATACGACAGCCGAATCGATTTAAAATGGAAGGCCATTTCCGATTCCAATCTTATTGGGTATTTTGTCTATCGATCCGCAGATCCGGAGAGCGCATTTGAAAAATTAAATCAGGTCGTGCATAAAACAAATATTTACAGTGATTTTCTGGGGGAGAATAACAAGACCTATTATTACAAGGTTTCTGCGGTGAACCGGGATTATATGGAATCCATTTTAACCCCCGCGGTTTCTGCAGCATCGTTTGCGATGACCGGCGATCAGCTTCTGACATCCGTTCAGGAAGCGACCTTCCGGTATTTCTGGGATTATGCCCATCCGCACAGCGGACTGGCGCGTGAGCGGACGGGCTCAGGCGACGTGTGCGCCATCGGCGGAACCGGCTTTGGTTTAATGACAATTATGGTGGGTGCGGAACGGAGATTTGTCGACCGGGATTCTGCCGCCGCCCGCACACTCAAAATACTGCGCTTTCTCCAGGAGGTGACACCCCGGTACCACGGCGCATGGTCGCACTGGGTTAACGGCTCCACAGGTGAAACAATTGCGTTCAGTCAATATGATAACGGCGGGGATTTAGTGGAGACCGCCTATCTTGTTCAGGCGCTGCTTACCATTCGGCAGTATTATGACTTAGACAATCCTGCGGAGAACGAAATTCGCTCCAGGTCGACCCAAATGTGGAAAACCGTTGAATGGGATTGGTATCGGCGGTATCCGGACGGGAAAAAACTTTACTGGCACTGGTCGCCGGATTACGGCTGGAAAATGGGGATGATTATACAGGGCTGGAATGAAACCATGATCGTTTACCTGCTGGCGATTGCTTCACCCACGCACCCTGTTCCGCCGTCCTTGTACGACGACGGCTGGGCGGGGAGATCGGATTATGTAAACGGAAACACCTATTACGGCTACAAACAGTGGGTTGGGTATCCGTACGGCGGCCCCCTGTTCTTTACACAATATTCTTTTATGGGATTCGACCCGCGCGATAAATCAGACAGGTACACCAATTATTTTGACAATAATCGCAACATTACGCTTATCAATCGGGCCTATTGTATCGAAAATCCGGCCAATCATAAAGGATACGGCGCATTGGTCTGGGGATTAACCGCCAGTGACGACCCATGGGGATACCGGGCACACGACCCGAATAATGATAACGGCACAATTACGCCGACCGCCGCGATTAGTGCGATGCCGTATACCCCTGAAGAGTCCATTGCCACAATGAAGAATTTCTACTTTAATTATGGTCCTGATCTGTGGGGAGAATTCGGATTTAAAGATGCGTTTAATTTGGATGAAAACTGGTTTGCGTCGACGTATTTGGCAATCGATGAAGGAACGATTGTACCGATGATCGAAAATTACCGCACACAGCTCTGCTGGAATCTGTTTATGAAAAATGCTGAAATGGATACCATGCTGTCAAAAATCGGCTGGAAGGTTACCGCCGTGCAGGAAAAACCGAGTGGAATTGTCCGGCATTTTTTTTTATTTCAAAATAGCCCGAACCCTTTTAATTCCGGAACGTCCATTCAATTTTATCTGCCGAAAAATCAAACCGTTACATTTGAAATCTTTAACATCAGGGGTGAAAAAGTGGCGGCCCTTCTTTTGAATAAAAAGATGCGGCAGGGCAGACACCGCATAAAATTTCAGACCCATCAATTATCGTCAGGATTATATTTTTATCATATTCAGACCGAACAATTTCAAAGGACAAAAAAAATGCTGCTGCTGAAATAGGTCATTCGCAGCGGCTGATTTTGAAATTTCTTACGGAAAGGATCGGGTGATTGTTTCACGGATTCAGGTGCGAGGCCGTTTGCGAATAAACCGGCATTCCGATGATCTCTTTGCCAGGCGGTACGATCCCGTTGCGGAGATGTATTTGTGGAATCTTCTGACCGGCGTTAAGTCGATGAATTAATGAGTTGATCAAAAGAATCATTCATGTCGTCCCTGACGGGACTTATACATTTTGTGGGCAACCTTTCTATAAACATGTCGTCTCTAACGAGACTCTCATCTGTGCGAATTTTTTCGAGCCAATCTCTCGCTTTAACAGCATTAATGATCTTTCCATACAGGAAAAATAAGAAATTTATTTGTGAAATGTCATTCTTTTTTTTTGCGAACCACTCGAAAGTGAGGTTTATTTTGTAATTCAAAAATATTCCTTGACAAATGATTTTATTTTTTGTAAGTTTAGATAAATTATATCGGGGAACCTCAAACCGGAACTGATTTACAACGCAGGATGTTGTTGATTTAATGCCATTTCATTGAGCAGAATAGGATTTCTTCAATAACACCATAAGATCAAACATTCTTTTCCCCACAGCTTGACTCTATTCCCTTATTGGCTTACCGCGGTTAGGCAAGCCGGTTTTATTTTATAATCAGCATTTATTTTATTTCGGCAGAAAAAGATCGATTGGCCAATCGGATCAATCGGTCTTGTGTGGTGTCTGTCCTGCGGCGGCGCCGTGAACCCGGGATTAGAAAATCGAATCATCGGATCAAAAATGTGCAGCTACAGGAAAAAACAGACCGCTTGATACCGGCTGTCCGGTGTCAATTGGATCACAGCCATGCTGCTTTATGAGAGCGGGCTGCGGTTAAGCGAGTGTTTGCGGCTGCGGTTACAAGACATAGATTTTCAATACAAGCAAATAAGGAGAATGGGTGCTTCAGCGGCTTATCAGAGAGGCCAGAGTGAAAGCCGGACTTGTAAAGCCTATTAGCTGCCATACGTTTCGCCACTCATTTGCGACACATTTATTACAGGCAGGTTATGATATCCGGACTGTTCAGGAATTATTGGGACACAATGATGTGAAAACGACGATGATCTACACGCACGTTATCAACCAAGGCGGCCAGGGTGTTCGTAGTCCTGCGGATTTATTAATTTCTTGAGAAGAATGGATTTTTATCCGACAATTAGGGTTTTATCAGACTATGATAAAAATCTATATCACAACTGTAACTCAAGGTTATTTGAATGTATTATTTTAAGTTACGAAAATAATGCAAAGAAGTTTATCTAATGATTTTTTCAGATATAGTCAGTTATCATAGTTTAATAAACGTAGTTATGCCGGTTAAAAATATGATTCCGATAACTTTTATAAACTTTGCGGCTGAAATTTTAGGTGACACCAACACTGGATTAAGTGGTAG
>BDTM01000093.1 GCA_002898015.1 bacterium BMS3Bbin03 | reverse complement strand
AGAAGCACAGCACACACAAAACCAAAATCTCCGGCGGCCTCTGTGGTTAAATCCCGGCGAATTGAATGGCTATTATCTAAATTAGAGAAGAAAATTGAAAATATCAAGCAGAAAAGAAATTCGTTTTTGAATTTGCGGGTTTGCGGCGCGGCAGAAACAAGATACCGAAGCTGCACGAATTTTATTGATTTTTGTTTCAGGCCAAAGTATATTTAAAAAACACCAATATAGGAGGAGTTCAATCGAAATGGAAAAATCAAGCAGACAGAAATTCGTTTTTGTAATTTGTGGATTTGCGGCATTTTTTTTCCTGTGGATTTTCCCCCGGGCAAACGCCGGTTTTGCGCAGGCCCACCGCATCATAATCGACGGGCAGTTTTCGGATTGGCAGACGCTGTCTCCGATTTACACCGATTCCAAAAATGACCAGCAGTCGGGTACTATCGATTTCGGCCGGCTGTGGGTGGCGAACGACAGCCGGTATTTATTTTTGAGAATTGAGGTCGGGGCGGAAATCAATCTCCAGAATAACAATGAGATCACGCTTTATCTGGATACGGATAACAATTCAAACACCGGAACGCAAATCAATGGCATTGGCGCCGATTTGCAGTGGTCGTTCGGAAAACGGCAGGGTCTGGCTGTAGTGGGCGGCTCTTCCCTCACAATTCACCATGAGAATCTGGGACTGGTAACGGCGCCGACCGTCACCTCCGCACAGTTTGAAATTGCTCTCGACCGAACCCTCACTTTTGACGGAAATTCACTTTTTCCGGATGACACGCTCCGTGTCCTGTTCAAAGACGCCGGCGGGGATGAGCTGCCGAATGCCGGGGTGATTCTCTCTTATGTCATCAGACACGATTCGCTGCCTCCGCTGCCGGTGCTGACCATTCGAAAGTCGCCTGTGGCTGATTTCAGAGTGTTGACCTATAATGTGCTGCGTGACGGTCTATTCGAGGTGAACCGTGTTAATTCGTTCAAAAGAATCCTACAGGCCGTTCAGCCGGACATCATCGGCTTTGAAGAGATGTACAACCATTCTGCCGCTCAAACGGCAGACCAGGTGGCGTCTCTTTTGCCGCTTCCGAATGGAAAGCAGTGGTTCGCAGAGAAAGTGGATCCGGATGTGATCGCCGTGAGCCGGTTCCCGATTTTGAGTTCTTTTGTGATTAATGGGAACGGGGCGTTTTTGCTGGATCTAAGCGCAATCGGCAAGAAGAAAATGCTGTTAATTGTGGCCCATCCGCCCTGCTGCGGGAAGGATGAACAACGTCAGCAGGAAATAGACGCTCTGATGGCGTTTATCCGGAACGCAGAAGCCCCGGGCGGCGAGCTCACTCTGGAAAAAAATACACCCATTTTAATTATCGGCGACATGAATTTGGTGGGCAAGGCTCAGCAGCTTACGACGCTTTTAACAGGAGAAATTGTTAATCATTCGGAGTTCGGGTCCTCGTTTCATCCCGATTGGGACGGCACGTCTCTGAGCGATTTGCATCCGCGGCACACCAATTTGCCCATGACATTCACCTGGTATGATCTTAAAAGCTCTTTCAGCCCCGGTCGTCTGGATTACATGATTTACACAGACAGCGTGCTGCAGCCCGAAAATCATTTTGTGTTGTTTACACCGGAAATGTCCCCCGACTCGCTTACGGTGTACGGGCTCGATGCCGGTGACGCGACAAATGCTTCCGATCATTTACCGGTGGTCAGTGATTTTAAAATTTTGAAAAATGCGGGTGTTCAGGAAAAGGAATCGTTTCATCCGCTGCGCTGGTTTTCTCTGGAGCAAAATTACCCGAATCCCTTTAATCCAACCACAACCATTCGGTTTAAGCTTCCCAATCGGGAGAGAGTATGGCTGGCCGTTTACAATTCGCTTGGCGAACAGATTCGCACACTAACCTTAAATACGTTAAACGGCGGCACGCACACAATTGTTTGGGATGGCACAAATGATATCGGAAAGCGGGTTCAAAGCGGTCTGTTTTTTTTCAGGCTGCAAACCAAGGAGGGTGCACTTCAGCGAAAAATGGTACTTTTGCGCTGAAAGCGATGATTTCAAATCGCGATTCAGCCTGTCATTCTATGCCTTCTTCGTGTGCATTGGGGTTATTTATTGGCATATTTGATATCTGAATTAAACTTGAGAAGTGAAAAATGGCTGTGCTTCAAGCGTTCGGAAACACCTGGTGGGGGCAAAATTGGCTGGATGCGCTCAGAGGGATCGACTACAGCAATCGCCTTCCACGAGGAAAATCCTACGCCCGAAATGGCCATGTAGTCAACATTCAAATCAAAGGGAATGTTGTCAATGCCCGGGTTCAGGGTACCCGGCGGACGCCTTACCGTGAGACAGTTTCGCTAAATCCCTTTACACAAAAGCAGAAAAAAATCATCCTTGATGTGATTACCGGTAATCCCCTTTATCTTTCCCGGCTGCTTATGAAAGAATTACCCGATGATTTGTATGAGGAATTTGAGAGCCGGAAAATTCGGCTTTTTCCCGAAAGCTGGCATGACTTAAATGCTTCCTGTTCCTGTCCGGACTGGGCGGTTCCCTGCAAGCATCTGGCAGCCGTTATTTATATGATTGCCAATGAAATCGACCGTAATCCGTTCCTGATTTTTGAGCTTCACGGCCTGGATATTTTGGAGGAACTTCGTCAGGCCGGTTATGAGATCGGAACGAAACAGACCTCTCAAATTAAAAGTTTAAAGCAGGTTTTGGAAAATTCGGCGGAGGAAGTCGAACAAAAGGACGCATCCCTTCCGGTTTCGGATGAAATTCTCAATCGTTTCGATTTTTCAAAAATTCCATTTCTGAGAGATGAACTTCTAAATTTATTAACCGGCCGCCCGCTCTTAAACATCACGGAAGACTTTAAAACCGTTCTTAAAAAAGCTTACATCAAAATAGGAAAAAGCACAGAAAAATTTTTGGAAAACGGCCTGGTGTTCTTGTTTGGCAAAAGGCCCGAAAATGTGATCCCATTGTTTGTTGAAAAAGAATTTTCCGGAAATGTGGAAGAGATCGAGGTCATTGATCTGACTATGTTAAACGATTATATTTCTTTCAGAGGAGAATTAAAATCGGCCCAAAATAGGTTTGAATTCGATCAAAATCAAATAAAACCATTGTTTCAATTTCTGAATCAAATTCCGTCCAAAAGGATTAAAAACTTTCCCCGCCAAATTGTCCTGTACTATCTGACTTACAACTTCGCTCTTTCACTTTTAAAACAGGGGGCTTTTGTTCCGGAATTGTTCCTGATTGCAGAGAACACTTACAGGATTCGCTGGATTCCTGCGCTGCTGAATCCAATTGTGAAAGAGATTTTTGACAATTTAAAAGAAATTCTTCCGCCGGATACGGTAAAAATCGGGTCCGCAAACAAGAAGACGGCTTTCAAAACAGTTTATCCGCAAAAAGACGAGCAGCTCCTCCTGCTCATTTCAATTTTTCTGGATTACCTTATCGCCGGATTTTGCCGCGATCTTCTTCTGGAAAATCAAATCCGAAGACTATTTTTCAACCGGGTGGTATTCTCGGCGGAGAATTTTGAAGATCAGCAAATTCCCGAAACCATTCACCTCTGGCTTTCGCGATTTTTCATCTCTCATAAAAACATTGTGCCGGTTCTGAAAATTTCGGATATGAAAAAGGGTTTTCAGGTGGAAATTTTTGTGGAAAACAAAGAAAAGCCGCTCGAAGAGCCGTTTCCCCTGAAAGATGTGTTTACGCAAGACCGGCATTCGGTCATAAAAATGCAGGTTTTGAAAGATTTGTCGCTCCTGTCGGATTTTTTCCCGCACATTCGTTCCGTGATAGCTTCACGGGGCACATCCGCGCTTGTGATTCCGCCGGATCAGTTTTCGGATATTTTTTTCAATATTCTTCCGATAATTAAATTGTTGGGCATTCAGGTGCTCCTTCCGAAGGGGCTTCAGGAATTGATTTACCCGAAATTGTCACTTTTGATGGCGAAAAAATCGACACCGGTCTCTACTATTTCCTATTTGACTCTGGATGAAATGCTCTCGTTTGAGTGGAAAATTGCCCTGGGTGACCAGACCTTTTCGGCGATGGAGTTCCTGAAAATGGTGCGGGGGATGTCGGGAATTGTCCGAATCAAAGATCGATTTGTGTGGATTCACGAAGAAGAAATCGACCGGATCCTGCAGCAATTAAAAAAGCAAAAGCCGCTGACGTCACGAGATTTGCTGAAGGTCGGGCTGGAAGAATCCTACAACGGATCGAAGATTCTAATTTCGGATGAAAGCCGAAAAGTGTTTCAATCGCTTTTGAAGACAAAATCGGTTTCGCTCCCCAAGGGCCTTAAAGGCCGGCTTCGACAATACCAGAAGCGCGGTTATGAATGGCTGTTCCGGAACGCACACGTCGGATTCGGCAGCATCATTGCGGACGACATGGGACTGGGGAAAACGGTTCAGGTGCTTTCCGTGCTGTTAAAATTAAAAAATCAAAATAAGTTAGGCAAAAGGAAAGCATTGGTTATCGTCCCCACCACGCTGATCACAAACTGGCGGAAGGAAATCGAAAAATTTGCACCGGGCCTGAAATCCACAATCTACCACGGGCTCAATCGAAAATTAGAATTGGATCATGCGGACATCCTGTTGACGACTTACGGAATTGTTCGGAATGAAACCGCGCTTTTTACAAAACGGAAATGGCTGGCGGTTATTATTGATGAAGCACAGAATATCAAAAATCCGAATACGGCACAAACAAAAGCCATCAAAAAAATTAATGCCGATGTTCGAATTGCAATGAGCGGCACACCCGTGGAGAACCGTCTGACGGAGTACTGGAGTATTTTTGACTTCGTGAACAAGGATTATCTCGGGGGACTGCGCTATTTCAAGAAGGAATATGCCATCCCGATTGAAAAATTCCGGGACAAAGAAAGGCTGAACCGGCTCTTGACCATTACATCGCCTTTTGTTCTAAGACGATTGAAATCGGACAAACGCATTATTCGGGATTTGCCGGAGAAACTGGAATTTGACAAATACTGTTCATTAACAAAGGAGCAGGCGGCGCTGTACCAGAATGTGATCGACCAATCTATGGCGAGCATCGAGGGCAGTGAGGGAATTGCGCGGAAGGGAATGGTGCTGAAGCTGATGACGGCTCTGAAACAAATTTGCAATCATCCGGCGCATTTTCTTAAAAAGAAAGAAGCCGATCCGAATCTCTCCGGAAAGACGTCCATGCTGCTGGATTTGCTGGAGAACATTTTTGCGAATGATGAAAAGGTGCTCATTTTCACGCAGTACCGTCAAATGGGAAATCTGCTGGTGCCGCTCATTTTAAACACATTTCAAATGGATGTGCCGTTTCTGCACGGGGGCGTTCCCAGAAAGAAGCGCGACGAGATGGTGGACGATTTCCAGGAGAAAAAATACATCAAAGCCATGATTTTGTCCTTGAAAGCCGGCGGAACCGGTTTGAATCTGACAGCCGCCAAGAATGTAATTCACTTTGATTTGTGGTGGAATCCCGCCGTGGAAACGCAAGCCACCGACCGAACTTACCGGATCGGGCAAAAAAAAGATGTGATGGTGTATCGCTTTTTGACGCAGGGCACCTTTGAAGAGAAAATCAACGATATGCTGCAGCGGAAAAAAGAAGTGGCGGAACTTGCGGTTGTGCAGGGTGAGAAATGGATTGGCGATCTGTCTAACAAAGAAATTCGGAAAATTGTGGAGTTGGGGGCGTAGAGGCCAATAAGTGTTTTCTTTTTAATAAAGTCATTATAACAAGTTCACCGGTTTGATTTAGGAGAATAAGCCTGTGCACTGTGTACTCAGTCCGAAAGCAAAAAAGATAATAGGATATATTGTTTTAGCCCTTGTAATCGTGTTCATGGCAGGCGTGGTTTGGGGATGGAACCACCTGAAGGACCGGCACCGGGGATATGTGCTGGATCTGGCGCTCCCCGATCCGTACGTAAAAGTGCCGGCGAAAAAATTCCGGGCAGGGGCAGCCGCCGTTCGGATTACGCCTGAAATCGAAGACACGTGGGTTGATGTGGATTCCAATGCAAAATATGAACCCCCCAAAGGCGACCATTTCATCGACAAAAACAAAAATGGCAAATTCGATGCTTACTGGCTTGCAGGTTTTGGAAATGCCCGTGCTGCAAACGGGATTCACGACGATCTCTGGGCACGCGCGGTCGTTTTTGGAAATCAGACTTTAAAAACGGCCGTTGTGGTGATCGATGCCATCGGTTTTATGATGGATGATGTAATCGATGTGCGTCAGAGGGTGCCCAAAGATTGGAAGATTGATCATGTCATTGTGGTGTCGACCCATGATTATGAAGCACCGGATTTACTGGGATTGTGGGGAGAAAAGTCCACAAAAACGGGGGTAAACGCTGATTATATGGCATTTGTGAAAAAGCAAATCCTGGCGGTGATCGATAGCGCCCGGCGAAAGATGGTGCCTGCTGCCATCCGAATGATTGAAATTCCGAATGTTCGGGAGGGGCTGGTTCAGGATATCCGTCCCCCGTATGTGTATGATGATAATATCTATGTGCTGCAATTTCTGGATAAGCAAAATTATACTCCCATTGCAACGATTGTAAATTGGGCCAATCAGCCTGAAACATTGGGGAGCAAAAATTTGCTGATCACATCCGATTTCCCCAATTATGTGAGAGCGGGTCTTGAAAAAGGGATTGTGTATCACAAAAAGGTCGTTCGGGAAGGCATTGGCGGAGTGGTCATTTACATGAATGGTGCCGTCGGCGGATTTATGACGCCGATCGGCGTTAAAACGCCCGATCCTTATCTCGGAAAGATATTTGAAAAACCGTCATTTGAAAAGGCCAGAGCCATTGGCTATACGCTAACTGAAAAAGTGCTGGATGCCCTTCAAAATAGGACGTGGGTATTTAATGAGAATCCGGATGTCCACCTGTGGGCAAAAACCGTTTTGCTGCCTCTCGACAACAAGGTCTTCCGGCTGAAGGCTTTTTTTGGGGTTTTAAATCGCGGCATGACGGGCTGGATGAAGTTTCGATCGGAGGTGGATTTATTAGTGCTGGGCAGTGCCTGGATTTTGACAATCCCCGGAGAAATCTATCCGGAAATTGTGAACGGCGGTGTGGACAATCCCCCGGAAGCCAATTATCCTATTAAACCGATTGAAGCGCCGGCCCTTCGGGAATTCATGCACGGGAAGGTGAATCTCATTTGGGGCCTGGCAAATGATGAAATTGGCACCATCATCCCCAAAAGCGAATGGAATGCTCATCCGCCGTATCTTGATCACCGGAAAAAACCGTTTGATGGGGAAGCTAATTCAATCGGGCCGAACACAGCGCCCATTCTTTACAAGACGATTCGGAAATTGTTGGATTAGGCTAATGGATGAAGCACATTTAAAAAGTAAATTCAAAGCCGCGCTTCTCGGTCTGGCACTTGGGGATGCTCTGGGTGCGCCTCTGGAATTTATGAGCAAACCGGAAATTGCCCTGCGATTTGGTACGGTCCGCGAGATGACCGGCGGAGGCTGGCTTAATCTTGAACCGGGAGAGGGAACCGATGATACGCAAATGACGGTTTGCCTGGCGGAGAGCCTCGTACAAAAAGCCGCATTTGACGCGGAAGATGTCCTGCAAAAGTTTTTGGTCTGGTATGATACACACCCGAAAGACATCGGAAACACCACCCAGGTGGCGCTTTCACTGCTGAAAAATAATGCACACCGGCGAGGTGCTTCCAAAAAGGCACATGAAATTCTTAAAGAAAAAAGTGCCGGAAATGGAAGCCTGATGCGGGTAGCGCCCATTGGTTTGATGTATCATCAGCACGAAGCGCAGTTAATTGAGGCGTCCTTTGCAAGTTCAAAGATTACCCACTGGGATGCTCTCGCGGCGGAGAGTTGTGCCGCTTTTAATCTTATTCTGGCGGATTTTCTGCATGGGTACGGACAGGAGGAAGCCATTCTGAATGCAGCGGACAAAATACGGCCCCGGAACGATCTTGTGGCCCGATCAATAGAATCCGTTATTGACAAAGAGTGTGAGGCACTTCAGCCGACGGGATTTGTGCTGGATACTTTAGAAACTTCTTTGTGGCATTTCTATCATTCCGATTCGTTTGAAGAAGCAGTCGTGCATGCCGTCAATATGGGGGGAGATGCGGATACGATCGGCGCCGTGACGGGGGCTCTCTCCGGCGCTTATTTTGGGCCGGAATCGCTTCCCGGGCGCTGGTTGGATGTGCTCAAAGGAAAAGATCTGATTGAAAATCTGGCAGAAAAGCTTTACGAGGTTTCAATCGATTTGGATTTTAGGCCTTGATTTTCGTTCGGAAATAACCTACATTTAAATAAGCTATCTGCGGTTCCCCAGCCGGCCGAACACATGAAATATAAAAAACCGGAACATTTCGGAAAATTTATCAGGGCACATCGGGAACAAGGGGGCTGTTTTAGCATTTAATGAATGTGGAATTTGGGGGCGCTTTGGGTTCGACGGGATTGGAAAGAGGCAAAAACTGCGTACCGTGGTCTCCGGCACCACGTAAAATAGTCGGGAACTAAATATAAATGCAGATTACAATTACGCATTGGCCGCTTAATTAGCGGTCACGTTTCTCTAATCGAGACCTGCATAAATTAGAAGAAACGCCGCTTTTGCAGGTGCAGCCGGCAATTTTCCGGGGTTGCCGGAATAAGTTTTCCGGATAGGCTTTTGAATGGCTTTGTCTATTGGGGCATTCAAAAGCGACATTGACCAATAGACTATGTATGTAGATGTTTTTGTCGGCTCTTTCTCGGACGCGGGTTCGATTCCCGCCGCCTCCACAAAACAGGAACTAATTTACAAAAATCCTTCTTAAACGATCTTTCTGCC
>BDTM01000092.1 GCA_002898015.1 bacterium BMS3Bbin03 | reverse complement strand
GCGCCGGTAGTGACCTTTCCTTTTTCAAGCGCTATCGGCTCTGAGTCCGCATTCTGCTCTGTCTGCGAAATGTTTGCCCCTTTTGGGACCACCCGGCCGTTGTCCGCACCGGAGGTTTCCGCCTGGGGGACCGCCGGTCGTAAAACTGTTGCGGCTTTTTCTGTCTTTTGGAAACTCGTTTCGGTCTGACTTTGCCGCCCCGCCTTCACAGTGATTTTTTCTTTTTCAGCCGCCCGGGGCTCCGGGGCTGCCTTCTGCTCCGTCTGTGAAATGTCTGCCGTTTTGGGGACCACCCGCTCAGCTCCCGCACCGGAGGTTTCCGCCTGAGAGACTGCCGGCCGTAAAACCGTTGCGGCTTTGCCTGTCTTTTGAAAACTCATTTCGGCCTGACTCTGCCTCTTGATTCCGGCAGAGACCTTTCCTTTTCCAGACGCCTGGAGCTCCGGGGCTGCCTTCTGCTCCGTCTGTGAAATGTCTGCCGTTTTGGGGACCACCCGCTCAGCTCCCGCACCGGAGGTTTCCGCCTGAGGGCCCCCCGGCCGCAGTACCGTGCCCCCTTTCCCCGCTTTTTGAAAATTCACTTCGGCCTGACTCTGCCGCCCCGCCTCTGCAGAGACCTTTCCTTTTTCGGCCGCCCGAAAATCTGAGCCCGCCTTCTGCCTGAAAGAACCGTTTTGAATTGCCCCCTTTTCTTCCGGGTCCGCCGAATTCGGAACAGAAACTTTCACAACCTCTGCTTTTTCAATGAGCTTTGTCAGATGTTCAGTCAGTGATTTTCCCGCATTTGAATTCCGGAAGACGACCTCCCGTATTTTAAGCAGTGCGGCTCGGGACCGGTTTTCGGGGCTTTCTCCGGCGGAAATTTCACCCGCACTTTTGCCGGATTTTTTCGCATTATCCTCTAAGGTGATTAAAACGATCCCGTCTCTTGATTTTCCTTCTGAGACAGCAGCCGGCCGCGGCATTCCTTTTCCGGGCTCTTTCACAAGACGCCCTTTTCCAGAATCCGGCGGAATTTCAGGAGTGCCGTTGTTTAATTTCAATCCCGGTTTCATTTTTCCTGCAAGCGCCGATTTTTGCCGGGCCGTGAGACGCCCTTCATCGACCGGCGCGAGAACCCAGGCCTGTGATTGAGCCTCTCCTTTTCCCGAAATGGGTTTTTGAACCGTCTTTCCGCCCGTCTCTTTTGCCCCATTTGAGGGATTTTCTGCGGAAGCCGACACTTCGATCGTCTGTGTATTCGCCCCGGCAGGCACAGCTATTTTTAGTGTGGTTTTATTTTTTTCCAAAACGTTCTGTGCCGGCGGTTTTCCCGGGGTGACCGTCACCGGAACGGCGAGATAAACCACCCCTGAAATTTTAACCAATTGAATCGTGCCGGGCATTTTTCCCAATGCCTCAATTTGTTTTTTCGCGGAGGCGGGATCCGCCCCTAACAAGCCGGCCTGCATTTTTTCGGAAGACCTTCCCGACACCAATTTTCCGGACTGGGATGCGGTTGGCTGCCGGTGATTTCCTTCAAGAACAACCGGGCGCAAAATCCCCATTTGTAATTTAGCTAAAAATTCTTTCGGAGAAATAGCCTTCTCCTCATTCTTAAGCGCGGCTGAAAATCCCGGAAATCGCCCGAACAGTATTGTAAAAAAGGACTGCGGTTTGCCCTTCTTTGCGCCGCCGGGCGCCGGCCTGTTCTGTAAAATTACATCCGGTTTTGCGTGTTTAAAACCAAACAATGTCTTGAACGGCTTTGTGGTCATGTCAATTCCCGGTTAATTAAGTGAAACATATCTTCTGGTCAATTCGGCGGCACGTGAAGGTGTCAGCGCACTTAAAATCTTGGCGGCCTGTCTTTCAGGGCTAATTTGCAGCAGCGTCAGGACGGTCTTATTGTCAAGGCTTAGCAAATATTGGCTCACCTTCTGCCCGCTCATCTTTTTCAACATTTTTGCCACGCGCTGCACACGCTTGATTTGCTCAGCCGTTAAGGCATTGTTTAGACTATCCGTCTTCGCCTGCAGCACCGCCACTCTTGCCTCCAATGATGATTTCCTGCCGGCCAATTTCTTGTAATTCGTTTGAATATTTTCCATCTTCTTCTGCAAATTCGCCACACTTTTTCGGGACGCTTTAATCTGCTGCTGAAGAACTTTTGCCGAATCCTGTACCATTTTCTTTTCGCGGATGGCTTTCTGCAAACGCAGTTTTTCCCCTGTCGCCACATCCGAACGCCAGCGAATTTCCACCGGCACCTCCGGCCCGTAGAGAGCCACGTAAGTCATCATTAATATGACCAAAAAGGAAAAAACAAAACCGAACAATCCGAATGCAATTCCCTTTAAAGCGCCTTTTTCTGAGATTTTCATACGGTTTGAAGCTGCCATTTCACCCTTGCCTTGCGTTGTGTGGCCAATTCATCAATAAATTTCTGATCTTCCCGGTTAAAAGCATCCACATACTCCCGGTGTTTCTTTTCGTGAAGCTTCTCAAGAATTTTCTTTTCCCGGGACACTTTTTTTAACGCAGCCCGTGCACGATCCACTTCATTCACCGCATTGGCCAATCGTTTCTCCTGTGCTTTTACCGACCGCCCAACCTGATCCAAGTATCCGCGATAGTTTAACATTTCGGCGGCATGAAACACTTTCTTCGACTTCATTTCCACCAGCAGATTTGTTTCCACCACCTGGAGTTTTTTGAGCTTCAGCTTTTCCGATTCAAGTAAACGTATTTTTTCCGCCAGTTTAAGCGCTTTCTGCCGTTTAAAATGCTGTTTGCTGTTTTCCAATTTTTCTAATTTGAATTTAAATTTTTTCATTTTCTAAATCAGAATTCTCTAAAAAATGGAAAACAAATCTTCCACGATTTGCTCAAATTTCTTTCTCTCGGGCACATCCTGCTGCAAGAAGCCGTTCAATGCATCAATGATGCCGATGGCCCGGTCGATCTTTGGATTACTCCCTTTGACGTAAGCGCCGATATTAATCAGGTCTTCCGCTTCACGGTACACGGAGAGCACGTTTAAAAAATTTCTGGCGCTTTTTAGATGTTCCGGTGTCACCACCTCCGGCATCACGCGGCTGATGCTCTGCAGCGGATCGATCGCCGGATAATGGCCTCGGTTCGCCAGATCCCGAGAAAGAACAATATGTCCGTCTAAAATAGACCGCGCGGAATCGGCGATGGGATCGTTCAAATCATCCCCTTCAACAAGAACGGTGTACAATCCGGTGATGCTGCCGTTTGGAAAATTCCCCGCCCGTTCCAGCAGCTTCGGCAGCAGTGAAAATGTGGATGGGGTGTACCCCTTGGTCGCCGGTGGTTCTCCGACGGCAAGACCAATTTCGCGCTGGGCCATGGCCACGCGAGTCACGGAATCCATCATCAGCAGAACATTCAGCCCCTTTTCGCAAAAATACTCGGCGATAGTGGTCGCCGTAAAGGCACCCTTAATACGAATTAAAGGGGATGCATCCGACGTCGCGGCCACGACAACAGAGCGCTTCAGCCCTTCTTTGCCAAGGTCGCGCTCAATAAATTCCCGCACTTCCCGCCCGCGTTCCCCGACCAATGCAATCACATTGACGTCGGCCGAAGTGTTTCGGGCAATCATCCCGAGAAGAACGCTTTTCCCCACACCGCTGCCGGCGAAAATGCCCATGCGCTGTCCCTGCCCGATCGTAATCAACCCATCGATCGCCTTCACCCCCGTCGCAATCGGCTTATGAATGGGGGGGCGCTTCATTGGATTGGGCGGTGTCTGGTAAAGAGAGCGCTTTGCATCAAAGAAAATCGGCCCCAGACTGTCGATGGGTTCCCCCAGTCCGTTTAAAATCCGGCCCAGGAGATTGTCGCCGATCCCCACACTCAGATCTTCATTAGCGGCGATTACCTGCGAACCGGGGCTGTAGCCTGAAATTTCATTTAAGGGCATGAGCAAAATTTTGTTTTCACGAAACCCGACCACCTCTGCACGGCCTTCGTGCTGACCGTTTTGGGGCTTTATGGTGCACAAATCGCCCATAGACACCGCAGGTCCCACCGATTCCATAACCATTCCAACAATCTGGTAAATTCTTCCGATCTGAATGATGGGATCAACCTGCTGCAGCCGCCGCATGTAATGAGAAAAAATGTCCCGTTTCGGTGTGCTATTCTTCATGGCTCTCCTCTAACAGCGATTCTTCAATTTTTTTCAATTGAACGTCCAGTTGAGCGTCCACGATTCCGGAATCAGATTCCAGAATGCAGCCGCCCCGCTCCACATTTTTTTCCGGAACCAATTGTATCTTTTCAAATTGCTCTAACTCCGGCAAATCTGATTTTTTGCCCCGCTCCAGAACCGCCACGTCTTCCGGATTGAGTTTGATGATTAAATTTCGGCTTCCGCTCACCCGTTTAAGCGCCTCCCGGACGACATAAAGCATCAAATCCGGATTGCTCGAAATCTCCTGGTGGATAACTTTTTTCGCAATCTCGAAAGCCAATTGGACAATGACGATTTCATTCTCTTTAAAGAGCTGTTCCCGCTTCTCCTCCCATTCCCGCAGTATCGCCTGCAGAGTCTGCATAAAAGGCTGGACAGCTTCCTTTCCCATTCGGATGCCTTCATCCCGCCCCTGGTGAAACCCCTTTTGATAAGCCTCTTTTTCCCTGTGACCGACATCATCTTTGGGGACAAATTCATTTAAGTTAATGCCATTTGGCAGAAAACCGCTTTCACCGGCATTTAATAAATCCGCACGCCAGCCCTCCGAACCCGGCTTATCTTTGGGCGCGGAAAGATTTTCACCCGGTTGAAAATTATTTAGGATGTCCTCTTCTTCGGGATCAAAACATTCAAATGGAAATTGATCGGTTTTGATCTTCGTATTTTTTAGAATATGGCCGGAGTACGATTTAGACAATGACATCCTCTTCTCCTCCGGCCCGGTGAATGACGATCTCGCCGCTCTCCTCCAGATTGGTCACAATGGCCAGAATACGCCGCTGTGATTCTTCGACGTCCTTGACACGGACAGGCCCCATAAATTCCAGTTCTTCCTGCAGCATCTTCCCGGCCCGTTCGGACATATTTCCAAAGATTTTCTCTTTCACCTCTTCCGAAGCGCCCTTTAGAGCAAGGCCCAATTCCTTCGAATCCACCTCTTTCAGAATCTTCTGCATCGAGCGATTGTCCACCTGAACCAGATCATCAAACGTAAACATGAGGTTCTTAATCTGGGTGGCCAGTTCAGGATCCATTCGCACAAGCCCTTCAAGAACCATCTTTTCCGTAATTTTACCCGACTGATTTAAAAGATCGGCCACCACCTTTTCCCCCTCAATCTCACCGATTTCACCCACCGTTTCGCCCTTGAAATTTAAATCAATAAAATCTTCCATTTCGCGAATCAGTTCCGGTGAGATTTGATCCAATTGAGCCAATCGATAGGCGACTTCCACTTGAAATTCTTTGTCGAATTCATCATAAATTCTGGAGGCCTTCGCCGGATTGAGGTAAGCCAGAACAACCGCCACCGTTTGGGGATGTTCCTTTTCCAAAAAGTTAAGCAGCTTATCCTTCGGGATTTCTTCAAGACGCTTGAACCCCTTCTGCTCAACCGTTTTTATGTTTTTCATTTTTCGCAGAACTTCCTCTGCATGATTTTTTCCCACGGCCCGCTCAAGCACGTCGCGGGCATAGTCCTCGCCGGCATCCGAAATATAGTCTTGTGACAGAAGCATTCGGTAAAAATCTTCGATGACACTGTGGATAAGGGACGACGGAATGCTTCTGATATTGGCAATTTCCTGTGTGAGCATTTCGACGTCATTCGGCTTCAGGTTTTTGAAAATTTTTGTCGCGGCATCCACACCGATTGCCACTAACAGAATAGCGGCTTTCTGACGGCCCGTCAGCTTTTCGTAGGACAATTTAGACATTTTTCTCCTCGGCTTCATCCACCAACCAAGCTTTCAATAATTTGGCTGCGCCGTTCGGATTTTCATTCGTCAGCGAAGCCACTTTCTGTTGAATCTGGATCTTTTTCTGGGTTTCAATCGGAATTTCATGGGCAATTTCTGCATCGCCGAATGGAAGTTCCGCATCTTTCAACGGACGAATTTCCATCTTGAAGCTGCGGATGATTTTCATCAATCCGAAAAGTCCGATCAAAATGGACAATCCGTAGAGCGCCTTCCGAATAATATCGGCCCAAAAAGCATGTTTCCCGGCGGCGGCAAAAGCCGCCTGCTCATTTTCCATGAGACTTCGGTCGAACGCCACATTGACCACATTGATATTATCGTGACGCTTTGCGTCGAAACCGATGGCGCTTTTCACAACGCCGGAGAGTTTCCGCATCTCCTCCGCCGATCTCGGCACATATTGTCGAATGGGCTTTCCATTTTTGCCCTTTATTGTTTTGTAGCTGCCGTCGACCATGACCGCCACGCTGAGCCGGCGAATGTTCCCGACCGCCTGAACCACGTTCTGAACCGTCTTGTTGATCTCATAATTACGAATATGATTCTCGACCTTGCCGCCGCTGCCGTTCGCGGTGTCTCCCGCCGTAAGCTGGTAATTGGTCTCCTCACTTCTGAGAACCGTCGTGTCCGGGTTGTACTTTTCAAATGTTTTTTGGACTTTATTAAAATCCAGATCGGCCGTCACCCTCACAATGGCATTCCCCTGCCCCACGGCCGTTTCCATCAGGGATTGAACCTTCTTTGTGTAGTAATCTTCAACTTTTTTTTGAATCGTAATCTGTGAAGCCGTTAAACCCATCGAATCATCATTTTCGAGCATTTTCGATAAAATATTTCCGTACGAATCGATAATGGTGATATTTTTCGGATGCAGTCCTTCCACACTGGAGGAGACAAGATTGGCTATTCCCCGAACCTGCTGACCGCTCAGTTTGTTAAACGGATTGAGTTGAAGGGTAATGGAAGCGGTGGTAGGCTTTTGATCTTTGACAAACAGACTTTCATTGGGAAGCACAAGATGCACGCGGGCCCGTTTCACTTCATGTAAAGAAGAAATTGTGCGGGCCAGTTCTCCCTCCAGGGCGCGCTGGTAATTGACACGCTGCACAAAATCGGTGGCGCCGATATTGTTCTTGTCAAAAATCTCATAACCAACACCCCCCTGTGAGGGCAGCCCCTGATTGGCAAGCGCTATCCGCTCTCCGTACACCTTTTTGCCGGGTACCAGAATGGTGGTCCCGCCGGCCATCAATTTGTAAGAAATTTTGTCCGTTTTCAGCTTCTCCACAATTGTGCCCGCTTCCTGCGGATTCAATTGTGAGTAGAGCACCCGGTAATCCTTTTTGGAAGAAATCAAAATAACACCGATCAGAAGAAACAGTGTACCGAATGCCGTACCGGCGACAATGAATCGCTTCCTTTTATCGAATCTTAAAAATGTCTCTCTGAATTGCAGGTAGACCGTCTTCAGTTGTTCAAACATTTTTTATGAAACTCCCTGTCACACTTGCGTCCGCATCACTTCCCGATAGGCTTCCAGAATCTTGTTCCGGATCTGCATCATCAAATCGAAACTGGTCGAAGCCTTTTCCACAGCCACCATCACATCATGCAC
Organism: bacterium BMS3Bbin03; assembly: GCA_002898015.1. Classification (GTDB taxonomy): domain Bacteria; phylum Zhuqueibacterota; class JdFR-76; order JdFR-76; family BMS3Abin05; genus BMS3Abin05. The sequence continues at coordinate 44,246 of BDTM01000092.1, read as the reverse complement.
GTCATTAATCTCACCCGCCGCGAGTTTATTAATCGATTCACCGGCGTCTTTCTGTAAATCATTCACTTCATTAATGAAGCCTTTGAGTGTGGCGTTAAAATTTTCTCCGCCCTGCGAAGCTATTTTCTTTTTCTGAATGTTTTCGTCAAACAGGTTTCCACTGGAAATGGTCTGAATTTTCTGAAGCATTTTTCCCTCATCTCTTTAAATCAATCTTCCGGCCCAGAGAAGCATTTTTCATATTCAATTTCCCTCTTCGGGAATAGCCGGCATCTTGTCCATTTTCTGCGCCGAATTTAGTCCGGATTTCAACTTTCTCGTGAAGTGAAAGAATTTTTTCCGCCTGTGGACTGAAATTGGCTTCTTCAATTTTAGGATTCGATCCTGCGGCGGCTTCTTTGTAAGCCCTCCGAAAGTTTGTTCCCTGAAGTTCCTTCGGAACAACTTTTTGTGTCGGGTTAACTTTGGGCTTTTGGTACAGCGGATGATTTGAAATGGAGTTTAATTTCATCGGTGTTCATCTCCCTAAATTTCAAGTGCCTTTTTCGCCATGGTTTTGGCCGATTCAATGGCCATGGCGTTCGCTTCGTACTCACGGGAAGCCGTGATCATGTCCACCATCTCCACCACAATATTGATGTTCGGGTAGCGGACGTACCCGTTTGCATTCGCATCCGGATGGTCCGGGTCATAGACAAGCCGGTACGGATTATTTTTCTGCACGGTCTCTTCCGATCGAACACCGGATGCCGGATCAGACCCATTCACCGGATCGAGCACGGTTCTGATGTGCCCCGGATTCGTCACCACGAGCCGGTCGTCTTCTTCTGCCAGCATTTTACCGAACGGCAGCCCTTCTTTGGTTTCCTTCGTCACCACAATTTTCCGGCGATAAGGCTGGCCGTTTTCCGTACGTGTGGTCTCCACATTGGCGATGTTGCTGGCAATGGCGGTCAGCCGTTTTCGTTGTGCAGACATTCCCGAAGCGCTGATGTCAATGGATGCAAACAGCGGCGCAATCTTCATAATGTGTCCCCTCTATCGGGCTCTTTCATTGATTGCCTCCTTGATTCGATTGAATTGAATCGCGATTAATTTCGCCGAAAAGGCGTAATATAATTGATTTTTGGCCAGGCCCGCCATCTCCTGATCCACGTCGACATTGTTGACGCCGCTAACATTATTCCGGCTTTTGTCTTCAATCACTTTTGGCTGAACGTTGTTGACACCCTCCCCCCCGATTCGAATGTGCCGGGGATTGGTTACAAAGCCCGAAAGGGCTTCAGAATTCAGAGCCTTTCGCATCGCCGATTCGAACACAACTTTTTTGCGCCTGTAATGGGGTGTTTCAATATTGGCCAGATTACTGGCAATTGTGGTCTGACGCAATGAAGCGGCATCCAGCGCCCTTTTTAAAACGGGCACATTGAAGCGGGAAAACAAACCTTTTAACACCATCGACGGCACTCCTGTCCTTTGTGTTTTTATTTTCAGATCAGGTTTAGAGCAACCCCTGTGCCAAAAAAATAACGTGCCGCGGACAAAGACTATCTGTTTGTTTTTTAAGGAATATCGGAAGATTAGGAAAATTTGAGGCTGTCGATGAAATCCAAAAAGAGGAAATTATTACCCATTAACAGGCAGTGTTTTCCTTTGGGGGAGAGGCACAAAGACGGAGATGTAGTTTTGGCTAAGCCGCGCTGGCATTGAAACGTCCTGCGGCCGGATTTTTTATTAAAAACGCGTCACGCTTCAGGCATGGGGTTGGCGCAAAACCGTCAATATCCGTAACCGTCAACGTAAGGGTTCAACTCTTTATATTGGAAAGAATTACATTTCGTCCGCCGTATGTAACCGGTGTCACGCTAATGACTATTCAGTAGTTTATAAATATAGTATTTACAAATGGCTGTTTCGTATTTCCAATGGTTATTAATACTATTATTCTTTTCAGGCACCAGTATAGACAAATTTTACATTTCATACCTAACGGCACTCAAAATGGACAGAGAAATTTTTCTATAAACATTTTGTCCCTAACGGGACTTGGATGATGGATGTATCATTAAAGACTATCTCTGTTCAATGAAGCGGTTCTATCGTGGCAGAGGTTTGTAAAAGCAACGAATCTGATTTTATGGAAGAAACTTCAAAATTCAATTTTTTTGAAAGTCCCGTAGGGACATAATGTTTATAGCCAAGTGCCTGACACCCTTGTTTTTTTTCGTGACTATTCGTGTCCATTCGTGGGAGCAAAAAAAAACGGCTATCGCACGACGGCCAATTTCGTCATGATGAACAGGCCATCCCCCGAAATAGCCGCCAGATAAATCCCTGACGGCACCGGATTTCCATTATCGGCTTTTCCGTTCCAGATGACTTTCCGGGAGTGGAAGCCTTTTGCCACGCGTCCTAACGGCACGGAATAAACCGGACGCCCGTTTTCATTCAACACCAAAAAATTGGCAAACGATTTTTTTTCAACGGTAAATTCAAGCGATAGAATGGCGTCCCCGCCGACGATGAAAGGATTGGGGAAGATTTTTTTAAACGAATTTTTATAAACAAAATAGCCTTTGCCCTGAACAATTTTAAGCGTGTAATTTCGTTTTTTCTGAAAACCGGAAGTATAATCATATTTTTCAGGGGTCTGCGTGTTTGAGATGATTGTAATAATCTCCGAGAGTGCCGGCATGTAGCCGATCGCTCCTCCATTGTCCGGGTGAAACACGTACGTACCGTAAGCATTATCCTTCGCCACAATGGCTTCACACATCCAGTTGGCCGGCGTATCGTACGATTGAATCAGGTGGTAATACTGCGGCTCCTGGGGAATCAATTTAGAATAGTGAGAAGTCAGGAACGTCGCCGACCCGGATATCGCGGTATCCAATTCAAACGGCACCACCTGAGACACGTAAATCTCAGGGAAATGGTCCCCTTCTTTGTAATATTTCGTGGTGTCCGCGCGTTGTCCTGTAAAATAATTCCAGATGCCGAAGGTGGCAAATTCAGTGGAAAAGTCGCTCCCTTCCTGCACAAAAACGCGCTGCATCGCATTCAGACTGTTGTAATCGGGCATATTTTGCCAGATCTGCCGCACAATTGACCTGCCGTGACGCAGGGACAAAAAACGCAGCCAGACGGCCGCCCCATATTCATACGCCCCGTTATAAGTCGTCAGCGGCAAATCCGGATAATTAAAAAAATCGGGGAGATTCGCGTAATAGTCATTGATGGTATTATAAACCTGGTCTTCCATCCAGACGGATGACATCTCATAAAAATAAAAATCGGTGCTCCGCAGAATGTAACCCAATTGAATGACATGGAACATTTCATGGGCAGCCGTCACTTTCAGTGCGTCCAGACCGTGCGTGGCAAATCCGCTGCCTTTGAAATTATTGTCTATTTCAATATAGCTCGCCACCTGACGATCCCCGTCCACAAACTGCGAATCGGGTGTGGTAAAACCGTAGGCATTCAAATTATACATGTACACATCGATTTGCGGATCGTTCGGATTGTCCACCGGAGGTTTTTCATAGCCCAGGGTGTCAATCTCGAATTCATAACAGTGGTCGAAAATTTTACCCGTTTCTTCAATCCAGTCCGGAATGGAATTACCGTTAAAATCATCTGCCGGAACAGAATTTATTCCGGAAGTGGTGTAATGAATCTTGAAGTAACCTTTCGGTGAGTCGTACGAATCGGGCAGCATTCCCGGGCTCGGCCGCAAAAAAATGAACCGAAAGAAGGCCCGGTCGGTTTCACTGAGTTTATGGAGATTTTCCCGCAGCTCCTGAACAATCGATGTGGCACATTTTGCCGGTACCCGGGAAAAACCTCTGTACCGTTCCGGCAATTTTTCCGGTGCAAACACCCAATAACCCTGATAGGCCAATTTTTGCGCGTAGCTGATTTTTGCGTCTTTAAAATCCTGAAACAACCGCATCCGCAGGCTTTTTCCCTGAACCTGTTGAAAGCCAAGCCCGAATAGAATCACCATAAAAATTATCCCAAAACGACGCATAAACCAACCTATTTTTGTCGAAATATTAAGGAAATGGGCACTCCCATAAACCCGAAGTTTGCTCTGATTTTGGACTCCAGAAATCGCTTGTAATTTTCACGAATTCTCTGCGGGCGATTGGTAAAAAAGACAAAAAGCGGCGGCTCTGTTTTTACCTGTGTAACATAGTGAATCTTAAGCAGTTTCCCGTCACTCACGAAAGGCGGGGTGTCCCGAAGAATCGGTCCCAGAACATCATTTAATTCCGGGGTGTCCACCCGTTTCCGCCGCTCTTCATACACCGATTTTGCCACATCGACCGCCTGAAACACGCGCTTTTTTGTGAGTGCCGATATAAATACAATCGGAATATAGGACAAATTTTTGAGTCTTTTTCGAATTTCTTCTTCAAATCGAAGAATTGTTTTTTCATTTTTTTCAAGGAGATCCCACTTGTTCACCACCAGAACCACCCCCTTGCGTTTTTTAATCACCTCGCCGAGGATAGCCGTATCCTGATGCGTGAGCCCGTCCACAGCAGAGATAAAAACCAGCGACACATCGCTTTTTTCAATGGTGTCCATCGCACGAATGACGGAATAATATTCCACACCTTCATCCAGCTTCGTTCGCTTGCGCAATCCGGCCGTGTCGACGATAATAAAATCCCGATTGAAATACATGAAGTGCAGATCCACCGCGTCTCGTGTGGTGCCGGGGATCTCCGTGACAATCACCTTCTCCTCCCCTAAAATGGCGTTTACAAAAGAAGATTTCCCCACATTCGGTTTGCCCATAATTGCCAGGCGAATGGCATCCATCTCCTCCAATTGTGCTTGCCTGGGCAGCACAGAAACAATTTTATCCAGAAGATCACCCGAACCCCTGCCCGAAATTGCCGATACCGGTATGGGATCACCCAGATTTAATTTGTAAAATTCGTAGATGTTCTCCAGCCGCCTGGCGTTGTCCACTTTGTTCGCCACCAGAAGCACCGGTTTGCTGGTTCGCTGAAGTATGACGGCAATTTCTTCATCGATCGGATAGAGGCCTTCCTTGCCGTCCACAACAAGAACCAAAACGTCCGCTTCTTCGATGGCCTTTTCCACCTGATGCGCAACGGCGCTGGTCATGACATCTTCGCTTTGAGGCAAAAAGCCGCCGGTGTCCACCAGTGTGAATGCGTGTCCCGTCCATTCCGCCTCCGAATATTTGCGGTCGCGCGTCACACCCGGCATATCGTGGACAATCGCCTCCCGTTTCCGCAGAGCCCGATTGAACAGGGTTGATTTTCCCACATTGGGGCGTCCGACAATGGCTACAACCGGTAATTGTTTCATGAATCCAATTTTCTTAAAATTTCCGGTAAATTTCTGAAATAATCATCTACAAAATAAATTTTACGATTTAAACGCTTTTCGATCATTTTCGGTTTCCAATCATCCAGAAAAACACCGTCGTGATTTAACAATTTTTCGGACAATAAGATTTCCCCGCCGCCGCCCTGTTTTTGAAGGGCGGTAAAAATGTCCCGGCCGGTTAACAAACCCATTACCGTCACGGTTTCACCGTAAAACTTGTTTTTGACGGGCAGGAGTTCAGCAGTCAGGTGCTGAATCCGGTTAAGCCTCTTGACAACCTCTTCCTCGACAAAAGGATGCGCCAGCTCTCCCGAGACGATTGTGACCTGTCGGGCTTTTCGGAGGGATTTCGGGAGTTTCCGGGCAAGTGCCCGCACATTCTCGATCATCGATCTCAAAACGCCCACGCCGTCCTCCAATTGCGGATAATCTTCATAAGCCCCGGCTTCCGGAATAGGCACTCCCGCACGGACCAAAAATTCATCGGACACAAATAAAAATCGCGTGCCCAATTCTTCAAGAAATTGCTGCTGAAGTTCATAAATGTTAAAGACAAGCGGCCGTGCGTATGCCCCCGTCACGGGCGTGAGAGGCGTTAACCCCTGCCGGTGCGCCGTTAAACCGAGCGGAACAACCGCGGTTGAACGGATTCCCGGATAAAACCGCTTTAAATCCGCAATGGTTCTCCCGAATATTTCACCGTCATTAATTCCAGGACACAATACAATTTGCGCGTGAATCTCGATGCCGTGTTCCGTCAGAAATTGAAGTTTGTCCAATAAAAAATCATTTCGCTTAATGCCCAACAGAAATTTTCGAATCTCCCAATCCGTCGCGTGAACGGAAACGTAAAACGGGGAGAGACGCTGCTCAACGATTCGATCCAGATCGGATTGTTTGACGTTGGTCAGCGTGGTATAATTCCCGTACAGAAAAGACAGCCGGTAATCTTCGTCTTTAAAATACAAGGACTTGCGCATGCCTTTTGGATTCTGATCGGTGAAACAAAACACACACTTGTTGCCGCACGCTTTGAATTTCAGTTCGGAAAATTCCAGGCCGGTCGAATCGTAAGGATCTTTTTCAACGGCATACGTGATGATTTCGCCGTCCCGCTGCACAAGCAACTGCAAAAATTCATCATTCTCGTAGAATCGATAGTCAATCACATCACGAATGGGGTGCCCGTTGATTTCCAAAAGATTGTCCCCCGGCCGCAAACCGATTTCATCCCCGATGCTGCCGCGTGCAACAGATTTTATCTTCATTGTGTAAACCATTTTAAAATTTCAACGATTTTAAATATAATCATTTTTTAAAGTGAATACAAATTTTTAAAAAATAATCTTGCAATCCGGTATTTTATTTTATAGATTTGTAACTAATTTAGTTTATCAAATAGAGGCGCCTGTTGCATGAGTCACCGTTTTCGAGGGAAAGCGACCTGAAAAGGAAACGGCAAAAGGGTAACGGGCCGAAACAGTTTTGTCCCGCTTAACAAACTGTTGGGTCAGTGTGTGAATAACCGCTGGACTGTCACGGAGAGATAAATCCGTGGAGCGCTATTTAAACACCCTACTGAATAAAAACACCAACATCCTGGTAGGTTGATTAAATCAAGGTTCTTCGGTTTGATCAACCTTTTTTATTTTTTAGCCGTTTTTTAGCGCCTTCAAGATAATTTCTCCGTCACGGGTTCACCCTCTTCACAAAAGATTTTCCTCTTTATTTATTTAGAATGAAATCTTTTGCGCTTTTTGTGCCTCTTTTGTGCGGCTTTGCGGCAGAAGTTTTTTTTATAACGAATCGAAAGGGTACACACAATGAAGATTGGACTCCTTGGAAACGGAAGAATGGGCCGGACGATTGAAAAATTAGCGGTGGAACGCGGCCATACCATCGCCGTGATTTTTGAAAAAGAGACCCCGCTCACCCCTGATTCCCGCCTGAATGGGGCGGAAGTTTTAATTGATTTCTCAACGGCAGAGGCCGTTCCGGACAATCTGAACGCGGCGGCACGGCTTGGAATCCCGGTTGTCGAGGGCACCACCGGCTGGACCCATCAGTTGGGAGAAATGACAAAAATCGACGGGCTGACGGTGCTTTACAGTCCGAACTTTTCGTTTGGTGTCTATGTGTTCCTGAAGGCATCCGGAATCCTTTCCCGGATGATAAACTCAATCGGAAACTACGATGCCTACATTCACGAATGGCATCATGCCGCGAAGGCGGACAGCCCAAGCGGAACGGCTAAAATGCTTGCCGGAATTTTGCTGTCCAATTTGAGTCCAAAAGAACACCCTTTATTTGAAACCTCGCATGGGCGTATCGCACCGGAGGCCCTCCACGTGACCTCCACGCGGGTCGGTTCCCTGCCGGGGACCCATGAAGCCGGATTTAATTCACCTTTCGATCTGCTGACCATCCGGCACCAGTCGACCGGGCGTGAAGGATTTGCTTACGGCGCCTTGCGGGCGGCGGAATGGCTTGCGGACAGAAACGGTATTTTCACCATGGACGATTTCATGCAGGATATTCTGGCGATCTAAACGAGCTAATATTATAAAGGTTTAACCAAATCAAAAAGAAAGGATTTAATCATGAACGGCACACAATTTCGAGGCACCACAGTGGCATTGGTAACACCCTTTGACGAGGCGGGCCGCATCGACGAACCCAAACTGCGCCATCTTGTGGATTGGCACATTGACCAGGGCACCGATGTGATTCTGGCCTGCGGCACAACAGGCGAAAGCGCCACCCTCACGCATGATGAACATGACCATGTCATGGATCTGGTCATTCAGCAGGCCGGGGGACGCATTCCCGTTCTCTGCGGCACCGGCAGCAACGCCACGCGGGAAGCCATTTCGCTGACTCAGCACGCCGAACAGGCCGGCGCAGACGGGATCCTGTCTGTGGGACCTTACTACAACAAACCGACTCAGGAAGGGTTTTATCAACATTTCAGAGCCATCGCACAGGCGACCCGTCTGCCGGTGATTATTTACAACGTCCCGGGAAGAACGGGAACAAACATTTCGGCGGACACCACCCTTAAACTCGCCGATACCGAAAATATTGTGGGGATCAAGGAAGCCAGCGGCAACCTTTCCCAGATCATGGCCATCTTGAGAAATCGTCCGAAGGATTTCGTGGTACTCTCCGGCGATGATTCCATCACGCTCCCCCTTCTCGCCCTTGGGGCCGACGGTGTGGTCTCCGTGGTCGCCAATGAAACCCCCCGGCTTCTCCACAAGATGGTTCACAGCGCTTTTAAGAATGACTGGAAAACCGCCAGACACATTCATTACCATCTTCTCCCCTTAATGGAGATGAACTTTCTGGAAAGCAATCCCATCCCGGTTAAAACAGCCCTTTCCCTTATGGGGCACATTGAAGACAATTTCCGCCTGCCCCTGGTAAAAATGAGCCCTGCAGCCAAAGAAAAGTTGGCCCGGCTTTTGAAGCAGTTGGAATTAATTTCTTAACCGGAACGGCCGGTTTTTCGGAAACACAAAATATCTGGAATGCCGCTGCACGGCTTTTTTTCAGTTGCATTAAATACTCTAAATTGTTATTTTAACATCGGCCGCTGCGTGTTTTTTTCAAAAAATGCGTTCAGAAAAACTCGCAGCGATAGAGCATTTAATATTGAAAGGAAATTGAGGCATGGCGCTTTCCAAAAAGATACTCAATCTGGCCGAAAAATACCGCGGCTACACGGCGGAGAACCTCTCCAAATTGGTCAAAATCTCTTCTTTAAGCCGGCAGGAAGAAGGGGTTGTGAAGGAATTAAAACGGCAGATGGAAGAAGCCGGTTTCGATGAAGTCCGTGTTGATCCGTTCGGGAATGTGATCGGGCGCGTGGGCAGCGGTAAAAAAATTCTGGCAATCGACGCGCATCTGGATACGGTGGATGTCGGCAATCCCGAAAATTGGGAATTTGATCCGTTTTCCGGAGAGATTAAGGACGGTTTTGTGCAGGGTTTGGGTGCCGTCGATCAGGAGGGAGGCGCCGCGGCGTTTGTAACAACAGGCAGGATTTTGAAAGAGCTGGGTTTTGACCGGGACATGTCGGTCTATTTTGTTGGGAGCGTCATGGAGGAAGACTGCGACGGCTTGTGCTGGAAATACATAATCGAAGAGGACAAAATCCGGCCGGATGCAGCCATTAGCACGGAACCGACCAATCTGAACCTCTACCGGGGACACCGGGGACGAATGGAAATCGAAGTGACGTTTAAAGGGTTTTCAGCACACGCAGCCGCCCCGGAGCGCGGGGAGAACGCAATTTATATGGCCTCACAAGCCTGCCTTGCGATTGAAAAACTCAACGAGCGGCTGAAAGCCGATGAATTTCTGGGAAAAGGAAGCGTAGCGGTCACGGCGTTTGTATCCGGAAGTCCTTCCCTGTGTGCGGTGGCTGATTATGCGCGCATTCATCTGGATCGCAGACTCACCTGGGGTGAGACAAAAGAATCGGCCGTGGCGGAAATCGAACGGATTGTTCGCGGCATGGAGGCGACCGTGGAAGTGCTTCAATACAAAGAAAAATCCTACACCGGCTTAACTTACGGCATGGAAAAATATTTTCCGACCTGGAAAATGCCGGAAAACCACCCGGTGGTTCAAACGGGCGTATCCGCTTTCCGAAGCCTCTTCGGAAAAGATCCCAAAATCGGCAAATGGACATTTTCCACGAATGGCGTGACCCTTAACGGGCTTTACGGCGTGCCGATGATCGGGTTTGGACCCGGAAATGAAGTGCTGGCACACACTCCGAATGAAAGAGTGCCGGTTGACGATCTGGTGAAAGCGTCGGCATTTTATGCGCAGTTTGCTTATAACATTAGCATTGATTGAAACGAATTAGACTAAAAATCTGAAGGGACCAGCCATGAATACCCGCTTCCGAAACAAACATCTTTTGACCACGGAAGACTGGTCAAAACCGGAATTGGAGACCGTTTTTGAAGTTGCCTTCGATTTAAAAAAGCGTTTTGCACTGGGCGAACCGCACCGGCTGCTGCAGGACAAGACGCTGTTTATGATCTTTTTTGAGCAAAGCACCCGCACCCGGAATTCGATGGAAGCCGGAATGACACAGCTCGGCGGGCACGCTCACGATTTAACGCCGGATAAAATGCAGCTTTCGCACGGAGAATCGGCCAAAGACACCGCCGTTATTTTATCGCGAATGGGGCACGGCATTGCGCCCCGCAACTGTTTTTACGGGATTGGAAATAACTATCTCAACGAAATGGCCCGATACGCGACGGTGCCGGTGATGTCGCTGCAGGACGATGTGTATCATCCGTTTCAGGGGCTGGCCGATTTGATGACGCTTTTTGAATATTTCGGAAGGGACCTCCGCGGTTTGAAAGTCACGATTTCCTGGGCGTATGCGAAATCGCACAGCAAGCCTCTGTCGGTGCCGCAGACACAGATTTTGCTGTTCCCGCGATTCGGAATCGATGTCACGGTCGCGCATCCGAAAGAATTTCCGCTGAACCCGGCAATTGTGGAAAAAGCGAAAGAGAATGCCGGGGCGGGCGGCGGAAGCCTGACACTCACCCGTGACATGGACGCCGCCCTCGAGGGCGCACAGATTGTGATTCCCAAAAATTGGGGCGGCTTCGGCGCATACGGCGCGGAAGACTATCTGCAAAATGAAGCGGCCTGCAAACAGGAGATGGCGGTAAATTTAGAGAAACACAAGCCCTGGATTTTCGACCGGAGGCGCGTAAAATTGACGGATAAACATGTGAAGCTCATGCACGCCCTTCCGGCGGACCGCAACCGGGAAGTGACGGACGATGTGATGGACGATGAGACCATTTCGATTGTTTACGACGAAGCCGAAAATCGCCTGCACACCGCCAAAGCCGTGATGGCCTTAACCATGGGAGGCCGGTGAATAAAATAAGTCCAAAACATGTCCGATAAACTCAATCCGCTCTCACTAAAGAAACTCCTCTCCTGGATTCTGGAGGAAGAGAAAACAGGGCAGATATTTGGGGTTACGAAAGCGCTTTTTTTTATTCCTTCGGAAAACGATCCGTTTCGAATGGAACGGTACGGGCAATTGCTGGAGACACCCATCGGGGCGGCGGCCGGTCCGCACACACAGATGGCGCAAAATATTGTGACCGCCTGGCTTTTGGGCGCCCGGTACATCGAACTGAAAACCGTCCAGACCCTCGATCGGCTGGAAATCGCCAAACCCTGTATCGATGCCGAAGACGAAGCCTACAACTGTGAATGGTCCCAGGAACTGCGGCTGACACAATCCTTCGATGAATATTTGAAGGCCTGGATTCTCATTCATATTCTGAAACATAAATTCGGCTGGGGAAAAGCCGGCGTGCCGGGATTTATTTTTAATATGAGTGTGGGATATGACTTAGCAGGCCTCTTAAAACCCAACATGCAGGCCTTTTTGGATGCCATGCAGAACAGCCGTGAAAAATTGGAAGAACAGTTGGAGACGCTCGAAGCCGTTTATCCGCAGATTCACGAAATTCCAATTCCCGTCCGGATTTCAAACAATGTGACCCTTTCCACCATGCACGGCTGCCCGCCGGATGAGATCGAACAGATGGGCCGCTACCTGCTGAAAGAGCGGAAGCTCCATACCGCCGTCAAGTTGAACCCCACGCTGCTCGGGCCGGAAAAAGTGCACACGCTTCTGAATCAAAAACTGGGATTCAAAATCGCCGTGCCCGATGAAGCCTTTAAACACGATTTGAACTATCCGGATGCCGTTGAGATCTGTCGTTCGCTTCAGGAGACCGCCGGCAAAAACGGCGTTCATTTTGGGATTAAACTCACCAACACACTAATCAGTTTAAATCGTCAGGGCGTGCTGCCCAAAGGCGAGCAGACGGTTTACATGAGCGGAAGAGCTTTGCATCCCCTTGCCGTTCATTTGGCCAAAACCCTTCAGGAAGAGTTTGGGGGGGCGCTGGATATTTCGTTTTCGGGCGGCGCCGACGCTTTTAATCTTTCGGATCTCATTGCCGGAGGGCTGCGTCCCGTGACGGTTTGCACAGACCTTCTGAAGCCGGGAGGCTACACCCGGCTGCCGCAATATCTTGAAAATCTGGCAGCCGAAATGCGGATCGTTAACGCCCATTCGATGGCTGAATTTATTCGGGCAAAAAATGGGTTTCGGCAATCGTCCGTTCGGAAAGCGGCGCTTGAAAATTTACGCCGTTATGCCGGCCGCGTGGTTGAAGACAAGCCGTACAAAAAGGATTTTTATCCCCGTAAATCGGTTAAGACGCCGCTTGAATTAACGCTTTTTGACTGCATCCATGCCCCCTGCGAAGAGACCTGTGCCGTGCATCAGAAGGTCCCGGAGTACATGTATTTCACCGCCAAAGGGGATTATCGAAACGCATTTGAAGTGATTCTAAAAACAAACCCGTTTCCATCGGTTACGGGAATGGCCTGTGATCATCTTTGCCAGACAAAATGCACACGGCTGAATTATGACACGCCGCTGCTGATTCGGGAAATCAAGCGCTTTGCGGCCGGGCATCCGGAAGCAGAGCCGGAATTGGTGCCGAAGCCGTCAAACGGAATCAAAACGGCCGTGATCGGTGCCGGCCCTTCTGGATTGTCCTGTGCCTATTTTTTGCGACTGCAGGGATTCGACGTGGCCGTCTACGAGGCCAAAAAGCGGCCCGGCGGCATGCTTTCGGATGCCATCCCGGCGTTTCGCCTGCCGGATCAGGCGCTCGACCGGGATATTGCCCGCATCGAAAATCTTGGCGTAAGCCTGCATTATGAAACCTCCGTCGATAAAACCTTGTTTAAAAAATTGCGTGCAGAAAACAATTTTATTTATCTGGCCATCGGCGCCCAGCAGGGAAAAAAGCTCGGTATTCCGGGGGAGGATTTCGCGGGTGTGATCGATGCCCTCTCGTTTTTATCGGATGTCCGCCAAAAGAAAGCAATGGCTCCCGGCAAACGCGTGGCTGTGATCGGCGGCGGCAATACGGCCGTGGATGCCGCCCGTACGGCCTGGCGGCTGATGGCCGAGGATGGAGAAGTGTTGGTGATTTACAGGCGACGGCGTGAAGATATGCCGGCGGATTCCGACGAAGTTAAGGAAGCGCTTTATGAAGGCATTCGATTATTGGAATTAACAGCACCGATTGAGATTCAAAAGAAGGGCGAACGATTGCTGCTCCGGTGCGTTAAAATGAAGCCGGGCAAAAGGGATGCTTCCGGCCGGCCGGCGCCGGTTCCCATTCAAGGCTCCGATTTCCGGCTGGAATTTGACACCCTCATTCCGGCGATCGGGCAAAATGTGGTTCCGGATTTTTTGACTTCGGAAGACTTGCAGGCGGATGCCGTGACGCACGAGACCCGAATTCCGGGTGTTTACATTGGCGGGGATGCCATGCGCGGCCCTTCCAGTTTGATTTTAGCTATCGCCGACGGCAAACAAGCGGCGGAAACAATCACTAAGAAAGCCGTCCCGGATAATTTTGAGTTTGAGGAAAGAAAAATCGATAAAGGATTTTCACTGTCTGATTTTCAGAAAAAATCGGCCCGCCGAATTTTTGGGGCGGAAATGCCTGAAATTCCTAAAAATCAGCGGCACAGTTTTGCAGTGGTGACCCGAACGCTCGGCGAGGCTGAGGCCCGCGCGGAGGCCGATCGCTGCCTGTATTGCGACGACATCTGTAACGTGTGCGTCGGAGTCTGCCCGAACCGGGCCAATCTTTCGGTCACGATTACGCCTGTTGAATACCGGCTTTCAAAAGTGATTTATAAAAATCGCAAACCTAAAATAGTACCGGACAAAACATTTCGTGCGGATCAAAAATATCAGGTGCTGAATATTGTTGATTTTTGTAATGAATGCGGCAACTGCACCACATTTTGTCCCACCCGCGGGGCGCCTTACAAGAACAAACCCCGGTTTTGTCTCACGGAAACCGGTTTCCTGCAGGAAGACAATGTCTATCGGCTGGGTAAAAAAGCCGGAAATCCCTTTATTCAATTTAAACGAAATGGGGAAATTGAAACCCTGACGCTCCTTAAAACCGGGTTTCTTTATAAAAAGGATTCTATTCGGGTGGAATTAAACAAAACCAATTTCTCGATTTTACACCTTGAAACTAATTCCGGAAATTTACAGGAGCTGAATCTCTTTCAGGCAGCCGGAATGAGTGTGCTGCTGTCGGTATTGAAAAATTCATATTTAATGGATGTTGCCGCAAGGGCGCCGGGTTATAAATAAAATTGGTGCATCCTAAAAATGCATACATTTTGATCCATTCGTTCATTTTTTGAAAGCGATTTGAATGGAATAAAATCATATTTTCGTTTTCGCGAATGAATAAATTAAGAATTTCAATAACATAATTTGTTTGCAAGGTTCTAATTGAATGAATATCAAAATATAAAATACTTTGCTTTATAAATATCTGTTCTTTCGATTATTGTATACTTTTCAATTTCTTTCAGGCTAATTGGCCTATTGTTGTTCTTCAAACTCACCCCCTCAGTCCCCCTCTCCCGCCCGGGCGGGAGAGGGGGAAGTCCTGGCCGCCAACGTTGGTTTTGCTACCAATTAGGGGGTGAGTTTTGGATTTAACGAATAGCAGCACCTTTTAGTAGAAAAAAGGTTGCATTTTCACGATGAATTAATAAAACTAACGCGACGGTGAAACCATTTGAACGATGTGCAAATTCAGCTTTAATCCTTATTTAAAATCCAATCCCGTCTGGGAGGGCCCGGAATACGCTTTTTTGGACGCGTCCGATATGCCGGAATTTCACCGTTCCTTAAAGGGTTACCGGCCTACCCCGCTGGTGTCCCTTCCGAATCTTGCAAAAATATTGGGGCTCGGCGGGATTTTTGTCAAGGATGAATCGGAGCGGTTCGGAATAAAGGCGTTCAAAGCGCTGGGTGCCAGTTACGCTATTTACCGGTTCTTAAAACAAGAATGGGAAAAACGGTTTTCCACGCCGTTTAATGCGGCGCATTTCAAAAATCCGGCTGTTTTTGAAAAATTGGGAACCTTCACATTTGCGGCGGCTACCGACGGCAATCACGGGCGGGCTGTGGCCTGGACGGCCAAAATGCTCCGTCAGAAAGCCGTTATTTACATGCCGGCGGATTCTGCCCGGGCGCGCATTCAAGCCATTGAAGGCGAAGGCGCGGCGGTTATTTTAGTGAACGGCACATTCGACGATTGTGTGGAAAAATGTGCCGCGGATTCTCAGAAAAACGGCTGGCAGGTGGTTTCGGACACGGCTTACCCGGGTTATCGGGAGATTCCGGAATTCATCCTGCTCGGCTATACCACGCTTTTCTGTGAATTGGAGGATTCCGTTCATCCGCCCGGTGCACCGGGTGTGGATTTTGTGATTCTGCCGGCCGGCGTCGGCGGACTGGCCGCGGCCGGCACCCGCTACTACGTGCGGCGTTATCACGAAATGCGGCCCAAACTCATCTGTGTGGAACCGGTGGAAGCCGATTGCTTCCTGGAGTCCATCCGCTCCGGAAACGGAAAACCCGTTCCCACAAAGGGGCGGGTCAACTCCATTATGGCGGGGTTGAATTGCGGCATTCCTTCTCCGGTGACCTGGCCGATTATTCGGGACGGCATGCACTTTTTCCTCGCCATTCCCGATCATTATGCGGTTGACGCCATGCGGCTTTATGCCGAAGAAGGCATTGTTTCGGGTGAATCGGGTGCTTCAGGGCTTGCCGCACTTTTGGCACTGATGAGCAGCAAAACCATGCGGACGGCAAGGGAAAAATTAGGACTGGGCAGACAATCCCGTGTGCTGTTGATTAATACCGAGGGAGACACCGATCCGGAGCGCTATCGAAAAATCGTGGATAAAGCGGGCAAGATTTAATTAGAAATAAGGATTTAAACTAATACCTGGGCAATGTGATGATTACGTTTAAACTCAACAATCGGCAGACAACCTTCTCCGGCGATGAAAACCTCTCGCTCATGCGATATCTTCGGGAAATCGAGGGCATTACATCCGTCAAAAACGGGTGTGACGGGCAGGCCGTTTGCGGCGCCTGCCTGGTCGAAATGAACGGCCGGCCTACCTTTTCCTGCGCCACGCCCATGAAAAAAGCGGCGGGTGCCGAAATTCTCACGCTTGAGGGTTTTCCCGAAGAATTTCGTGACACAATTGCGCGCGCCTTTGTTAAAAAAGGGGCCGTTCAATGCGGATTCTGCACACCCGGTATTTTGACCCGCACAAAACTATTATTTGAAAAAAATCCGCAGCCGGCGAAAGATGAAATCACCCGTGCGCTTCGCTTTCATCTCTGCCGGTGCACCGGCTATATTAAAATTGTTGAGGCCATCGAGCTGGCCGCAGACGCATTAAAGCACCACCAAAAAATCGAAATCGACACAAAAGGCGGCGTCGGCAAACGGACTCCCAAATATGATGCCTACTCCCGTGCGCTTGGGAGCAGCCCTTTTGTGGACGATTTAAAAATCGAAAGCATGCTTTTTGCCGCCCTGAAATTCAGTGATTATCCCCGCGCAAAAATATTAAAAATCGAGACGTCCGAAGCGGAAAAAATCGGCGGCGTCATCCGTGTGTTTACGGCGCACGATGTGCCGGGCAAACGCCGCACCGGGGTGATTATCGATGATTGGCCTGTGATGATTCGGGAAGGGGAGATCACCCGTTACATCGGAGATGTGCTTGCCGGCGTGGTGGCGGAATCGGAAGAAATCGCCCGGGAAGCCGTCCGGAAAATCAGAATCGATTACGAAATCCTGGAACCCCTCACCGACATGCTTCAGGCTGAAAACAGCCCGATTCACGTGCACGAAGGCGGGAATTTACTGGAAACGACCCGTATCCGGCGCGGGGAAAATGCGGACAAAGTGATTCAGGAATCGGCTTTCACGGTGACGGCCACTTATGAAACGCAGCGGGTAGAACATGCATTCCTGGAAACGGAAGCGGTCATTGCCCTGCCCCGGGAGGACGACGGCATCGAACTGTTTGTGGAAAGCCAGGGTGTGTATGAAGATCAGCGTCAAATTGCCGGCCTGCTGGGACTTCCGAAAGAAAAGATCAC
The DNA here is from genome assembly GCA_002898015.1 of bacterium BMS3Bbin03. Lineage (GTDB taxonomy): Bacteria > Zhuqueibacterota > JdFR-76 > JdFR-76 > BMS3Abin05 > BMS3Abin05. The sequence continues at coordinate 26,782 of BDTM01000092.1, read as the reverse complement.
CGTGAATCTGGTACCGAACGGCGGCGGATTCGGCGGAAAAGAGGACATGACCGTGCAGGGGCCGGCGGCAATTTTTGCCTACCATCTGAAAAAGCCCGTAAAATTGCGGTTGACCCGCGACGAATCCATTCGAATGCATCCGAAACGGCATCCCGTTCACATGGAATACACCGTGGGGTGCAATCAAAACGGAAAGCTGACGGTGGTAAAGGCGCGGATGATCGGCGACACGGGTGCTTACGCTTCTGTGGGAATGAAGGTTCTGGAGCGGGCGGCCGGGCACGCGGCAGGCGCCTACCACGTTCCCAATGTGGATGTGGTGGCAAAAGCGGTTTATACGAACAATATTCCCTGCGGCGCCATGCGGGGATTCGGGGACAATCAGGCCACGTTTGCGATGGAAAGCTGCATCGACGAATTATGCGAGAAGGGCGGATTTGACCGCTGGCAGTTTCGCTACGAAAATGCGCTGACAGAAGGTTCGATGACCACGACCGGACAGGTGCTTCGCGGCGGCGTGGGAATTCGTGAAACGCTTCTGGCGGTAAAAGACGAATTTTACAAAGCGAAATACGCAGGACTCGCCTGTGCCGTTAAAAATACGGGCATCGGGAACGGCGAGCCGGACTTCAGTGAAGTCAAAATTGAAATCGAATCGGGAAATCATGTGGTTCTCCACCACGGCTGGACGGAAATGGGACAGGGGGTCCATACGGTTGCGGTTCAGATGCTGTGCGAAGAGACCGGCATCGATCCCGATTGGGTCGAGGTGAAAGTCTCGACGAAATACAACGCACCGGCCGGCATGACCACCGCCAGCCGCGCCACATCCCTGGTCGGAAATGCCATCCTCGACGCCGCAAAAACATTAAAAAAGGAGCTGCGGACAAAATCGCTGAAAGATCTGATCGGAAACGTGTATCACGGAAAATGGGTGTGCGACTGGACCACCCGTCCGGGTGACCCCGGGGAAGTGATCACACATTATTCCTACAGTTATGCCACACAGCTCGTAGTGCTAAGTGAAAAAGGCAAAATAGAGACGGTCTACGCGGCTCACGATGCCGGAAAGATCATCAATCCCACTCTGTTTGAAGGGCAGATCCAGGGGGCGGTTCACATGGGACTCGGTTATGCGCTTTCGGAGGCGCTCCCGATGGAGGGAGGCTTTTTGAAGACCACCCGTCTCAATCGATTGGGCATTCTGAAAGCAAAGGACATGCCTGAAGTGGTCGTCATCGGAGTGGAAGTGAACGACCCGTTCGGGCCTTACGGTGCGAAAGGAGTAGGCGAAATCGGCTTGGTTCCGACGGCGCCGGCGGTGGGCAATGCGCTGTTTCAATTCGACGGCATCCGAAGGAGACGATTGCCGATGAATCCAAAAAATTTTAAATCACAAAAAATCAAATAATACCAAATGGCCATCATCTTAAAAAATGCCACATTTATTGATTGGCAGTCTCTAAAATTTCGGGAAGCCCACATTCGTGTGGAAGAAGGGCCGCGGGGTTCTTTGGAATTTTTGGAGCGAATTCCGGAACAGCTTCCGGAACATGAAGATACCGTACTGGATTGTTCGGGTAAATTGGTGACGAAAGCCTTCGGCAATGCCCACCATCATGTGTATTCGACACTGGCGCTGGGAATGCCTGCGCCGCCAAAAAAGCCCGCCCATTTTTATGAAATTCTCGAGTTTATCTGGTGGCGGCTGGACAGGGCGCTCGATGCTGAAATGATCGAAGCCGGTGCGCTGGCCGCAGCCGCGGCCTGTGCCAAAAACGGCGTCACCTTTGTGATCGACCATCACGCCTCGCCCAATGCCGTCGACGGTTCGCTGGAGACGATTGCCCGTGCTTTCGATCGGGTGGGGGTGTCTCATTTGCTGTGTTATGAACTCTCTGACCGGGACGGCGAATCTGCCCGGCAGGCCGCGCTGGAAGAAACGGAAAATTACCTGAAATCCGGCGGACAGGGGCTTGTGGGGCTGCACGCTTCTTTCACGGTTGGGGATGAGCTGCTCCGGAAAGCCGTATTTCTCGCCGAAAAATACGCCGCCGGCCTTCACGTGCACGTGGCGGAGGATGCGATGGATCAGAAATTTTGCTGGCGGGATTACGGAAAACGCGTCATCCGCCGTTTTAATAAAGCCGGCGTTCTGGATTTTGATAAAACGATTCTGGCTCACTGCCTGCATATTGACGATCAGGAACGGGAAATCGTGCGAAATTCGAAGGCCTTTGTCGTTCAAAACACCGAAAGTAATCTGAACAACAACGTGGGTGTCTTTCAATCGAGGGGGCTCGGCAGCCGGATTATGCTGGGCACAGACGGCATGCACAGCGACATGCTTCGAAGCGCCGGAGTGAGTTTTCTGATCGGGCAATCGGAGGGTGTCACACCGGCGGAAATTTACAGACGGTTTCGGGAAATCCATCGCTATCTGGCAAAAAATCATTTCACCGGCGACGGCGAAAATAACCTGGTGATTCTGAATGTCGATTCACCCACAGAAATCACGCCGGACAATTTTCTTTCTCATTTTGTTTACGGCATTGAATCGCGGCACGTGGAAAGCGTCATTGCTTCCGGAAAATTGATTGTGCATCAGGGGAAAATATTAACCGTTAATGAGGAAGACGTTCTCCGTTTCTCGCGGGAGATGGGTAAAAAATTGTGGAAAAAACTGGCGGAGGGTACGGCAGACGGCATTGCCGGATGTTAAAAAAACCGGCATTTCAGGCATCACCCGGCATGGAAGCAGCGGGCTAAAAGAAGGATACGTCATGATTGATATGACCCGGAAAAATAAGAGGAGAATCCAATGCACCAAACCATCAATGAAGCGGTTCTAAAAAGAACGATTCAGCGGTGCCGGGAGCGGAATATTATCATTCCAACCTACCGGCAAATGCGAAATCCGGAACTGATCCCCGAAAAAATAAAAGAAAAACTCAAACACATCGGACTCTGGGATTTAAATTCTCTGAATCTTTTCCGAATCACCTGGAAAAATGAACCGGTTGAATTTGGCGGCGGATTTAACGGTGTGAATTTCCTCGAGCTTCCGAAAGAATTAACCGGCGTGAAACCCAGGATTTTCATGCTGATCGGAAAATTCTTTCCGACCGGATCGCACAAAGTGGGGGCGACATTCGGTCCGTTGGTGGAGAAATTGATCACAGGCCGGTTCGATCCCACGTCACAGAAGGCGCTGTGGCCGTCGACGGGAAACTACTGCCGCGGCGGGGCTTACGATTCGTATTTGCTGGGCTGCGATTCCATCGCCATCCTGCCGGAGGGCATGTCCCGGGAACGATTTGAGTGGCTTCGAAAAGTGGGCGCGGAAATTTTTGCCACGCCGGGCTGCGAAAGCAACGTGAAGGAAATCTACGATAAAGCCAAGGAGCTTCAGAAGGAAAGAGGAGACGAAATTGTTAACCTCAACCAATTCAGCGAAATCGGAAATCCGCTCTGGCACTACGCCGTCACGGGCCCGGCCATGGAAGAAGTCATTGAATCCGAGAAAACGGAGGGCAGCCGGTTTACCGCGCTCTTTCTCACACAAGGATCCGCCGGCACTCTGGGGTGCGCCGAATATTTGCGCGAGAAATATCCTTTATTAAAAGTGGGGGCGGGCGAGGCACTTCAATGCCCCACCCTTCTCTACAACGGTTACGGCGGCCACCGGATCGAGGGCATTGGCGATAAGCACGTGCCCTGGATCCACAACATTAAAAATATGGACATGGTTGTGGATGTCGACGACGAAAGCACCCTCCGTTTAATGCGGCTCTTCAACGAACCCGAAGGGAGGGCGTTTTTATCGGAGGCGGGTGTCACGGATGAGATCGTCAAGAAATTGGATCTTCTGGGAATCTCGTCCATCGCCAATTTACTGGGTTCCATAAAAATGGCCAAATATTATGAAATGAACGAAAACGACATCATTTTCACCGTGGCAACGGATTCGATGGAAATGTACCAATCGCGGCTGCGCGAAGCCCGCGAGAATTTGGGAGAGTACACGGCAAGAGAGGCGGCCGTGGATTACGAGGGGCGTTTAATGGGAATGACAATCGACCATATGATCGAGATGACCTATTATGACAAAAAGCGGATGCACAATCTTAAATATTTTACCTGGGTCGAACAGCAGGGAAAAACGACGGATGAATTGAATGCCCAGTGGTATGATGAAAACTACTGGAAAGATCAATTCGCACAGGCGGACGCCTGGGATGAAGAAATCGAAAAATTTAACGAAAGGACCGGCGTGCTGGCCGCGTTGTGATTCAATCGATGGCATTTCTGCTCATTAAAAACGGACAAATCGTCACGGATTCGGATTCCTTTCAGGGGGATATTCTGATCGATGACGGAAAAATTCAGGCCATCGGCCGGGAATTGGAAAAGCCGGATCTTAAAACGCAGGTTCTCGATGCATCCGGACTGCTGATTTTTCCCGGAGGGATCGATCCGCATGTGCATATGGAATTGCCTGTGGCCGGAACGGTGTCTTCCGACGATTTTGAATCCGGCACCCGTGCGGCGCTCGCCGGCGGCACCACAACGATTATCGATTTTGTCACGCCGGAGCGGGGCCAGCCCCTGTTGGAAGCCCTGCAGGGTCGAAAGGAACTGGCCGGAAAATCCGTGTGCGATTACGGATTTCATATGAGTCTGACCGCCTGGAACGAGACGATTCGGAGGGAAATGGAAACGTGCGTGCGGGAAGAAGGCATCCCGTCGTTTAAAGTCTATCTGGCTTACAAGGAAACCGTTGGCCTTGAAGACCGTGATTTGATTGCCGTTATGGACACCGCGGCAAGATTGGGCGCTCTGGTGACGGCTCATTGTGAGCACGGGGACCTGGTGACTTATTTAAGTAAGAAACTGTTGGCGGCGGGACGAACGGAACCGCGCAGCCACGCCCTTTCCCGTCCGCCGGAAGTGGAGCGGGAGGCTGTGGTGCGGGCATTAACCTTCGCGAAACTGACCGGCGCACAGCTTTATATCGTGCACGTCTCCACAAAAGAGGCCGTTCGGGAGATTGCCCGGGCTCAGGCAAAAGGCCGGCCGGTTTTTGCAGAAACCTGCCCCCACTATCTGCTGCTGGATGCACGGGAATATGACCGGTCGCCGGCGGCCGCCGCCGCCTACATCATGAGCCCGCCTCTGCGCCCCCCGGAACACAAGGCGGCTTTGTGGGATGCGCTGAAAAACGGCACCCTTCAAACGGTCGGAACAGACCACTGCCCCTTCAACCTGAAGGGGCAAAAAGACCGGGATCTGTCCGATTTCACCAAAATTCCCAACGGCGTGGCCGGGGTCGAAAATCGATTGGAACTGTTGTTTACAGCGGGGGTGCTGCGGAAGCACATTTCGCTCCGGCAATTTGTGCGGGTGACGTCCGCAAACCCGGCGAAGATTTTCGGTTTATTTCCCCGGAAGGGGTCCGTCTCCGTCGGCGCCGATGCGGACCTGGTGCTCTGGAACCCGGCCGCGCAGGAGATCATTTCTGCCGAAACCCAAAAACAGAGGTGTGACACCACGATCTACGAAGGATTCAAAATCAGGGGTAAACCTGAAACGGTCATCGCAAAGGGTCACATTGTGTTTGAAAAGGGTGAAGTGACGGCGGAGCGCGGCGCGGGACGGTATTTGTACAGACAGAAAACGAATCTTTTGCCTTCAGACTTAAATTGAAGTTGAATTTTACGCCTGAATTTAATATTTTAAATTTTGTTGTGGCGAGTTTTACAAAAATAATAAGAAAAAAAAGGTTCATCCTAGAAATGCGACCTTTTTGATCCATTTGTTCATTTTTTGAAAGCGCTTTGAATGGAAAAATATCATATTTTCATTTTTGCGAATGAATGAACTAAAGATTTCAGTAACATAATTTGTTTATCAAGGTTCTGATCGAATAAATATCAAAATATAAAATAGCTTGGTTTATAAATATCTGTTCTTTCGATTATTGTGTACGTTTCAATCTCTTTCAGGCTAATTTGCCTATTGTTGTTCTTAAAACTCACCCCCTCATTCCCCCTCTCCCGCCCGGGCGGGAGAGGGGGAAGTTCTGGCTATCAACGTTTGTCTTGCTACCAATTAGGGGGTGAGTTTTGGATTGAACAAATAGCGGCACGTCCTTAGTAGAAAAAAGTACACATTTTCGCGATGAACCGGCTTTTATCATAATTAAATCCACGGCCCGGTCGGGTCGTGGCGAGTCGTGGTTTTTTGTGAATTTTCATTGATGATTTGAATATAAAAAAGCAACTTAACTCCGGGGACCATCCCCTGCCTTCCCGCGCCCAGGTCTGGCGGATGTTTGATCGTATTGCGCTTCGTTATGATCTGCTGAATCGACTGCTTTCTTTGGGACAGGATGTTGTGTGGCGAAAAAAACTGGCCCGGCATCTTAATCAAGAATCAAACCAACGGCTTCTGGATTTAGCCACCGGAACAGCCGACGTGCCGCTCTTTCTTTTTCAGAAATCCAATCGAATTCGGTCTGCGATCGGAATGGATATGGCGCGGCAGATGCTGGAAATCGGCCGGCAAAAAATCGAAGACCGGGGACTGGACCGGCGTATCACGCTCATTTCGGCTGATGCAATGCGTCTTCCGTTTAAGGATGAATCATTTGATGCGGTCACCATTGCGTTCGGCATCCGCAATGTGCTGGATACCGGGCAGACGCTGCGGGAAATGCATCGCGTGCTTCGCTCCGGGGGACGGGCGCTTATTCTTGAATTTTCACTGCCGTCGAATCCGTTTCTTCGCCGGCTGTATCTGTTTTATTTTCGCTATCTGATGCCGTGGATCGGCGGAATCGTTTCGGGAAACAGGCGGGCCTACCGCTATCTCAACCAAACGGTGGAGACCTTTCCGTACGGAAAAGAGTTTGCCCGATTTCTCACGGAAACCGGATTTAAAGCCGTCCGGTTTTTCCCGCTCTCATTCGGAGTCGCCACAATTTACCGCGGAGAAAAGGGGCGTACCCGGAGTTGAAAGAACCACAGGTGTCAAAAAATAAAGGAATTGTTCGGTTTGAAATCCCGGTCACCGATATTAATCCGCTTGACTGGCTCGCTTGGCAGGATCAGGCTTTCAAAACCTATTGGTCCACCGGGGACGGTCAGTTCGAGATGGCCGGGGCAGGAACAGCGGATTTGATTTCCGGAGATGAATCATTTCAATTTAAAACTTTATTAGACCGAATACACAAAAATTTGGCGGCGAGTTCAACGGGCGTTCGCTATTACGGCGGCACACGTTTTGACGGAAAACAAAAGGCCGGCACAAGCTGGCAAAGATTCGGGGCTTATGCCTTCGTCGTCCCGCAATTTGAAGTGGTGCGGCGAAAGGACGAACTGCGTTTCGCCTGCAATTTCCGAAATAACGGCGAAAACGGCTTTCAAAAAATACAATCGGCGCTTCAAAAAATCAGGTTTGAACACACGGAAAAGAGACCGAAAGAAATTATTTTAATCGACCGAAAAGATCTTCCGGCAAAGATCGACTGGGTGAAAGACATTAAGCGTGCGCTGAGAGAATTTAATTCCGGCAAACTTCAAAAAGTGGTTCTGGCCCGGAAATCGGTGTTTCGGTTTTCGCAAAATTTAGAGCCTCTTTCCCTGTTAAAAGCGCTAAAAAATGCCAATCCCCGCGCCTTTCATTTTTATTTTCAGCCGGAGAACAAACTTGCTTTTCTGGGAGCCACGCCGGAGAGATTGTATCACCGTTTGGGCCGGGAAATCCGGAGCGACGCGGTGGCGGGGACTCGCCCGAGGGGAAAGACCGCACAGGAAGACGCACACTTCCGGCACGAGCTTCTGTCCAGCGATAAGGACAGACGGGAACATGAGTTTGTGTTTCAATGGGTCAGAGATGTATTAACGAAAATGTGCGAGACCCTTCAATTTGATTCGAAAGCCACTATTATTCAACAGCCGGCCGTTCAGCATTTGCACCGGCATTTCAACGGCGTGCTGCGGGAAAGCATCAGCGATGGCGATTTGCTGGCGGGACTGCATCCGACACCCGCCGTGGGAGGCTTTCCGACAAAATTGGCCATGGAGAACATCGCCCGAAACGAACCGTTTGATCGAGGCTGGTATGCCGGGCCGGTCGGCTGGATTGGTCATGATGAAGCCGAATTTGCGGTGGCCATTCGATCGGGATTGGTCGATGGTGCCCGGCTGTCGCTTTTTTCCGGTGCCGGCATTGTGCCCGAATCGAATCCTTTAAGTGAATGGGATGAAATCGAGAGCAAAATAAGCAATTTTCTGATCATTATGAATCGACATTAACCGATGGATACGATCACTATGGAAAACATCAACAGTCTCTGGGCATCGCTGATTGTGGAAGAATTGGTCCGCAATGGGATCCGTTATTTCTGCATTTCACCCGGTTCCCGTTCGGCCCCGCTGACGGTGGCGGCTGCCCGCCATCCTAAAGTGAAGACGAGTATAATTTATGACGAACGGGGTGCCGCCTTTCACGCTCTGGGATACGCCCGGGCCGCGGGGACTTCCGCCGCCGTCATCGCAACATCCGGCACGGCCGTGGCCAATTACCTGCCGGCCGTGGTTGAGGCATCCATGGATAATATTCCCCTGCTGATTCTTTCAGCCGACCGCCCGCCGGAATTGCAGCAGACCGGAGCGAATCAAACAATTTTACAACCGGGGATTTTCGGGCAATTTGTCCGGTGGCACTTTGAATTCCCCGCACCCGATGAGAAAATTCCCCCGGCGGTGGCGCTCTCCACGGTGGATCAGGCGGTCTATCGGGCTTTGAGGAAACCTTCGGGACCTGTGCATTTAAACTTTATGTTTCGGGAACCGCTGGCGCCCGAGCGGCAACCCCTGCCTTCCAATTATTTATCGGGGATAGCCGATTGGCAGACAAGGGAGACCCCCTTCACCAGCTATGAACAGATGTGCCGTTCGCCGCAAAAGGATCAATTGAAAAAACTGGCGGCTCTTCTAAATCAAACGAAACGGGGCCTTGTGACGGTCGGCCGTCTGGACAGCCCTGAACAGGAGCGGGCGGTTAAAAAACTGGCGCACGAATTAAACTGGCCGCTTTTTCCGGATGTGTTATCCGGCCTGCGTCTTGGAAATTCGCTGTTCAGCAGGATTCCGTATTACGACCAGATGCTGGCCTCCGAAGCGTTTCAGGCCCATTTGGCCGTTGAAACCCTTTTGCATTTCGGCGGACAGCTTACATCCAAACGGTTTCTGCAGTTTACGGAAAAGTATCCGCCTGAAAACATGATTGTCGTAAAAGAACATCCCTTTCGTCACGATCCCGCCTGCAGGGTGAGCTGGCGGATCGAAGCCCCCATTGCCGCTTTGGCCCGGGATTTAATCCCGATGATTCATTCCGGTGCGGAACCCAAATGGGTGCAGACTCTGGTGCGGCAGTCCGGCCAGGTCGTACAAGTGGTCGATGATTTTTTTAAAAAGCAGATAAATATAAGTGAACCGGGGATCGCCCGAATCATTTCACAGAAGATTCGGGAACACGACGGCCTGTTTTTGGCCGGCAGCATGCCGGTTCGGGATATGGACAGTTTTGGCCTGCCGGATGCCAAAAAACCGGCGGTGGCTGCCAACCGCGGGACAAGCGGCATCGACGGCACCATTTCCACGGCGATTGGATTTGCCGCCGGTCTGCGGAAACCTGCGACACTGCTCATCGGGGATCTGGCTTTTCTGCATGATTTAAATGCGCTCTCAACGCTTCGGTTCATTTCACAGCCTGTGCTCATTGTGCTGATCAACAATCAGGGCGGAGGGATTTTCTCTTTTTTACCCATTGCAGAATTTAAGGATGTGTTTGAAGAATATTTTGCCGCACCGCACCCGTTTACCTTTGAAAAAGTTTCGGAGATGTTCGGGATTGATTATTATTCCCCCAAAAACCCGGAGGCATTTTCTCAGATTTACGACAAAGCCCGCGGCTCGCAGAAACACGCTCTCATCGAAATCCGAACCGCGCGTGAGGCCAATGTTCAACGGCATCAGGACTTACAAAAGCTAATTGTTCGAAAATTGGAGACACTCTTGTAGGTTGAATATTTCACCGCAGAGGCTGTACAATAACGAATAATGACAGCATCTTTTCAGGAAATATCCGGATGGGATATAAAGCGATGCGCCTATTGGTTGAATTCAAAAAATTGAAAAAGGTCGCGAATGCATGAATTAATGATTTCAATAACATAATTTGTTTAGCAAGGTTCTAATTGAATAAATATCAAAATCAAAACATAAAATAGTTTACTTTATAAATATTTGTTCTTTTGATTATTGTGTACTTTTCAATCTCTTTCAGGCTAATTGGCCTATTGTTGTTCTTCAAACTCACCCCCTCAGTCCCCCTCTCCCGCCCGGGCGGGAGAGGGGGAAGGTCTGGCCGCCAACATTGGTTTTGCTACCAATTAGGGGGTGAGTTTTGCATTTAACGAATAGCGGTACCTTTTAGTAAGAAAAAGGTCGCATTTTCGCGAGGAACATTAATGTTTTTATGATTAATCTTAATGGAAATAACCCGGCGTCCGCGGCGGTTTATAAATTAACCCGGTCGGACACGCCGTCTCTGCTGCATTACAAGTTTACCGGCAGCAAAAATGCGCCGGTGATTTTATGTTTACACGGCTTTATGGGATCGGGCCTGGACTGGGAATTCCTCTGTGGGCGTCTCGAAGGTGAGTTCCGCTGTCTGGCTGTCGATCTCCCCGGCCACGGGAAAAGCCTGTTTTTGCCGGAAAAAGCCTATCATTTTAATGAGACGGTGCGGCAGATTCTTTCTCTTTTGGACGAATTGAGTATCGAACGCTGCCATCTGATCGGATATTCCATGGGCGGAAGAATCGCTCTGTCTCTTGCGTTAAACTTTCCGGGGCGATTCGACCGCATTGTTCTGGAATCGGCTTCACCGGGGCTTCGAGCCGCCGGTGACCGCCGGGCGCGCGTCATGGCCGATGAAAAGGTGAGCCGTCGATTGGAGACGCAGAATCTGGTTCATTTTTTGAACAATTGGTACCGGCAGCCCCTGTTTGGTTCGTGGTGTAAACGGCCGGAATTCCCCCGCGCACTTCAAATACGGCTTAAGAATGACCCGGCTGAACTAGCAAAATCACTGCGGTTTTCGGGAGCAGGGGTTCAGCCCTCACTCTGGGAAAAACTTCCCGGAAACAAACGTCCCATTTTGTTTTTGGCCGGAGAACAGGACCTCAAATACAGAACCATCGGCGCGGAAATGGCCCGGGATAATCCGGCCGTTCAGATGAAGATTATTCAGGACAGCGCTCACACGATTCACGGTGAAAACCCGGCGGCATTTGTGAGTGCGGTTCGAACTTTTTTAATCAAATGAATCAGCAGGAGGATTTTATGGCACCTTTTCATTGGACGGAAGCGGGCAAATTCACGGACATAACCTATCACAAGGTCGGGGGAATGGCGAAAATCACAATCAACCGTCCCGAAGTGCGCAATGCCTTCCGGCCGTTAACCGTGATGGAAATGTCCCGGGCGCTGGAAGATGCCCGGGAAGATGCAGAACTGGGCGTGATTATTTTAACAGGCGCGGGAGAAAAAGCCTTTTGTTCCGGCGGCGATCAGCGCGTGAGAGGCAGCTCGGGCTACCGGGATGAAAAAGGGATTCATCGGCTGAATGTCCTGGATTTTCAGCGGCAGATCCGGACCTGTCCCAAACCGGTCATTGCAATGGTGGCGGGCTATGCCATCGGCGGCGGCCATGTCCTTCATCTTATGTGCGATCTGACCATTGCTGCCGATAATGCCGTCTTTGGCCAGACAGGGCCAAGGGTCGGTTCGTTTGACGGCGGTTACGGCGCCGGTTATCTGGCTCGCATTGTCGGGCAGAAAAAAGCCAGGGAAATCTGGTTTCTGTGCCGCCAATATAACGCCCAACAGGCGCTGGAAATGGGGCTGGTAAACACCGTGGTGCCGCTGGAAAAATTGGAGGAAGAAACGGTCAAATGGGCGAAAGAAATTCTGGCAAATTCTCCGACCGCCATTCGCTGCCTGAAAGCCGCTTTAAATGCCGATTGTGACGGCCAGGCGGGGCTTCAGGAATTGGCCGGATGTGCCACAATGCTTTTCTACCAGACGGAAGAAGGACAGGAGGGCCGCAATGCCTTTCTGGAAAAGCGCCCGCCGGATTTTAATAAATTTACGAAACAGCCCTGAGGAAGATTTGGCTAATATGCCCGAATCCCGGATTAAAATATGGATCTTAGCCAGCCGCCCGAAGACACTGTGGGCGGCTGTCGCACCGGTGATGATCGGAACCGCTCTGGCAATCGCAGACGGTAAGGTTCACTGGCTTGCCGCCTTCTGTGCGCTTTTTGGGGCGGTCATGATTCAGATCGGCACAAACTTCAGCAATGATTATTTTGATTTTGTGCAGGGCGCCGATACGCATGAACGATTAGGTCCCACACGCGCCACGCAGGCGGGCCTCATCTCTTTTTCGGAAATAAAACGAGCGGCTGTGGCGGCGTTTGGTCTGGCGGTGCTCGCCGGTGTCTATCTTCTGTGGCGCGGCGGCTGGCCCATTCTGGTGATCGGATCACTTTCGATTCTGGCCGGAATTCTCTACACCGCCGGCCCCTACCCCCTGGGTTACAATGGGCTGGGCGATATTTTTGTGTTTGTTTTTTTCGGTCTGATTGCGGTCGGAGGTACGTATTATGTGCAGGCTCTTTCCATCGATGCTGTTGTGCTGCTGGCGGGCATCGGCCCCGGCCTGCTCTCAACCGCGCTTCTCTGTGTGAATAATTTACGGGATATTGAAAACGATCGAAAAGCAGGAAAACGGACGCTGCCGGTTCGTTTCGGCCGGCGTTTCGGCCAGTGGGAATATGCGGGTTCACTCCTTCTGGCCGCTCTTGTGCCGGTTTTTCTGGTGATTCAAACACAATCTCATTTTTGGGTCATTTTGGCCAGTGCCTCGATCCTGCCGGCCGTTCGGGATGTTCAAATTATTTTCAAGGAAAACCCGGGGCCGATTTATAATCGGGTTCTTGGAAATACGGGAAAATTAATTTTTATTTACAGTGCGCTTTTTTCACTGGGGTGGATTTTATGACAATCAAAACGGCTAAATTAGTTCGATTTGAACTTCCGCTCCGGTATCCCATTCCGACGCCTTTTAAAAAACTGACTGTGCGTGAGGGAATTCTTTTGATATTGGAAGATGAAGACGGCCGTTCGGGATGCGGGGAAATTTCGCCTTTTCCCGGATTACACCGGGAAACCCTGAGCGAGGCAAAGCGGCAGGCGCTTCAGCTTCGGGATAGGCTTCTGCAATCCGAAATACCTGAAGGCCTCGAACGTTTGGACGGCGGGTTTGGCGGCTGGCTGGATTCATTGAAATTGTTCCCGAGTGTTCGATTCGGCGTGGAATTGGCCGTCTTGAATTTAATTGCCGCCCGGAAAAATGTGCCTCTCGCCGGTTTGATCAAAAAAACACATCGAAAGTGGATTTCGGTGAATGCCTTGTTAATGGGCACGCCTGATAACGTGGTGAAACAAGCCCGGGACCGGGTGGAAGAGGGGTACCGGTCTCTGAAAATCAAAGTGGGAAAACGCACCCTTGAAGAGGACATTCGAATTGTCCGGGCGGTGCGCGGTGCCGGCGGCGAAAAAATTGAACTGCGGCTGGATGCCAACCGGAAATGGCGCTTGGAAGAGGCGGTCGGGTTTGGTCTGGCTGCTGCGCCATTTAATATCGGTTATATCGAGGAACCCCTTCAAAATCCGGGGGCAATCCATGAATTTTATACGAGAACCGGAATCCCTGCGGCTCTGGATGAAACTTTGTTGCAGCAGGAACCCGAACAGTGGTTATCCGAATCCGGCATCGACGCCTTTGTTTTAAAACCGTCTGTTCTCGGGAGCATTGAAAAAACGATGAAATTGGCCGAACGGGTCGAGCAATCCGGCAAAAAAGTGGTTTTTAGCTGTGCTTTTGGATCAGGCGTGAGCCTGACCGCGGCAGCCAATCTGGCCGCATGTGTCAATCAAAACGATGTCCCGGCAGGACTGGACACGCACCGCTGGTTTAAAGAAGATGCGCTGAAAGGTTCATTTCGTGTGGAACACGGCGGACTGTTTATTTTACCCGAACGGACCTTTTATTCCGATGATTTTACAATATCTTGATTTTTCAAAAGTGATCAAAAAATATTCCGGATTTCCCGTTTTGATTACGTCCGGGAGGCGTTTTACCTATTCGGAATATTTTCAGCTTGTTCAATCTGCGGCTGAAAGGCTCACAGCCGCCGGCGTGGATTCCGGGGAACGGATTGCCATTTTGAGCGAAAATCGCCCGGAGATTTTAATTTTGATCCCGGCGCTCTGGGTAATCGGCGCCGCTGCCGTCCCCGTCAGCACCCGATTTCCGCCGAATCAAGTGACGTCACTTCTTTATCAAATCGGCGTGAGCAAAATCGTGTCTGCGGACCCGGATCAAATTCATGTTCATTTGAAAGGATTTAAAAATTTTGACCTTTCTAAAATTGGGATTCTTCATGAAAAAATTTATCCGCAGAAAAGACCCGGGCTGAGCCGCAAGTTACCCTTTACGCAGGAGGCCTCCGTCATTTTGACTTCCGGAAGCTCCGGCCGGTCGAAAGGCGTGATGCACACGATTGGCAATCATTTTTACAATGCGCTGGGCAGCCGTCAAAACCTGCCGTTCGGAAAAGGAGACCGCTGGCTGCTCTCGCTGCCGCTGTATCATGTGGGCGGATTTGCGATTCTGATCCGGGCGATTTTAGGAGGCGGGGCGGTTGTGGTTCCGGACTCCGGAATGCCGCTTCAGGCGGCTCTGGAAAAATTTCATCCCACACACATTTCATTGGTGGCCGCCCAATTAAACCGGCTGCTGGACAATCAAACAGCCATTCAACATCTGCAAAATACCAAAGCGATTCTGCTGGGAGGAAGCGCCATTCCGCAAAACCGCATTCAAAAGGCTTTTCAACTCGGATTACCCATTTTTGTGAGCTACGGCTCCACTGAGATGGCGTCACAAGTAACCGCCACACAGCCCGGAGATGATCTTAAAAAGTTATTGTCGGCCGGGAAAGTCCTGCCGTTCAGGGAGATTCGTATTGGGGCCGGCGGGGAAATACTCGTGAAAGGACAAACTTTATTCAAGGGCTACATCCGTCAAAACGGGATTGAAATCCCCTTTGACGACAAAGGCTGGTTCCACACAAAAGACAGGGGCTATTTTGATGAAAACGCCTGTCTTCATGTCACCGGGCGATTGGATAACCGGTTTATTTCCGGAGGGGAGAACATCCAGCCGGAAGAGATCGAGCATTATTTGAGTCAGTTTCCGGGCGTAAAGCAGGTTCTGGTGGTCCCTGTTCCGGATGAAGCCTTCGGAGAACGGCCCGCGGCCTTTATCAAATTTGAAAAAGAGAAGATCCCCGACGCAGAGACGATCCGGCGGTTTTTGCAGCCTAAAATTTCACGCTTCAAAATTCCGGATTATTTTTTCGAGTGGCCCCCCCGGATCGTTTCTCAAGGCGTAAAGCCCAGCCGTCAGACATTTCAAAAGCTGGCGGTCCGGCTCATTAACAGGTAAAATCAGGTTTATCGGACGGCCTCAAATCATCTTCCAAAGTTGTGGCCGCCGCTGTTCGATCATCTTTATATTTGATAATAATACCGCAATAAATATGCAGCCCGTTCGCTTTTGCGAACTCATGCGTTGTAATGGGACGACTTCCCGGGACCACCACGGCATTGGGAGGAATCACGAGGGGGGTGCCTGCACTCGCACGAATCACCTTTCTGCGGATTAAATCATAAACAGGAATTGACGACGTGAGAATCGTTCCGGCGCCAATGACGGCGCCTTTTTTAACAATGGTGCCCTCATAAATACCGCAGTTTCCCCCGATAAGCGCATCGTCTTCGATGATGACGGGAAGGGCTCCGACAGGTTCAAGAACACCCCCGATCTGGGTCCCCGCGCTCAGATGAATATTGGAACCGATCTGGGCGCACGAACCCACCAGAACGTGGGAATCCACCAGTGTATTTGATCCGATATAACTTCCGGTGTTGATGTACGCCGGCGGCATAATGACCACATTTTCACCGATGTAAGACCCCGTACGAATGCTGGTTCCGCCCGGGACAACACGCACATTCTTCGCATCCTCCATGGAACGCGTCGGATACGTCTGCTTGTCGCTAAAGGAGAAGATTTCATTCCGGAAAAAATGCTTGATTTCCCCATAGCGAAATCCCAGAAGAATTCCTTTTTTAACCCAGGCATTGACCTTCCATTCTCCGTCGACCCGTTCTGCCGCACGAAACCGTCCTCTGTTCAGCCCGTCGATGAATTCCGCAAAAATGACGTCGAATTCGGCGTTCCGGTCCTTCGATTCGGCTTCGTACAGTCTCTCTATCTTTTCTTTAACGGTTTGCCCCATGATGCCTTACTTTAATTTCACAATGTCGCCGGTTTGAAAACCTGAGCCGGTCAGGACAGTCGCCACGGAGGCCCTGCCGCCGGCAATATCTTTCACCACCTTAATAGTCCCTATTTTCTCCTCCTCCGCCCCAAGCGAAAGGCCTGTATCCGGATCGATAAGCGCCTCCCCTTTGCGATAAACCACAAACACATCCCCCACAGCCACACCTGAACGAGAACCTTTATTAATGTAGATATTACCTGCCGCTGAGGCTTTAATTATTTTGGCCTCCCACGGCATCTTTTCCAGAGTTTTGCCGGTCATTTCAACAATTTCATTAACCGCTTCTCGTGCGGCTTTCCCCACCAGCGATTGATCAAAAGAATTGCGATCGTGGAAACTGAATTTCGGGGTGCTTATAGAAAGTCCTTTTTTACTTTTTTCTTTTCGAACCGTCTCGGCTCTGATGATCTCACCTGTTGTGGTGTTAATGAACCGCACATCCACGGCGACCACTGCCGACTGGGAACCGATACCCAATCCGATCCCTTTTAACCGGCCGCCGACATTACTCTTTTTGTGACCGAATTCCGTGACCGAGCCCACTATCGCCAGCTCAACGCCCAGAAGTTTTCCAACCTGAGCCGCCGTTTGAGGGGTGACCAGACCGGATAACCCCAGCTTTTGCTCTGTCAGAACCTTGTCCAGGCTCCCCCGCTCCACAACGGTGTATTTGCCGCTTTTAACCAGTGCCGTCACCAACATGTCCGACAGGCCTCTGCCAACCGTTTTGCCTCCCCACCAGGCGTAGGCGCGATTGGTTTTATCCACAAAACTAAAAACGGCCACTCGCTTTTTCAAGCCTTTGTAATCCGACCGGGCGGGCAGAACGCGGATTGTTACAAATAAAAACAGCCCAATTAAGATGATTGATAACGCACGTTTCATTCTGAAATCCTCCTTCTATTCACGGCTGAAAATTTAAATCGTTCATTCTTCTTTTTGGCTGACGTTTAACTCCAGGCTGTTTGGCGTCACGCCGAGCACACTCACCTGAATTTTTCCCAGATCTTTATTGGAAAGCTCCCGTGCGAGCTGGCGGGTATTGCCGGTCATTTTGACCTCTAAAATGGCTTTCCCACCCTGAAATTTTCGATCAAAAATAGCTTTAATGCCGCGAACATAATATTTAAGTGTGGTTTTAAACTGTTCCAATTGATTGAAGTTTTTGAAGCCGTCCACATCCAACTCAATTGCCGTGGCGTTGTAATATTGTTCACGCCATTTCTTTAAGATTTTATCGATCAATTGATTGGCCGTCTTTACCGTGGCCTCTTTGATGGCCATCGTGCCGCCGGCCAATGCATCGATGTGCGGTTTGGCACTGTGGGCAGAAGCCGTTGCGATAATCATTCCCGTGTCCGTATTGACAGCGCGGGCCGTCACATCGGCCTGACAGGATTTCATTCCGTAAAGATTGACGCCCTTTGCCACATTGGCCATTGCCTTTCCAAGGATAATAACTTCCGCTCCGTATTCGTGGGCAATGGCGGCGGCGGCCTTCAGGTTCCCTTGTAGGGCAGCGAGTGCTTCCCGTTTCTTGAGCTTTCGTTTAATCACGGAAGGATCGACCACTTCGATGCCCTTCTGCATGAGCACATTAATCATTGCGGTTTCAGCAGAGGTCATATCCACATCGAAATAGCCGGCACCCAGATAATTCTCGCCGATATTGTGTTCCTGAATCATCACCATAATACGCGGATTTCCCATCTTTGCGATGAGATTCTGAAGGCTTTCCGCATCATTCTTCAAATCATCCATGCGAATCGTCGCCTGCACGGTCACCTGAACCGTCGATGCATCCGGTTGATTTTCCGAAAGCACTTTGTAATTTTGCACGTAGCCCTTTGTCCAGGTCAGGATGTTGTCCTCCACCATCTGGTAATTTTGAATCATCGTTTCCGATGAAAGATATGTTCCCAGCGCCTGCTGAACCGCCTTCCTCAGGGCATCATCAATGGCATCGTCCCGGGCGTGCGCCACATCTCCGGCGATGATGTTGCCGGCACCCGTCACCTGAACGGTTGAACTCCCGGGCGGCTGATTTTGGGGCAAAGGCGTCTGCCCCTGCCCGAAAACAGTGACACTGCTCAAGACATAAAGAGCCAAAACTGAAATTAAACCAAATGAAAAAATGTTCTTTTTCAATTGAGCACCTCGAATTTTTTTCTGTTCATTAAATCCAAAATTATACGTACCAAATACCCAATACTCACAAAATGTCACATTCCAACAGCCGAAGCAGACAGGTCCGCCGGTTGATAATTGGCTTCAAACGAAGGACTTTTCAATAGTTTATAAACACTCTATTTACAAACGGTTGTATAGTTTTGGTTCATCATAAAAATATAAGTTTCATCCTTATTTCGCTGTCACTGAATGCCAAATTCAAAAACGCCAATGTTAAATAAAATCTTCACCCCGTTAGATAAAGTATTTGCATTTTTTATCCACAGTCTGACACCCTTCTGTTTCTGAAAAATCATATTATCCTGTCCAGTATCTAACGGGGCAAGAATGACGCAATAACAAGACTTGTTGTTGCTTCACTCGTCCCAGACTCTGCAATCTGACTGATAAGGGGATTGTTGATTCGGTTTTTTGGAATTGATTTTGCATATTTAATGCGCTTCTCTCCAAATAGTGCCGGCCTTTCCTCTAAATCATATTTCTGCTTTGCATTTGAATTTTGAGCTTCATTTGACATTCGGATTTTTAAATTTGACCTTAACTGTTAATGGTAGACAAATCCACACATTCCCGGCAATGAATATCTCATTTCATTTTGATCTGAAATGATCACTACCAATCGTTTAAAAAGTACGCATTCTTGCGAAGAACCATAGTTTTCTTTTAAGGAAACAGAATAGACAAATTTGACATTTCGTGCCTAACGGCACTCAAAATGGACAGAGATATTTTTCTATAAACATTTCGCACCTAACGGCGCTTTTCTTGAATCACAGAACTTGGCAGAGATTACAGAGAAATCTGAAACCAAACGATCACTTAAATGCTTCTGTCTGTTCCGCAAGGGTCTTCATCAAAACCATGAAACCATTTTCCAAGTTGTCTTAAATGCTTCTGTCCGTTCCGCAAGGGTCTTCATCAAAACCATGAAACCATTTTCCAAGTTGTCTTAAATGCTTCTGTCCGTTCCGCAAGGGTAAGGGCAATTCATGAATTGCCCTTACAGAACTTTTTCGGATTTAAGATATCCATATCGCGTCACTTTGAAATAGACTCTAAAATTTAAAGATGGCTCAACCCGTCCGCGGCGGGTTTCAATGACTGCCATAATTTAAGAATTTTTTGTTTTCGTTTAAACACCTTTTAAGCAAAGCCCCACAAAGCTCCCCTCCGGGAAAAGGAGTTTTGCCTCACGGTCCCCATGATCCTTTAATGACCCTTTTAGTTTTCTGCACCCAACCGAAGTCCCCTCTATCAAGAGGGGATTTAGGGGTGTGTTGTTTCCAGTTCAAATATCTCTTAATTTTTTTAATCCTGCCGTAAAACAGAATAACACACCCCACCCTCTCGATAACCTTAACCGGCCGTTTTTAGGCCGGGCATCCAATCGGGATTCTCACAAAAACAGCCGCCGGCCGAAAGGATCAAAACGTCATCCGCAGGGCGTTCTGGAAATCACGGATCATCAAAAGGGCATCGGCGCCGGAAACGGGTTTCAGGGGGCCGAAACTGCCGTCAATTTTATTGGCGTGCATGATACCGCGATCCACGCAAAGCGTAATGGCATTGTAGGCCCAATTTGTGCCCGGGACGTCCGGAAAATGAGACGGCTCGCCGATGTATTTGGTCGCCAGTGACTGATCACCCGTCACAGCGATGAGAATCGTCTGCACCACGTTGGCGAAATCGGCTCGTGTAATTTTTTGAGTGGGCTTGAAAGTGTGATCCGGAAATGTGCCCATGCCTCCCACCGTCACAATGTCTTCGATCCAGCGTTTGGCCCAATTATTTTGGATATCCGTAATGTCGGGCCGATTTGACTGAACCGCTGTTTTAAATTTTGTGGGGTCCGCGGGCGGCCGAAAACCCGTGTCGAACGTTTTGGGGCGTCTTTTCTGGAACACCTCCAACAGCTTCATTTCTTCAATCAGAAGAACGGCGAGATCGGCCCGGTTAATTTCCGGAATGAGGGCAATTTTGGCCCCGATTTTTGTTCCCGGTGCCGCCCGGACAATTTTCTGAACCAGTTCCCATTGGGCATTGGCTTTTTCGGCGTAATCGCCTTTCATTTCCACCACGCGTGAAAAGGCATTTTCTGCATCGCGGAATTTGAACCCGTTTTTGTAGGTCTCACCCATGTAATAATAAGCTTCCTCTGTCCAGCGGGTTGCCGCTTTTCGCATATCGGGTTCTTTTTTTTGCAGTTCGCCGGCTTTCTTCAGCGCCTTGTTGTACTGTTTCACGGCCTTCCCGATCCAATTGTCGCCTTTGCGTTCCTTTGTAAGGATGCGGCCTTTTACAATGTAACCCTCCAAAAATTTATCATTTAAGCCAATTCCTTTATCCACCGATTTGTAGGCCGCTTTAAAATCGCCCTGTTCTCCGTAAACCAATGCCATTCCCACGAAAGCGCCCGGATATTTTGGATCCAATGCTTTTGCCCGCTGAAATTCGGCCATGGCGCCCTGAAGATTGTGCCGGTCAAATTCACGCATGCCCATTTTGTAATGATAATCCGGCGTGTCCATGACCGACTGCTGCTTAATCGGTTTAGGGCCGCAGCTCAACAAAATCCCGAGAAGCCCCAGGAGAAGTATGGAAACAACTGCCATTCGGTTGATCGATTTCATTTTTATCTCCTTAAATGGTGATTAAACTAGTGCGATTTCAAATGATTCAATCGAATCAGCGCTTATTTCTAATCCACAAGAAACATGACCCGGCAATGATCCAGAAAATTCATCGTCGAAGCGGAGGAATGGATCAATTGTGCATCGGCGTTTGTAATAACCACATCGGACATATTGGGACCCGAAACCTTGACGGCTTTGATCACAAGCGGATTATTTTTGACCCGGTCGGAGTTTCGTGCCTGATTGAGTTCTTTGGCATACCCGACCATGCCAATCTGAACCGCGTAATCCCGGCTGACATACTTTGAACCATAAATTTCCTGCCCGCTTTCATCTAAAACTCTGGGGGCCATTGCAGGCCGGACGTGTAGTCCCCGGGCATCGACAATTAAACCGGTGTACGTTATATTTTGGGCCGCCTGTGGCTGCTGCCCCTTGGGGTAAATCAATTTAACCCCCGGCGGGACCGGCTTTCCCTTGGGCCAGGGCTGTCCGCAAGTGGGACAAAGCGGCTGGGACGAAACCATTAACCGGCCGCCGCCAAATTGCTGCGGCAAAATCAGATCGGCAAATGCGCCGCTGATCGGCATGGTCACATCCACTTCAACAGAGCCGTCCGACATGTAGCGGATGTCTTTCACCGTGAAATTTTTAACAACGCCCTGAATGCGCGTGCGAATCACATCATTTGTGGTCATGGCATTTTCCACCGTCACATCGGAATTGAGTGCCATCCCGCGCACCGTTTCCAGCAGATTCCGAAGCGCCACACGCTTGGCGGCTTCAATGGCACCGGCCCGCTGGGCCGCGGGCGGCACATTCGGATTCGGTGCGCCGATTCCGGTCGACGTAATCATCTGATTTGTCCAATCCACAGCGCCGGCATTCCCTATCTGCTGAACCACATCCTGTGTCTGTGCGGGTGCAATTCCAATCGTAATAAAAATCAAAAATGCCGTGACCAGGCCGGTCGTTCTTCGATTTATCATTATGATTTCCTCCATCAATTTACGGGTTTTATCAAAGCTAAAAGAACCTATTTAACGCAAAACAACCATCTTTTTTAAAGAGAGTGTTCGATTGCCTGCTTTCAATTCATAGAAATAAATCCCGTTTGAAACCAAATTTCCGGTCTGGTCCATACCGTTCCACTGCGCCGAATGAACCCCTGCCAATTGATTTTGATTAATCAGAGTGGCGACTTTTTGTCCCAGTATATTGTAAACCGTGATTTCTACACGGGCATTTTTAGGAATTGAATAGCGGATGGTCGTGCCGGACGCCGGATGTGCATTTAAACGAACCGGATTGGGATAGTTCTGTTCCAGCACAAATTTCGATGGAACATGGGTTCCGGAGACTGTGACATTCGAGACCGTTTCTTTGATGTTCAATTCTTCAAGGACAAAATTGATGCCCGTCGAATTAGAGGCCACGGAGGCTGCCCCTTCTTCCGGAATACTAAAAAATGGAAAAAGCGCCATCACTTGATCCGGATCGGTTAACAAACTCCAGATCAGACTCATCATCGAAGGACCGGCGGAAAGTTTGACCGGTACATCATCGTACCATTCATCCCGGTAGAGTTTGAAATTGAAGTTCAAGTTTCCGAAAAACGGCAATTGAGGCAGCCCGCCATTTTCACCGCCAATGCCGGGAACACCGCCGGATCCCGGACCGGAACCGCCGGACTGATCCTCCATATCGGACAATTGCATCAGAAAACTGAAGGTTGAGAACGTCCGCACACCGTAATTTCCCGGCCGTAATCCATTGATAAAATACCCGGATTTATCCGGCAATTCCGTGTCGTGAACAATATCAAAGCCGGTAACGCCGGCAGAGACGACATGCCCTGTGGAATCGTAAGCCATCACCATCGTCATCGGCAAATCAGATTGAACACCTTTTTCCAGGGCATAGACATTGCCCGCAATCGTGTCACTTCCCTGACCCAGAGTCACATCGGCATCAACGACACCGGCTTCAGCCACGGTGATTGGTTTGGAATTCGGATCATCGAACACGGCACCGCCGCCGTAATAGGTGACTGCAAAGGGCGCTATAACGGGCAGCACACACAATTTATACCGGCCGGGCGGCAGATGAGACATTCGGAAACCACCCGAGAAGGAACTATTTTGCGCACTGATGGCGACGCCCGTGTTCACATCGTAAGCGATCACCGGAATGTCTTTGAGCGAGTCTGCACCGGCCGAAAAACCGGGCGCAAGATACACAAACCCCTGAATGGTCCCGCCTTTGTCAAGCGTAAAATTAATATCCGGTGTGGTGCCGGGGATAGTCACAGGTACATCTGCGGCTGCCTCAATGGTTCTTGCCCCGTTGTAGAATTCCGGCAAATAACCCGCTTCGTTCTTCAGCTCAATAAAAGCGAAGACTTTGTAATTGCCGTCCGGCAACGGGCCCAACAGGTAGGATCCGTCGCCGCTTCCGGATACGCCGTAAGCCAATTCGGGTAAATTGTCCGATGCGCGCAGTGCCAGTAGGTAAACACCTCCCACCGGTATGCTTCCATCCGAATTGGTCACCTTTCCCGAGATAAAGCCGGGGGATTCCAGCACAAAGTTTACGGGGCCGGCTGACCCGGGAGCCGTCACAGTCACGGGCGTGGCGTCACGCCAATCCCAGATGCTGTGGGCATTTTCGTACCACTCATCCAGAACCCGGCCGGAATAAGCGGAATTTGTAAGTGAAATGGTGCGCAGGACGTAATCTCCTGAGGACAACCCGCGAATCGTGTAAACACCCGTGCTGTCCGTAAATGCAAATCCAAAATCGATATTGGAGAAAAATTTATCTTCATCCATGATGTCCTTACGAACCGCAATAACCAGAATGGAATCCATAGGTGCAGAATTTTGCATTGTGACCGACCCCGAAATGCTCCCGCCTAATCTCATTGAAAAATCGATGCCCCGTGTGGTGTCTTCCGCCGAGACCAGTACCGGTTTGGCGCCGTCCGGCGTAAGGCTTCCATCGTAATATTCTTTGCCGTACGGCCCAATGAGATCATTCGCATAAACGATGTAGCTGCCGGAATCGAGAGGCGAAATGACGTATTCTCCCGGCGCGACTTCACCGCCAAACAGCGCCTGAGAGGTGACGGCAAAACCCGCTAATGACGTATCCGCCGTGTTAAACGCCACCATAAAGGTGAAGTTTAACGGAATGCCTGCCGCGCCTGTCACCTTCCCCTGAATCGCTCCGCCTTTTGCGACCGGATTCGTACCGGGACTTTCCCCTTTAACCAAACTAAAATCAATCCCCTTGAGGGTGTCATTCAGAGAACTAATCGTTACCACATCGGCATCATTCCATGAACTCTTTTGATTATAAAACTCGCCTTCATATCCCCAGCTCTCCGCATAAATTTTGAACGATCCGGTGCCCGGCACATTCACAGAATAAGCCCCTTGATCATCCGTGAACACATTTGCCTTTGTGATCTCCTTTTTTTGGTCGGCACGGAAAATCTTCACCTGAACTAAATTCCATGCGATGGGGGTCAGGCCGTCTTTCTTGAAGACGTTGCCGGTAATGACGGCACCGGCCTGAAGGTCAAAATCAATCCCGGTGACGGTTTCGCCGTCTTTTACAGGCACCAGCTTAGCATTTCGCCAGCCCGCGTAATCGTCGGAAATCGCATTGTCGTAAAATTCATCCACAAATTGACTGCTTGTAAGGACAAAATATTGGCCGGGCGCCAGACCGGTTACGGAGTAGGCACCATTCCAGTCGAGTTCGGCAGAGCCCGCCGGAAATCCATAACGGTCAAAAACCATGACTTCAACACCCTGCGGCGGCACGACGCCGTCGACCGTTACGCTGCCCTGTATCACGCCGCTGCCCTGCACCGCTTTTGCGCGAAATTGGGACCGGATCGCCGCAAAAATCTCCCGTCGATCCAGACCATGTGCTTCCTGCATTTTAATGGCCCGCAAAAAGGCGTTTATTTTTTCGCCGGCCGGAATCTCTTCGTCGACTTTTTTCTGCAGGATTTTATCAAACTGAACGTCTTGAATCTTCTTCTCAAGTTGAGATCTCCGGCGATCCGCAGATTCTTTTAACAGCACCGTTTTGTTCATGGCGGCTTGTTGAACCAGAAGGTTTGAATATGAAGCGCGTATCTTTTGAACCTCAAGACCGGCATTGTCGGATGAAACGGCGTGGGTGGGGGTCAAAAAAAGCAGCCCTGCAAAAAGAAGACTCCAGACGACCCATAATCGACGGAATTTCAGGACCGTGCGGACAAAATCTTTGTTTTTCTTGTAAATATTTTTCAGCCGGAAACGGGCTGTTCCCGGTTTAAATGCCCCGCCTTTTATTATCGTGTTGAACAGCATCTCCTAATCCTCCTATTTTGTGTGATTGTGTGCGAATGATGGTTTAAAAAAGAAAAAGCGAAGCCAAAACTCCGCCTGCGAAGTGAGTAAATACAATAAATTCCCGAATATTGGCTAAAAAGAATAGAGCGAGCGACGGGATTCGAACCCGCGACCACTGGCTTGGGAAGCCAGAGCTCTACCATCTGAGCTACGCTCGCAAGTCACTATTTTCTAAATAAATAATGAACCCACCCTTAAAACCGTTAATTTCACGAACTCGATTTTTCGTAATTATAATATAATCAACCAGTGAAAATTTGTGTACTTCGTGACCCAAACCTTTTACAGAATCTATAAAATTAATTCTAAATTGTCAAGGAAAATTTTAGGGTTTCATTTTTTGTAACCGGTCAGCCACAAATACGCGTCTACCCAAAAAAATATTGGGAAAATCTTATTTATTTATTTGAATTGCCATGCTCTTTAGAGCGTGGATGTGGACTAAAAAAGCAAATCCAAATGGGATTTTAACCCCAAGTAATTCTATCATTTGGGGTTAAAACCCAGGAAATATGAAATGGATTGTTATGGGGTTGTATCGATAAAAACAATTCCGTTAATCGAATGGATCTGCGGTAATGGCTTTGCAGGATCGTATTTCAGGGCTGTTATTCTATCTGTTGGGGCGATGCATTCGCAGGAAATGATTTGTCCATTCGCAGCAATTTTGCCACCGAATGCATCGCCCTTACTTAGGTTGACACCAATGGCCAAAGGGGGAGAGCTCTCAGCCGGAGGCGGATTGGAAGATTTATTTTAAGATCTTAGTGCCTTTGGAACTTGGCGGCAGCCCTACGCCTGAATCGTTACACTGATTTTTAGGGCGATTCAGCGAATCGCCCTACATTTTTTCCCGTAGGGGCAGGCCTTGTGCCTGCCCTTTGCTGCGGCGGAAGGGGTGTGTCATCTGTTTCTTTTAAAAGCAACGATTGAACGCACATGGAATGAGAAAAAACACACCCCTAAATCCCCTCTTGTTAGAGGGGACTTCCCCTGTATCA
>BDTM01000091.1 GCA_002898015.1 bacterium BMS3Bbin03 | reverse complement strand
TTTAATCCTATAATCCTGCAATTGGCGAATGGCTCCCTCAATCCTTTACCGTATGACTAAAATTTTCGTACTGAGAATTTGATTACCCACTTTCATTTTTACCAGATACACACCGGAGCTTACCAGACGTCCCCACTGGTCCCTGCCGTTCCAGATGGCCTCATAGCGTCCCGGTTGGTAGGCGGCCTGAACCAGTACCAGGATGAGTCGTCCCGTCAAATCATAAATGCGAATCTCAACCGGATAGCTGGATTTTGCGCCCGAAATTTTAAAAACCACGTGCGTAAAGGATTGGCCATTTTCTAAGATCAGTGGATTGGGATAACCGGCCAGGAGCTGAAATTGCTCAGGCTGTGACCTATTTTTTGAAAACCCCAGACTTACTTCTGTACCGGGCGTTCCTCCCGGTGGATTACCGGGCTGGGTCTGCTGAAAACTGGTGTATTTGGTCACAATTCCGTAGAGGATACTCAGGCGAATGATCTCCTTTTTGTATTCCTGTCCCTGATTGCTGTTCTCGCCCACAATATCAATTAAGGCCAGCAAATAGTCAATTTTCTTTTTCGCCCACATCTTCGGGATAAAAAGATTTTTGGTGGAATCTGAGGAAAAAGTGACATCGTAATTGAATGTAAGGGAATCCTTCACCCCGCGGCCGCTCAAAGTGACGGCGGCAGGTCCGGGCGTTTTGTAGCGTCCCAACAGCACCAATTGCTCCCCCACGAAGATGTCCGGAATCCGCACCGGATAGACTTCGTACACATCTCCGCCGTTAAAATCCACCGAAATGTTCTGAAGCAGCGGGTTTCGAATCTTATTATAGAATGCCGCAATTCGGTCCCGCACGTCTCCCTGATCCATCACGTATTGCGCCAGTCCGTGGTTTTGTTCCGCAAGAGACGTCAACAGGTAGCGTTCCACATCAGCGCCCACCCCAAATACAAACAAACGCACATTTTTAGTGTTGGCCGCTTTCACGTCGTCCAGAATCTGCTGGGAATCCGTGATTCCCACGGTGGCCACACCATCCGTCAGAAAAATAATAATATTTTCGGTCGAGTCCGGCATGGGTTGATTGAGCGCTTTGAGTAATGCAGAATGAATGTTGGTTCCTCCGCCCGGCTGAATGGCGTTGACAAAGTCCAGAGCACTGTTAATATTGTTGAGAGTCGCGGGAATAAGCTCCTGTTGAAATTCAGATGTGCTATCGCTAAATGAAATAATATTGAAATGATCCGCCTCATTCAAATGTTTCAGGCAATACGAAGCCGCGTCTTTGGCCTGCTGCATTTTTACCCATTTCATACTGCCCGATTTATCAATCACAAAAGTGAAATACTTGTCGAGGATCTCCTCCTGTGATGTCTCCGGATTGGGTTCCGCCAGCATTAAAAAATAACCGTCGCTGGTATCCGGCTTCACGCTCAACAAAAACACACCCAATTCCTTTTGCGACACTTTGTAGGTAAACGTCAAATCTTTGTCGGGTGTAAAAGAATTTGCAGAATAAAAAAGAGACGCAAGCGTGTCCCCCACATCCAATGACTGCGGCGTAAAGCTCTCCGAACTCACATCGACCAGCGTTCGTTTCGAATGAATAGTCACGGAGAGTGCCAGTGAATCCAGCGGCTGTTTTGCAAAATTACCCAGATCCAGCGGATAATCATATTGCATTTTCCCGGAATAATAGCTGAGGAGCTCTATGTAGGTGAGTTGAACCGAGAATTCAGAATCCGGAGGCAGTGTATCCAGAAAGGTGAAAAAGAAGGGACTTTTTCCAAAGTAATTCAAATAGGTGTAATCGGGATAGCCTCCCGGATTGGTGGCGGTCGTGTCCATGGGCTGCCCCACAATTTTAGCCGTAAAATGTTTCCCATTCATGTCCCAGGCGAATCCGGTTACCACGGCTTTTAACGGCATGGGAAATCCGTATTTCATCACCACAGAATCACCCGTGGTGTTTTTGAAGGTCTGGCGTGCAACCGTAATGGCCACTTGATTATTCACTTCAACTGAGATTTCCACGCGCGTGGGCGTCAGGTAGGTTTCGGATTGATTCATCACCTTTATTAAACCGCCGGCCTGTGCTAATGCCGGAATGATCCAAATCGCAATCAAAATGGATAATAAACGTTTCATGGCACTCTCCCTGATTTTTAGTTTTTAATGACACATTCCCCTGAAATCAATTCATGAAAATTTGTGAAATTAGCGGGCAAACGCCTTTTAGAACGGACTCAACTGTTTTTCACTTTTTTCGAATTGGAATTGTTCTCCGCTCAAAAATCCTTTGTATTTCCTATTTCAACAAAATAAGCTTTCGGGACTGGTGAAATGCGCCCGCATCCAAAACGACCAGATAAACCCCGCTGGCCGCTTCCAATCCGGAATGGTCCGTGCCGTTCCAGACAATGCTGTAAAATCCGGGTTTTTGACGTTTGTAAACCAGCACTTTTACCAACTTTCCGGTTAAATCATAAATCTTTAGTGAAACAGAAATCGCCCCGCTCCCTTCGGGAATGGTGTAGCTGATTTGTGTGCTCCGATTGAACGGATTGGGATAATTCTGAAACAAGGCAAACTGTTTCGGAAGGGGGCCGCTTTTGTCTCCGGAAATCCCCGTGCCCGGCGAATTGTTCGGGTTCGAAATAAAAGCGGTGTACGGGGTCAGAATGCCGTAGCGGAGACTTAAATCAATCACCTGGTCGACCAGTTCCTGCTTCTCTCCGTAAATCTGAATTTGCCCCATCAGGTAATTAATTTTCTTTTGGGCCCACAACCGGGGCACAAAACGGTCCCCGCCGGACGTATCGGGGAAGAAAGCGACCTGGTTTAAATGCAGCGTATCCGACTTGATCTTTCCGCGAAGCGTAACCGTAAATTGGCCGCTGTTCCGGTAGCGCCCCAATTCCAGAACCTGACTTCCCCAGAAGAGATCCGGCAGCGTTTTGGGATACCAATCCCAGCGTTGAAGTGCCGCAACGGAAATCTCCAGGTTCGTCAACACAGGCTTACTGATTCGCTGAAAAAGATGCCCCACCATCAGGGCGATGCTGTCATCCCCTGTAATGAATGTGGGGTAGCCGCCGTTTCCGTACGCCAGATCCGCCAAAAGAGGCTTGCTTACCTCGTCCCCCACACCAAATGTGAAGAGACGGGCGTCCGCCGTGTTCCAATTCTGCGCATGTTCGACGATTTTAGCGATGTTCATTTCGCCCCAGGTTGGGTAGCCGTCCGTCAGAAAAACAATGGTGTTCAGCGTGGAATCGCCAAAGGATTGACTGAGGGCCGTTTGCAGCGCCAGATCGATGTTCGTCAAGCCCACGGCGTACAACTGGAAGACAAATGTGCGGGCGTTGGAAACATTTTCCGGAGTGGCCGGTACCAGATCGGATTTAAAGGGCATCACATTTGTGCCGAAGGAAATAATATTAAAACGGTCCTTCGGCTGGAGATGATCCAGGAAATCATTCATGGCTTCTTTCAACTGCGACAGCCGTTCGCCCTCCATACTTCCCGAAACATCCGCCACGAACACAATACTTTTGGGAATGATTTCATCCGGAGCCAGGCTGTCCGGCGGAGTAACCCAGAGCGCGTAGAAGGAGTCCGTTCCAAACGAATCGGACGGCACCGGTTTGTACGTCAGCACATTCACCTGAAAGCCCTGACGAACGGTTTCAAATTTCAGCGTAAAATCCCGGTCAGGGTAGAAATTCTCATCTCCAAAAACCACTTTGTAGTGATGATCGGACAGTTTCTCAATCTTTATCGCTGTGGATTCCCCGTGTGAGGGCGAACGAAACATTTTGTACGGAAACTGGCTTCTGGCATCGATGGACAGGCTGACCCGCTGCAGAGGCTTGGGAGACAGGGCGGTGGTGTTCAGGAAGAATTTGTAGGTCACCGCACCGAAATCATAAGTCAAAAGTTCCGTGTAGGTGATTTCAAAGCGGATATCCGAGTTTGGATCCACCGGGGCGATACGCAGTCGAAACAGATTGTTTCCCAAATGTTCCAGCAATGCCGGATCCAGCAGCCTCCGAACTTCCCGTTCATATTCCCGAACCGCCTGCCGCCGTTCGCGAATGGCCGCCTCGTACCGCTTGCCGTTGTACCAATAAACCAGCCGGGTCACAACGGCTTTATTCGGCAGCGGGAACACAAAAAATGCTTCCACGCGCCAGTTCATGTCGTTGTGAAAAACTTCATCCATTTGGGTGGAAGCAATTTGATCCTGAATGGCGGTTGTAACATCCACGGATTTAATCCAGATTTTTTGGTAGGTTTCGGTTGAATGAAAACGCTTTACAAAGAGGACACCTACGGCGGAGGCTTCTGACAGCGTTCCGAAAAGGAACACTGCAGTCAGCAAGCCGATCAATTGTTTTTTCATAACACACCCCGCTTTTTGTTGATTTTTAATTGTTTGGAAAGAAAGAATGATTATCGATATAAAGAACGTCCGGATCCATTCAACAGGCGCGCAAGAATTAAACCATTTTCGACTCAAGGGGAGCATCCATATATGGATTGATATTAATATATTCTAAAATTGTATTTTATTCAAGAATTTTTTAAAAACGATTAAAATAAATTAAAACAGTTCTCCGGTTAACTTTTTGGCATTCGTGTTTAATATATGTATTTTATCATCTCCACAATCGTTTAGCCACCCGGCTCACAAAAAAACCGCAGGGAACCTGACGAAAGCACCACACTAAAATTCTTATTCAGGATGAAATAAATTTGCAGCAGGTGAGATTTTTTCTTGACATCCAACTAAATTCTCTTTATATTTAATGAAAATTAAAAAATGGAAAACCAATTCAATCATGAAAAATATCGCAAAAAAATCTTCTTGTCAAATAAATTGGTGGTGGCGCATCTGGTATCTTTCGGTGCACCACACGATTCTATAAATTCATTTTTCTTTTAATCTCAATCGCCGTGGATGCACCGCATTCACGGCGTTTTTTTTTGGACCCATTTTACCAAAAGGCGCTGTGAAACTAAAAATTCACACAGCGCCTTTTTTTATGGTTCACAAACGGAGCGACCGCATGAAAATTAGTTCATTTGAGCACTTTGAAAGCCAGTACAAAAATTTTCCACTTGTCTCTGTCTATGCGGAGGTCATGGGCGATATGGATACGCCCGTTTCCACATTTCTCAAAACCGCTCAAAAGCCCTACCGGTTTTTGCTGGAAAGCGTGGAAGGCGGCACGCGGAGGGGCCGCTATTCGATTATCGGCGACACGCCCCTTCTGATTTTTCGGAGCAAAAACGGGATCACGACGATCCGGAATACCCGTACAGGAGAAACCGCCACACACAGGGAAAATCCCTTTGACGTCCTGAAAACGGTTTTGGGCGCATTTGTTCACGAAAAACCGGAAAATATTCCCTTTCTCAACGGGGGGTTGTTCGGCTATATCGGCTACGATGCCATCCGGTACATTGAGAACATTCCTTCGGCATCGGAAGATGACATGGCGCTTCCGGATATCCATCTGTTTATCCCCCAAAATATTATTGTCTTCGACAACCTGTTAAATCGCATTCATCTGATCCATTTGATGGAACCCGACGGAGATCCTAAACGCGGCTATCAAAAAGCCGTCGGGAAAATCGAAGAAAACATCCGGAACATTCGGGACATGTCTCTCCGAAATGACAAACCACCCGCTTTTCATGAACCGCAGGCATTTACCAGCAACTTTGAGAAGCAGCACTTTGAAACCATTGTACAAAAGGCCCGGGAACACATTTACAGGGGAGATATTTTTCAAATGGTTCTGTCCCAGCGTCTCAGCGTGACTATTCATGTTCCGCCGTTTGAGATTTACCGAGCGCTCCGGATGATCAACCCGTCCCCGTACATGTTTTACATGGATATGGAGGATGTTGCGCTGTTGGGGGCGTCGCCGGAAACGCTTGTTAAATTAGAGGGGGATACGGTGCTGGTAAAGCCCATTGCGGGCACGCGGAAACGGGGAGGCGACGAAGCGGAAGATCTCGCACTGGCAGAAGAGCTGCTGGCCGATCCCAAAGAGCGGGCGGAGCACATCATGCTGGTCGATCTGGAGCGAAACGATGTGGGGCGAATCGCAGAATTCGGTAGTGTAACACTGGATGATTTTATGAAAATCGAAAAATACTCCCACGTGATGCACATCGTATCCACCGTAACCGGGAAACTCCGGCAGGGATTGGACGCCGTGGATGTGTTCCGGGCCTGTTTCCCGGCGGGCACCGTATCCGGGGCCCCGAAAGTCCGGGCAATGGAGCTGATCGAGGAAATGGAACCCACCCGAAGGGGCATTTATGCGGGAGCCGTGGGCTATTTCGCGTTCGACGGCACCATGGACGTGTGTATCGCCATCCGGACCATATTTGTCAAGGGTGGGAAAGCCCACGTTCAAGCGGGAGCCGGGATCGTGGCCGATTCCGTGCCGAGCTCGGAATACGAGGAAACCCTGAACAAAGCCAGGGGGCTGCTGAAAGCCATCGAATCTGCCGAAGGAGGACTGACATGATACTGGTCATCGATAATTACGATTCGTTCACGTACAACCTGGTGCAATATATCGGCGAACGCCACGGGGATATCCGGGTTGCGAGGAACGATCAAATCACGCTCAAGGCGATTCGCGCCCTCCGGCCGGAGGCGATTGTGATTTCCCCCGGACCGGGCTACCCGAAGGAGGCGGGAATCACACTGGAGGTGATTCATCATCTTTACCGAGAGTATCCGATATTTGGCGTCTGTCTGGGACTGCAATCCATCGGAGAGGCGTTCGGCGGACGCATTGTTCAGGCGGGACAGGTGGTTCACGGCAAGAGTACAACCATTTATCACGACGGAAAGACCATTTTTGAAGGCATCAAAAATCCCTTTAAAGGAGGGCGGTATCATTCTCTTATCATCGACCGAAAAACCCTGCCCGAAGCACTGGAGGTTTCTGCGGAGACGGCGGACGGGCTCATTATGGCCGTCCGGCACAGGCAGTATTTGCTGGAGGGCGTGCAGTTTCATCCCGAATCGATTTTAACGGAACACGGCAAAGAGATCGTTGCCAATTTTTTGAGAAGACTAAAACAGGAGAAGGAAAAATGATCCGTGACATTCTTGAACACGTGAGTCGGGGGCACGATTTAAGTCGAGACCAGGCCTATCAATCCATGAATGAGATTATGAGCGGTCAATGGACACCGTCACAGATTGCCGGTCTGTTAATGGGACTGAAAATGAAGGGGGAAACCATCGATGAGATCACCGGATTCGTTTCCGCGATGCGGCACAAGGCCGTGCCCGTTTCGGCGCCGGGCCGGGTTGTGGATACCTGCGGAACGGGAGGCGACGGCACCCATTCATTCAACATCTCCACCGCGGCAGCGCTGGTGGTGGCAGCGGCAGGCATCCCGGTTGCCAAACACGGAAACCGCTCCGTATCCAGCAGTTGCGGCAGTGCCGACGTTCTGCAGGAATTGGGCGTCAAAATTGATCTGGATGCGGAAGCCGCCCGAAAATGCCTGGAACAGACCGGGATTGTGTTTCTGTTTGCGCCCATCTATCATGCCTCCATGAAATTTGCAGTAACTCCCCGGCGGGAAATGGGCATCAAAACCGTGTTTAACATTTTGGGCCCCATGTTAAATCCGGCAAACGTAAAGCGGCAAATCATCGGCGCTTTTAACCCGGACATCGCTGAGAAAATTGCCCACGTCCTTAAAAACAGCGGAAGTGAACACGTGCTGGTTTTCTGCAGCGAAGACGGCATGGATGAAATATCCATTTCCCACACGACTCACATGATCGAATTGAAAGACGGGAATATTCGCCGGTTTGACATCGAACCGGAGGATTTCGGCTTCCGGCGGTTTCCGTTTGACGCGGTTCGCGGCGGGGATTGCAAACAGAACGCCCGCATGATCCGGGAGACCCTGCAGGGCAAACCGGGGCCGGCCCACACCATTACCGCCCTCAACGCAGGGGCCGCCATTTACGTAGCCGGTCAGGGCGTCTTCACTGGAGGACGGCGTTCGTCAGGCGGAGACCATTTTGCGTTCAGGAAAGGGATTCCAAAAATTGCAGGAATTTGTGGAGGTTTCTCATTCGTGAATGTGTGGCGGAAAAAAATGGCCGCGAATTCACGAATGGATTGTATTGAAATTATGCCCACTAATTTCAGGAATGGATTGCGTTGAAATTAGATGAACACACTGTGTGTCATTCGCGGTTTTTAAAGTGGACTCAATAAAACACGAAAACTTTCCCAAAATGTTTTAATAAAGAGTACTGACGTTAATCAGTAATCTCCCAACTCAACGGCCGGGGAAGTCCCCTCTATCAAGAGGGGATTTAGGGGTGTGTTTTTTTCAATCCATGTGCGTTCGATTGATGGGGCTAAAAGAAACGCATGACACACCTCGCCCGCCGGGTGCCTGAGCTCCGTCGAAGGCAGGCGGGCACCCTTCTCAAGAGGGGACTTTTGAGAATTGCAGGGAATGTGTTTTTTATGCTCTTAAAAGTGTGTTTTGGGTATTGCAAGCTGTGTGATTGAGCATCGACGAATGAACTCCTTTTCTGGAAAGGCTACAGGACAGCAATGACTATTCTGGACAAAATTGTACAAACGACCCGGGGTAAAATCGCCCGGCAAAAGCGGCGCCTGCCCCTTCCGGTTATCCGGCAGAGGGCTGAACAGGCGGCTGTTTCGAAAATACCGGGGGCGTTTCGGCGGGCACTTTCACAAGAGGGCCTGCAGATTATCGCGGAAATCAAGAAGGCATCGCCCAGCCGCGGCGTCATCGCACACAGCTTCCACCCCGTACACATTGCCCGGGAGTATGAGGCCGGGGGCGCGGCGGCCCTGTCAGTCCTGACGGATGAAACCTATTTTCAGGGGCATCTTGATCATTTGAAAGCGGTCGCCGAACAGGTTTCCTGTCCCGTTTTGAGAAAGGATTTTATCATCGATCCCTATCAGATTTACGAGGCGGCGGCCTGCGGCGCCCGCGCCGTCCTGCTTCTTACGGTGCTGCTTTCGCTTGAGCAGCTAACGGATTTTCTGCATCTCACGCAGGCCTTGCACATGGATGCCCTTGTGGAGGTTCACAATGAGAAGGAATTGGAAAAAGCACTCCGGGCGGGTGCATCGGTCATCGGCATCAACAATCGCAATTTGAAAACCTTTCAGGTGGATCTGAACACCAGCCTGCGTCTGGTGAAGTGCCTTCCCGAATCGGTCGTCCGGGTAAGCGAAAGCGGTATCCGCGATGCAGACGATTTAAAACGCCTGCACCAGGCGGGGTTTGGTGCCGTGCTGATGGGGGAAGCGCTCATGCGGCAGGAGAACCGCGCCGAATTTTTAAAAGGATTATTAATGCGTCCATTGTGAAAAAATAATGCCCACGAATTTTCACAAATTGATTTTACTTAAGTTAAAAAGGTGGTGCCCACGAATTTTCACAAATTGAGTATTTTAAAATTGGTGAGATCAAAATACATGCAATTTCATGAGTGGTTTTTAGAGTACACTCA
>BDTM01000090.1 GCA_002898015.1 bacterium BMS3Bbin03 | reverse complement strand
ATTCAGTGAAAATAAATGAACAAAATAAAAGATTCACCGCGAGGGCGCGGAGACGCAAGGCTCTTCTCAAATCACAAATCGTTAATCGTCAATCGTAAACCATTTTTTCTGTTTGGATTTCAGATTTCAGATTAACGATTTTAGAAGTCAGAAGTGAGAAAATCAGGCTCTTCTCAAATCACAAATCGTTAATCGTCAATCTTAAATTGTCTTTTTCCTTTTTGGATTTCAGATTTCAGATTAACGATTTTAGAAGTCAGAAGTTAGAAGACTCAGGCTCTTCTCAAATCCTAGATCGTTAATCGTCAATCCTAAATCGTCTTTTTCTTGGTCGTCTCGATACAGCCGCCTTTGGCGGCCACTCAATGACCGATTTTTCCAACGAGAGAACGAATGAACGAACAAGTGTACATTTTTTAAACAGAGCAACCGAAAAACCGAACAACCGAGAAACCGACATTTACATCCCCCTAAATCCCCCTTCAAAGGGGGACTTGTGAATATCCAATATCCAACAAGGAGTGATCAAGTTTCAAGTTTGAACCAATTCCTCATTCTTTCTCTTGGACATTGGAGATTCCTTGTTCATCATTGGATATTGAATCCTTTAATCAAACCGAATGTCCAATATCAAGCAAGGAATTTCCTTCCGGTCGTTTCGATACAGCCGCCTAAAGCAGCCGCTCAACGACCGGTTGCGTCAAACCAACGAACGAACCAACGAGTGAACGAATGAACTGTTTTTTCAACCGAGCAACCGAGAAACATCATTTTGTGTTTCTTTTATGCAACGGGCAGGTATACAATAATAGACGTACCGGTGCCTTCCTCTGACTCAATTTCAATATGGCCGTTGTGATCATCCACAATCTTTTTAACAATGGTCAGGCCCAATCCCGTGCCTAAATGGGTGCCGGTAGTGAACGGACGAAAGATTTTTTTCCTCAAATGCGCCGGGATTCCCTTCCCTGTATCCATAATTTCCAGTACAATATAATTTTGCTTTTCCGCTTTTTGATTATCAACTCGCAAATTCAATGCCAGGCTGGTTGCAAGGGTAATCGTTCCGCCTTCCGGCATGGCATTGATGGCATTGCTGAGGATGTTTTCCAGGAGGGTTTGCAATTGCTCCTGATCCACAAACACGGGCGGCAAATTCGGTTCAAGTTTTTCCTGAACGTGAATGTCGTCCGGCCACTCCATGAAATCGGATGCTAAAAAATTCCGGATGAAGGCGTTTAGATCCGTGGGCTGCGGATTAATTTTTTCCACGCTTAAAAATTTCATAAATTCACGTGTTATCCGGCGGAGCGCTTCAATCCGATTAATAATGCGTCTGGTATACGGGTCATACAGCTTTGCCCGTTTGGGGTCCTGCCGTTTGTATTCTATTTCGAGTCGCTGCTGCGTGAGCAGAATACTGGTGAGGGGATTTTTAATATCGTGTGCGATCCGCTGGGCCATGGCGGCCCAGGCAGTGGCATTTTCAAGCTGGTGTTCGATTGAAGCGTCTTTTAAAAAGATCACCCAGAAGGGTCGCTTTTTACCGGGATAATTCACCGGTTCCGCGATGATCTGGAAGCGGCGCTCCGGTTCTCCAAACGTTAATTCCAGCTCGTGATGAATCACATCACCATACTGCAATTTTTTTAGAAAGTTATTAAACTCGGGAAAATTTTGGCATAGATGTTTCGATAGTGCCTTTTTGTCCTTTTCCTGAATATTCAGCAATTCACGGACCTGCGAATTTGTAAACCAGCTCTGCCCGTTATTATCCAGAATGAGTACGGGATATGTGTATAAAGCAATCCCTTTTTCAAGCAGATTCTCGTAGTACTTCCGCCGCCGGTTTGAATCGTACACCAGGCCAAGTAATCCGATGATTAACAATCCTATGGAAGCGAATATCAATTTTGGTGCATAATAGGTGAGAAGATAATGTGAGTTTTTATTGGGACTGACAATAAAGGCATTGGTGCCGTTTTTTGTAAAAAGAACCAGCCTCGGTACTGAATTGATTTTATGAAAGACCTGTATAGGCGGCAGAAATAATATACCGCTTTGCAGATGAAGGCTGCTGGAGGCACGAATGTCCAGATGATTGTTGAGCCAGTAAGTTTTATCATCCGCACGGATAAAAATTTCATCCAGGCCGTCGCCGTTGATGTCTTCGCAGGTATAAACTTTATAAATATTAAGCTTCAGGTGCTTTTGCCGGATTTCTTCAAACCGGCTGTTTAATAGAATAACTTCTCCGGTTTTATTTGAGATCACAAATTCCTTATCCGGATTTCGATCGGACTGAAGGACGGCAAAATTCCAGGAGAAGGGATTGGCATAGGGGAAAGTACGAATGGCAAGCGGAGTTCCGTTTGCCGGATTTATAATCTCAATTCTGGGTTTTGAGGATCCGGCATACCGTTTTTGTACAACAGCGAGGACTTGCGGCCTGCCGTCACCGTTGATATCCACATAAAAAGTGCGGACACCCGTAAATTGTTCGCCGAACGGCCTGCGCCAGAGAAGGTACCCTGTGTTATCGACCAGGAACAGGTAAGAATGGCGATCGTCGGTGCCGTTTGCTTTGTTGCCGTTGCAGGGTGCTGAAGTGCCAAACAGGATCTCTTTTTTACCGTCGTTGTTTACATCCAGAATAACCGGTTTGTTTAAGATAAAAGGACCAATTTTATATTTCCATTTGAGACGAAACGTATGCCCGTCATATACAAAAACGCCTCTTGGCGCTCCGGCAAATGCCTCATCCGGAAATACGATCAATTCCTTGCTGCCGTCACCGTCGATATCGGTATAAAATATTGAATTAATCTGACCTGTCCAGGCATAAGTGCCGCTGCTGTCCACGCGCGGTTTCCCGGAAAATAG
>BDTM01000089.1 GCA_002898015.1 bacterium BMS3Bbin03 | reverse complement strand
ACGATTTCAGGCAACTTGATTTCGGGCAATGACAAATTTGGCATTTATGTTATGGGGGCCGCATCTCAGAATAATGTTATTTCAGGGAATCTGATCGGAACAGACATAACCGGAAACAATGATTTGGGCAACGGCTGGACCGGTATTTCAATCAATTCTGATAAGAACACCATTGGAGGCAGTAGCGAAAACAAACGTAACATCATTTCGGGTAACGGGCAAGATGGCATTAGCATCGCTGGAAACAACAACACTATCATCGGAAATTATATCGGTACCGACTTGACCGGCAAATCCGCCATTGCTAACAAATGGAACGGGATTAGACTTTATCCCGGCAGCAATAATGTGATTGGCGGTGCCGGCACCGGCGAGTCCAACATTATTTCAGGCAATCAGCAAACGGGTATTTTCCTGAGTGGTGCGTATGCCACCAAGATATGGGCAAATTACATTGGCACGGATGCTGCCGGGACCGCGACCCTGCCCAATGGAAGCGATGGCATCAGCCTGCGCTCCGGTGCCCACGGCAACGTCATCGGAGGGAACCTGATCTCCGCAAATGGCGGGATTGGCGTCCATCTCAGCGATGCCGGGACCGATAGCAACGTCGTTCGGGACAACCGTATCGGCGCCAACGTCAGCGGAACTGATGCTTTGCCAAACGCCTCTTTTGGCGTGGCTATTTTCAACGGCCCGCAGCACAATGTGATCGGTCCAACCAATCTGGTGGCGCACAATGGCTTGGACGGTGTGCTGGTCGACGGGGCCGACAATCTTGGCAGCACGGTGAGCAACACCATCACCGCCAACAGTATTACCGCCAACGGCAGGCGAGGCATCGAAAACATGCGTGGCGGTAACCTGGAACTCGCTCCGCCGACCATTCTTTCCTTGACGACTACCGAGGTGTCTGGCACGGCGGACGCCGGTCAAACCGTCGAGGTTTTTGCCGACGAAGAGGACGAAGGCCTTCTGTATCTTGGTTCCACCTCAGCCAACGCAACCGGCAATTTTGTTTTGTCACTTTCCGAGCCGCTGCCCCCCATGCCATATATAACGGCTACCTCAACCGATACGGCGGGGAACACCTCTCAATTCAGTCAACCCTGGAACGTCACCTCGGTCGCGGAAACGGCTGAATCGACCATTCCTGAGAAATTCAGTTTGAGCCAGAACTATCCGAATCCATTCAATCCCACGACAACGATTAACTTCGCTGTGCCCAGGAAATTTGTGGGCGGGGTGAAGGTCAGCCTTAAAATTTTCAATATCGAGGGGAAAATGGTGCGCAGCCTGGTTGACGAAGACAAGTCTCCCGGGTTTTACTCAGTGGTGTGGGACGGCAAAAATGATGAGGGCCGGAAGGCTTCCTCAGGACTTTATTTCTGCACCGTGAGCGTGGGTGAGTTTAGGGCCGCGCGCAAGATGATCCTTTTGCAATGAACGGATTGCAGGTTTATTTTATAGGGCACCCGGCGCACGGGGCAATCTCTCCTCCGCTTCTTCAAGAATTCCAGTACCCAAAATTTTCGCAAAAGGCCTTTTTTTCATAAAAGCGAAAATTCCAAACTGTTATTTATTGCTTTTATGTTTTGAAAAAATTATTATATTATACTGTTGTTAAATTACAGCCAATCGGGTAAAGGCGAGTTTTTCTGCCGCCCGTCCCACTCCAGGCAGCCTTGGGAATCCTTTCCGCGGGCGATCAGAGCGGCATTCTTAAGCAAAATATCCGAACACAGTAATGATCAGCTTTGATGCTATTGCCGGAAGCGTTTGCCGTTGAAGACAATCAGGAGATTGTAATGGCTCATATTATTGCCAAAGACATCTATCGAAAATTGGGGAAAAAGATCGACGGTCTTTCCACGCGCGTTCCATGGAACCAGGCCCTCTATGAAATTTTGAAGGAACTCTACACGCCGCAAGAGGCGGAAGTTTTGGTCAGGATGCCGTATGGTCTTTCCAGTCTCGAACAGGTGGCGCGCTGCACAAAACAGGATCAGGCAGCGTTGCGGGATATCCTCGAAACCTTATGCGACAAAGGCCTGATCTTTGACGTTTGGGTCAAAGATCAATATTGGTATACGCTGGCACCGCTGGCTGTCGGCATATTCGAGATGACAATGATGCGCACCAAAGGAGAACTCAAGTACGCCGAGTGGGCCAGGCTTTTCCACGAATACATGCACGGAGATCATGCCTTCTACGCCGCCAACTTTGCACATGGCGAAAAAGTATCGATACTGCGGGTATTGCCCCACGAAGAAGCCATCGATGAAACGGCTCATGTGGAAATACTGGACTACGAAAAAGCCACGGCGATTATCGAAGATGCAAAAAAGTTCGCCATCGGTTTGTGCTCCTGCCGCCATGAGAAACTTCACATTGGCGAAAAATCCTGTAATGTGCCGTTGGAAACCTGCTCTTCTATCGGGCCTAACGCCGGAATTCTGATCCGGCACGGCATGGCCCGGGAGGTTTCCAGATCCGAGATGCTGGAGAATATCGCCCGCTCAAAAGAACTTAAACTGGTGCTGACCGCAGACAATGTGCAGAAGAATGTCGGTTTTATCTGTCACTGCTGCGGCTGCTGCTGTAATTTGCTGTTGGGGGTAAGCCGGCATGGTTACCCGAATGCGATTGTCACCTCCACTTATATCTCGTACATCGAGGAGGAAAAATGCACCGGGTGTGAAAAGTGCGCCACAGCCTGCCCCATCCATGCCATCGAGATGGTGCCGATCGTGAATCACCCGACAAAAAAGCTTAAAAACCCAAGAGTAGATGAATCTATCTGTCTGGGCTGCGGCGTCTGCGCGCTGGTCTGCCACAAAGACGCCGTCAGACTGGTCAAAAGAAAGCAGCGCGTGCTCCATCCGGAGACCACTTTCGAGCGGATCATTCTGGCAAGTCTCGAAAGAGGGACGCTGCAAAACCAGCTTTTCAGTGATCCGCTGAGCATCAGCCACAAATTTATGCGCGGGTTCATCGGCGGTTTCCTGCGCCTGCCGCCGGTCAAACAAATGCTGATGAGCGACCTGCTGCGATCCAGATTCCTGACCGCTCTGAAATCCGGTGTTCAGAAGCAGGAAAAAGACTGGCTGACCGAGATGTGAGCCGCAGGCACGGTGCATTAATTGATAGTTCCATTCGTTCCGATGTGCGGAAAGAAATTTCAATTAAGCAGAAATAGTTTTTCAGCATCGATATTCATGAAGTCTCGAGGCGTAACATACTTTTTCAACAGGCACCTATCATAAAACGATCAAAAAGGAGAATCTCATGCCCGAATCTACCAAACAAATCCTGAGCATCCTGCGGGACGGCAGTCACTTCCAGTGGTACGTCATTCCATTGCTGGCATTCGTTTTTTACGTTTATGCGGTTGAAGTTGAAAAACACAACTGGAATCTGGTGTTGGCCGGGCTGGCCTTTTGGGGGATGGACTGGTTCAACGAAATCTGGAACGGCCTGGTTCTGCACTTTACCAACTACGCGCCCGTCTGGGGTACGCCGGGCAGAAGCGCCTTTGTGATTCTGGCCGGATTGAACATCGAGATCATGTTCATGTTCGCTGTGGCAGGCATCATCTGGACGAAGCTGCTGCTGCCCGATAAAAAAACCA
The DNA here is from genome assembly GCA_002898015.1 of bacterium BMS3Bbin03. Lineage (GTDB taxonomy): Bacteria > Zhuqueibacterota > JdFR-76 > JdFR-76 > BMS3Abin05 > BMS3Abin05. The sequence goes on along the minus strand of BDTM01000089.1, from coordinate 13,053 downwards.
GAATCCTCGGCATTCCCAACCGCTGGTTCATCGCCATCGCCGGCTCCGCCTTTAGTGTTCTCGTCGAGTACTTCCTTAACGCGGCACACGCCCTCACCTGGGAGTATTCCTGGTGGAACCGCGGCGCACCCTGGCTGATCTTCCTGTTCGGCTACCTGACCTTCTTCATCGCTGCCTTCTGGGTCTACGACATGGAGAGTTTCAAAAAGAAACTGTGGACGGTGAGTGGGCTGTGGGGCTTTGACATCCTGTGCCTGATCCTCTTTGTCGGTATTCTGAAATGGATTTAACCTGAATTATTCTCTCGCAAAGCGCGCAAAGACCGCAAGGTGTTGAAAAATAAAAGTATAAATAGGACCGTGTAACGGAGACTAAAAAATAATTTTTTAATTGAGCAAAACCATAACTCATTATTTCTTTGTGATTTGTTACGTCTCTCTGAAATTTTATGAATTAAACAGGTTAAGAAGCCTCGCGCGGTGATTGAACGGTTTTTCTCCGTTCTTATTCAGCTTGCGATAGGTTATATTGATCCGGTGCATGGCGTTAATCCGGGGCGTAAATTCTCTGTAATAATCTAAAGTACCGTCTCCGGCCCGATTTGATGATGGACCTTTGCGGGGATTTAAATTAACGGCTGAAAAAACAGATATCGATCCCGGCGGTGCGAATTTATCCCCGTTTGGGCGTATTGTTCGGATAAAGCACATCCAACGCCTTTTTTGTCAATATGTAACCGGAAGCAATTCCCATGCACACATGGCGGGATACAGGGCAACATCCGTTAGGTGACGGGTCAACTTATTTTACTTCTCCGGAAGAGAGCCGGCTAAAACACCCATAAATCTTAACAAAAAAATATTCCGTCATTGCAATAATTTAGAGATAGAAACAATTCGCCTTATTTAATTTCAAACGTGAGCGTAGCCGTATACGACATTTCATTGCACTTGTCTTTAAAGCTCTCCGGGGCGGAAAGTTTAACAGTTGCTTTGACCATCCACGGTCCATAATGAAGGATTCGAATCTTTGCCTTTCCTTCACTGTCGGTAACCGCTGCAAAGGCAAAATCGTCTTCACTGGAAAAACCGGCATAAGTCCCGTAAACCGAACAGAATCTGGCAGGCCTTCCTCTGAATAGCACCTGAATAGGAAGAAAATCGCCGACTTTCAGCTCTGCCGGGTTTTGCAGCGGAACAATCTCTAACGTATGTCCCACAGGTTTTGAGAAGGATGAATTCGTTCCTCCGGCATTGATTAGCGCTTTTGCATATTGTTCAAAGTACAAACTTAAAATCACCCCATCGAGCCCTGTCTTTGGTCCGCTTTTATGGTGAATTTTGCCATTTTTCACATACATCGTGTAGAATCCTGATTTTAATGAAGCGGTCACAATATAGGTGCCTTTGTCAGACAGACTCAACTGTGTCGCAAGAAAACCGCCCTGTCCCGGTTGCAACTCGTTAATTTCTCCCTTTGGCGTTATTAGACTAAAATTTCTCAGTTTGTTTGCAGAAAGGAAATCAGCCACCGGATATTTATGCCCCCAGCCAAAATAGATTATCGTTTTTGCACCACGTTCCGGTGAATAATCAGTGGCGTTCAACCATAAAGTATGCGAAAAAGCCGCATTAAAAACGGCCAAACAAAACACTGCCGACAGCGTAAAAATAAAACCAATTTTTCTCATTTTCTTTCTCCTCCGTTAATTTTTCTCAGGTTTTATCATTGAGAGAATTCCGATGGTCAATTCACTTTCTTTGGTAACTTAGCCTTAATCCACCAAGTAATTCTGTTCCATCAATGGTGTACGCATCTTCCACCTCTTTTTTGTTAAAGATGTTATCCACTCTCAGATACAATTGAATGACTCTTGTAAAGTTTTTAGTAAGACTAATGTTAGCGAGGGCATACTCACTTAGCGGATTAAGATTTTCTTTATCTTTATATCTTTTGCCAATATAGCGCCCATCAACATTTATTCCCAGACCTATTCGAGGAATTTGCCAGACAAATTCAAAAAACAATTTTTCTCCGGATTTATAGGTCAGTTGCTTTCCTGTTTTTTTATCTTCAGTATTGAGATATGTGTAACCTAATCTGGCAGAAATATGATTCGTGATCAGACTTGCCAGATTCAGCTCTATCCCCTGTGTGAGTGCCTGGTTCATGTTGCTCCAATAAAGATCCCACGGCGGGCGACCGGATTTAACATATTGGGAACTGACCAAATTCTCCAAATCATTCCGAAAAAATGAAACGCCGCCCAGAACATCTGCCAGGATATTCCACTCGGCTCCCAATTGATAACCAATAGAGCTTTCGGGTTTTAGATCAGGATTCTTATGCGCAAGATAAGGCCCCATTCTCCAATTATCGCCATAAAGCTTGATCAGGCTTGGCCCTCTAAATGCCTTTCCTACTGAGCCTCTTATTTTCAAATCTCCGCTAATTTTGTAAAGAAAACTCACTTTGGGATTAATCTCAGTCCCCCATCGGTTGTGCCTGTCGGCCCGTGTTCCAAGCAACAGAGTAACAGTGTTAAGTGTAATTTCATCCTGAATATAAACGCTGTTGGTCTTCTCATCAGCGGCAAAACCGATATGGTCATTATTCATTTTCGAGATATCGAAATAGTATCCCAATGTCAGTAGATGCCTGTTGCCCAAATGGCGGGTGTAATTTAACTCCATTTCGTATGAGTTATTCTTGTATCCCGTTCTCTTGTTCTCCCCAGATATTCTGTTTGGTGTTGTCCAACAATGATTATAATGAAAAAAAGAGCCTCTCATTTTTAATGTCGAAGCCTTGTCTGGCTGCCACTGCCATATTGAATTGAGACTATACCTCGTCTGCTTTCGATCATCGCAGTTCATCTTCTGCATAGAATAATATGGCATTAGCGCTAATTTGGAATTATGATTGATCTTATAACCAAAATTTCCTTGAACGGCATCCTCTTTATATTTGTCTGTTTCAGGGGAAATACCATCGGATTGCCGATGAGTAAAATTTAGGAAATAGCTCAATTTACCAATGGATAGGCCATTATTTGCTTCATAGATTTTGCGGCCGCGGGTCCCAAACGACGGTGCTAAGAAAAAAGTCGGTTTTTTAGAAGCGGATCTCGTAATAATATGAACCACACCTCCCATCGCATCGCTTCCATAAAGGCACGAGCCCGGTCCTTTTACCACTTCTATTCGCTCAACCGCTCCCAGAGGATAGGCCTGTACATCTACTGCATTTCTATGTCCGCCATAGACACGCTGTCCATTCACCAGAATTAGAGTATGCCTTGCTTCCATACCCTCAAACTCTATTTTCCCCTTGTCTCCCCAGCCATACGATTCATTGACCTGAACACCGCTCAGGTATCTCAAGGCTTGCTGCACGGTACTAAAATTACCTGTTTCAATTTCTCTTCTGGTAATAACACTGACAGCCACCGGTACATCTTTAAGCAAATGTTTGGTTTTTGTTGCTGTTACTACGACCATGCCGCCTTTAAGAACTGTCTGCTGCAGATCAAAGTCAATATGAACAATTTTGCCGGCAAACACGTTTATTTTCTTGGTTATCTTTTTGTAACCCATCATCGATGCCGTAAGCGTGTATGCTCCGGGCGGAACGGCAATAATTTTATAACGGCCGCTTTTATCGGTGGCAGCCCCAAACGTTGTTCCTTCAAGAATGACATTTGCTCCGATAAGGGCACCATGCGTATATGCATCGATTACCTTCCCCTCAATTTTGCCTGTTTCAGCTTTAACTCTTCCGGGCAAAAAAGCTGTTAAGACAACTATTAAAATCCCCAGCGTGATCGTTATGTATTTTTTAATCCTATCGGTCATATCAATCTCCTTTGTTTGATATGTATATTATTGTTAGGATTACCTAACTTATAGGGGAAAAAATTTTACCCCAATCCCATTAATTTTCCGATTTGAAAGATTACAATTGATAAAACAAACGCAATTGATAACCCGGATATTACGATAATCAGCGGCCACTTCCAGGATCTTGTTTCTCTTTTGATGGCAGCAATTGTTCCGACGCAGGGCATATAGAGTAACGAAAACACCATAAAGGCGTACGCTGAAAGCGGCGTAAATTGCTGCATCAAAACATGATGCAAATCAGTGCTCGTTGCCGCATAAAGCGTTCCGAGTGTTCCAAGAATGACTTCCTTGGCTAAAAATCCGAAAATAAACGCAACCGCTGTTTGCCAATATCCAAATCCGGCCGGCTGCAGCAGCGGCGCCAAAAGCGAACCCAATTGGCCAATATAACTTTCGTGTCCGGCGTAAGCGGCTCCATGGGGAAAACTGGCCAAAAACCAGATCAGAAGCACCGCCCCTAAAATAATTTTACCGGCCTTTTTTAAAAAGATGAGACTTCGCCGCCAGGTGTTCCGGTAGATTGAATACACGGTCGGCATTCGGTAGGGGGGTAACTCCATGACCAGAGCCGATTGTTCATTCTTAAAAAAAACAGGCGCCGCCAATTTGACCAGTCCAACAGCCACCAGAATTCCGATCAGGTAAATAGAAAGTACAACCAATCCTTGATAATGTGTAAAAAAAATGCCGGCAAACAGCGCGTAAATGGGTAATCTGGCAGCACAGGAGATGAATGGAATGGCCACCATCGTCAAGATGCGGTCTTTGCGGGAAGGCAGCGTGCGCGTGGCCAATATAGCCGGAATGTTGCATCCAAATCCTAAGATTAGCGGTATCAAAGATTTTCCGTGAAGATTCATTTTTCGCATGACCCGGTCGGCAATAAAAGCCCCTCTGGCAAGATAGCCGGAGTCTTCCAGAAAAGCGATTCCGGAGAACAGAAAAATAAGATTGGGAAGAAACGAGAAAATAGCGCCCAATCCCCCAATCATGCCGTTCACCAGAAAAGAAATGAACAAAGGTGGGGCGTGTAAAATATCTCCGGCAGCCATAATTCCTCTTCCTGCTTCCGTAAAAGAAGCTGAAATCAGAAAAACAAACGGCTCCGCCACTTTAAACGTCAATTCAAACAAACCTGCCAAAACCAGTAAGAACAGAGGAAACCCCAGTAAAGGATGAAGTGCAATTTTATCAATTTTCTCAGTGCTTTCCCGTCGCTTTAAGGGATTGGGGTGAGAGGAAACGGTTTCTTTCAGCAGGCCTGAAATGAAGCCATATTGCTTTTCGATTAGAATGGTTTCCGCATCATAGCCGAATTTCTTTTCTAAATGAACCGCACTCTCCAGAACCTGTGTTCGAATGGTGGCGTAATTGGGCAAGGCACTCAAACCCTGAATTACGGAGACATCTCCCTCGAGGAATTTCAGAGCCAACCATCGCGGCGGGTATTTTTCCAGCGAAATGGGTACCGTTTTGAGCAATTCAATGATGATTTTCAGCTCATCTTCAATAGCCTCTCCGTAATCTAATTGAAAATCCGGCAGAGGCATTTTGGAAGCGTCAGTCGCCGCTTTTAGGAGCTTATTTTTCTCACCCAGTCGATGTCCGACGGTTTGCACGACCGGAATTCCCAGGAGTTGTGACATCTTCTTCGCGTGGATTCGGAGACCCTTTCGCAGGGCTATATCCATCATATTGAGATCAAGTACCGCGCGAAAGCCCAATTCCATTAATTCCACCAGAATGTGGAGCTCTCGCTGAAGGCGGGAAGCGTCCGCTACCATAATCACCACATCCGGTTGAACCTGAAGCAAAAAATCCCTGACGATCCGTTCATCAGGCTGATAAGGAGATAAACTGTACGCCCCGGGCAAATCGGCTATCATCACGGACCCGTTCCGGAATCCGGCCCGTCCCAGAAGAATATCAATCGTAACGCCCGGCCAATTGCCAACGTGTTGATTGCTTCCTGTCAGCGCATTAAAAAGGGTCGTTTTTCCGGAATTTGGATTTCCGACCAATGCGATTGTAAATTCGTTTTCAGCCTTTTCAATCCGTTCTTTGATAGAAAGGGCATTCATCTGCGGTTATTGCTCCGTCTCGGTTGGAATGACCAGAATTTGGGAAGCCTCTTCTCTTCTCAAAGACAAATGGTAACCTTTTACAATAATGTCGATGGGATCGCCGAGAGGAGCGATCATTGAAACGGTAACGAGGGTGCCTGGTACCAGCCCCATGTCCAGCAGACGGCGCTTCAAACTGGAATTTCCCAGGATTCGTACGACTTTTGCCGAATATCCAATGGACAGCTCTTTCAGAAGAATCGCTTCGTTGTTGGTCTTCACGGTGCGGATACCCGCCCGATTACCACTTTTGCCCTCTAAAAAGGATTGGAATTCCGTAAATTGTTCAGGATTACTTTGACCCATCGCTGTTACATAATCCATTAAGCGAGTCAATTTCTGCAATGTTTTATCACTCAAACTGTGTTCGAGATTACAGGCTTCCTCCATTGCTGTTTGCGAGTTTCCCTTTAAAAAATCGAAGAGAAATTTGAAAATAAGGCGATGCCGGTTATAAACGGCTCGTGCCGCTTCCATGCCTTCCTCGGTTAGTTCAAGATAGCCATATTTTTCATGAACCAAATATCCCTTTTTGTCCAGCGCTTGAATGGCTGCCACAACGCTGGGCATTTTGACCTGCATGCGTTTGGCAATATCTCGAATCCGAACTACCTTATTTTCGAGAGCGATTTCAAAAATTGCTCGAAGATAATTTTCGGCACTGTGTGTTAGAGCATCCATTTTGGTCTCTTGTTTGATGATTCTATATTTGTTAGTAACGACTAATAATATAGAACAAAAACATTTTTGATGCAAGAATTTTTTAAATATTTTTATCGTTTTCTAAGTTTATCTCCAAATGAGAATTAAAATTCAAACGTTAATCACAAATAAGCGTGCCGGCTGACAAGATGGTGCATTGCGGTGGGCGGCGTTGTCGTTAGGTATGGGAGGCAAAGGCGTAAAATGAAGTATTCGTGAATAATAATGAATTGAAACTCAAAAGGGACAAAGATACTAAAATGCAGCGGAAACCTGTTTTAGGCACGTACATTTTCTAAAGATTTTAAGTTGAAAACAGATTTGATCACGATAACCCTTGTAAAAAATCATCGTTGATTAGCGGCGACCATCCGGCGTGAACCTGCATATTTATTCTGATTGGAAATGTTTTTGTAGCTTTTATGCAGATAATAGTGTATGTTATAAAGTTTAATTAAGGAAATTGATAATAATCAGAAAAAGAGAGAGATATGTCAAACAAAACGAGATTTAATGAGCTTGGGCTTTCAGAGAGAATACTGGACGCAATTACTAAAAAGGGGTTTGAAGAGCCAACCGCAATTCAGGCGATGACGATTCCTGTCATGCTGAGAGATGATACAAATGTCATCGCGCAGGCCCAAACAGGCACCGGCAAAACGGCTGCATTCGGGTTGCCTCTGATAGAAATGATTAACACAGATTCTAAAGCCGTTCAGGCACTTATTCTGGTGCCTACACGCGAGTTGGCCATTCAGGTATCGGAAGAAATCAATTCGCTCAAAGGAGATAAGGATATCAAAATCGTACCTATCTATGGCGGTCAATCGATTGATCTGCAGTTACGCAAATTGAAAAAAGGCGTGCATATTGTAGTTGGGTCTCCGGGCAGGGTTATCGATCATCTTAACAGAAAAACACTAAAGCTTGGAAAAATTGAGCACCTGATTCTCGATGAGGCAGATGAAATGTTAAATATGGGATTTATCGAAGATATGGAAGAAATAATGAGCCATACAAATCCCGATAAGAGAACACTGTTGTTTTCGGCAACAATACCGGGAAAGATAAAGGAGCTTGCACACAAATACATGGACGGTTATGAGTTGCTTAGAGTTAAAAAAGAGCCGCTGACCACGAATCTGACGGAACAAATATATTTTGAGGTAAAAGCCTCCGACAAATTTGAGGCACTCTGCAGGATCATCGATATTGAAAATGGTTTTTACGGTTTGATTTTCTGCAGAACAAAAAATGATGTTGATTCGCTTGCAAATCATCTAATGGATAGAAAGTATGACGCAGAAGCGATTCATGGAGATATTTCACAGGCGCAAAGAGAAAAAACGCTTGAAAAATTTAAGAAAAAAAGAATCCATATTCTTGTGGCAACCGATGTGGCCGCTCGTGGAATCGATGTTTATAACCTCAGCCACGTGATCAATTATTCACTGCCTCAGGATCCGGAGTTGTACGTTCATCGAATAGGCCGTACCGGAAGGGCCGGGAAAGAGGGCACGGCGATTACGTTTATTACGCCCAGTGAATATAAGCGCCTGATGTTCATACAGCGGATGGCCAAGACGGATATTAAAAAATCAAAAATACCCAATGTAAAAGATATTATCAAAGCCAAAAAGAAAAAGATATATGATGATCTGACGACTATTCTTAAAGATGAGATTGATACCAAATATTATAGCTGGGCTAATAAATTGCTTGAGGATAATAATCCGCCGGAAATATTAGCCGCTGTACTTCACTATTGTTTCGAAGAAGAACTCAATCCGGATGCCTATGGTGAAATAAAAGAGATCGGCGCAAAAGGGGCGCACCTCGATCAGCAGAGTAAATCAAGGCTTTTTGTCGCACTTGGTAAGAAAGACCGGATGAATGCCAGAAAACTTGTCGATCTTATTGTGAGCAGAGGCTCAGTTAATTCCAAAAATATCAGTGATATACAGATAATGGACAAATTCTCTTTTATAACAGTTCCTTTTGCAAAAGCAGAACAAATCATCGGCAGTTTTAAAGAGAAGGGGCATAAATCGCTGATCACTCATGCCAAGGGAAAAGCAGATGACAACGGCATGCAGCGGACGCGCGGAATGCGCCACTGACGCCAACGACATGCCATTCGAAAGATGAAGAAGAAATCATGAAATCGAGTCGTAAGCATTGGGACACAATATTCTCCGATACGGAAGATTCAAAATTAGGATGGTATGAAAAGAACGCATTTCCAACCTTGGAATTATTAAATCAAGTTCCGGAATGGAAAAAATCTACGGTATTTCTCCCTGGAGTCGGCACTTCGGTTTTGATAGAAGAACTTTTGTCTACGGGCGTAAAACTAATTCTCAATGATATTAGCCTCGAGGCGCTAAACCGGGTCAGGGTCAGGCTAAATAACGAGGGTAGAGAAATTGATTGGCTTTGCCAGGACATCGCCCGGCCAATCCAGGGTACAATACCGGATGTCGACATTTGGATTGATCGGGCTGTGCTGCATTTTCTAACCGATGAAGATGATATTAAGGGATACTTTGAAAATGTAAAATCAACCTTGAACGCAGGCGGCTACGCCATATTTGCCGAATTTTCAACGACAGGCGCGCCGGAATGCGCCGGATTAACTCTTCACAGGTATTCCATCGAAGCATTGTCGGAAAAATTGGGATCCTTGTTTAAGCTTGTTTCACATTTCGACTACACATACATAAATCCTTCTGGTGATCCAAGACCCTATATTTATGCGCTGTACAAAAGAGAAAAGTAAAAACAACAGCCCATAAATCGCTGCACCTGCCATTTTTCCGCTCTGCTCTAAAATACAGATGAACTCAGCCGCCGGGCGCTGCGTAAGTCGGGCAAAAAATACAGACAATCATGATTCGATTTCAAACCAAAATTCTTCTAATCATTTGCAGCAAAAGCGGTTTTGAAGTTTAGTCATAATAGTCTGTAGAATAGTCTACAATCGTCTATATTTTCAACCCTGTTTTTTCGATTCGCAAATAGAATAACTGATTGATATTATGATACTTAATCAGACTTGTTGATTTCCGGCACGGAAATTGACTTAAATTTATAAGCATCATTGCAAAAGAATGACAACGCTAACCATTTTTTGCCGAAGTTTGGCCGGGCGTCAAATCAGGGAAACGTAAAGAACTTCAGAATCAAAGATTAAGGAACCAACCATGAAAGAGATCAAAGCCTACATCCGAACGAATCGTGTCGAGAAAGTGGTCGAAGCTTTAAAAAAAGCCGGCGTACCGGGGATTACGGTTGTTAAAGTGCATCCGGTTGGTTACGGTTTTGATGCAAATTACTTTTCCACGACACACGAAATAACTAAAATTTATTTTGAAATCACCAAATTGGAAATGGTGACGAACGATGAAGATAGTCATCGTTTTGTAGAAATTATAAGAAACGGAGCCTACACCGGATCTAAGGGAGACGGGATGATTTTTGTGACGCCTGTCGAGATGGCGGTAAAAATTAGAACGGGTGCTATTGGAGAAAGCGGATTAGAAAGTTAACTAAAAATTTCGGGATCGAAGGTTTTATTTTGTGAAGGGCTGTAAAATTCTTAAAATCAGGAGGTGATTAAAAATGATGTTCGGTGGTATGTTTTTAGTTTGGATTGTCTTGATCGGCGGTATTTTCTGGTTTGTCAAATATATGACTGATCAAAATCGTTCTCAGAAGTCCATGCATGAATCAAAAAAGGATGCGATGGAAATTTTGCGCGAGCGCTATGCCCGGGGGGAGATAAACAAAGAAGAGTTTGATGAACATAAAAAAGATATCATTAGCTAAACATAAAATGGATGGGGGAAATTGAATAAATAATGGAAAGGCGTGAAATATGTGGCACGATTGGGGCACAATGGCCTGGGGCTGGGGCGGCATGGTTTTTCAATTGCTGTTCTTGATTGTCTTTATTATTGCAATTGTCTGGGCTGTAAAGCGCGTCGCCGGTCAGAACAGAAGCAATACTTCTTCTTCCGGCGGAGATTCTGCTCTGGATATCCTAAAAAAGAGATATGCCAAAGGGGAAATTGATAAAGAGGAATTTGAGCAGAAAAAAAGAGACCTTGTCTAACCTGAACAATTCACCGCAGAGGTCGCCGGGAACGCAGAGGTTATATGATAACCAATAATGATAGCCTCTTTTCGGGAAGCATCCGTATGGTGTATAATGTTTTAATTATTTTTATGATTAATTTTAATAAAAACAACTCGGCGTCCTCTGCGCACCCTGCGGTTTATATATTAACCGGGCTATAAAGAATTAAGAAATATTGATGTTAAATATATCCCTAAAATTATTGATTCCGTAGAAAAATTATCAGCAAATCCTTTCCTTGCTGGTGTGAAGAAATTGTCAGGTTCTGAAAAACATTTCGAATAAGAGTCAGAAGCTCCGCTCCTTAAACTTCAGGGAATTGCCCTTCCTCAGTCTTTCATTCACAGCCGTAAAGCGGGTTCCATCAAGAGTATCCGGGTCTATCTCTTTAAAAATCCTGCAAAAGTTCCTTTAGTTTTTCAGGAAAATTTACTTGACACAACGATTTTTGTTTATTATATTTCTATATTACGATATGGTGATAAAGGAATCAATATGTTAAGAGATTTTATTATACAGGCAAAGGCGGTCTCTGATGAGACAAGGGTAAGGATACTGAAACTCCTTGAGGAAGGGGAGTTCTGTGTCTGCCAGTTGATGGATATATTGGGCATGAAGCAGTCCACGGTCTCAAAACATCTCGGGATACTGAAGACGGCAGGACTTGTTGAATGCAGAAAAGGCGGAACATGGACATTCTATCGACTATCCAATAACCTAATAAATAACTATAATCTTGACTTCCTAAAACTCCTCTCTTCCTGTCTCAAGGATGACTCCCTGATTCAGCAGGATAAAAAGAAACTAAGAGAGGTTGTCAAACAGGATGTAAAAATCTTGTGTACGCCTAAAGGCGAGTGAACAGATACAGGCAAATATAAAGTTTGAAGATCCGGGCAAGGCCGCATGCTCGCCCAAACAATCCCGATAGTGATGTTCTTCGATTGTGCTGCAGCACCGTTCTTCACACTCCCGCTTGTAAAGGTATTTTTAAAAGGAAATTATGATGCCTGGTAAAAGAAAAAAGTTGAAAATTTTAGATCGATTCCTGACCCTCTGGATTTTCGCAGCCATGCTCATCGGTGTTTTTTCCGGTTACCTTCTTCCGGGAATTGCCGACTTTTGGAACTTGTTCCAGGTGGGCACAACCAACATGCCGATTGCAATCGGGTTAATATTGATGATGTATCCGCCGCTTGCAAAAGTGCGTTACGAGGAATTAGGCGATGTTTTTAAAAATATAAAAATACTTTCTTTATCATTGGTTCAAAACTGGATTATCGGACCAGTTCTTATGTTTTTGCTTGCCATTCTCTTTTTAAGGAATTACCCCGAGTATATGGCGGGATTGATAATGATCGGGCTTGCGAGATGTATTGCAATGGTTATCGTATGGAACGATTTGGCGAAAGGCGACAGTGAATATGCCGCAGGGCTGGTTGCATTAAATTCAATATTTCAGGTCTTGTTTTATTCATTGTTTGCCTATGTTTTCCTGACCGTTGTTCCAAAGTGGTTTGGACTGCGTTCTTTTGCGGTGAATATTACAATAAGTCAAATTGCCGAAAGTGTTCTGATCTATTTGGGAACTCCTTTTGCTGCCGGAATGCTCACCCGTTTTGTTCTCGTTAAAAAGAAAGGGCGTAATTGGTATGAACGAAAATTTATCCCAAAAATAATGCCAATGACACTTTGGGCATTATTGTTTACAATTGTGGTTATGTTTTCCCTTAAAGGCGAATTGATCGTTTCGATTCCGCTCGATGTGATTAGAGTGGCAATTCCGCTTATATTGTATTTTATAATCATGTTTTTCGTTTCATTTTACATGGGGAAAAAAGTGGGTGCAAACTATCCTCAAACAGCCACTTTATCCTTTACGGCGGCAAGCAATAACTTTGAACTTGCCATTGCGGTTGCAGTTGCGGTATTCGGAATCAATTCAGGTGAGGCATTTGCGGCGGTAATAGGGCCCCTGGTTGAGGTGCCTGTTTTAATCAGTCTTGTCAATGTTTCTCTGAGGTTAAAAAAGAAATATTTCTAACGTATATTTTTTGGTTCATCCTAAAAATGCATACTTTTTTCTACTAAAAAGTTGCCGCCATTTGTTAAATCCAAAACTCACCCCCTGATTGGTAGAAAAACCAACGTTGAAGGCCAGAATTTCCCCCTCTCTACGCGTAGAGAG
>BDTM01000088.1 GCA_002898015.1 bacterium BMS3Bbin03 | reverse complement strand
GCATACCGTACGGACATCCCCCCCACCCCCTTCAAAGGGGGAGTTTATTGGTCTTGCTTACTTGCAATTTTCCTGTCACACAAGCCATTTAATTTCTGGGAGCGGATTTAACGCATTTTCTTGCAACCCCCAAAAGTCCCCCTTTGAAGGGGGACACAGGGGGATGTAAAAAACAGACGGAATCTCATTCTGCTTATTCCGAACACACGGTCTGACGGGCGTACTGAATGACCGGAGGAACAGAATTTCAAAGCACAAAATCCAAATGTCAAATGAAATCCAAAATCCAAATGCCAATGACCGAAACGGGGGAAGGATTTCACCGCAAGGGTGCGGGGGCGTTATGGAAAAACCAATCATCCGGCAGCAGCCGGTCGTTGAGCTGTGTCGAAACGTTGGAATCCGCGTAGTGGATGCAATCCGGTTACTTTTTCATGACGATTCGGCGAATCGCCCACCAAAAGGATTCACCGCCAGGATACAAAGACACGGAGAAAGCAAACCCCAGATTCCAATTTCCAATCGAATCCTTCCGAAAACTGCGATCTTTCGTGAAGATGGATATCACCAATTGTTTGTTTTGAATTTTGAATATTTGTGTTTGTTTCGAATTTCGTGTTTGTGATTTTGGATTTCTTGGTTCTTTTCCCGATGATTCATCCACGGGCATTTAGGCTCTGTTTCATTATTTTTTTCAAAAAAACACTTGACATTTTATTTATTTCTGCTTAAATTAGAAAAAATTAACTATTCATAACCGTGCGGGGTTTGTGTGAGGCGGGGTGGCAGAAGTACTTCCTGAGGAAAGGAAGTTCGAAATGTCTCAAATCCATAAAAATATAATAAGTTTTCTCAAAAACCCGAATTGGGCATACAAGTAGAGTGTGTCTGGTTTGGGTTTTTTGCTTGTGTTTTATCATCTATACGAATATTTTATTTTGGCGCCCCAATTAATCAATCGATAGGGCCGGTTACAATGATTCATTCAATTATTTTAAAAACATCTAATTTACCCCCCCCAATATAATATATTGTATATTAAGCACTTACATAAACAGGGTAGTTTTTCTACATTTTCTTATTTTTTGCAAAAAGCGGTTTTACTCCCAAGGTTTCAATAGATTTCTCTATTTTATCATCGATGAAAGAAGCCCTCCTGATGAAGCAATTATCCGTTCAATATGAAAATCCTCACTTTAAAAACCAAGGAGGGTAAAAAAATGAAACAGAAAATATCTGCAATTATTGCAATCTTTGTTTTATCTTTTTTCATTTTGCTGCCTGTTCAATTGATATCGCGCACCATTATTCCAATCAAACAGGCCAAAAGCAAAGCGATGCTGGAAGCAAAAGCAATATGGGGAGAGAATATTTGTCTTGATGGCGGAATGGCCTTTTATGGATTGGACGGCCAACCTGCCGTTTATTCTTTCGCTGTTTATAAACAAACGGGTTCATTCCCGGTTGCGGAGAAAGTAATGCACCAGGTTCTGGCTGCCAGAAAAATCCGGTTGGAGGCACAGACCGAATTGGAACGGGCCAAAAGAGCCGGTGACATGGAAATATCTGCAGAATTCATGGAAAAGGTAAATAAAGCCTGGAAGGCTATGCGAGATGAGGAAGAATTTGGCGCAATTATGATTGATGCCGCCCTTCCACTGGAGGCTGTGGAGGCCTATGACGGACTTCCTCTTAATTATGTGAGTATAGCTGATGCAAAAAGCCTGGCGGCTGAAAATCTGGCGGCGGCGTATGCCAGTGGAAATTTCCGATTTGTGTTTACCGGACTGTTCGGGTATTATGCCGTTTTTGAAGGAAAAGGTCAGGCATGTGTTGTGGATCTCAAAACCCTCGAAGCCCACAAAATGACCGGGCAGCCACAGGTTAGGCGCAGAGAACAAGCCCCGGCAGAAATGGTTGACTCGGGAAATCCGTTTCATCTTGCCAAATCTCTAGAACCACAGCCCCCGTTTGAAGTGAAAATTAATGGGGTGCCGGATTATCAAAGTTGCTGCCACGAATGTGCTGAGCATGCTGCCGGGGATGTACTGGGGTACTGGAATGACAGAGGCTATCCCTTGCTAATTTATAATGGCAATAGCAACACCTGGGGTAATTCTACTTATAGCGCATATAGATTGTGCAGAGTGGAGTTGAGAGACACGATGCATTGGACAAACTCTGGTACGGATATATATTGGATTAATGACGGGATTATGCATCTTTGTAATGGATCAGATTATGGCAGAAATTATAGTTTTCAGTCTGCGGAGCGAGGCTGGCATACACCGCAGGAAGATTATGACTTTGTAAAGGGTGCTATTTATTCCGGAAAGCCATTTCTGGCCACATTATTATATGAACCCTATTGCGGAAACCCCTGTACGGGCTATCACACAGTTACGATTATCGGATTTGGCGCTATATTATTGGATTCTTATGCCGCCAATTCATTCGGGAAATATTCTTCCTCTCAATCCAACACGGAATACTATTATTTATGCCATGACAACAGCACAGCCACAGGCACCGATGTGCGGCTCTACTGGTCAAATTACCAATCGAAAGAATTTATTGACACAGTCGTCCCGGCTGCATTTCTGAATTTTGCGGCGGAAAAGGGATCAGGGAAATTGATCGAATCGGTTTCAAGCCATCCCAACCCATTTAACCCGGAGACAACCATAAAATTCCATCTGGCGAACCAGGCGAATGCCTCTGTGGCCATTGTCAATACGATGGGGCAGATCGTGCGCCTTTTTGCCTACAGCAACCTTTCCACAGGTGAACATCAGATTCAATGGAAAGGGGTGGATGAAATGGGCCGCTCCGTTTCCAGCGGCATTTATTTCTACGTGGTTAAAGCCGGCCCGGATCAAAAAATAGGCAAAATGCTTTTGGTGCGTTGAATGTGTGTATTGTGGTCAGACTTCCCGCTCCACAGTGGAGCGGGAAGCCTTTTTAAATAGGAGGCAACTCAATGAAATCGACTATTCTCAAACTTCAGATCATAGGCATTCTTTTTTTGTTTTCATTTTCTCCGGCTCTTGGCAATGGCCATTGGGAACAAATAAGGAAAGCGGATTGGCTATTTCCAATAAACAAAGTAGTATTTCTTGATTCACTTAATGGATGGATTATAAGTGACTGGAGTGATTTGTTGTATACCCATGATGGCGGGCGACATTGGCAGGCCCATCAATTTCGGCAGGATATGCTGGAAAGAATGCATTATTTTACTGATATCTCGTTTGCGAATAAGAATGTGGGATGGATAGTAGGATATAATGGACAAATACTAAAAACCATTGATGGCGGCAAGAATTGGTTTTTTCAAGTAAGCGATACGAGACTTAACTTGC
This sequence comes from bacterium BMS3Bbin03, assembly GCA_002898015.1. Lineage (GTDB taxonomy): Bacteria > Zhuqueibacterota > JdFR-76 > JdFR-76 > BMS3Abin05 > BMS3Abin05. The sequence continues at coordinate 8,553 of BDTM01000088.1, read as the reverse complement.
ACGCCTGCTCATTTGTGGATGCCTTGCGGGGATGGGTAGTGGGCTATGATGGTGTTATTTTTCACACGCATGATGGCGGACGAACATGGGAGCAGCAGAGTATTACGCTTCATCAAAACTTTATGCTAAATGATGTGTGTTTTACCGATAGCCTGAACGGCTGGGCGGTAGGCAGACAAAGTACCATTATGCATACCACCGATGGGGGGAGAACCTGGGAAAAGAAGAATCTTGGAACGGACAATATTTTCACACACGTCTATTTTTTAAACAAGCAGATTGGCTGGGTCGTAGGCGATTGGGCAACCATTGTAAGGACGACGGATGGAGGCAAGACCTGGACGGTTCATAAGAGAATAAGCGGCAACAATGAGCTGCTGTCGTCGGTTTTTTTCATTAATGAAAATGTGGGCTGGGTTGTTGGCGGATATTATGTAAATACCGAAAGAGCTAAGGGAGAACGCGTATTTTTAAAAACAACAGACGGCGGTGAAACCTGGGTGCATCAGGGAGATTTGCGTAAGGAATCGCTGCATGATGTTTATTTTGTAAATGATTCACTGGGTTGGGCCGTTGGGCTGTGGGGCACCATATTACATACGCGCGACGCTGGAAAGACCTGGCAATGGCAGATGAATTTCCCGTCTGATATACTTTTTTCGGTTTATTTTACCAATCAATTAAATGGCTGGGCGTGCGGAATATATACGCTAATACACACCACAGACGGAGGAAATACCTGGCAATTTATCAATAATATGGAAGGGGTTGATATATTTTTCTGGAATGACCAAAAGGGCTGGCTTGCAAACGCTTCGGAGGGAATTTATCACACTGAAGATGGAGGGCAAAGCTGGCAAAAGCAATACAACGGCTATGCAGACCATTTGATGTTTTATAGCAAAAATTTTGGAAGGGCGTTTGCCAATCCCCCCGATTCTTCTTTTGGAGTCTACACCACCGACGGGGGAAAAACGTGGAAGCATTTGTTTACCATTCAGAACAAAGAATTGCTGTGCTATTTTTTTGTGGATTCTTTGCACGGATGGGCAGGGGGTGGTGAGGACGCCATTTGCCGCACCAACGATGGGGGCTTCCACTGGCAACTGCAGCGTGACTCGCCGGGTGAATTCACGGCGATATTTTCAATTGATTTTGTGGATACGCTTTTTGGCTGGGGGGTTGGCTATTATGGAAAAATTTATCACACTGAAGATGGCGGAAAAACCTGGATTCCTCAACAAAGTTATACTGATGCCGATCTGGCCTATGTTCATTTTTTTAATCGAAATGAGGGATGGATTGTGGGGCTGGCCGGAATGATTCTTCATACAACCAATGGGGGCCAAAACTGGGATGATTCCTATACTTTTGATGATCATTCCAAATCGATGTACGATGCCTGTTTCATAGACAGAAACCTCGGCTGGGCTGTTGGACCCTATGGAGCAGTATTCAAATGGACAGGCACGGATGCCGTACAGGAGCAAAGAACAGCCAGAATACCCGCCGAATTGGAGCTTTACCCCAATTATCCCAATCCATTTGCACCGGGGCATAGGGAAGGTATCACACATTTTCGATATGCGCTTCCTCTTTCGTCCGATGTAACCATTCGGATTTATAATGAACTGGGTCAGGAAGTGCGGACGTTTAATGCAAGCAGACAACGGGCAGGTATTCACACGCTTATGTGGGATGGACGCAACGATGATGGGGCTCTTCTGCCAGCGGGAACCTATTTTTATCAAGTTCAGGCAGGGAAATTCAGGGCGACAAAAAAGCTTTTGCTATTGGAATAAGGCAATAGCCCAAGAGGGCGGGCTGAGCGCCTGCCCTTTTTAAAATTCCAGTCGCCAAGCAGCAGGGGCGGTCGTCTCGATACATGGGCTGCGCCCGCATTTTTACTAACTCTGCTGGTTGGTGGCAGCATACCGTACGGACATCCCCCCCACCCCCTTCAAAGGGGGAGTTTATTGGTCTTGCTTACTTGCAATTTTCCTGTCACACAAGCCATTTAATTTCTGGGAGCGGATTTAACGTATTTTCTTGCAACCCCCAAAAGTCCCCCTTTGAAGGGGGACACAGGGGGATGTAAAAAACAGACGGAATCTCATTCTGTTTATTCCGAACACACAGTCTGACGGGCGTACTGAAATGGCCGGAGGAACAGAATTTCCAAACACCAAAATCCAAATGCCAATGGCCAAAACGGGGGAAGGATTTCACCGCAGGGGTGCGGGGGGAAAATTTAATTTATTTTTCATGGCGATTCGGCGAATCGCCCTACAATATCATTCCCTGTTTATTTTTAATCTTAAATTTTCGTGTCCCCCCTTGTGGGTGACAATTTGATAGCCCCGGATATTCAACTGTTTAAATTCAAAAATGAAGATTTCCCCCCATAACTCAGGTGTTACAAATTTTCAAATAAAATGCTTGACGTTTCGTTTTTTTCTTTTTTTGCAATGAATCGTTAATATGATAATGTCATTCGATATGTGATGCCTGGTCCATAAATTTAGGATTTCGTCTAATCGAATTATGTCCTTGCTTTTCAATAGTAAAATCGATATTTTAGTATCTAAAATTGAATATTGTATTGAAATTTTGATACTGCAAAATATGCCATGCAAATTATGAGAGCCAAAATGTCCTATCTTTTCCTGATATGCCTATAAGAGAAGATAAATCCTCAAAACTAAATTTTAATATTGCAAAAATCAAGAATGCTGATATTGAGTTTTTTGAACGGCTTTTTAAATAATATTACAAACCGTTAATGCACTTCGTTTATCGATATAGCCGCGAATAAGGCGATGTCCAGACAGATCATAAAACAGGGAGAAAAAATATGAGTAACAATTTATTTGGTAAAACATTTTATATTTTTGCCGTTGTAGTCACACTGTCGTTTTTAAGCCAGGGTTATGGAAATATCGCAGAAGGACAGGGGATAAAAGGCATAACGGGGATTACCAAAGGAAACGTTGATCTTACGATTCCATCTGATCCCTTTCTTGGTAAAGCCTGTCGCTATGAAGTGGGATGGCCGATTCAGGTCGCTCCGCGAAAAGCCGCCCTGATCGTCGGTCGTATGATAAGTGGGACGGGGAATATTGACTTTATCGATGGAGCAGATCTCATTCTATTTGATGATCTTGCAAATATCAGCTCGGATAAAGCCATCCCTCTTTCCCGGGACATCATGATGCCCGGAGATTCCACCTTTATCATGAATGGATTCCCCATAGGGGGTTTTGTCCCATTTGGTGCAAAACAGAAAGATGGCTCACCCCATCCATATGCCGGTACGGGATTTGGACTTCAGGGGGTTAGGCTTCATGGAATTGATCAATCAGGGCACTTTGATTATCGAAATACTTTAGAGCGATACTATGAACTTTTTCAATTTGTTTATAATGAAAAGGGGTTTAGGATTATTAAAAAAGAACGGGTGGGAAAACATTTTCTTTCGGGTTGGGATCTTAGAGGTGTAGGCTTATCTTCCGCGATTCCCGATGGAAATGACTTACTTGTTGGCATGACGGTTGGTTTTAATGGTGGGGTTCTTTCAGTTTCCGGGATTGCGCGATGGCGGCACAAAGAAAATGGCTGGCGCCCGGTTTCGTTTGTTCCGATCACAGGATACGACGAAGGATGGGGTGAACCGAGTCTTATTCGGGATATCGACGGGAACCTGCTTTTTTCGGCACGCGGCTTTGGAAATGAAAGTTTTACCGCGGCCGTATGGAAGTCTCTGGACAATGGCGAAACATGGAAGCACGTAATACACCAAAAAAATTACCATGCTTCATCTCCCATTTCTATCAACCGGGCAGCAGACGGGTCACCCTACATAGGCGCCAATCTCTTTCCCAAAAGTCGAAAACGCGAGATACTTTGCTTGTGGCCTCTTAATGCCGATCGCACCAATCTTGGTGAACTTTATATTGCACGCGATGCCCCGGGAGAATTCGGCCCGGCGCCGAGCGGATCGTGGTGGCGAATTGACCATCCTATTTCGGCCGTCCTGCGGCTGGCGGATGGCAAGTGGCACGGTGTATTGACCTATCATATCGTGGATAATGGTGAAGTTGAGGGTTTTGGGTCTCCGACACCTCATACAGGGTGTTATGTGGAAGAAATATTCTCAAAAGGAAAACCCATACCGGTATGGAATTTTTAAGGAAATCGGTTTAACTCATTAGACGGGAGAGAACCAAACCAGGATGACTATATTTATATGAATGCACTTCAAAGCGGAAAGGAGCTTTGGCACGGAAGCAAAGAATATCGGGAACGGCCACATTAATTTTAGCCGGAAGTGGATTGAATTTAAATTCGATAAAAGGATAATGAAATGAAAAAATTTCCCAAAGATTTTACCTGGGGTACGGCAACAGCCAGCTATCAGATTGAAGGAGGCTGGCAGGAAGGCGGCAAAGGGCTGTCCATTTGGGATGCCTTTGCCCACACGCCGGGCAAAATTAAAAACGGCGACACCGGGGATGCTGCCTGCGACCACTTCCACCGGTACAAGGATGATGTTGCACTCATGGCAAAAATGGGGCTGAAAGCCTACCGGTTTTCCATCGCCTGGTCACGCATTCAGCCTGCGGGACGCGGTAAACCCAACCCAAAAGGCATTAAATTTTACTCCGATTTGATTGACGAACTGCTCGACCACGGAATTGCTCCCTGGGTTACCCTGTATCACTGGGATTTACCGCTGGCACTGCAACTTGAACTGGACGGCTGGCTCAATCCGGCGATGCCGGAAATTTTTCGCGACTATGCGGCTATTTGTTTTGAAAATTTCGGAGACCGCGTCCAACACTGGATCACATTTAACGAACCCTGGGTCGTCTCCATACTGGGCTATGGCCAGGGCGTGTTCGCTCCTGGCCGTGTATCAACGTCGGAACCCTACCAGGCAGGGCACCAGATATTGCGTGCCCACGCCAAAGCCGTCGCTCTTTACAGAGAAAAGTTCCAACCCAAACAAAATGGCAGAATTGGCATCACCAACAATTGCGATTGGCGTGAGCCCTTAACCGATTCCGAAAGTGATCGCCTGGCGGCCCAACGTGCTCTTGAATTTTTCCTTGGCTGGTTTGCCGATCCGATTTTCCGGGGTGATTATCCCGATGTGATGCGTGAACGCGTGGCGGATCGACTGCCAAAATTTACTCCGGAAGACAAAACCCTGATTTTAGGTTCTGCTGATTTTTTTGGTATCAACCATTACACCACCCTGTACGCAGCGGAGGCCAAAGGGAAATCCGCGCCCACGACCCCCTACGGAAACGGCGGCATTTCTGAAGATCAGGATGTTCTGCTCACCGCCGATCCCCACTGGGACAAAACGGAAATGGGCTGGAGTATTGTTCCGTGGGGACTCCGAAAACTGCTCCACTGGATTGATGACCGCTACGAACACCCCGAAATTGTGATTACAGAAAACGGCTGTGCCTGCAGCGACAGGGTTTCAAACAGCAAAGTTCACGATGCAAAAAGAATTCAATTTCTTTCCGATTACATGAGTGAAGCGTATCGGGCCATTCAGGAAGGGGTCAATTTGAAAGGCTATTTTCTCTGGTCTCTAATGGATAATTTCGAATGGGCACTGGGATTCTCGATCCGGTTTGGTATCCATTACGTAGATTATAAAACGCAAGAACGTATTCCAAAAGATTCCGCCCATTGGTACGGTAATATCATGAAAAATAATGGATTGTAAAACTACTTCCGAATTGCTAAAGGAGTCGAAATGGAACATTCACAGCAAACGCTCTCTGTTGTTGAAAAGGCCGGTTACGGATTAGGAGATACAGCCACGAATCTGGTCTGGCGAACGCTGATGGTTTTTTTACCCATTTTTTACACGGATGTCTTCGGGATTACTGCGGCGGCTGTTGGCACGCTTTTGCTTACGTGCCGTTTTCTGGATGGTATTACAGACTTCATTATGGGCATTATTGCCGATCGAACCGAAACCCGCTGGGGGAAATTTCGGCCCTGGATACTCTGGATGGCGCTTCCGTTCGGCATTTTTACCATTCTCACGTTCACAACGCCAAATTTGGGGCCTGCCGGAAAGCTGATTTACGCCTATGGGACGTATATCGGCCTGATTCTGGTTTTCACGGCAAGCAATGTTCCTTACTCCGCACTAATGGGTGTGATGTCACCCAATCCCGATGACCGCACCAGCCTCTCTTCGTACCGTTTCTTCTTCGCTTTTCTTGGGGCGCTAATTGTACAGGCTTTCAGCATCTATCTAGTAGAGTTTTTCGGGCACGGCGACAAGGTTAAAGGCTACAAGTACACCATGATTCTTTTTGCAATCATGAGTGTGATTTTCTTTTTGATCACATTCTTCACCACAAAAGAGCGTGTAACGCCATTAAAAAACAAACAATTTACTATTAAAGATGATTTAAAAGACCTTCTCCACAATCTACCCTGGGTCATACTTTTTTTCCTGGGTGTATTTTTTATAGCCATGACCACCTTGAAGCAGGGTTCTATTATGTTCTATTTTAAATATTACCTTGGTGAGGTTAATCTAGCCACTGCATTTATGGTGATTAATGTGATTGCCGCCATGCTAGGGGCAGCCTTAACCGAAAGATTTACACATTTTCTCGGTAAACGCGGCACGTTGAAAGCCAGCCTTTTGCTGGCCATCGTCAGCAGTGCTCTGTTGTTTTTTGCCAGCCCCAGCAATATTGTCACCATTTTTGTGCTGGGCACTTTAATGGAATTTTCTACAGGCCCCGTCATTACCCTGTTTTTTGCCATGCTGGCGGATGCAGCCGATTATTCGGAGTGGAAAAACAACCGCCGTGCCACGGGCTTGGTGTTTTCGGCAGGAACCCTTTCCATTAAATTCGGCTCCGGCGTAGCAGGCGCGCTTATTGGCGGAATCCTGGCTCTCTTCGGCTACGTTGCTAATGTGACTCAATCCGCCCACGCGCTGCTTGGCATTCGGTTATTGATGAGTATGCTGCCGGCGGCTGCCGCCCTTCTGGCCCTGATTGCTTTTTCTTTTTATAAGATTGATGATAATTTACTGCTTAAGATTCAAAAAGATCTCGCCGTCAGAAAAGAAAAGATACTTGGATGAAAACAGCTTCACATTCGTCCGGGCAAAATAGAAATTCCAAGTACCAAAATCCAAATGCCAAATGAATTCCAAATGCAAAAATCTCAATGACCGAAACGGGGAAAGGATTTCACCGTGAGGGCGCAAGCGGAAAATTTAGCTTATTTTTCAGGGCGATTCGGCGAATCGCCCCACAACACTATTCGCGGCATGGTTTAATCTTCAATGTTCCAAAAAGCTATCTGACCTTTACCCCTTTAACCACCGTCAACTGCCTGCCGCAAACGGCGGACAAATTGAACGGCTGTTTCAGTTTTCGTGTCCGATTGCTCCAGTTCCCGAATCAGCCAGCTTCCGACGATCACACCGTCCGCAATTTCTGCGGCGTCCCTGGCCTGTTGGATCGAGGATATCCCGAACCCGATGGCAACGGGCAGTGAGGTCAGGGTGCGAATCGAACGAACGATCCGTTTTAGATTTTTCTGAAAGTGTTCCTGCCTCCCGGTGGTTCCGTAATGGGATACGAGATAAAGAAACCCGCGTGTGGCGTGTACAATCTTTTCCGTGCGCGCATTCATTTCTTCCGGAGCCAGAAGATAAATCAGATGCACGTCCTGCTCCCGGCAAATCGGCTCCAGCTCTTCACCTTCTTCGTAGGGGAGATCGGCGATGATCAGGCCGTCCACGCCGCAGCGCCTGCAGTCCCGTACAAATCGGTCGGTGCCGTACCGGAGAATCGGGTTCAAATAGCCCATCAGAACAATCGGTGTGTCGTAGTCTTTCCGAAAGGCCTCCACCAGATTCCATATCTCGTGAAACGTGATGTGATTGGCAAGCGCCCGTGCCGTCGATTGCTGAATGACCGGGCCGTCTGCAATCGGGTCTGAAAACGGGATCCCCAGCTCAATGCAGTCGGTGCCGTTGGCGGCAAGAGCTTTTATGATGTCCAGTGTGGTCGGCAGGTCGGGATCCCCCGCCGTGACAAATAAAATGACCGCTTTTTTTCCGTTTTTTCTTAACGCATCAAAACGTTTATCCAATCGATTCATGATGTCCTTCCGTTTTTTCAAATGTAAGATTCTGAATATCCTTATCGCCTCTGCCCGAAAGATTAATCAAAACAATCTGTTCCGGGGGGAGCGTTTTCGCCAGTTTCAGCGCATAAGCCACGGCATGCGCGCTTTCCAGAGCGGGGATTATGCCTTCCGTCTCGGAAAGCGTCCGGAACGCCTCAACGGCTTCGTCATCCCGAATGGTAACATAGCGGGCACGACCCGTCTCGCTAAAATAGGCGTGTTCGGGTCCCACACCCGGGTAATCCAGTCCGGCTGCAATGGAGTGGGCGGGGGCAATTTGTCCGTCGGCATCCTGCAGAAAATAGCTTTTTTCTCCGTGGAAAACACCCACCTCGCCCCGGGTAATAGAAGCGGCGTGCTGGCCCA
>BDTM01000087.1 GCA_002898015.1 bacterium BMS3Bbin03 | reverse complement strand
GCAATTCAGAATAATCATAATTCGGAAGTCAGAAAGGCAAAGGCATTCAATATCCCGGTTATCAAAAGATCGGTAATGCTTGCCGAATTGTCAAGAATCGGGAAAAGCATCGCCGTTGCCGGCACTCATGGAAAAACCACGACCACAACAATGGTGGGACAGATATTAACCGATGCCGGTATGGACCCCATCATTTTAGTCGGCGGAATCATTAAAAATACAAATGCCGGCGCCAGATGGGGGAATCGTGAATATATCATCATTGAAGCCGATGAATTTGATCAATCTTTTCTGAAACTGGCTCCGATTTATGAAATTGTGACCAACATAGAAACAGACCATATTGAATGTTACGGCAGTTTTGAAAAGATCAAGCAGGCATTCGCCGATTTTATCAATAAAGTCCCCTTTTACGGCAAGGCCGCCGTTTGTCTGGATGAAAGAGGCATTCAGGAGATTTTGCCTTTAATCGAATCCCCCTTTTTAACCTATTCAATTTTAACGGAACAGGCCGATTTTTATGCACGAAACATCAAATTTGAAAATGACGGGAGTTCTTTCGGCGTTTTTCATAAAGCCGATTTTCTGGGAACCATTTTTATCCCGCTGCCGGGAGAACATAACGTTAAAAATGCGCTTGGCGCCATCTCGATTGCATGTGAGCTGAATATCCCCTTCCAATTGATTAAAAAATCGTTGAGCAATTTTTCGAATGCAAAGCGCAGATTTGAGATCATTTACACAGGTGAAACGGCTGTAAAACTGATCGACGATTATGCCCACCATCCCACTGAGATTCAAGCCACCCTTAAAGCCGCCAAAACAATTACAAAAAACAGAGTAATTGCCATCTTTCAGCCGCACCTTTACAGCAGAACCTTAAATTTTGCAGATGAATTTGGGAAAGCCTTTGATTCTGCGGATCAAATTATTGTCACCGACGTCTACGCGGCGAGGGAAAACCCAATCGAAGGCATCTCGGGAGAACTCATCGCGAACAAAATCAAAGAAAGCGCGCCGGGCAAAAATGTGGTTTACATCAAAGACAAAGATTTAATTCCTGAACAACTCATCGAAGAAATTAAAAACGGCGATACGATTATATCGCTGGGCGCCGGAGATATTAATCTTGCTCTGTTTCGATTAAGAGATTTGCTTCGGGCGAGAGAAGCTATCCTGTTAACGGTAAATTAGGGGGGTTCGTTTTTGTAACGATTCAGGTACTGAATCGTTACGGAATAAAAAAAATGGCCCACGAATTTTCACAAATTAAAAAAGGCAGGACGCTTCAGCGCCCTTTCTATTCTTAGCCCCGCGGTTTACCACGGGGCAGCCAAATCCCACAGTTGCACAACTGTTTGGAAATGCGGGTTCGACTTCATTGAACAGATAATGTCATTGTGTCTGAATCACAACGCGTTTTTTATGAATCCCTGTTATGTATGCTCTTTTTACGGACTCAAATTTTCCTTGAAATTCTCTCTTTTTTTTATCAAATTAAACTAAATCTTACGGAAATTCAGCGATTTTTCATTGTGAATTAAGGGAGCAAAACATGGAAACCATGAAAGCTGTTGTAAAGACCCATCCCGACTATGGTCATGCCGAGCTGCGTGAAGTTCCCGTCCCTAAAATAACCTCCGACGAAGTCCTTGTTAAAATTGCCGTGGCTTCCATTTGTGGCTCCGATGTGCATATTTATAAATGGAATGATTGGGCAGCCGAACACGTGCGCCCCCCTCAGATTATGGGACACGAACTGGCGGGTGACGTCGTAGAAGTGGGCAAAAATGTGAAGACCGTAAAGGTTGGCGACTATGTTTCCGCAGAGACCCATATTCCCTGCGGGCACTGTTACGCCTGCCGTCACGGGCACCCAGAAGTCTGCATGAATTTGAAAATTCTGGGGGTCGACCGGGACGGCGCTTTTACCGAATACATTGCCATTCCGGAAATCGATGTCTGGGAAAACGATCCTTCCATTCCGAAAGAATTTGCGTCTGTTCAGGAACCGATGGGAAATGCCGTGGATACGGTCCTGGCGGAGGATGTGGCCGGCAAAAGTGTGGCTATTTTAGGCGCCGGCCCAATCGGTCTGTTTGCCGTGGGCGTGGCCAGAGTTTCCGGTGCCACCACTATTTTTACAACCGACTTAAATGATTATCGACTAAAATTGGCGACCAAAATGGGCGCCAATTTTGTTTTAAACCCCTCCCGGAACGATGTGACGGCGGAAATCCTGGAACACACACACGGCAACGGTGTGGATGTGGTGTTGGAGATGTCCGGCAGTCAGAAGGCGCTTCAGCAGGGGCTGCAAATAATTGCACCGGCCGGGAGAATCTCTTTGCTGGGCGTTTATGACAACGATGTGACATTAAACTTGAACGACGGCATTATTTTTAAGCAAATTCGTGTGTACGGCATTACCGGACGAAAGATATTTGCCACCTGGTACAAAGTGGCCAATTTCCTGAGTTCGCGCAAATTGGATATTTCACCCTTGATTACACATAGATTTCCGCTGGAAGAATTCCAGAAGGGAATGGATTTAATGGTGGAGGGCATGAGCGGGAAAATTTTATTGTTTCCGTCGCCTAAACGCACCAAAACATAACCAAAGTAAATCCCTTTGAGACAGGAGGTATGATGGGAAAATTAGATTTTATCAGGCAGGATCTGGATGCCGTCCGGAAGGCGGGAACCTTTATTACCATTCGTACCATTGGCAGTCCGCAGGGTGCCTGGATTGTTGTGGACGGAAAAAAAGTGCTGAATTTATGCTCAAACAATTATCTTGGTTTTGCCAATGATTCCCGCTTAAAACGGGCGGCTCAAAAAGCCATCGACGAATACGGCGTGGGACCTGCCGCCGTGCGGACCATTGCCGGAACGATGGCGCTGCATACGACGCTCGAGGAAAAACTGGCAAAATTTAAAAATGTGGAGGCGGCGATTTCATTTCAATCGGGATTCAACACAAACCTGGCCGCCATTCCGGCTCTGGTCGGTAAGGACGATTTGATCTTCTCGGATGAATTGAATCATGCATCCATTATCGACGGCTGCCGGCTTTCCCGGGGGAAAGTTGTGCGTTACGAGCACTGCCGCCCGGAATCTTTGAAAGCGCAATTGGAAGCCTACAAGGATCATCCCGGTAAAAAATTACTGGTGACAGACGGCGTTTTCAGCATGGACGGTGATATTGCCCCTCTGGATAAATTGCTTGAAGTTGCCGAACCCTACGGCGTGATCACAATGGTGGATGATGCCCACGGCGAAGGTGTGTTGGGAAACGCCGGCAGGGGCATCGCCGATCACTACGGCCTCCACGGGAAATTAGACATCGAAGTGGGCACCATGTCCAAAGCCTTTGGTGTGGTGGGCGGTTATGTGGCCGGCAAAAAACTGATTGTGGATTATCTGCACCAAAAAGCCAGACCGTTCCTGTTTTCCAGCGCAGTGACCCCGCCGGACGTGGCGGCCTGCATTGCCGCCGTCGATATTCTGCAGAAATCCGGCGAGCTGGTTGAAAAGCTCTGGGACAATGCCGGCTATTTCAAGAGAAAAATGGAAGCTTACGGCTTTGACCTGGGCTTCAGCCAGACACCCATCACACCGGTGATGATCGGTGACGAAAAGACGGCTTCGGAACTCAGCAGGCGGCTGTTTGAGGAAGACAGTATTTTCGCTCAATCCATCGCTTTCCCGACGGTTCCAAAGGGAAAAGCACGGATTCGCGTCATGATTTCCGCCGGCCATTCGAAAGAGGACCTGGATTACGGCGCGGCTAAATTTGCGGAAGCAGGGAAAGCATTGGGTGTGATTTAAACAGAGGCCAGTGTTTGCCAAAAATCGAAACTAATGTGACGTCGAAAATGCCTGTGTCTCTGGCTCAGGCCGAAGAATTTACACGAAATCTCGCCCGAAGCCACTATGAGAATTTTACGGTCGGCACATTTTTACTGCCGCGCGAAAAACGACAGCACATTTACAACATTTACGCCTTTGCACGTATCGGAGACGATCTCGCCGATGAAATTGCCGGTCACACAGAGAGTCTTTCTGCGCTGAAAGCGTACGAAGACCGGCTTCAGGCATGCTGCGATGGACACCCCGAATCGGCTGTTTTTACGGCGCTTTACAACACCATTCAAACATTCGATATTCCCATCGATCCTTTTCAGCGGCTGCTGAAAGCCTTTCGCCAGGACCGTCTGAAAAATCGATACGAGACTTTCGACGAAGTTCTGGACTATTGTCAAAATTCGGCAAATCCCGTGGGGGAGCTGTTTTTGACCATTTTCGACTATCGGGATCGCGCGCTGCTGCCTTTTTCAGACGCCGTCTGTACGGCATTGCAGCTCACAAATTTCTGGCAGGATGTGAGCCGGGATGCACTGAAAAATCGCATTTATATTCCGCAAGAGGATTTAAGGCGATTTCAGGTCACGGAAGAAGAAATATTTTCTGAACATTTTTCCGGCAAATTTCGTAAATTAATCAGATTTGAAGTCACGCGTACCCGTGAGCGATTTGACGCGGGAAAAAAATTGTTCCAATATCTTAAAAAGGACATTTCGCTGGATGTTCGATTATTTGTATCGGGAGGAGAAGCAATTCTCGACAAAATTGAAAAGCAAAACTACGATGTGTTGAGCGGTCGTCCGAGTCTTTCAAAATGGGACCGGGCACGGTTGTTTCTGAGGGCGTGGTGGATCGTGAGGAAGGGTAAAAATGGCGGTCAATCCTGAGCTTTTAACAAAATTTCCTGTTAAACGGAGAATCTCTTTAAAAGACGCTTACATCTATTGCAAAAACCTGACCCGAACCCGGGCGAAGAATTTTTATACCGCCTTCCTGTTCCTGCCGAAAGAAAAGCGTCTGGCCATTTACGCCGTCTACGCGTTCTGCCGCTACAGCGATGATCTTGCCGACGATGAAAGCATTAAAAACCGGGCCGAACTTTTTGCGCAGTGGCGCCGCGCGCTGAACCGGTGTTACAACGGCGAAGTCGAAGGCCCGATTCTGACCGCTTTGCAGGATGTCGTCCGGAAATTTAAAATTCCGAAATTATATTTTGACGAACTCATTAAAGGCATGGAAATGGACCTGTCCATCACCCGCTACGACACCTTTGACGATCTTTATCAATATGCGTACCGGGCGGCATCGATTGTCGGCCTGATTTCCATCGAGATTTTCGGCTACAAAAACAAGCGCACTCGGGAATACGCCAAAAATCTCGGCATTGCCCTGCAGCTCACAAATATCATGCGGGACATTAAAGAAGATGCGGAACGCGGCCGCATTTATCTCCCCCGGGAGGATCTGGAGCGATTTAAGGTTTCAGAAAAGGACCTGTTCGACGGCCGCTACCTCCCGTCGTTTATCCGGTTGATGGAATACGAGGCGGCAAGAGCCATTTACTATTACGAGCGGGCGACGGAGCTCATCCCCCCCGAAGACCGCGGGCTTCTGGCCACCGCCGAGATCATGAAAAATATTTATTTCCGGATTCTTCAGGAAATGGCAAAAGCCGGTTACGATGTTTTCAAGACCGACCCGAGGATCTCTAAACTCCAGAAAATCTGGATTGCCCTGCGAACCTGGTTTAAGATCAAACTGGGCGGGAAGTAGTGCCGGCAGGCGTGGTCATTGTGGGCGGAGGATTGGCCGGTCTTTCGGCCGCCGTCCGGTTGACTTCGGAAGGTTTTAACGTCACCATTTTTGAAAAACGGCCCTATTGGGGCGGGCGGGTTTCTTCGTTTCCGGATCCCGTTACCGGCTGGGAAATTGACAACGGCCCTCATTTAATCACGGGCGCTTATGAATGCACCCGGCAGTTTTTGCAGACGATCGGCTCCGCTTCCAAAATCGATTTTCAACCGCACCTGCAAACCGTTTACTTCGATCCCGAAAAAGGAAAAGCCTCTCTTCGTTCCGTGTCTCTCCCCGGAAATTTGAGCCTAATGGCCGGGCTGCTGAAATTTCGATTTTTGAGGCTAAAAGATAAATTGGGCATTTTAAAAGCACTGCAGCGTCTTGGGCGCTTAAATGAATCGCCGGAATTGGACTTTTTCACGGCCGACGCGTGGCTTATTCGGCAAAAACAAACCACCGCTGCCAGGCGTTATTTCTGGGATGTGTTGTGTCTGGCTGCGTTAAATGCACCTCCCGGATTGGTGAGCTTTCTGCAATTTTTTCGGGTATTAAAAAAAAGCTTTGGGGCTGAAAAAGAAAAGGCCCGTCTGGGATTTGCCAACGCAGGTTTTCAGGATGTCTTTGCCGGGCCGGCTGAAGCATTTTTGCGAAAAAGAGGGGCAGGACTTTATAAAAAAGAGACGGTGCTGAATCTCGAAATTCAAAATAACCGGGCGTTTGCTCTGCAATTAAAAGGCAGAAAATTGTCCGATTTTGATGCGCTTGTTCTGGCCGTTCCGCCGCACGCGTTGGAAAAAATGATCCCCAAAAATTTTATACAGCAGCTAACGGTGAACAGAATACGTTTTCATCCGATAGTCTCCGTGCATCTTTATTTAAAAACAGAGTTGTTCCCTGAAAAATTTCTGGCGTTCATCGGGGGAACCTGCCAGTGGATTTTCAATATGAATGCCATTCGCAGCAGCAAATACTGGGAGGGCATCTGGTACAGCGTGGTCATCAGCGGCGCCGAAGAGGAGGCCAAACTGCCCAAAGACACCATTGTCTCACAAATCTTCAGCGATTTTCAAAAAATTCAACCGGGGTGGAAACCCAGTGACGTGCTGCACATTCGCGTGATCAAGGAGCTTTCCGCCACAGCGCCGGGCAGCCCGGGAGCAGAAGCCGGACGCCCGTCACAGAAGACCGCTTTCAAAAATATCTTTCTGGCCGGGGGCTGGACACGCACGGGACTTCCGGATACGATTGAAAGTGCTGTTCTGAGCGGTGAATTGGCGGCAAAAGAAGTGATGGCACAATCGTAGAAAGTCTGATAGGCGGATTCAAACAATGGACAAGATCTGGTACCTCAAAAAGATTAATATTTTCGCCGGTCTGACGGACGATGAAATGGATTACATCGACCGGGTCTCTGTCATGAAGCACTACTCCAAAAAAGAGCCCATCTTCCTGAGCCGTGATCCCGGCGACCGTGTGTACCTCCTTAAAAAAGGGAAAGTCAAGATTGCCCGGCTTTCCGTAGAAGGGAAAGAACTTATTCTGGCCGTGCTGCATTCCGGAGAAATTTTTGGGGAGGCGGCTCTGTTCGATGCCAATTCAAGAGAAAATATGGCTGAAACCCTGGAAGATGCCTTCATTTGTGAAATCAACAAACGGGATTTTGAAGTGCTGCTGGCGAAAAAACCGGAGCTGGTCTTACGGCTGACCAAACTCATCGGATTCCGCCGCCGCCAATTGGAAATGAAAATCGAGGATTTGATTTTCAAAAATGTGAAGGCCCGGCTGGCGCGGCTGCTGCTGAATCTGAGCCGGACTTACGGCATCAAAAAGCCCTCTGGCATTTTGATTAACATCAAACTGACGCATTCTGAAATTGCCAATTTAATCGGCGCCTCACGCGAAACCACGACGATTTACCTGAATCATTTCAAACAAGACGGCCTCATCGATTTCCAGAAACGCAAAATCATCCTCCTCGCTTCCGATAAACTTCAGAAAAAAGTGGATGTGGGCGAATAGCTGAACTAAAAATTCCGGTTCTGCCGCTGCGAGGTTGGCAAGCCCATTGACAATCTTTGTAACGATTCAGCCACGAGGGAAAGAATGAAATTGGAATCTCACGTCCCAACATCTGCGAAAAATCGTAGAAAATGGGGACACCGATTAAGCGGCATTAAATCTGCCTCCGGCGGAGAGCTCTGCCTGCGGCCATTGATGTTAACCTAAGGATGCAATAGAATAGCTTGTTTATCATTTTTTGAATATTATGGCGGGATCAAAGGGTTAAGGGATTAAACAGAATATTATTTATAATAAGGTTAATGGAGAAGTCTCCTTCCGCCGGAGGCAGACGACCTATAAATTCAGTTTATTCGGATATGAGCGTTTTGTAAGAAAGGTTGTTTTGAAATAAGAACAGGACAGGGCAGGCAAAGGGCAGACACAAGGCCTGCCCCTACGGAAAAATAATTGTAGGGCGATTCGCTGAATCGCCATAAAAATCATTGCAGCGATTTAACAAATTGGGTTAATTCAAAATTCTGAAACAATCGCGTGAGCGACGGTATGTTTGTGGCCGTAATCGTTGGCTTAAAATAATTGAGCCCGCCGCAGGCCATTAGCCTCAACCTAAGCTGAATTGCCACGAGCGTCAGCTCGTGGATAACCATTTAATTTCATATTTTCGGGGTTTTAACCCCCAATGATTGAATGAAATATGCCGTTAGGTTAACGCCAATTACCAACCGGACGGACGAAGTGTGCGACTCACGATTTTCACCCTTTCAAAAAACAACACACCCCTAAATCCCCTCTTGATAGAGGGGACTTCGATTGGGAGGTGAAATAGTGATTTTGGGTTAAAAATAGGATTGAGATTTTGGTGATAAAATGACCATATTGGGTACTATTAAACTAATTTTAAAATTTCATATATTCCTTAGTTGAAGTATTATTCAATATCCAATATTCAACAAGGAATAATGAATTATGAAAGAAAAAATGGGGGCGCCGGTCAAACTATTTGAAGTTAGCCGCGAAGAAATTCATTGTCCCTCCTCGTGAGGCATCTCCTGCGGCGGGGCATCCGAATCTTTTGCCGGCGGCGGTGTGCCATCCTGTTGACCGGTGCTCCGCAGAGAGCTGATGATGATCCCCACCCCCACCAGAATGAGCAAAACCGGCCATAACCGCATGAGTTGACGCCGCGTGTACCAATCAATCAGGCCTGCCTGGTCGCTCCAGATGATGAGGCCGAAAAAGAGAAACAATCCGGCAGGAATCAACAGGCCCCAGTTGTCCGATCTGACAATGTACAAAGCCACAAATGCCAGCCCAAGAATAATCATCAGAAGTCCGCCAATCGAAACATCAAGGTAAGAATAGTACAACCCCATATTTCGGGCCAGGAAAAGAATTCCGGACAGAAAAAATAAGACGCCCGGAAAGACAGCTCCCCTGTCACGCGGTACCCGTGTAAAAAAATACACACCCAATAAAATCACGAGTACCGGCCAGGTCACGTGCCAATCCAAAACAAAAATGTCCAGGCGGTTCACCAATAAAAGCAAACCGATAACCACCAAAACGATGCCCGGCCAAATTGTTTGTGACCGTTTCATGGTTGTTCCTTTCATTTTGTAAGTTCGTTTTTTTCTTCATAAGGAACCACAATCACCATCACAATGTAGGCGATGATTCCGGCAGGCGGCTGAAAAAGAGAAATAAACAGCCATCCCAGCCGGATCCAGGTCGGATCAATTCCGAAATAATCACCCAATCCCCCGCAGACACCGGCAATTTTCTTGTTCGTAAAAGAGCGGTACAATCTATTTTTGTGATGTGTCTCTGATGTTGTCATGGTGTTCTCCTTTTGGAATTCCTGCTTTGGGGTGATTTCCTCTGCTGTCTCCGAAGGCCGTGAAGAAACGTACCAGATGTAGAAAGCGCCGATTACAATCAGCAGAACCGGCCAGAACAGGCGCCAGTTGTACACCCAACTCCAGTAAAAATCAAACGGAAACCAGAAGGGCGTAAAATAGCCCATTAACAAATAAATACCGATAATAATTAAAATCGAGCCCATTAAAACCGACGTGTTCCGGTTGTGCTTTGTTGACGCCGCCGCACTATTATCTTCATAACGATTTTTAGGAATGACGATCAGAGCCAGCAAATAAAGCAAAATCCCAATCCCGTTAACGAATGCCAGCAGAACAAACAGGATCCGGAGCAGGGTGGCATCCAGGCCCAGGTACTCACCCATTCCGCCGCAGACGCCCGAAATGACTCTATTGCTTTGTGAGCGGTATAAATATTTGACTTCTTTTTGTGGATTTTGGTTTTCCATAATGCCTCCCGGGAAGACCACAGGTAATTTATTTGGCCCTAAATTCCACGGACAAAAAATTTTAAATTGATGGCTTTTGTATCAAGATACGACTTTAAAAAAGATTTGTTTCAGGAATCATTTCTCAAAAGAGGCACCATTAGCGGGCGTTCCGGGTCCGGAAGAGCGGCACTCCGGAAAAGCAAAAAACAGGCGGTCACTCCAACGCGGCGGCCACCCGGTCCCCCATTTCCGATGTGGAAAGGACGGTTGCGCCGGATTCCGAAATATCCGCTGTTCGGCAGCCGTCTGTTAAGACCTTCTCAATGGCATTTTCAATCGCCGCTGCCGCCTGATTTTCCTGAAGCCCGTATCGCAGCATCATGGCCGCTGTGGCGATGGCGGCAAGCGGATTTGCCCTGTTTTTTCCGGCAATATCCGGAGCAGAACCGTGAACCGGCTCAAACAACCCCACATCGCCTCCCACACTGGCAGAGGGCAGCATCCCCAGCGATCCCGTGAGCATGGAGGCTTCATCGCTCAAAATATCGCCGAAAAGATTTCCCGTCACAATGACATCAAACTGCTTCGGATTGCGAATCAACTGCATGGCGGCGTTGTCCACATAAAGATGGCTCAATTCCACATCCCGGTAGTCTGCGGACACGCGCGTGACGACTTCCCGCCAGAGCTGCGACACATCCAGCACATTGGCTTTCTCCACGGATGTGACACGGTGATTTCTCAGGCGCGCCATTTCAAAAGCGACTCCTGCAATGCGTTCGATTTCCCCCTCCTGATAAATCATGGTGTTGAAGCCGATTTTATGCCCGTCCCGAATTTTGATTCCGGCCGGTTTTCCGAAATAAATGCCCCCGGTAAGCTCGCGAACAATCAGGATGTCCACGCCTTTCACAACCTCCGGTTTAAGCGTGGAAGCCGAAACAAGGGCATCCCAGACTTTCGCAGGCCGCAGATTGGCAAACGCATTCAGCGCTTTCCGGATTTCCAGCAGCCCCTGTTCGGGCTTCTGATGATGCGGCAGATTCTCCCACTTCGGGCCGCCGATCGATCCCAGAAAAACCGCATCGGCTCTTCTGCATTTTTCAACTGTGGTTTCCGGCAGGGGGACACCCGCCGCATCGATGGCGGCGCCGCCGATAAGCGCTTCTTCCGTTTCTATTGAAAAGCCGAATTTTTCTCCGGCCGCATACAAAATTTTCAGGGCTTCCGTCACCACCTCAGGGCCGATTCCATCGCCGGGCAGCACCGTAATTTTATAAGAATTCATGGGATGTCCTGGCGTAGTTAAAAATGCCGCCCGCATTTAAAATGGCGGCGGCGTCTCCAAGCGGCAATAATGAGACGGTCATTCCCGTCGATACATTTCTCAACAGATTGGATTGCGGGTCGATTTCAACCGTCTCTCCTGTTTTAAACGTCCGGTAAATCGATTTTGCGACTTCAAACGGAATGACAAACCCGCCGTCGATGGCATTTCGATAAAAAATACGGGCGTAGCTTTCCGCCGCAATGGCCTGAACACCGGCAATTTTCAGCGACGCGGGCGCGTGTTCACGGGACGAGCCGCAGCCAAAATTTTTCCCCGCCACAATGATCTGAAATTCGGATGTGGTTTTGCCCGGCAGCACAAAAGGAATGCGGCCGTCCGGCAGCCCGGCCTGATCGTCCAGGACGCCGGACAAGCAGTATTTCCCGTACATTTTTTGTTTTTCCGGATCTTCCAGATCGTACACCAAATGTCTGGCCGGAATGATCTGATCCGTGTCGATATTGTCCCCCAAAACGTAGATTTTTCCAATAATTTTGCCTGCCAACATGATGAGACTCCATCTCGCAAGTTCTGATTGCCGCAATGTTTCGATCCGGTTTAAACGATTAATTCATAAATCTTCTTGGGTCCGTGATTTTTCCCGTCAGGGCCGAAGCGGCCACCGTGTACGGAGAAGCCAGGTAAACCCGGGATTCCTTTGAACCCATTCTCCCGGGAAAATTTCGATTGGTGGTCGAAATGCAGACTTCGCTGTGGTTCAGCCGGCCGAATGTGTCCGGCGGCCCCCCCAGGCAGGCCGCACAGGAAGGCGGGCCCACGTTCACCCCGGCAAATTCCAGAATTTCCAGCACGCTCATTCCGTCCATCAGAGTTTCCTTTAATCCTTGTTCGACGGAAACCGTCGCGGGCACCGCATACGTGGGTATCTTCACTTCGCCCGATTTTAAAATGGCGGCGGCGGCGATAAAATCACTTAATTTACCGCCCGTGCAGGAACCGATGTAAGCCTGATCCAATCGGGTACCTTCCGCCTCGGTCACGGGCGCGCCGTTTTGCGGCGAGTGGGGTCCGGCCACAAGCGGAATCAGTTTTGACACATCATACCTGAACACCTTTTCGAACCGGGCGTCCGGATCATTAGTCACCACATCGTAGCCGGCGCGGGAGCGTTGATTCACAAATTCAAACACCGTTTCGTCCGGTTCGATGATGCCGTTCTTCGCCCCGGCTTCAACCGCCATGTTGCACAGGGTCATGCGCGCCTCAATGCCGAGATCGTGGACCGCCTCGCCGGCAAATTCCATGGCTTTATAAGTGGCGCCGTCGATGCCGATTTCGTTGATAATGGTTAAAATCATGTCTTTGGCCGTGATGTACGGCGGCTTTTTGCCGAAAAATTCAAACCGGCAGGTGTGCGGCACCTTTACCCAGAGTTTGCCCGTTCCCAGAACGAACGCCGCATCCGAGTTCCCGATCCCGGTGGCAAAACAGCCGAATGCCCCCGCCGTGCAGGTGTGGGAATCCGT
The DNA here is from genome assembly GCA_002898015.1 of bacterium BMS3Bbin03. Taxonomy (GTDB): domain Bacteria; phylum Zhuqueibacterota; class JdFR-76; order JdFR-76; family BMS3Abin05; genus BMS3Abin05. Next base: position 1,171 of record BDTM01000087.1, on the reverse strand, counting down.
TCCGAACAAAACCTGACCCGGGCGATCAAAGCCTTCCTCTGCCATGGCGACATGACACACCCCTTTGTATCGGGGTGTTCCCACGTCGTAAAAATGCACCAGATTCTGCTCTTTCGCAAAAACACGCAATTGCTCGATCTGGCGCCCGGCGTGCAAATCTTTTGTAAAAATGTAATGGTCCGGGATTACGACGACTTTTTCCCGATTCCATATTTTGGCATCCGCACCGAATTCACGTTTGAAAATGGCATACGTCGCCGGTCCGCACACATCGTGTGTCATCAAAATATCGGCATCGATCCAGATGTGGTCCCCGGGTTTCACGGAATCCCGGTCCGCATGTTTTGCCAGAATCTTTTCCGTTATTGTCATACCCATATCGAGATCCTTTTTTTGAAGCGGGCGCACCCTTGCGGTTTTTTTACGCGACTTTCATTTTTCGGTTCTTCTGTTCACGGCGGTAGAGCGCCCGGTTCAACGCATCGAGATAAGCGTTCGCGCTTCCCAGAACAATGTCGGTGCTGGCCGCCCGGCCGTTGTACACGCCGTCTTCAAATTCAATTTTAACAAACACCTCACCAATGGCATCCTTGCCGGAGGTCACCGATCGAATGGAATAATCTACCAATTTGCCTGAAAATTTAGTCACGCGCTCAATCGCCCGGTAAACGGCATCGACCGGACCGTCGCCGGTGGACGAATCGACCAGTTTTTCGTTCCCTTTAACCAATTCAACCGTCGCCGTCGGAATCATAAAAATTCCCACATGAACCTGTAAATTGTTCAGCTTGTAATATTGCGGCACACCAAAGATTTCATTATTCACAATGGCAATCAGATCTTCATTGTAGATCTCCTTCTTTTTGTCCGCCATCGTGGTAAACAGCCGGTAGGCTTTGTCCAGAGCATCCGCGTCCAGCCGATAGCCGAGTTCCTCGAAGCGCTGCTTTAACGCGTGACGGCCGGAATGCTTGCCCAGCACAATCTCGTTGGCCGGGATGCCGATCATCTGCGGCATCATAATTTCATAGGTGAGCGGGTTTTTCAGCACGCCGTCCTGGTGAATGCCGGCTTCGTGCGCAAAAGCGTTTCGTCCGATGATTGCTTTGTTCCGTGCTACAAAAATGCCTGTCAGCGATGTGAGAAGCTTACTGCTGCGATAAATTTCCTT
>BDTM01000086.1 GCA_002898015.1 bacterium BMS3Bbin03 | reverse complement strand
GCCTGTCGAAGTGACCGAATTACGCTTTAGCCCAAAAATGGCATTTTTTAATCCTTCAATTATTGGGCTGAAGCCCTGATTATTTTTACATTCTCCTATCCCCGAGCTGAAGCTCGGGGCAAGTCAAAAATAAATCAATAAAATTTCCCCATTATTATTTTAAATAAACGGTTCAAGCCCCGCAGCCAGCGGAGCTCTCCGCCTCTTTCAAAACTATGAATTGAACACGCAGGGTTTAAAAAAACACACCCTTAAATCCCCTCTTGAGAGGCCTGATCCGCCGAAGGTGGAAGGGGACTTCCCCGGCCATTGAGTTGAGTCGTTCTTAATGAATCATTACAAAAGTTGTCAATGTCTCTGCAGCGGTATTTTCCCTGATTTACGCAGAAAATACAATCCACGAATTTGAAAATTATGACAAGGTACGGTTTTGAAATCATCCTTTCAGTCCGGATGTGGCCATGCTTTCAATAAAATACCGCTGGAAAAATGAATAGAGCAAGACCACCGGGAGCGCCAATAATACGGCCGCCGCCAGTTTTACACCCAACTGCCCCTCGGCCTGTCCGCCGACCGCGAAAATAGTCACCAATTGCGGCATCGTCATTAAGGCGCGCTGCCGGACCACGATTAACGGCCACAACACACTATTCCAATTGGCCATAAACGTTAAAATGGCCACCGTGATCAGAACGGGCTTTGAAAGCGGCCAGACGATTTTAAACAGCACGGCAAATTCCGAACAGCCGTCGATCCGGGCCGCATCGATCACGGATTGGGGCACACTCTTGAAAAATTGGGTAAAAAGCAGCACGCCGAAAGCGCTGACCATTCCCGGCACAATCAGAGCCAGGTAGGTATCCGTCCAATGAAATTTGACCATCAGGATGTAGTTGGGAATCAGCGTAATTTGAAACGGCACCATCATTGTGAATAAAATAATTGCAAAAAGCAGTTTCCGCCCCCGGAATTCCAGACGGGACAGGGCATACCCCACCATCGAACTAAAAACCAGCACCGACGACGTGACGCATAAAGAGACGAAAACACTGTTCAAAAAGGATCGAAGAATGGGAATTTTCAAAAACACATTTTTGTAACTGCTTAATGAAAAATGACGGGGAATCAGACCGATTGCGGGGATTTCCATCTCGGGTTTAAAGGTGGCCGAAATCATCCATAAAAACGGGTAGAGGAAAATGACGGCGCCGATCAATACGATAAGATACGTGATTATTTTTTTCATGCTCATTTTTCTCTTCTATTACTCCTGTTCGATGATTTTTCGCTGAACGGCGACGACCGCAAAGATAATCAGGGTGTACACAAACGCCAGGCTGGCGGCATATCCCATTCTCCCAAACAGGAAAGCCTCTTTATAAATGTAAAGCACAGTCGACATGGTGTGTCCCATCGGCCCGCCGCCGGTCATCACAAAGGGTTCGATGAACAAAGAAAACCCGCCGAGCGTCGACAAGATGACGACCAGAATCAGTGTCGGATTAATTGCAGGGAGTGTGACATAAAAAAATTTATCAAACGAACTTGCGCCGTCCAGGTCGGCCACTTCGTAAAGGTAGCGGGGGACTGTCTGTAAACCGGCCAGAAAAAGGATAATATACAGGCCCACATTCTTCCAGGTGGCCATCAGTGCAATAGAGGGCATGGCCAGAGCAGGACTGCGCAGCCATGGAATTTTGGGCAAGCCCAGATGGAAAAGAATCAGATTTAATACGCCGTTTTGTTCAGAATAAAGCTGCTGCCACAAAATTGTAATCACGACGCCGGAAATGACGACCGGCATAAAATAAACGGCCCGGAAGAACGAGCGGGCAAAAATCTTCTCATTGAGCAGCATGGCAAGCAGAAGAGCGATAAAAATTTGTAAAGGGATGTTCAGTAAAAGGAAAATTCCCGTATTGATGAGCGACTGGAAAAACAGTTGATCATGAAACATGCGCGAAAGATTACCCAAACCCACCCAATGCATGGAACTGACGATGTCCCATTTATGGAAAATCAGCACAAATGAAAAGACAAGCGGAAAAGCCATAAAAACAAGAAAATAAGTGAGATAGGGCGTAATCATTAAATAAGCGACTTTATTGCCGGGCTTTTTATATTTGGGGGATAATTTGGTCATAATTACTCAATTAATATCTGACGACATCGTTTGGCGGCACGTTTAACGGCATCTTCAGGCGTTCGTTTCCCTAAAATTGCACTGGCCTCAAATTCCAGCGAAATGGCATCGAAAATCTCCTCCATCTCCGGGACGGAATCCACTCCCCGGGTAAAGGGAATCATTTTGGCAAATTTGACCATCATGGGATTTTTGCGAAAATAGGGTCTGTAAAGCGAATCCTCCATCAATCCTTTTCTGACAGGAAGCTGACCGCTTAATTTGAGTAAATTTAGATCCGCTTTGGGCGTGACCAAAAACTTGACGAATTGCCAGGCTTCGTAAGCATGCTTTGTGGTGCTGAAAATCACAATATTTTTCGGATCACCGTACGTGTAGGAATGCCCTTTTTTCCCATCGGGCAGGGGAATCTGAGCAAAATCATACGTCAGTCCTTTCGGTTTGTATTTTTCGGTGTGGGCAATTTCCCAGGGGCCGGTAAACCGGGATGCCACAATCTTCATCAAAAACGGGTCGGTTTGAAACCGTGCTCTCGGGAAGATTCCCTCGTTAAATCCGGTTTGAAAAAAACGAAACACGTCCACACTGGCTTGTGTGTCGAACAGCACCTTGCGGCCCTTTAACAATGTTTGTCCGCCGGAAGCCGCAATATAAAACGGATAAAAATCAAAAAAACGAACCCACCATTTGGCCCGCACATCGACGATCCCCATCCACTGATCGATTTGACCGTCGCCGTTTAAATCCCGGGTTAACTTTCGGCCGGCCTTCAAATACTGTGAATATGTCCTGGGAAATGTATCGACCCCTGCCGATTTAAACATTCCGACATTATATTGAATCATCACCGGATTCGTTTTCCACGGAATCTGATAAAAATGCCCGTCCAGATAACGGGAGTCTTTGATCAGGTTTTCCGGAATCCTCGCCGCAAAGAGCGAATCAAAATCGGCGAAGGTGTCCAATTGCACGACGGCTTTTGCCCGTGTAAATTGCCCCATTTTGCCGGGCCAGATGTTCGAACAGATATCCGGCGTGGTTTTGCCTGCAATCGCCGCCAGCAAAACTTCTTCACTGGATTGACTGCTGGGGATCGGCTGCATTTTAATCTGAATTTTAGGATGAGCCGCATTCCACTGCGCCACTTCCAGAACAGCAAGATTAATTTCATACTCGTTCGCCGAAGGCCAGTAGGTCAAATGGACGATCCCGTTTTTACCCGTTTCCTGATGTTCGGATCCGCAGCCGTTCAGGAGAACACCGGAAATCATCAGAACGGGAATCAACCCTCCCGGAACAAAAGACCGGACGGCAGCGGCTATTTTTTTTAATAGACTTGTCATAGTCGAAATCGGCTAATCGATTACGGATTAAAATAAAATTTGTAATGAAAATTTCTGGATATTTTTCAATCGTCCGAAATTAGCAAAGGCATAATCAACCTGAATATCGGCCATTCCGTAAATCGATTGTTTCAATCCTGCGCCGAATGTCAACCCTTCTTCTCCGTCTTGGAGAAATAATGATTTATATCCGATTCGCACCATGAAAAAATTACGGAAGGCATATTCGGAGCCCACATTCAAAGATTGCGCGTTATCGCTCGGATGTTGGGCATCGACCGCAAGCGTCAGACGATTTGCGGCATTGTTTAAAACATCCATCGCCACGCCCAGTCGAAAAAGCAGCGGCAGGGCCCATGAATCCGTTTTTAATTCAGCCGGTATTCTCGGATTGTTTCCCATGATTCTCGGATCGATGTCATGGTAAACCAAAATATCCCGGCCGTCCAGCCGCATATTCGTTCCGAAATTTGAAAGACTGGCGCCGATGCGCAGCCCTCGAAATTGGGTAATAAACAGCGTTCCAAAGTCGATGGCAAACGCAGAAGCCGTCATGTGCCATATTTTTTGGTGAATATATTTGGCATTAAATCCAATTGAAAATCGATCCGTTAAACTCCGGGCATAACTTAAGCCCACGGCCAAATCCCCCGCGGAATAGCGTTCGCCGGTGCCTTCGGGCCGGTCTACCGTACGTACAATCTGATCGGCCATTGTAAGGGACGTAATGCTTCCGCCGATTGTTCCCAATTCTCCTAATTTCAAAATGACATTGGTGTAATCAAAATTGATTCCCGCCAGCCATTCCGAATGTTCTAACAGAACCGATGAATTTTTCAGCTTGGCCAGTCCGCCCGGATTCCAGTACATGGCGGACGCATCGTTGGCCAGGGCCACAAAGGCGCCCCCCATCCCAATCGCCCGTGCGCCGATCCCTATTTCAAGAAACGGGGCAGATGTTGTGCCCACCTTTGATACATTTTTTACATAAATTTGAGAAAATAAAATTCCGGGAAATATCCATAATGTCATCACCAAAAGGATAACTTTCCTCATTGCAATTTTCCTCCATTCAGCCTTTTCGCCATCTGCCGAAGCCGCGTTATTTTATGACTGCAAATTTGCCGATTTTTTTGCCCCAGGGAGAATCCACTTCATAAATGTAAATGCCGTAGGCGATGTCCAGCCCGTCTTTTGAGAGTAAATTCCACGAGGCCGAGCCATCTGTCAGGGATGAATTGTGATAAATCGTATTCACCAAATAACCGCTTACGGTATAAATTCGAATGGTGCACTTTTGCGGAAGATGAATAAAGTTAATTACTCTTTCCCCGCGGCCCCAGCTCGATGAAGTCGGCTTTTCCCAGGAATTGGTAACCACATACGGATCGGGCACAACGGCGATTTTATCCAGTTCGTTTTTCGTCGGATTTTTGAAAGAGGGCCCGATCAGCGTAAATTCGTAGACATCACTGCTGCGGAAGGGTTTTTTCGTGACCAAACGGTACACGTCTCCCGCCTTCGGCGGATGATTGCCCTCGGGAAAGAGGGTGTCGATTTTGGTAATGTAGCCGTTTTCATCGAAGGTCGTATCAATTTCCATGGGCGGCCCCTGGTTCAGCAATTTCCAGCTCGGGCGTTTGTCCATTCCGTACAGGCTTCGGGCCGGGTCGGGGACAATGATTATAATGGCATCTCCAAAAGTGAAGCTTTTGCTCCGGTCATTGTCTTCCACTGCAAATTGAGACTTTACGCTGTCCGTCTCATTCCAAATTGTGAAGTTTACAGGGACTACCGGAAATCCCAAATAGCCGGTCGATGTGTCGGCAATGGAATCGTAAAAACGAATTTCGTAATTCGCCGGGAATTTCACATTCAGTTTCTTGAACAAGTCACCCTTTTTTTCCTCCAGACCCACAATAAAACGGTAATTTGTCCGGCTGCCTTCCTGCCACCCGCTGCGGGATCCGATGGTGTCCGGCTCGCTGTCATTAAATAAATGAATCACAAATCCGGGCAGAATGGGACTCTCCGCTCCCGAAAAAATCTCTGTGTTTTTATCGACCAGGAGGCTGTCAGCCGTTAAATCGCGCACGGAATAGCTGGTTGTGGTTCGCTTAAAAGTGGTATCCGTAAATGAAATCCGATACTGATGATTGTTCTGAATCTTCTCCGGATCGAGAATAGAGATAGTGATTCTTCCGGTGGCGGGACCGGCATGGTTCAGTTTTCGGCCTTTCAGATGCGGCGCCACATAACCCGCCGATGCAGCCTGAGGCACTGCCATGGCCGTATTAATATCGAATTTCAGTCTTCCCGAAGCATCCTGCGTAATGCTTGCCGTGGACTCGGAGGGAGGGATTCCGATATTGACCACCCGGTGCCAGGGATTGTTTTTTGTATAATCAACTTCGGCAAATCCGGAGTCGTAAGAGACCACCGCGTAGTAATAAGTTTGTCCGTTTTTAACGCTGCTGTCCACATACGTGTGACGCAGTCCGGTATCCGTCCCCAAATCAAAATGAATTCCATTATAGCCGACGGGGAACGGGCCGGTTTTTCCGTCTTTCACGTCATATTTGGCAAGCGGCTTGTGGTAAAACGGACTGCCGTACGTATCCGTGATCGTCCAGTTTTCCAGAAAATGGGGTTCTGTGGACCGGTAGATTTCATACCCTTCAAAGTCGTAGGCTCTCAGAAATCGATCATAAGATTTTTCGGCTTTTCGATCCCAATAGAGGGTCACTTTACCGTCGCCGGCGACGGCATGAAGGGTCGGTTTTAACGGGGGCTCGGCAAAACGGTAATTGCTGTTATAAATATTTTGAACGGTCTTTTTGGTTCGAGCCAGATCGTCATAATTCTGGCCGAACAGAAGGGCAATGGAAAAACGTTCCGTCTGTCCCGGTTTCATCGGAAAAGGTCCGGAAGCAAAATAGTTTGCCAGGTTCGGCGGTTTCAGTATTTCCGAATGGGGAGGAGGCGCCTGAATAAACGATTTCCAATCCCGCTCGTCCTGTGTCCAGATATAATAGTGCACCGGGAAAATCCGCCAGCCGGTGAGCCCGATTTGATCCGACTCATTCAAATCGGTGATTCCAAAATCGGGTTCCCCCTGATCGGGACGCCCATTTCCCTGGGAACCGTCTGCATCGGGGCCGGTGTAAGCCGCATCGAAGGGACCGATGCCGTCCGTCCCCACATCATCATTCAGCGGTTCGCTGGCATCCCATTTGCCGTTGTGGTTGACATCCGTATAGGTAATCCAGTTTCCGTTTTCATCACCGGACCAGTGCCAGCGGCTCTGAATTCCTTTTGCCGGATCGATCTGGCCTGTGACGTCATAATAGCCCACGGGGCCGTACACATATTGGCCGGCATCATTGTCCCGCCGTTCATCCACAAGGCCGTCATCGTCGTTGTCTTTTCCATCCGTTGAATTTCCGGGGCTTTCCAAAAAAGCCATCCCCACGTAACCCACAGGCCCCCAATTCCCCGGCGATCCCAGACCGTTTGTGTCCCAGGCATACGCCATATCAAGTTCAAGGCTGTAGTCTCCGATATCATCCGCCCCGTCATTTGTGCCGCCGATGCCGTAATCAATAAATTCGACGAACATCACGGAATCATAATCGGTTGTTCCGATATTGGTGATATCATAGAGCCAGAACAGCGTGTTCTGAGCCAGCACATTCGACCATTGAAACCCGCGTACGGAGACCTGCATGCCCAGGCCGCCCCGGGTCGTATCGGTGGAATCCGGATAGAAATCATATTTTTTGTCGGTATTGTCATCCATTCTGTAGTAGGTCTCCTGCTGGGCGTTCGTCACGCCTTTCCCGAAATAGCCGTTCCAAAATCCCGGCCATCCGGGGTCCGTCGGAGTACCCAGCCGATCCGGCCAAAAAGCAGGCCAGGTGTTCGGATCATCACTTAACGCCGGCGAATCCTGATTGGGATTGGCATAACCCGGCAGAGGCGTCCATCCCCATATTTTGCCCGTGGGAGAAACCTTATTATCCTCTCTGTAATTCGTTTCGAGAGGATGAATCCGTTTCCCATTCACATCGTTTGCCGCTGCCTGAACAATCATGCAGATTCCGTCGATATAGGTGTGCCCGGTGCCCTTTGGCCATTCTCCTGAGTGAGGCCAGGGATAATGGGCAATCTCGCCGTGGTTGGAAAATGGAATCAGAATCTGATTGCCGTCCAGCCAGCCCCATTTATCATAGATTTCATTCCCTTTATGGGGATCGATGACATATTGGGCCGAGACGGAAATCAAAAATGCGCCCATGAACAAACCAAAAAAAATAAACAAGAACCTCAATCGTGCATACATGGCTCTATCCTTCTCTATCATAAATTCTCTTAATTCGCGCTTATCTTTACGCCGATAATGACCTGCCTGGGGGCGGAGTACCAATCCGGACGTTTAAGATATTCGTTCAATGTGTTTACGCCCCGAATGTTCGGAGATGTGTAGAAAGATTGTAAGGAATATCCGGCCCGGCCTGTATCCGAATACACGTCGAGTTCATTTTTTCGATCAAAAAGATTGTAAATCTTGAAATAAAGAGAATAAACCAAACCCATTACATGGATATTTTTATAGGCGTATAAATCAAAATTATAATAAGGCGGCTTGTTGGCGCTGTTGGCGACAGACAGACGGATGTTTTGAAACGTCGGTGTGTAAGGCAGACCGCTGCCCAATTTGCCGATGACCGATAGATTCCAGGAATTTTGAGAACCCACCGAAACGGTCAGATTCAGACTGTGGCGGCGGTCCCAATCGAGGGGGATAAATTGTTTGGTCGGCTCGATATTGTTTTGTTTATCCCAGAACGCCGTGTTCGGATCCGAGGCGTCCCCTTTGGCAATCTGGAAGGTGTAATCGATGGATGCGGAAATGCCGTGAAAAGGACGCTGATCCAGGGCGATCGTAATGCCTCTGACGTTGGCATAATCTCTGTTGACATATCTTGCGTAATAGCGCCCCACAATATACAGTTGATTGATTTCCGTTCCCAGCCAGTTACGAATATCTTTATAATAAGTCGTAAAGGTGAGCCCCAGATTATCCGTCAACTGCTGCTGCAGCCCGATTTCATAGATAACGGTCTTTTGAGGTTTCAGATCCGGGTTGCCCATTGTATTTAACTGCGTGTGCGGCATCGGATCCAATGGTGCGCTCTGACCGGGAAACACCTCAAATTCCGGATTGGCGTACAGGTACTGAAAATTCGGCATCTGGAAGAAAAACCCGTACGAAATGTGGATCACGCCCCGATCGGAAATGGGATAGGCAATGCCGAACCGGGGGCTGAGCTGAATTTTAGGAGACGCTTTTCGATACCAGAACTTCTTCCGCTCCTGTAATGTAAAGGCTGTTTGATCCTCGAAGGGCAGGTTTGGATTGTAATTTTTATATTTGTGCTCGGGTAAAACCGGCTCGTAAATATTCGTGTCGCGCAAATCTTTTGGGTAGGATGCGTTTGCATTAAAATAGTCGTACCGGATCCCCAAATTGACGATCATATCTTTAAATTCCATTTTATCCTGAATGTAGGTGGAAAAACTGTACGGATAATGATGATATTCATTATTGTTCCACGCCCAAATCGGATTCATGGCGGGCTTAAAGTTGGTCCATCGATCCATACGAATTTCAAATTCGCGAAGAAATAAAGCAAATGACTGTGCCTGCAGGCCGAACTTAATTTGGTGGACTTTCGTGATCTGGCTGGTTAAATCAAATTTAGTCACATAATTCTCTGTCTTTCGGTGGAATTGCCAGGTGTGCATCCCGCCGGTATAAAAGGCGTTCCCGCTGACCTGCAATAAGCGGACAGGATTGACAAATCGAGGATCCAGCGGGTTCTTGTAAACATATTCTTCGAATTGATTGTCGGAATTCGAAAGTCTTAATGCCGCAAATGTTCTGGCCGAAAAAACATGTGTCCAGATCAGGGATCGCACGGTGCTGTTGTTTCTTCTTTTGTAATCTCCGTCCGGATCGTATTTGAATTTGTGATCATACTCTTTAAACTTCCGCCGTTCATAAATAAAATCGAACATAATTTTATCGCTTGATGCAATACGATAGGTTAATTTGCCGAACCCGGAAAGGCGAAAATTCGGATTCATCGGCACCATTTTATTATCACCGGTTTGCTCGATAAACCATTTTGAACGGTCTTCACTCTGTAAATTGGAGGAGTCTGCCGGAAGAAAACGCTGTTTTCCGTAGAGCCATCCCTCATTGTTGTACATCCGAAAGGTGGCAAAATAGGTCAACTTTTTTGCTGTTTTTGGAATGGTTCCGTTCAGGCTGGATTCGACATTGTAAAGGCTTAGGGGATTAACGGAGCCGATATTCATAAATAAGTCTTTGTGCGCGCTGACGTAATCTCCCGTATAAAGATTAAGGCTGCCCGTCGTCTTTTCGCCGCCCTCCTTTGTCACAATATTGACAACCCCGGACATGGCGTGACCGTATTCGGCATTGAATGTCCCGCTGATGACTTCCAGCTCCTGAATCGCATTATTCTCGATATTGATACCCGCATTGCCGGAGAACACGTCGTTAACTGGAATTCCGTCGATCATATAGGCGACCTCTCCCAGGCGCCCGCCTCTAAAATGGCCGTTCACGACTCCGGCCTGCAGATTGATCACATCCTTGAAATCTTCAACCGGGAGAGCCTTAATCCGGCTGGATCCAATGGATTCGGAAGTGGAGGTTAAGTCCATTTGCACAAGCGGTCTTTCGGCAACCACGGTCACCGTTTGACCCGAAATGGTTGTTTGCACGAGGGAGAAATTGGCTTTTGTGGTAAAATCGACATTCACAATGATGTTTTCCAATCGGGAGCTTTTGTAACCGATCATGTCCGCCCGCAAGGTATATCTGCCGGGCGGCATGTTCAAAATCATATACTCCCCCTTTAGATCTGTGGCTGCACCCATACGGGTTCCTTCAACGATGACATTGACTCCGATTAAAGGCCCTCCGGTTGAAGCATCGACCACTTTACCCACAATCTTGCCGGTTGTGCCTGCGTGCAGCGAAACAGACATAATGAATAAAAAAGCCGCAATAAGTGCAGATATCCCATAGAAATTTGTTCTTCTCATGGGTCTTTTTCTCCTTAATTGTAAGAAGATATTTTAAGGAATACCAAAAAATCGTTCAATTCAAGCCGGATTTATTCCTGCAAAGCGCTGAAAAAAATAGAATCCGCGGCGGACAAGCCGCGGATTCCGGCACATCTTATTTCATTAACGTCATTTTTTTGATCATTGTAAAGCTTTTTGTTCGCAATTGGTAAAAATAGATTCCGCTGGGCAGAGATTCTCCGGTGCTCGATTTCCCGTTCCAAATCACATGGTAACTTCCGCCGGCTTCCGTCCTGTCTACAAGCGTCGCCACTTTTTGTCCCATAATATTGTAGATGCTGAGGGTCACATGGCTTATTTCAGGCAGTTGGTAGCCGATCATTGTGGTAGGATTAAACGGATTCGGATAATTTTGGATTAAGGTATATTTCACGGGTATTTTATTATCCCGGTTAGCCAGAGGACTCTCGTTCACGGCTGTTGCAACAAATGTCAATTCCTCCACGGAGAAGTCGTCGAACCATGCGGTACCCATGCTGGTTCTGTTGAACCGGGCTCTCACGGATATTCCGACAGCCTCAGCCGGCGCCTTGGAAATGGCCGTATATTCGACCCATCCCGTGGATGAATCCACCTGCGAAATGTACAGAA
>BDTM01000085.1 GCA_002898015.1 bacterium BMS3Bbin03 | reverse complement strand
AGATACTGAACAGGATAATATGATTTTTCAGAAACAGAAGGGTGTCTGACTATGGATAAAAAATGCAAATACTTTATCTAACGGGGTGAAGATTTTATTTGACATTGGCGTTTTTGAATTTAGCATTTGGTGTCATCAAAATGCGGACTCTTTTTTTCGTGTTCGTTCGTGTCAATTCGTGGGAAGAAAAAGGCCCACGAATGTGCACGAATTTTTCAATAATTTTTAAAACAAAAACTTAGGATGAACCTTAATATTTTTGGCTCTTCCGGTTTTTGCATACTATTTAGCTTGTTATTGTCCTTCAAACTCACCCCCTTAATTCCTTCCGCCGTGCCCCTACTTCACCTCCTGTGCCCGGCCGGTCATGGGCACGAAACGGACGGGGAGCAATTTTCGCCTTTCCAGCCCGCTTTTGGTCTTTTTCAGAAGGACCAGCTCCTGAAAATCGACGCCCACGGGTGCAATCAGACGCCCGTCCTCGGCGAGCTGAACGATGAGCGGTTCAGGGATTTTGGACGGCGCCGCCGTTAAAATGATGGCATCGAAAGGGGCTTCATCCGGCCAGCCGAGATAGCCGTCTCCGATTTTAACATGAACATTGGTGTATCCCAATGCTTCAAGCGTTTTTTCGGCACGCAAACCAAGTTCCGGAAGAATTTCGATTGTGTAGACTTCCCGGGCCAATTCGGCCAGAACAGCCGCCTGGTAGCCTGAACCGGTGCCGATTTCAAGCACACGGTCCATGGGACGGAGCTTCAGAGCCTCTGTCATGTAAGCGACGATGTAAGGCTGCGAAATGGTCTGACCCTCTCCGATGGGCAGGGGCATATCGTAATAGGCCTGGTTGCGATAATTTTCAGGCACAAACAGATGACGCGGAACTTTACGCATGGCCTGGAGCACACGGAAATTCCGGACCCCCCGGGCTTCTATTTGCTCCTGAACCATATTTTGGCGCCGTTCAGCGTAAGAATCTTTGGAATCCTGCGAAGCCATTTTTGTCTCTCGATTCTGAGTCTTGCAGACAAAACCAGGTGTAAAAATGCCTGTCAGGCAAATGGAAAGCAACATTAAAATTTGCCCGAATTGTCGTGTTTGTGGAAACATTTTTCGTCATTTTTTAATTGAGATTAAATTAAGCCGTTTTTTATCATTTCGTCCGCCTGTACCCCGTGCCGCCCGCTGCTGAAGCAGTTCCTGCACGTGCGCCGCGGCAGAATTGCCCAGAGCTTTCAGATTGTAGCCGCCTTCCAACAGTGAAATAAGGCGCCCGTCTGCAGTGCGGTCTGCTATTTTCCGGACAATCGCCGTTAATCCTGCAAATCCTTTTTCCGTCACCTTCATGCCGGAGAGCGGATCATCCCGATGCGGATCAAATCCCGCGGAGATCAACACAAACTCCGGTTGAAAGGATTCTGCGATGGGAACCAGGATTTCTTCAAACGCCTGTAAATACGCTTTGTCCCCCGACCCTGCCGGCAAAGGCACGTTTCGTGTGAAGCCCTTGCCGGGGCCCCGGCCGATTTCCTCTTTTCCGCCGGATCCCGGGTAATGCGGAGACTGGTGCGTGGAAAAGTAGAATACGGAATTGTCCTCATAAAAGGCCTGCTGAGTGCCGTTGCCGTGATGGACGTCCCAGTCGACAATAAGAATCTTTTGAACACCGTGTTTCTGTTGAAGATAGCGGGCGACAACGGCGATATTATTAAACAGGCAGAATCCCATTGCTCGATTTCTCTCCGCGTGATGTCCCGGCGGGCGAACCAGGCAGAAGACACGCCGGACGAGACCCTGCCGGATTAGATCGGCGGCTTTTAAGCCTGAACCGGCGGCTAAAAGCGCGGCCAAAAAGGAATCCTTTGAAATGGAGGTGTCCGGCGAATCGATGGTGGGATACGCTTTTCGGCACATCAATTCCACACGATCGACATATTTTGAATCGTGAACCGTTTCAATCCATTCTCTGGCCGCGGGTTCAGGCGTTTCCTCCAGAAGCTCCGGGAGGTAATCCCGGTCTTTCAGGGTTTGTAAAACGGATTTGATTCGCTCCGGTTGTTCGGGATGCCCCTGGCCGGTATTGTGTTTCAACATATCCGGATGTGTGATCAGGGCGACGTTTTTAGTCATCCTTGTCCCTCTCCGTAATAGGATTTTCTGAGTTGATTCACCAACAGATGTGCGCGGCGAGTCGGTTCCGGAATCCGGTATTTTCGGACTGTTTTTAAGACGATTTCGATGGCGGCCGGCAAATCGACCCTGTGGCCGACGGAGACAAAAATCGGTTTAACCGATTCACGCGTGCGCAGGACCGCCCCGATAATTTCGCCCGCATCCGTTAGGTCCGAGTAAGCCCCCTGTTTGTTTTTAACCGATTCATATTCGCCGATGAACCGTGTTTTTGCACAGCCGATTGAAGGCGTGTCCAGCAGCAATCCCAAATGTGCGGCCAGGCCCATTCGCCTGGGATGAGCCACACCCTGACCGTCGAAAAGAATGACATCCGGCCGCACGCGGATTTTTTTAAAAGCCTCTAACAGAACCGGCGCTTCCCGAAAGGTGAGAAGTCCGGGGATGTAGGGAAAATTCGTCTCCAGAACGGTTTCTGCGCAGTCGACTTCTTCAAAATCCGGCAGACGAAGCACGGTGACCACTCCGAATAAAACGGGTTGTTTTCTGTTATAAGATACATCGGCGCCGGCGATAAATTCCAATTTTTTCACGCAATTTTTAAAAATAATTTGCGATCGCAGTCTGTTCTGGATAGCCACCGCCCCGTGGTAATCCACATTCCAGCGATGTAATGAATGAACTTTCATTTTTCAGCGGTATCCGTCACTTTGACAGTGATTGAAGCAGCAAAACGGCGCTCGCGATCAGGTTCACTTCAAAAAATAAATAGGTTGTTCCGGCAAAATTGTCGTAATGATGCGCCTCGTCATAAAACCGTTTAATTTGATCGGGATAAGGGGTGTTCCGGTAGCGATTGTAAGCCTCGTTGGCCCTCTTCTTCAAAAAATAGGCGGCCATTCCTGAGGCAAGCGCGACGCCCCCTGTGCCGGCGGCGCTCCAATGCAGGCGCTTTTTCCGGAGCTGTTTTTTGCGCTGAATGATCCGGAATTGCTCCCAAAAAGCAGGATCCTTTTGCAGAACAACGGTGAATCGTACCTTATTTCGACCGGATAAAAAAATCTGCTGTGTAAAATAACCCCTTTTTTTAACCTGAATCGTCTTAAATTTTAGTGCACGCCATTTTCCGATGTACGGTGTTCTGCCGAGAAGAGAATCGTTTTTGCAGACAAAGGCCCCGGCCGGCCGGGAGGTCAGGAGAATGTAGCGCGGGAATGTAATGACCACAGTCGCCGTATCGGAGGCATGAATCGAAATCTTCGCGTGGAAATCACGGACCAGCCAGTCCGCCCGATTGGGAGAGAGCGCCGTAATGGAATGGATGCCCGGCGTGAGGGTCAGCAGTGTGTCCCGCGAAGGCGAAATGGACGTAGAGTCGATTTGGACGGCTGCCGGCTGTTTTTCACACATCAGGCGCAGCCATCCGACTTGCTGCTGCCCGTAAGAAAACGGGAGAAATGCGAATAAAGTCAAAACGGGCAGCCAAAGAAGCCGTTTCATCCGGATCCTCCCCGGGCAAAAATGTACAGCCAGTGCTCCTCGGATCCGGCGATGACGGCGTCTGAGTTTACAATCGGCATGGTCCGAATGCGCCCCTTCAGTTTAATGCTCCGGAGAATTTTCCCCGACAATCGATCCAGCACAAGCAGTTTGTGCTCCAGCGTCCCCAGAAGAATTTGTGCCCCGAAAATCAGAGGCGGCGCACCGGCCACGCCGTCAAGCGCCTGTTTCCAGATGAGTTTGCCGGAGTCCCGTGTGAGTTTGTAAAGAAAGCCGTTGTTGGCGGCAAGGAAGACACCTTCAGGGGCGATGGCTGCATTCTGAAAAATTCCGGCGTTTACTGAAAATTTCCAGGCGATTTTCCCGGTTTCAAGGTCGAGCGCGTAAAAATTGCCCTGCGTGGTCCCGATGTAAATTCGCTTTTCGTCTCCGACAGGCATGGCCCGAATGATGCCTTCCAGTGAGGCTGTCCAGAGGGAATCCCCTGAATCAGGCTTTAAGGCGCGCAGTTTGCCCCGGTCATCGCCGAACACCAGGTCATTTTGAATCAAGTTGGGAGAACTGTGGCTTTGCGTTTGCAGCTCCTTTTCCCAGATGATTTTCCCGGAATCGCCGTCCACAGCAACCACCCCTTTATAGAGGGTCGTGACATAAATGCGCGAATTGTAAATCAAGGGTTCTGTTTCAATCGATCCCAGATCGGCCGTCCAGCGTTTTTTGCCCGTCAGCGGATTGAGCCGGAACAGGCTTTTTTTGCTGAATCGAAGCGCCACAATGAGCTCATTTTGAAAGAGTGCGGCCGTTCCGGCCAATTTTCGCGGAAGCCTGACATCGCCTAACTTTTTAAAAGTGTCCAGGGAAAATGTTGAAATTTTGCCGTCCAGTGTGGACACAAAAAGGATTTTTCCGGACACGAGAAGCGTTTTTCCCGGAGAAGAAGAGAGTTTGATGGTTTTAACCCGTTTCAGCGGGGCGAGCGCGGCATTCGTTTTGATGAAAAAAGTCTGCCGGCAGTTGCCCCCCCACTGGGTCCACTGCTCCGAAGTTTGCGGCAGAGGCTGTTTAATCAAACGGTGCTGGCACCCGGGGAAAAACGCGGCGATTAAGCCAAACAGAAAAATTGATTTAACAAGCTTTGCGTGCATTTTGTACCGCCGGATCTAATAATTTGTTAATTATGTTTGTCACAAAATCACTAAGATCATAAAGTAAATCTTCTTTTCCGCCAATTCAAAAATCCCATCCAAAGAAAAACTGTTTAAATCTCCCCGGCGAAAGATGAAATGAGCGGGGTTTGAAAATTGAATGGTCGAATGTGGTGTAAAATGTTTTTCCGTAATCAAAACGCAGCACAAGCACGCCGCCCAGGTTAAGACGAATTCCGGCCCCGACACTTCCTTTAAGATTGGTTAACGGGCCGTCCCAGGCATTTCCGGTATCCCAAAAAAGGGCTCCGCGGATTGAGGAAAATCGCACGCCGCCAAACGGAAACCGCAGAATAAAGCGATCGATAAACGGGAAACGCAATTCGTGATTCATCAAAATGTACTGATCGCCCCAGATACTCCACTGGGGGTACCCGCGCAGGTCCCAACTGCCGCCCATGATGAATTTAATGGTTTCCTTCCCGCGGTTGAGGCGCCCCATGAATCGCGTCGCATAAGTGACCCGTCGTGACAGGCGGAAGTACCGGCGGAAATCGATCATTAAGGTGTAAAAATTGACATTGGAATACCGCACGTCTACCGTATTGCCCAGCGTGAAATTAAACCGTTCCCCGTCCACCGGGCCGGTTGTCCCCCAGAGAGAATTATCCTTCACATAAGAGAAATAATTGGAAATTAAAACAGCCTTCTGGCCGTATTCGGAACCGAACCATTCCTTGTGAGAATAACGGACATTCAGGTTGGCTTCTACGCGCCGAAATATGGAAAGCGGGTAACTGATGGACGTAAATCCACCGAAAAAGCGTTCGTAGTAAAAGCCCTCATAATAATTGAAATAGCGTCCGGCGAAATGATAAAGTCCCCAGGCAAAATTCGTTCGATGCGATAAATCCAACTGGGTGACGGCCACATTAAAACTCTTCAAAAATTCTTCACGCGTCTGGGCATCGTTGTACATCAGAATGTAATATTGGCTGTTGCCAAGCATATCGCTGATGACTAATTGGGCACCGCCGCTCCGGCCGAACAGGGGATCCTGCATCACGTAACTCTGAGCGACGTCCAGTGAATATTTGCGCTTGTATTTAATGGACGTGTTTTTCCCGGTTTGAGAAAGTTTCGCGACTTTCCACAAAGCCGGTTTCATTCCCAGAGGCGGTACGGGGAGAGCTTTTTCTTCCGGGAAAAGTTTTATCGCATTCTTCAGACGATAAATCTGAAAATTGAAGTTTTCAAAAGCCGTAAAAAGGATATCTCCCGAATCTGTCCATTCCGGATCGAAGGCTCCCGTCACAAAATGGGTGAGCTGTTTGGCCAGTGGCCGCTGTACCACCTGCCGGCCTGAATCTTCTGCCAGAGAAAAAAAGCGGATTATTCGGTTCGGGCTTAGCCCCGGAGAATGAGGGACTTTCTTTTTGCCCCTGCGAATGGCCCAGATGTTAAAACTGCCGCTTCGATCGGAGACAAATGCCAAATACTTGCCGTCCGGCGAAAAAACGGGCGATTTATCCCGGTGGTTTCCGTAGGTGATGGTGGTAAACGCTCCGGTGCCGAGATCGTATTTAAATAAATTCAGCGCGCCCGTTTCGCCGAATGCGCCCCTGTCCGAGCTGAATACAATACCGGTGCCGTCCGGTGTCCAGACCGGATCGTTGTCCGCGTAAAAATCATGGGTCAGCCGTTCCAGTGTTCCCGATTTTAAGCGGTACACGTACAGGTCGCTCAGGCCCCCAAAATCCACGGCGGAGAAGCAAAGCGATTTCTCATCCGGCGACCATGCGGGGGATGAAATGGAAACCAGGGAATCAAATTTAAAACGATATTCAAGCGAATTTTTCGGGATGTCCCAGATGTACAGGGCATCGCTGCCGCCGCTTTTGGAAACAAAAGCCAGCCTGCCCCCGGCCGAAACATCCATCTTACTTTGTAAAAGGTTAAAGGCTTCAAATTCGGCTGTTCGGCCGCCCTTTACCAAAATTTTGGGTTGAATTTTCTTTTTCTTCTGCGGGGACAGGGACCGGATGTAAATGTTCGAGTACCCGACGCGGTTGGACATGAATGCCATAAACGGTATTCCGTTGTTCAGGAAAAAGGCCGGCTTGGTATTGATCCCCTCTTTGGTAAGCGCCGGCGTGACCATCAGGGGATCGTCCTCTTTTTTGAGAAGCGGGAAATATTTTTTCTTCAGCGTGTAAATCCACTCACGGTCGAATTCTTTGTAATTTTTCCCAATCGTGAGTTTCATCACGTCGCTGAAATTGTCAACTTTCCAGGAATTTTGCACCAACTGAAGGAGCTTGTCGTCGCCGTAGGTTTCGGAGATGTATTTCAGCGCAGCCTGCCCTTCTTTGTACATTAAAAAGGTGCCGTTAATCTGGTAAATCTGCTCCAGCGGGCGAATGTAGCCGTTCACGACCGCATCCCGCAAAACCATTTCCGCCTGGGGATCCCAGCGCTGCGACCAGAATTCGGCGATGCCTTCGACAAACCAGAGCGGGAGATTTCCGGCGTTTGAGCGCCCGTGTTCCCGGAGAATTTGCGAAAGCAGACTGTGCGTAAAAACGTGCACCAATTCATGCTGAATCACGTGGCGAAATCCCCAAACGGAACCGTTTGCCGGAATGACCACGCGTCCTTTCATATATTCAAAAAAACCGCCGACGCCCTGCGGGATGAAATTGGGAAGCACATTGGTCTGTTCAAAATGAATGTGTGTGCTGTAAAAAATCAGAGGCACTTTTCGGTTGATCGATTGATTGAATTTGTCCTCGAGAATTTTATAGCTTTGTTCGGCTAATTTTGCCCCGACCTGTGCCAAAGGCGCCATTTCGGGATAATAATAAACATTGAAATGCGGCGTCTTCAGCACGTACCAATTGAAATGGTGGTACTGCACTTTATTTCGACCGAAATAATATTGGGCGGTCAGAGTTGTGCTGAAACCCAGAAATAAAATGAGAATGGAAATTTTCAGAATGCCTTTTCGCATTTGCCTTTGTGCCTTAAAAGGTTTTCAAACCGTCGATCCCAATATTTAAATTTAACAAAAATATTCCATCAATCAAGAAGTTTCTTTTTCATCGATCCATTTTAGTTTATGGGGATTTTAACGCTATTGATTTCTTCGAGAAATTTTATTATCTTTAAGCAGATTAAAAAGAGGAAAATTGGCATGAAAATCGGTCCCTATGAATTGTATGCTATTGAGCACGGTCGGTTTAAATTGGACGGCGGTGCCATGTTTGGCGTTGTTCCGAAAGTGCTGTGGGAAAAAACAAATCCGGCAGATGAAAAAAACCGCATCGAAATGGCGCTTCGTTCGCTTCTGATCATGGGCGACGGAAAAGTCATTCTGGTGGACACAGGCACCGGCACGAAGTTGAACGATAAATTGAAATCGATTTACGAGATCGATTTTTCTGCATTTAATACGGAAAAATCACTGAACGCATTCGGCCTGAAAGCGGAAGATGTGACCCACGTTATTCTCACCCATCTGCATTTTGATCATACCGGCGGCGCCACGGTACGGCTTAATTCCGGAGCCGTCAAGCCGGCTTTTCCGAAGGCGACCTATTATATTCAAAAGGGGCAATACGCCTGGGGGAGAAAGCCGTCTGAGCGGGATCAGGCGAGTTACTTTCCTGAAAACTACGTCCCGCTGGAAGAAGCCGGGCAATTGGTGCAGCTAAAAGACTCTCGGGAACTTTTCCCCGGAATTGAAGTGCGAAGGCTTTTTGGGCACACCCCGGCCATGCAGGTGGTGAAAGTGAGTGACGGTGAGAAAACCCTGTTCTATTGTGCCGATCTGATTCCGACAGCATCCCACATCCCATTGCCCTGGATTATGGCGTACGATCTCAATCCGCTTCTCACGCTGGAAGAGAAAAAAATGATTTTGCCGGCCGCGGTGAAGGATCATTGGACGTTAATGTACGAACATGATGCGAATCATGCCGCCACAAAAGTCATCTTTGATGGAAGATATTATCGCATGGGGGAGGAGGTTAAATTATAGAATCCCCGGATCGACAAGCAGAATCTGTGAATACCGCCGGCGAAGGCAAAATTAAAATTCTCCCCGACTTCCTGAGCAATAAAATCGCCGCCGGCGAAGTTGTGGATCGCCCTTCGTCGATTGTAAAGGAGCTGGTCGAAAACTCGATTGATGCCGCGGCGACGGAACTCACCATTATTGTCAAAGAGGGCGGGAAGTCTCTGGTGCAGGTGGTGGATAACGGTGAAGGGATGCCGGAGTCCGATGCAATCCTGTCTTTCGAACGGCATTCCACCAGCAAGATTTCCAAAGTGGAAGATTTACACAGGATTAAGACGCTCGGCTTCCGCGGCGAGGCGCTTGCCAGTATTGCTTCGGTGTCGATGATTGAACTAAAGACACGCGCTCAGGGGAATCCTGAGGGCACCTTCCTGAAGTTGGAGGGAGGTGTGGTGAAAGCGCTGGAGAAAACCGCCTGGCAGCAGGGTACGTCTGTTTCTGTGAAAAATCTGTTCTTCAACACGCCTGCACGGCGCAAATTTCTGAAGACCGATAATGCCGAATATCGGCATGTGCTGACGGTTGTCAACCGGTTTTTGCTGTCCTACCCCGAAATTGCGATGGCGTTTTATCGCGGTCAGCAGCCAATATTCCGGTATTCCGGCCAATCTCCGGATGAGCGGATTGTGTCCCTTTTTGGAGACAGCTACCGGGAAAATATCATTCCCGTTGATTTTAAATTTTCCGGAATTCACGTCACGGGCTTTGTCGGCAACACGGATCTGTTTCGTGCGGCGCGGGGCGGCCAGTACCTGTTTCTCAATCGCCGGTTCATTGTCAACAAATCGTTGAATTATGCCGTTTCGCTGGCGTACGGCACCATGCTTCCCCGGGGGAATTTCCCTTTTTATGTCCTGAATCTGACGCTGAATCCCGAAGAAGTGGATGTGAATGTACACCCCTCGAAAATCGAGGTGCGTTTTGAAGATGAACGACTGGTTTTCAGGAGTGTTTTGAATGGGGTTAAAGAAGCCCTGAACTCGGCGGGTGTGGTTCCTGTGCTCCGTGCCCCTGAAGCGCCGATTGAAACATTCGAATCCCCGGCCGGTCCGTCTGCTTCCGGCAGCCGGCACCCGGATTTCAATCAAAATGATTTGCATTTTCCATTTGAATTCCGGCAGACTCGGCGGGATATTCAACCGGAAAATTTACCCGCTGAGCCGGCGGCGGTTTCACCGGAGGGACGTACTCCGGAAAGTGAGCCGGAAAACGGGGGGGGCGCTGCGGGCCGCTCTCAGGTGAATCGGCAGTTGTACAAGGCTTCCCGGGGGGAGAGGGTTACGGTGTGGCAGTTGCATAATAAGTACATTTTCTCGCAGATCAAAAGCGGACTGATCATCATCGATCAGCATCTGGCCCACGAGCGGATTTTGTTTGAACGGGCGATGGAGAATCTCAACAAACGGCCGCCCACGTCTCAGCAGTTGCTCTTTCCGAGAACGGTTGAACTCAGCGCCGAAGATTTTGAAATTTTGAAGGAAATTCAATATTATTTGAGTCAACTGGGATTTATTGTAAAAGATTTTGGGGGGAGAACGGTCGTTATCGAAGCGGTGCCCACAGATGTGCGCGGAGACGAAGAGACCATTTTGCGGCAAATCATCGATGATTACAAAAATCTTAACGAACAGGACATCCGCGAAAAAGTGGCTGCCGCATTTGCGTGCAAATCGGCGATAAAAGCCGGAGACCCGCTCACACGGGACGGCATGATTGCATTGATCGACGGGCTGTTCGCCACGAAAAATCCGTACTTTTGTCCTCACGGACGGCCCGTTATTGTGACCATCCCGCTGGAAGAATTGGACAAACGGTTTTTGCGGTTGTAATTCCGGTGCACACTCAAAAGCCGCAAAAGCAGAAATTGGGGGTGTTGGTGGGGCCGACCGCAGCCGGAAAAACGGCCCTGAGTATTTATCTCGCCCGGTTTTTGCCGGACCTGACGGTCGTTTCCGCAGATTCCCGGCAGGTGTACCGTTTGATGGACATCGGAACGGCCAAGCCCTCCCCGGAAGAACAGGCCGTTGTGCCGCACGAATGCATTAATATCCGGTTTCCGAATGAACCCTACAGCGCCGGCATGTTTGGAAAAGAGAGCCGTGAAGTTATCTTCAGACTTCTTCGGGAGAATAAGCGGCCTCTGGTCGTAGGCGGTTCAGGGCTTTACATCCGGGCGCTGCTGGACGGTCTATTTGAAGGGGAACTGACCGACCCGGAAATCCGGACGCGTTTGCGGGAAGAAATACACGTAAAAGGGCTGCAGGGTCTGTACGAGCGCCTTCGGAAATTGGATCCGGAATCGGCCCGAAAAATTCACGCAAATGATGAACAGCGGATTCTTCGGGCGCTGGAAATAATCGAAATTACGGGAGAGCCCCGGTCGGTTTTTCTCGCCCGCATGAAATCGGAGTCGCCTTTCGAACCCGTCATTTACGGCCTGACCATGGATCGTGCAAAACTTTATCAGAGAATTGAAGCCCGGGTGGACAGGATGATTCAGGCCGGCCTCGCAGCAGAAGTCGAAAATCTCCGGCGATTGGGGTACAAAAGGGAATTGCGGGCGCTGCAGACGGTGGGTTACAAAGAGATGTACGCCTGTCTTGAAGGAGAAATTTCTCTCGAGGAAGCCGTCCGGCTCATCAAACGCAATACGCGGCGGTTTGCAAAGCGCCAGTGGACATGGTTCAGGGCCGATAAACGGATTCGCTGGATCGAAATCGAGCCGGAGACGGATTTTGAACGGCTGGCGGAAAGCCTTGCAGCGGAAATTAAGGGTCATGGAAAAATAGGAGGGGTTAAAAAATGAGGAAGATCATTATTCTGTTTTTGCTTTTAATGCCGGTGGCCTCGTTTGCCCGGAAGCCAATCATCCCCGAAATTAAGCATCACAAAATCGAAGCCCGGCTCAATATTCAAAAACACACGATCGATGCCTCGGATGAAATCCTCGTGAAAAACAGAGAGAATCTGCACGAATTGGTATTTTTTTTGAATCGCAATTTACGGGTGAAGGCCGTTCAAGTGGAAGGAAACCCCGCCGAATTTCAAGTCGTTCCTGAATTCTCCGCGGCGGATGTCATCCGGGACGTTCGAAAAGACACGAAAGATTTTTATGCGAACGCACAGCTTCTGAAGATTACACTCCCGCCGCATCTGCTGAATCTCTTTCGTGTGAAGGTGACCTACGCCGGGAAAATTTACGATCCGCCTCACGTGCCCGCTTATGCCCGGGATGCGGCCGCGGTGGAAACCCGGGGCGTGATTGGCGGGAAAGGCGTTTTCCTCGCGCCGGAGTCTCACTGGTTTCCGGCGGTGGAGACCTCTCTGGCCTCGCACGAAGTGACCACGAACACGCCTTCCGGGTGGGAGACCGTGACGCAGGGCGCCCGGATTTCGCACAAAACGGAAGACGGCCGTTTAACCGTGCACTGGAAAAATGACCACCCCGCCGACGGCCTGTACCTGATTGCCGGCCGATACGACGTCCGTGAGCTTCAGGCCGGTCCTGTTACAATTTATACGTACGTCTTTCCCGAAGATACGGCGCTTGCCGAAAAGTATCTGACCTATTCGGCAAAATATGTGAAGATGTACAGCAAACTGTTGAATCCCTATCCTTATAAAAAATTTGCCGTTGTCGAAAATTTCTTTCCCACGGGGTACGGGATGCCTTCTTACACCGTTTTGGGACAGACTGTCCTGCGTCTGCCGTTTATTGTGTACACATCGCTCGGACATGAAATCCTGCACAACTGGTGGGGGAATTCCGTTTTTGTCGATTACGCCACCGGCAATTGGTGCGAAGGCCTGACGATGTACATGGCCGATTACTATTACAAAACCCTTCGCGGGCCGGAACAGGCCAAAGAATACCGGTACGGCATCGACCGCAATTACACACTTTATGTGAATGATAAAAACGATTTTCCTCTGGACAGGTTTTTAAATCGCACGGCGATGTACACACGAATGATCGGTTACGGAAAAAGCGCAATGGTGTTTCACATGCTGCGCCGGTGGGTTGGCGATGCCCAATTTTATGAAGCTTTGCGAAATTTTATCAGGCACAAACAATTTCAAATTGCAGGCTGGGCCGACATTCAAAAAGAATTTGAAGCCGTCTCCGGATTGAATATGACGGTTTATTTCGACCAGTGGGTGCACAAAACGGGTGCGCCGCGGTTGGAAATTAAAGATGTGAGCCGGCACAAGACGTCCGGTCAGAAATGGACCCTCGGGGGAAACCTCCTGCAGAAGGAGCGGGTGTTCCGGCTGCGTGTGCCGATTCAGGTTTACTTCCGGAGCGATACGCTGGACACGGTTCTCGTGACGGCTCAGGCCAAAACACCCCTTAGCTTTTCTTTTGATCAAAAACCGCTTGGAATCGGCATCGACCCGGACTACAATGTGATGCGCCGGCTCAATCATGGCGAGATGAGTCCCGTGCTGAGTCTGGCGTTGTCCGATGAAAATGCCGTCATTGTTCTGCCGTCCCGCAGCACGCCGGAATTTGCCGAAGCGTACCGGCTGCTTGCCCACCAATTGATTCCGCCCGGCGATGGAATGATTAAGTCGGATGTCGAAGTCACGAATGCCGATTTAAAATCCGGGTCGGTTTTTGTACTGGGAAGTCCGGAAGAGAATGCTGTTTACGGGAAGATGGGAGCCGCGTTGAAAGGGAGGCTTGCCTTTCGGGGGAAAACGGTTTCACTGGCCGGAAACACCTACACGGGTAAAAGTGTGATTGCGGCGTTCTGGAATCCCTTGAATCGTCAAAAGGGACTTTGCGTGTTTCAGGCCGCTTCGCCGAAAGTGGTTCGTTCCCTGGGGATGAAAATGATGCACTACGGAAAATATAGTTACCTCGTATTTGACGGGACGAAAGCCATTGCCAAAGGGGAGTGGCCGGTCAAAGAAAATCCGCTCATTGTGAAGTTCTAAGCACAAATCATGAAAAAGGAAGATTTTTTCAACGCCGTACGTTCGGAAAAGGAAAGCCTGACCGGAAAAATAAAACGTGTGACCTTCCGGAGTGAAGAAACCGGTTTCACGGTGCTGCGTTTTGTGCCGGATAGTGACTTTGAGGATCAGGTGACGGTTGTCGGGGTACTGCCGTTTATTTCGGAGGGCGAACACCTGCGCCTGTACGGCGATTGGAAAATGAATCAAAAATACGGCCGGCAATTTCAGGCAGAAACCTACGAAATCATTTTACCGGTCACCAAAAAGGGGATAGAAGCCTACCTGGCGTCCGGTGTGATTAAGGGCATTCGAAAATCCACAGCCCGAAAAATCATAGACAAGTTTGGCAAAGAAGCACTGCAGATTATCGAAAAGGATCCGCAGCGCCTGCTTGAAATCGACGGCATCGGCAAAAATAAACTGCTTCGGATTTTGCAGTCCTGGCGGGATCAGAATCAGGCGCGTGATGTGATGATTTTTCTGAGTCAGTACGGAATCAGCCCCACAATGTCCGCAAAAATTGCCAAAACCTACGGCACACAGACCCTGGACGTCATTCAGAAAAATCCCTACAAACTGGCCGACGATGTGGTTGGCATTGGTTTCCTGACAGCCGATAAAATTGCTCAAAATATGGGCATTTCACCCGAAGAATCTGCCCGAATCGAATCCGGGTTGAAATACACCTTGCAGAAGGGTCTGGACGAAGGACACACGTATTTGCCCCGGGAGGAACTGATTGCGAAGAGCAGGGAAATTCTAAAGGTTGACCAGGCGCTGATTGAAGCTGTTCTCAATGAACTCATTCGTGTGAATCACTTGGTTCCTGAAGAGAAAAAGATTTACCTGCCGGCCTTTTATCATGCGGAAAAACGACTGGCCGAAAAATTAGCCCTGCTGACCTCCGTCAGTTTCATTAAAATCACCGAGGATGAGACGAAGCGCCGTGTGGATCAACTGGCCTACGTGCAGGGCATCCAATACACGGAAGAGCAGAAACGGGCCATTACCCTGGCCATGCAGGAAAAGGTGCTGGTTTTAACCGGCGGGCCGGGTACCGGAAAAACAACGACCGTCCGCGGCATTATCCGGCTGTTTCAGGCGTACAAAATGGCCATTTTGCTGGCGGCACCCACCGGCCGCGCCGCGAAAAGGCTTTCGCAAGCCACCGGCCGGCCGGCTTTAACCATCCATCGTCTGCTCAAGTTCGATCCGCAAAACCGGAATTTCTATCACAATGAGAAACGGCCGCTTAAACTCGATGTGCTTATTGTGGATGAATTTTCAATGGTCGACACGATGCTGGCGTACGCCCTGGTAAAAGCGCTGCCCGTTAGTGCCAAGTTAATCATTGTGGGCGATGTAGACCAACTCCCTTCGGTCGGCGCCGGAAATGTGCTGAAGGATATCATTGCGTCCGGAATTGTGCGGGTTGTGCATCTATCGGAAGTGTTTCGCCAGGCGATGAACAGTAAAATTATCATGAATGCCCATCAAATCAACAAAGGGCTCATGCCGGATCTGGACCGGAAACCGGGAACGGCGGGCCCGCCGGCCAATCATAAACTGAGACCGATCGACGATTACGGTGATTTTCTGTTTATTCAACAAGAGGATCCGGAGACTTCGGCGAAACTCATTCTCGACATGGTCACCCAAAAGCTTCCTCAGCGGTACGGTTATGATCCCCTGAAGGATATCGAGGTGCTCACCCCGATGTACAAGGGGCCGGTCGGTGTGGACCGGCTGAATCGTTTGCTCCAAAATGCGTTGAATCCCCGAAGAAGAGAGCTCTTTCGGGGGGAGATGGAGTTCGCCGCCGGAGACAAGGTGATGCAAATTCGCAACAATTATGACCGGGGCGTTTTTAACGGAGATATCGGTATTATCAGAGGAATTGACGCAGAAAGCCAAACCTTCCGGGTGGATTTCGGTTTTACGGTTAAATATGATTTTTCGGACATCGACGAGCTGGTGCTGGCCTATGCGATTACTATTCACAAAAGCCAGGGCTCGGAATACCCGGTTGTGATTTGTCCGATTACAACACACCATTTTATTATGCTGCAGCGTAATTTGATTTACACGGCGATTACCCGCGCTAAAGAATTGGTCGTGCTGATCGGAACCCGGAAAGCACTTTCGATAGCCATACGGAATAACCGCGTGCAGGAACGCTACACCGGTTTGAAAGAATTTATCCGGCGCGCGAGTGGGAAAATAACGAACTAAGGGTCCATAAAAGGGTTGTAATTTTACCGCAGTTTTATTAAATTAATCATCCTGATAAACCGGTCGATAGGGGTTCATTCTAAAATCCCTTTGGGGTATCTGTGCACTTGTGTATCGTGGCGGGTAAAATTTTTCCTGCAAAAAAAGCAAAGCTTTAACGGATAATATTTTAATAGGAAATTTAATTTCTGTGATCAATCATTTTCGGCGAATTTTTCAGGGGATTTTGTGCCTTCTGACAGTTGTTTTGATGTTTATGGAATTCTCGACGGCCGCCGCGGCCTCCGGGTTTCCGGAAACGGCCGCGCGCAAGAGACTGTCACTTGCCGGTTCCTGGCAGGCGCGCGAGAAAAAATCACCCCGGTGGTTTGCGGTGCGTGTCCCCGGGAGGCTGCCGGCTGCAAAAGTTTATTTTTTGAAGAGAGAATTTCAAATTCCGGCTCATCTGAAAGATTATCGTTTTACGCTTGTGGTCGACGGGATCAATTTTAAATCAACGATTAAAATCAACAATCAATATGTGGGGGATGTGCCGGCCGGGTATGAAGCGCTCTCTTTTAAGATGGAGCCCGGCATTTTACACGGCGGGAAGAATCAAATATTCATTGAAATTGATGCCGCACAAAATTTTAAGTATTCCTTGCCCGTAAAGGGCGGTTTGCTGGAGCCCGAATTGCCGCGGGGCATCATCCGAGCTATTTACATTTATGCCGTACCGCCGGTCTCTCTCTTGAAGCCGGCAATTACCTACCGGATTCAAAATTTGTCCCGCATCAAATTAAATATTGGTGCAGATGTGGTTTCGGAAACCTCCGCGGGGACGGCGGGGGGAAAAATAACCGTACGGATAGAATCGCCGGAGGGCATTGCCCTGTTTTCAGGCGATGTGCCGGTTGTTTCCGGTCATGTTCAAACAACGATTCACATTCCGGCCGGCCGTCTGTGGACGCCCCGGTTCCCCGTGCTTTACAGGGTCGTGCTGACGCTTAAAAATGAGGCCGGGCAAATCCTGGACACCTGGTTCACAACTGTGGGATTTCGGGAATTCCGGGTGGAAAACGGG
This sequence comes from bacterium BMS3Bbin03, assembly GCA_002898015.1. GTDB lineage: Bacteria > Zhuqueibacterota > JdFR-76 > JdFR-76 > BMS3Abin05 > BMS3Abin05. Next base: position 7,849 of record BDTM01000085.1, on the reverse strand, counting down.
CATTTTGTTCTGAATCGGAAGCCGCTTAAATTAAAAGGAATCACGGTCTTTCCAAAAGACTTTCGGCAATCGGGGCCGGATTTCGGAAACTGGGTGAAAAAGCTCGGGGCCAATGCGGTGCTTTTCATTTATCCGCCGGCACCCGAGATGTTTCGTGAAGCGGATTCACTGGGATTTTTTATTTTTTCCGGGCTCCCGCTGTGGAATTCTCCCGCGGATGTCTGGGGAAACGAGGTGTTTTTGGACAACGTCTCCCAATTCAAAAAGGAGTTCCTTGAAAATGTGCAGAACCATCCCTCGTTTTGCGGATTCACCGCCGGTGTGGGTAACGACGGGCTGGGAAAAGATTATTTTCGTTTCTTCCCGGTGAAGAAGCCATCAAAAGAAAAACACTTTTTAACGGGAGCCGGTTTTCGGACAGGCACGGTTGAGACGAAATCGTATCCTTTCGATTGGGTGGGTTTTGATCTCACCAACTGGGTGAAACCGGATTGGAAAAAGGCGGTGACACATTTTCGGGAGAGATTTCCTGCCGTTCCGATTATTTTTTCTCAGGTTTCGGTTCCCTTCCTGAAAGAACACAATCGCACAGAGGATCAAATCCGGTTTGAAAAGCGGCAGGGCTACACCTTGTGGAAAACGGTGAGAGAAATGCTTGATTCCCCCGATGTCGCCGGCTGTTTTGTGTTTACCGATCGCGATTATCAGGGGATGTACCCCACTTTTTTGAATCCTTACGTGAAGGATCGGCGGCTTTTCCGAATGGGATTGGAGAGTAACTCAAATGCCTCGCCGCGGCTGAGCTGGAAAATGATTCACGATTTGTACACGGGGAACGGCCCCGGTTTTGCCGAATTTGTCCAAAATCGTGATTCCGGAAAAACAGCATTCCTTTTGTGGGGGTTTGCCGTTATTATCTTTTTCCTTTATTTTCTTAAAGGAAATAAACGGATCTCGGGCAATTTTGTCCGGGTGTTTGCCCGGCCGAAGGGATTTTATATGGAGCTGCAATCCGGCCGGAAAATCGCCTGGGGGCACTCGTTGATTATCAATTTTAGTGCGTCTGCCGCACTGGCCATTCTCACGGCGAGTCTCTTTTTCAGCGCGAAAGAATCGATTTTATTCGATTTTTTCATGACGCAGTTACTCTTTTTCCGGGGGTTGAAAACACAGTTGATTCCGCTTGTGTGGAATCCCGCCGTGTTCGTGCTGGTGTTGACGTTTTTCTTCTTTCTGTTCTTCTCATTGCTGGCGGTTGTATTACAAACCGCGGCCGTGATGACCGGCCGGTCGCTTAAACTGCGAAATGCACTGGCCCTGGTGTATTGGCTCAGCGGCGTGTTTATTTTTCTGGTGCCCATTGCCATGGTTTCTGCGCGCATCTGGGTTTATCCCGTGCTGAAATATCTGATTTTCGGTCTTGTATTGATTCTATTTCTCTGGTTTGTATATCGAATTCTTAAAGGAATGACGGTGATTCTGCATTATTCTCCCGGCATAACGGCGCTTGTGATGACGGGAATGGCAGGGCTGGTTTTGGGAATTTTGTTGTGGCTCTACCAGGTGCATTCAAATTTTTTGCCCTATTTGGGGTACATTTTTCACGTGTGGAAAGCTGGAATTTAGGCGGTTAAGAGGATTGGATGTATCTTTCAAAATTACAATTACGCGGATTTAAATCATTCGCGAAGAAAACGGAAATTATTTTTAAAGACGGTATCACCTGCATCGTCGGACCGAACGGGAGCGGCAAAACAAATATTGTGGATGCCATTCGCTGGGTGCTGGGCGAACAAAGGGCGGGTGTTCTTCGCAGTGATAAAATGGAAAAAGTCATTTTTGCAGGGAGCAAGAGTCAGAAACCCCTTGGGATGGCTGAAGTCTCGATGACCATTCAAAACGACCGCTCCGTGCTGCCGTCAGAATATACGGAAGTGATGTTGACCAGACGGCTTTACCGCTCGGGTGAGAGTGAATATTTGCTGAACAAAAAGCCCTGCCGGTTAAAAGATATTAACGATCTTTTTTTGGATACCGGAATGGGTCCCGATACGTATTCGGTCATTGAGTTGAAGATGGTCGAGTCCATTCTCAGCCCCAGAACAGAGGAACGGCTTCGCCTGTTTGAAGAAGCGGCGGGAATCAGCAAGTACAAGCAGCGGCGCGCAGCGGCTCTGAGAAAACTGGACGCCGCACAGGATGATCTGAACCGCGTTAATGATATTCTCTCCGAAGTAGACCGTACCGTAAATTCACTGAAGCGGCAGGTGCACAAAGCCGAACGCTACAAACACTTATCTCAGGAGATCGAAGGGCTGGATATTCGGCATGCCTCCCTGGAGTTCGGGCGAATTCTCCGTGAATTGGAGCCGCTGAAATCCCGGCTGGAACAGGATCAGGAAGCTTTTCAGAGCAATCGCACGATGCTGAGCAAAGAGGAAGCCTTTCTGGAACGGATGCGTGCGGAGATTCTCTCGCTGGAAGATCATCTTTCAAGAGTCCTGTCCCGCTGGGATGCGGTGACGCAGGATGTACATCAAAAAGAAAATGAATTGGCTGTTTCAAAGGAGCGGATTCGTTCTTTAAAAGAAAAAATCAATCGCTACAAGACCGAAAAGGAACAGATTCAAAAACGCCGGCAAATTCTGACCAGACGTCTGGAGGAGGGCCAGCCCAAGTTAGTTGAAATGCAGGAAATTACGGATGGCTACCGGCTGAAGTTTCGGTTCAAGCAGGAGGAATTAAAAGGATTTGAGAAGATTTTGAACCGCCGGCGTCTGGAAGCCAATGACTATCGAATGAAATTAGTGGAGCTTTTAAAGGAACTGGACCGGAACGAAAAAGAACGCAGCCGGCACGAATCTCAGATTCTCCACCTGCAGGGCAAACAGGAACAGTTACAGAAAGAACTGGAGAGCGCCGGAGAAGAAGCAAACCGGCTTAAAGACTCTCTTGCCGAACGGAAGAAGCGGGATTCCTCGGCGGGCGATAAACGTGAAAAACTATCGCAGGAGTTTCTTAAAACCGAGAAGGCCGTTCGTAAGGCTGAAACAATCGTTCAGGCTTTGCGAGAACAGTTGCCGGAACTTAAAAGCGGGATCGAAGGAAAATATCAGCAAAGAAATTTTTTGCAGCACGTCATTGAAATTAATGAGGGTTTTCCCAAGGGGGTGAAATTTCTGTTGGAGCATCAGCGGCAATTCCCCGGATTGTTAGGCCCTCTGGGGGATTTAATCGCGGTACCGGCGCGCTATCGCAATGCCGTGGAAGCCGTTCTTTCGGAAATGGTGTCGTTTTTAGTTGTGGAAAAAGCAGAACACGCTTACGCTGCCATCGAACGTCTGAAGCAGGAAAAGCTGGGGCAGGTCACATTTGTGGTGTTGGAGTGGCTCAAGGATATTCCTGAAGGAAATCGGCCTTCCGTCGAGGAGACCGGAGTCATTGGATGGGCAAGCGATCTCATCAACGTGAATGCCCGGTTCAAATCGATTGTTTCCATGTGGTTAGGGGATTATCTCATTGTAGAGGATTCAGCCGTTCAGAAATCCATCTATCAAAAACACGGATTGAATGTGGTGACGCTGGCCGGTGAACTCATTTCCCGCCGGGGATTTTTGCGAACCGCCTGGTACACCAGCGGCGAGCGGGTCGCAGGAATCGGCCGTAAGAATCAGCTTGATCAATTAATGAAAGAAATTCAGGCGTTTGAAAAAGATCAGAGAGACGTTTCGGCCAAGTTAGAAGAAAAACAAAAATTTCTCGAATCTTTAAAGAAAGTTCTGGAAACGCAGCGGGAGGCTCTCAAACAGTACGACGAAGAGAATTTTCGGAATCAGGTGAAATTGGCCAGGGATCAGGAAACCTACCGGAAGCTTTTAAATCAAACAAAAGCAATAAAATCTGAAATTGCTGCGACGGATGCTTCTGTTCAGGAGGCTTATAAAAAAATCGACGCACTCATGCCGGCCATTAAGCGGCTTTCGCGCCGGCGGGAAATGTTCGAAAAAGAATTGGAAACGCTCCTCGAAAAACTTGAGGGGCTTGAGGAGGAGCGGAACCGGCTTGCCGAAGAGGTGCATGAATTGAATTTAAATCTGGTTCGAGCCACCGGTGAAAAGAAAAACATCGCATCGGAGATCGAAAGAATGAAACGTACCACCGCGGAGCTTGTGAAAACGCTGGAAACCCGGGATCAGGAAATCAGCGAAGCGGAAGCGGACATCGAGCGTCTGGAAGGCATGATCGAGGAAGCCCACACAGCGCTGGCGGAATTGTATTCCCGGAGGGAATTGCTCGCAGGCGACAAAAATCGCATTCAACAGGAACTGGAAACCCTGCGCGAAAAACTTCAGTCCAAAGAAAGAGGTGTAAAAAGTGCGCGCGAAGCGGGGGAGAGTTCCTCGGATGTGCTTCGAAATTTAAAACTGAAGATTTCCGAGTTGGAACTCCGTGCGGATAACATCAAACACAATATTCAGGAAAAATATGCCGTCGAGATCGTGCCGGCTCAACAGAAGTCTCCGGAGGAACCCCGGGAAATTTCCGAGCGGCTCGAGATGCTTCGGAAGCGTTTGCAAAGCTATGGACCGGTGAATCTGCTTTCGCTGGAGGAATATGAAAAAGAATCCAATCGCCTGGAATTCCTTGAAAAACAGCGCGCCGATTTGCTGGAGGCCAAAAACACATTATTGGAGACCATCTCCGTGATTAATAAAACGGCACATGATAAATTTTACCGCGTTTTTCAGGAAATTCGGGAGAACTTCGGCAAAAACTTTAAATCCTTCTTCGATGGCGGGGAGGGGGATATCCGGATTAAATTTGATCCGGAAGATCCGCTGGAAGCCGACATTTCGATCATGGCCCGGGCGAAAGGAAAAGCCATCACCTCCATGGATTTGCTCTCCGCCGGAGAGAAAGCCCTTACGGCCATTACGCTGCTTTTTTCGATTTACCAGGTAAAGCCCAGTCCCTTCTGCGTGTTGGATGAAGTGGATGCGCCGCTGGATGATGTGAGTTTGCGCCGTTTTTTAAAGGTGGTACGCAACTTTTCCGAAACTATTCAGTTTATTCTTGTGACGCACAATAAAGTAACTATGGAGGCGTCCGACAACATTTACGGCGTCACCATGACCGATGAAGGCGTCTCAAGATTGATTTCGGTTCGCTTTGAAAAAGAAAAAAGCGAAACGGCGATTGAAGTGAACTAATCAAAAAAGGATGTGAGGGTTTTTATGAAGAAATGGCTTGTTTTGTTCATCGTTTTTGCGCTTCTCCCTTTTAATTTTCTTGCCCTCCGGGCGCAGAAATTGAATCAAACGAAACTTCCGTTTGAAGTGAATTACGCCACATTCAGGGCGTCTAAAGGATTTGATTACCTGGAGGTTTATTCTGCAATTTATCGCAGCCAGCTTAAGTTTGTAAAAGACAGCACCCATCATTTTCGTGCAAATTTTCGGCTCGAAATAGACATTGTCAAAGACGATTCCGTCTTATTCAAAGACACAGCAAAAAAAGTGACCTATACGGACAGCCTGTCTAAAGTATCGAGATCCCAAAAACTTCCGGATGTTTCTCGTGTGTACATTCGACCCGGTGATTACAATTTACGAGTGACTGCCCGAGATTTAAACAGCAAGCATTTCGGAACAATCGAGATGCCTATTCATGTGAGGTCTTATTCAAAAGATTCATTGGATATCAGCACGATCGAATTGGCGTCGCTGATTCGGAAAAACAAAAAGCCGGAGATGTACACCAAAAACGGCTACCAGGTCGTTCCAAATCCGGGCGCATTGTATGGGCAGGGAGCCCCGATGCTTTATTTCTACTCGGAAATTTACAATTTTAAAAAGTCAACCGTGCCGGACAGTTATCGGGTTAATTATCAGATAATGGACAGAAACGGAAAGGTTGTTCGTGATTACCCGCCGATTATGAGACATAAGCCCGGGGATTCTGCCGTCGAAGTGGGCGGCCTGAATATTATCACACTTCCGTCCGGCTCGTATTTCTTCAAGATTACTGCCTCGGATCTCGGAACGGGTCAGAAGTCGACCTCCAGACGGAAATTTTTTGTGTACCGGGAATCCGATTTTGTTCATCAGAAGCAGAAGGAGGGCTCAAAACGGTCTAAATTGTCCAGATTTCTGAATAGTCCGGAATATCAGGTCTACGATGAAATGAGCGCAAAAGCGATTAATGCCGAGTTTAACGGAGCGAGTTATCTGGCTACCGGCCAGGAGAAGAAGATTTTCAAAAGTCTGGATTTGGATGGAAAACGTGAATTCATGAAAAGATTCTGGCTCCGGCGAGACCAGGATCCGACCACTTTAAAAAATGAATTTCGTCAGGATTATTTGCAGCGCCTGGCGTATGTGACCTCCCATTTTGGGGCCGGAAAACCCGGCTGGAAGAGCGACCGCGGACGCGTGTACCTGATCTACGGAAAACCGAATGAAATTGAGCGCTATCCGAACAGCAGTGAGACAAAAGCCTACCAGATCTGGCATTATTACAACATACAGGGCGGTGTGAATTTCTATTTTATAGATATTCGGGGATTTGGCGATTACCAATTGGTGCATTCTACTGCCAGAAATGAGCTTCAGGATTACAACTGGCAGCGTTGGCTAAGACCCTTTTAACCGGAAGCTTTTTGGTGAACAGCCCTGATACCGAACCCATGTCAGGGCTTTTTTTATGGATTATGTGAATGGAGGCAAAATGAGCAAGCCAACCATTTGTTTTATCGGTTTGGGAATCATGGGAAAACCCATGGCGGCGAATTTGTTGAAGTCGGGGTACCCGCTGATTGTGTTTAATCGAACCCGTGAGAAAATGGCATCGCTTGTGGCGCAGGGCGCCCGGGCCGCCGATTCCATTGCCGATTGTGCCGGACGGGCAGATGTCACAATGACAATGCTGCCGGATTCCCCGGACGTTCAGGAAGTGATTGCCGGGAGTACGGGCGTTGCCGGTGCCGCAAAAGCGCATTCCATTGTAGTGGATATGAGTTCGATTTCGCCGCTGGTGAGCCGGAAAATGGCGGATACTTTAAACAAAAAATCGATCGATTTTCTGGATGCGCCGGTAAGCGGCGGCGAGCCCGGGGCCATTGCCGGCACGCTGGCGATCATGGCGGGCGGTGGAGAAGCAGCCTTTGAAAGAGTGAAACCGATTCTGCAGGTGATGGGGAAATCCGTGATCCGGGTGGGGGATGTCGGCGCCGGGAATTATGCCAAGCTGGCCAATCAAATTATAGTGGCGCTGACGATTGCGGCAGTGGGTGAGGCGTTTGTGCTGGCGCAAAAGGCCGGCCTGGATCCGGATGTGCTTTACCGGGCGATTAAAGATGGTCTGGCGGGGAGCCGTGTGCTGGATGCAAAGGCCCCCCGCGTGATGAACCGTGTCTTTGAGCCGGGCTTCAAGATCAGGCTGCACCAGAAGGATTTGAAGAATGTGCTGGAGACCGCCCGGGAAATCGGCGTCCCGCTGCCGTTGACCGCCGGAGTGCAGCAAATGCTGACCGCGTTAATGGCGGACGGAAAGGGTGAGCTGGACCACGGAGCGATTGTTCAGTTTGCCGAAAAAATCAGCGGCGTGAAAATCCAAAAAATTGACGGCATATCAGAAAAAATATCTTGAAATAACGATTTGATTTTAGTATATTTTGGAATTGAAATTTGAGAGCGGCCACCGTAGCTCAGCTGGCAGAGCAGCTGATTCGTAATCAGCAGGTCAGCGGTTCGATTCCGCTCGGTGGCTCATAAAAAAACCCCTGTCAATGCGATTGCTGCGGGGGTTTTTTGTTTTAAAAATTAGTGAAAAATTCGTGCACATTCGCGGG
>BDTM01000084.1 GCA_002898015.1 bacterium BMS3Bbin03 | reverse complement strand
GCCTCTTTGCGATAACGCTTCGGGATTTGCCAAACGCTGCGCCCCTTTCCCTGTCAAGGGAGAGGGGACGGGGGTGTGGGTTATCTTCGCCGTCAGGGAAACGCCTGATTTTAACAGGAACTCATAAAGCACATCTTCCGTCTTTGCGTTTTCATCCAAAGGTTCGGTAAATGCTTCCATTTGCCTGGCTAACTCTTCTTCGGTTTTAATGTCCTGCCGCCAGATTTTGAAGTTGGACTCTTTCAGTTTAAAGACTTTAAACCCTAAATCCTGTTTTCCGGCATTGCCGTCCAAATCAAGTTTACCTTCTTGTTCTTCCTTGATTTTTTTAATAACCCGGCGGATGCGTTCCTTGCCGATCTCGGCAATGGTTTTGTAGCCGGCTTTGGTGGCTTCTGAACCCCCTTTATCCCCCTTGACAGGGGGAAATGTTGGTTCGGGGAGCTGAATGAGGATGAATTTTCGGTTTCCACTATCTTGCTTATTGAGTTCGTAGACTGCTTGGGCAATTGTACAAGAACCCGAGAAAAAATCAATTATTATTCCTTCTTTATTTTGAATACCTATTTCAATAAGATATTTTAAGAATTGCACTGGTTTTGGAAATGGAAAAATTTGAGCATTTCCAAATAAGTTGATTATTTCATTGGTACCATGTTGAGTGAATACATTGTCAATAATTGAGAATGCTTTATCTTTTCTAACTTCACCATTTTCATCTTTTAAATACTGTTTTGTATGAACTGACCACTCTCCGTTTTTATTCTTCATAAATTCCAAGATACCTTTGTTTAATGCCTCTTGCACTCTTTCTTTGCTCCATAACCATTGCCTTTTGGGTTGTATATTTGTACCATCAGGTGCAGCAATTGGAAAAACCAGATTTTTCCTTTCCCCCATGCTTTTTGTAGCTTCTAATGGGTGAGTACGATATGGTCCTCTTATCGGATAATTATTATCTTTTAATTTATAATATCTATCAATTGAATCCTTTTCTAATGGGATATATATTTCTGGCAAATCCGATAAACTTTTTGCATAAACTAATATATACTCATGTAGTGAGATCAGGTATTTCTCTTTTGCCCCTCCGCCGTAACGTTTTTTCCAAATAATACTGTCAACAAAATTCTCCTCCCCAAACACCTCATTCATCAAAAGTCGTAAATTATGCACTTCATTATCGTCAATACTGACAAAAATCACCCCGTCGTCGCGCAGTAGATTCCTTGCCAGAAATAACCTTGGGTACATCATGGAAAGCCAGTTGCTGTGGTAATGCCCGCTGTCTTTACTATTCTTGCGGAATAAGCCTTCACGAGTTAAATACCCGGTTTCGTCTTTGTCGCCGATACGACTTAAATAGTTTTCTTTGCTTTCCGAGAATTTATCGGGATAGATAAAGTTGTCGTTCCCGGTGTTGTACGGCGGGTCGATGTAGATCATCTTGATTTTGCCGAAGTAGGCCTTCTGCAGCACTTTCAGCACTTCAAGGTTTTCGCCCTCGATAAAAATATTTTCAGTAGTATCAAAATTTACCGACTCTTCTTTTGCCGGAATTAGTGTGGCGGTTGTTGGGGTTTGCAATACCCGGAAAGCCTCGGACTTACCGGCCCAGTTTAACACGTAGCGTTCGTTTTTAAATTCTATTTCTTCACCGAGAGCAGCCTTCAGTTTTTCCCAGTCGATTTTATTTTCGGTAAATGCTTCGGGAATAATCTCTTTGAGTTTGTCTAATTTTTCTTCGGTAACATTGAATGACTTTCCATCCATTGGTTTTACCCTTTATTCTCCCTTTTTTATTTTTTAAAATATAAGGGCAAAATTTGCCAATAACAAGATTTTTGAGAAATTAGGCCTGCTTAGATTCATCGGCATAACCCCAAAGTGCACGTGATATTACAGACAAGGCACTTTTGAATCCAATGTGCCTTAAAATAGTTAACAATTTTTTTCTAAAAAAACAACATATCTTTTATCCCGGTTAATTCCTAAACCGAAGAGCACGCAGCGGAGGCCGAGTTATTTCCATTAAGATTAATCCCAAAAAATATGATCTTGACGACTTCATGAATTTGTGAATTTGTGGCCTGCATAGACCTGAATTGTTACAGAAAATTAAGAAACGGGGTCGAAAAAAGGCTTGCATATCTCATTAAAGATTATTAATTTATTTATGACTTCTGAATCTATGCCAATAAAGCTCCGGAAATCATCTATGAAAAAAATAGCCCTTCATTTTATTTTTTTCGTCTTATTTTTTTCCCTGATTAGTGTATTGGCTTCTTCTAATCGAATCGTTCGTGTCGGAATTTACCAAAACAAACCCCTTGTGTTTACCGATAAAGAAAATACGCCCAGAGGCATTTACATTGATATTCTAAAATACGTGGCGGCACGGGAAGATTGGACTCTCGAATATGTAATTTCCGATTGGCCGGATTGTCTTGACGGATTAGCCAATCATAAAATTGATCTTTTGGTGGCCATCGCTTATTCGAAGGAGAGGAGCACTCAGTTAGATTTTTCGAAGGAAACCGTATTAATTAACTATGGTAAAATCTTTGTGCCGAGGAATTCAAAAATTCAAGCAATTACAGATCTGCAAAACAAAACCATAGCCGTTTTGAGTGAAGACATCTATTATGCTAAATTTCGACAGATGCTCAGCAGTTTTGGCCTGTCCGCGCGATTTCTTGAGTTAGACAGTTACCGGGAGGTTTTATCCGTATTAGATAAAAAGCGCGCCGACGCCGGGATTTTAACCCGTTTATTGGGATTGCAAAGCGCGAACCGGTACAATGTTTTGGAAACCCCGATTCTTTTTGCCCCGGTTGAACTTCGTTTTGCCGTGCCGAGAAATGCGGATGCCGATCTGATCCAGGCGTTGGACAACCGCCTGCATGAATTAAAAAAGGATCGCAATTCTGTTTACTATCGATCCATGGAGCATTGGTTTTCGCAAAAGGTTGAAAAGGAATTTCCCATTTGGCTGCGCTGGCTATTGGTGGGAGCAGCCGTGTTGGCTGTGGTTTTTTTGGTCACAAGCCTTGTCCTGAAAGCACAGGTCAATCGAAAAACGAGTGAATTAATTGAGAAGAATCAGGAGCTGCAGGCGCAAATACAAAAACGCAAATGGATGGAACAATCGCTTCGCAGAAGTGAAGTGCGTTATCGATCCTTGTTTGAAAACGTGCCGGTGTCTCTCTGGGAAGAAGATTATTCGGACCTGAAAATCTTTTTCGATCAATTAAAAGCCCGCGGGATAAAAGATTATCGAAACTATTTCGATAATCATCCGCAGGCTGTTTCGCAGGCAGCTAAAAAAATTAAAATACTGGATGTAAACAAATGCACGCTGGATCTCTTTGAGGTAAAAGACAGAAAAGAGTTTTTTCAGAGTTTGGAAATCATTTTCGGCGAGGAAGCCCGTCACGTGTTCAAAGAAGAATTAATTGCCCTGGCACACGGGAAAAATCATTTTGAAGCGGAGGTGATGGCCAAAACCGTCACCGGTGAAAGAAAATTCATCGCGTTTAACCTGATTGTTGCGGAAGGCTTTGAAAAGACGCTCGGACGGGTGCTGGTTAGTATCGCGGACATTACAGACCGTGTGCGGACTGAAAAATCACTGCAACAGAGTGAACAGAAATTTCGAAGCCTTGTAGAGAAGTCTATCGACTCCATCATTCTTGTCAATGAACACGGGCGGGTCGTGGAGTGGAATCAGGGCGCAGAACGGATTTACGGCCAGGCCAGGAAAAATGTGGTGGGGAAATTTATCTGGGATGTTCAATTCCAATTGGCGACATCGGAATTGAAAGAAGAATGGAAATTTCAAATGGTGCGGTCTGAAATGCTTTCGTTTCATAAAACAGGCCGTGCACCGTGGGTCAATCGATTGAATGAATCGGAAATCATTCTTGCAGACGGTAAACGACGTGTCATTCAATCCGTCGTTTTCCCCATTCCGACTGGAACGGGTTTTATGGCGGGCAGTGTGGCGCGGGATATTACGGCCAGAATTCAATCTGAAAACCAGGTGAAAAAAGCGCTGCTTGAAAAGGAAATTTTATTGAAAGAAATTCACCATCGCGTCAAAAACAACTTACAAATTATTTCCAGTTTGCTCAGGCTTCAGTCCTTCAAAATTAACGATTCACAATTTACCCGTGCCATGCTGGACAGCCAATCCCGTATCCGGTCAATGGCTTTGATTCATGAACGCTTGTACCAGTCGGAAGATTTTTCAAATATCGAATTCGGCATCTATGCCAGAAAATTGGTGGCCGATTTGTTTCGCACCTATCAAGTCGATCTTCAGGCCATTCAATTTGATATTCAAATTGAGAATGTGTCTTTGGATGTGAACACCGCTATCCCGTGCGGGCTAGTGATTAATGAATTGGTTTCAAATGCTTTAAAATATGCGTTTCCGAATAGTTTCCGCCAAAAGAAACTGCGTCCGCCGAAAATTGAAATTGCTTTGCTTCGATTGTCTTCAGGAAGATATGAGCTTCAGGTGAGCGACAATGGTGTGGGATTATCTCCGGAATTGGATATCCAAAAAACGTCTTCGTTGGGGCTGCGTCTGGTTACGATTTTGGTCAAAGATCAATTAGGGGGAAATCTGACGGTCGATCGATCGAATGGCACTGCTTTTCAAATCATTTTTAACGACGGAGTTTCAGCATGAAGCCAAAAATTTTGATTGTGGAAGACGAACGAATCGTGGCCGAAGATATTCGACAGACGATTCTGAACATCGGGCACGATGTTTCCGCCATTGTTTCATCCGGAGAGGATGCTGTTGCGGCCGTCGAGAAAATGGCGCCGGATCTGGTCTTAATGGACATTGTCCTGAAAGGGAAAATGGATGGAATTGAAGCGGCGAAATACATTCGAAAGAGTTTTGAAATTCCCGTCGTCTACCTTACGGCGTACTCGGACGAAAAAACACTGAAACGTGCCAAGAAGACGGAACCTTTCGGATATATAATGAAACCTTACCACGAGCAAGATTTAAAAACGACGATCGAAATGGCGCTGTACAAGCATACTGCGGAAAAACGACATCGCGAACAGAAAAATCTGTTGAGGGCGGTGATCGACGGAATCTCGGATCCAATCCTCCTTGCAGACAAAAAGTGCCGCATTGTTTTATGCAATGCCGCTTTTCTGAAATTATTAAATCTAAGTATGGAAGAAGTCCTTGGAAAATATTGTTTTGATATGTGGCACGACGAATCATTGAAACGTAAAAAATGCCATCTGAAAAAAGTATTTACCACAAAAAAGCCCACCCATGTCGAGAAAGAGCATATTTCCCCGGACGGCACCCACCGGTATTTCGATTTATATGAGTATCCTGTTTTTGATGAGAGCGGCAATGTCATTTATGTGGTTGAGGCCACGCGTGATATTACCGAGGAAAAACGGGCTGAACAACGCATATTGCATTTGAATGGGGTTTTACGCTCCATCCGCAACGTGAATCAGCTCATTGCCCGGGAAAGAGATTCCAAAAAACTCCTTCAGGAGGCCTGTAAAATTTTAACGAAAGTGCGTGATTACCGCCTGGCGTGGATTGGAACTATTAGTGAAACCCATAAAAGAGTGATTCCCGTAGCATTTTACGGGATTGAAGCCGGCTATTTGGATTCGGTTGTCATTACCTGGGATGACAGTTCTACCGGGAAAGGGCCTACCGGAAGAGCCATAAAAGAACACCGGTCAATTGTCTCACAAAACATTCAAGCGGATCGCAGGTTCAAACCCTGGCGGGCGGAAGCCTTAAAGAGAGGCTATCATTCCAGTGCAGCGGTTCCCATGATTTCAGAGGGAAAACTTTATGGGGTGCTGAACATCTACTCTTCGGAGCCCAAGGCATTTAATGGGGAAGAAATTGGTCTTTTGGAAGAAGTGGCAACGGATCTTGCGCTTGCGCTGCGAACCATGCATATCGAAAGTGAACAGAAACACGCCCATCAGGCCATTCAGGAAAGTGAAGAACGGTATCGGGCCCTCGTGGAGTTTCTCCCGATCGGGATCGAAGTTTATGTGGATAATAAAATTGCGTACGCCAATCCTTACGCTGTGAAATTGATGGGCGCCGGGAGTCAGGATGAACTTATCGGGAAATCGTTTCTCGATTTTGTGCACCCCGATTCACAGCAATTGGTTAAAAATCGGGTGAAAGAAATTAAACCTCTGGTGAAACTGCCTATTGTAGAGGAAAAAATAATTAATTTAAACGGAGATATACTTGATATTGAAGTCACCAGCATTAAAATCCCATATAAAAATTCTTACGGCATTCTTGCGGCGTTTAGCGATATTACTGAGAGAAAAAGAATTGAAGAAGCCCTGCGGGAAAACGAGGAACGTTTCCGAATCCTTTTTCAAACCAGCCCGGACGCAATTTCCGTGAATAGACTCAAAGACGGTATCTATCAGGCCGTTAATGATGCATTTGTAAATCTCACGGGGTACACCGCTGAAGAAGTTTATGAAAAATCCGTCATCGACCTTCATTTCTGGGTAAATGACTCCGATAGAAAAAGATTTATTGAAGAAATCATCAGCTCGGGAGAGGCGAAAAATTTAGTAACCCCTTTTCGAATTAAAGACGGCAGTGTTCGTATGGGACTGGTTTCCGCCAAAAAAATAATTTTGGACGGCTCCCCGCATATCATCAGCTTTGCAAGAGATATTACCGAGTGGGAAAGAGCCGGTGAGCAGATCAACCGTCTGGCTTCCGTGATCGAACAGGCCAGTGAAACGGTCGTTATCACCGATCTCGATGGAAATATTCAATACGTGAATCCCGCCTTTGAAAAAACAACAGGTTATTCTGTGTCTGAAGCGCTTGGGCAAAACCCCAGAATCTTACAAAGCGGACAGCACGATAAGGCTTTTTACCAGGAACTGTGGGCGGTCATAACAGCCGGAAAAACATGGCAGGGCGTTTTTGTCAATAAGCGAAAAGACGGGAAATTGTTTTATGAAAATGCCATTATTTTCCCGATTAAAGATTCCGCCGGAAAGATAATCAATTTTGCGGCGGTGAAACGCGACATTACGGCTGAACGGGAATTAGAAGAACAATTGCGTCAGTCTCAAAAATTGGAAGCCATCGGCCAATTGGCCGGAGGAGTTGCCCACGATTTCAACAATCTTTTGACGGCGATCAACGGCTATTCCGAGATGATTTTAATGGATTTGGATGAGAATGATCCGACGCGGAACGATGTCTATGAAATTTTGAAAGCCGGAAAACGGGCTGCCGAGCTGACCAAGCAATTGCTGACATTCAGCCGGAAGCAGGTTATCCAGCCTCAAACGCTGAATATCAATACGATCATTTTAAATTACTACCGAATGCTGCGCCGTTTAATCGGCGAGGACATCAGCCTGGAACTGGCTTTGGATGAACATGTGTCCCCCATCAGAGCGGATTCCGGCCAACTGGAACAAATTCTGGCCAACCTGGTTCTCAACGCCAGGGACGCCATTCACGAAAAAGGGTCGGATACCGCCACCAGAAAAATTACGATTGAAACGGCAAACGTATTTTTAAATGAATCCTATATGAAAGACCACGTCGGAAGCCGGGTGGGTCAGCAAGTGCTGATTGCCGTGAGTGATTCAGGTATCGGGATGAAACAGAAAACAATCGCAAAAATTTTCGATCCGTTCTTCACGACCAAAGGTGTGGGCAAAGGGACGGGTCTTGGACTTTCCACCGTTTACGGCATCGTGAAACAGAACGGCGCAAGCATTTTTGTTTACAGCGAACTCGGCGAAGGGGCCTCTTTTAAAATTTATTGGCCGAGTGTCAGCGACACCATCGAAAAGAAAATTCCGGAACATATTGAAAATATTTCCCTTGAAGGCACGGAAACAATTCTGATTGTGGAAGATGAATCTGAAGTGCGGAATTTTGCCCAAAAAGGATTGGAAAAATTGAAGTACCACATTTTTACCGCCAGAAACGGCATCGAGGCACTCGAATGGATTCAAAAAGAACATCCCTCCATCGACCTTCTTTTCACCGATGTCATTATGCCCGGAATGGACGGAAAAGAGCTGTCCGATCGATTGGCCAAAATTTTGCCCGATCTTAAAATATTGTTCGCTTCGGGTTATGCCAATAATCATATTGCGCATTGGGGGGTTCTGGACAAAGATGTCAATTTTATCAATAAGCCGTATTCAATCACAGATGTGGCGTACAAAATTCGAAAAATCCTGGATATTAACAAGACGAAAAAATAGCCAATGAAGGTGACGGAATTATTAAATCTTGATGAAATTAAGCTCATCCGGAACGCAGGTCTTTTTGAAATTAGGGACATTTGTTACAACAGCCGGGCGGTTGAAAAGAACGATGTGTTTGTCGCCGTCAACGGGTTCAAAACCGACGGGCATCATTATATTTCCGATGCTTTAAAAAAAGGCGCTTCAGCCGTTATTCTTGAAAATGAAGCGTACATCCCGCACAAAGAAGATGTCTGGATCTTTTCCACAGAAGACGCCCGAAAAGCATTGGCCGCCGTCAGTTCACTATTTTACGGAAATCCTGCCGAAAAAATGTTTTCCATTGGTGTCACCGGCACAAACGGCAAAACCTCCGTCACGACCTATCTTTACGATTATTACTTTAATTTCAAGGGAATGACCGCAGGACTGACCGGAACCATCAAAAATATCATCAGCGGCGCCGAATATCCGGCAAAAAACACAACTCTGGAAAGTAAAGACTTACAGGCACTATTCTTTAAAATGAAGAAAGCGCGTGTCAAATATTTGATTTGTGAGGTTTCTTCACATGCGCTGGCACTAAAAAGAATTTACGGCGTTCAATTTGATATGGCCCTGTTCACCAATCTGACCCGGGATCATCTGGATTTTCACAAAAGCATGGAGCGCTATTATCGTTCAAAAAAAATACTTTTTACACAGAATTTAAAAAGGAATGGGCTGGCCGTGATCAACATCGATGATCCGTACGGACAAAGACTCATCAAAAGCGTTCATAATGCCTATTCTGTCAGCATGATGATGCCAAAGGCGAATTTTTATATCGATCAAATTCAATATTCAATAAATGAGACCACATTTTCACTGACGGTTCAGGGGGAAACCAAACTGCCAATCGTAACACGGTTGTTGGGAAAATTTAATGTGATTAATGTGCTTCTGCTTTTTGCAGCCCTCTATTTAAATGGCGAGAAAGCCGAGGATATTGTAAAATTTATCGGCACACTTACACCGGTTAAGGGGCGATTTCAAAACATCAAAACTCAAAACAATATTCATATTATTATTGATTATGCACACACGCCGGATGCTCTTGAAAATATCCTGAAAGCGACACGTGCATTCAGGCGGGGGAAACTCATTACCGTCTTTGGGGCAGGCGGCGACCGGGACCGGGGGAAAAGACCGCTGATGGGCGAGGCGGCAAGCCGTTATTCCGATTATGTGATTGTCACAAATGATAATCCAAGAAGCGAGGATCCTCAGAAAATAGCCGATGATGTGATCAAGGGAATTCGCACGGCTCACACGGTCATATTAGACCGGAAAGACGCCATAATAAACGCCCTTGACCGCGCCCGGCCCGAAGACTGGGTCATTTTGGCCGGAAAAGGCCACGAGGATTATCAAATCATCGGCGACAAGAAAATTCATTTTTCCGACGAAGAAACCGTTGTCAATTATCTGAGATCAAGAAATTTATTGTGACTATGAACGGCAGTCATCCAACAAATTATCTGGAAACGTTAAAAAAGAAAAAAATAGCCGTCGTTGGCTTGGGCAGATCCGGTTTTGCGACGGCCCGTTTTTTACTGAAAAATAATATCAGCCTGTTCATCAGCGACAGCCGGCAGGACATCGACAGGCACGCATTGGAATTTATTGAGAGAAATAAAATCGACCATGAAATCGGGGAAAATTCAGATAAAATTCTGGACAGCCAATTAATCTTGATTTCGCCCGGCGTTCCGAGAGATCTTCCGGTTATAAAAAAAGCGCTGAATGATGGAATCGACGTGATCAATGACATTGAATTACTGTACCGGGTTTTGCCCCAAAAAAAAATCGTGGCCGTAACGGGAAGCAACGGCAAAACCACCGCCACTGCTTTAATCGGAGAGATTTTCAATTCTTACTGCAGCACCTGGGTGGGTGGAAATATCGGCAAGCCCGCTCTCTCAATTTTTGAAGATGCAGACTGCCGTGAGCTGGATTTTATTGTTCTGGAACTCTCAAATTTTCAATTGGAATCCTTGACGACATTTAAGCCGTTCATAAGCATCCTGTTAAACATCACCCCGGATCACCTGGATCGATATAATGGGTTTTATGAATATGCGCATACAAAATACAGAATATTTCGCAATCAGGACAAAAATGATTTTCTTATCGTGAACAGAGATGATAAACACCTCAAAAACATTCACCCGGCCTCTGCCGTAAAAGGGTATTCGTTAACAAAGAGTGAAAATTGTTATTTTGACGGCACCTCGATTTATTACAACGGCAGGAAACTGTTACGAAAAGATGAATTGCAGCTTAAAGGCAATCATAATGTTCAAAATGTAATGGCTTCGATTATCGCCGCCAAAATTGCCAATATCCCGGAGGACAAGATTATTCAGGCGGTCAGGGCATTTAAAGGCATTGAACACCGGCTCGAGTTTGTGGGCGAATCGAACGGCGTAAAGTATTATAATGATTCCAAAGCCACAAATCCTGATTCGGCTGCGGCGGCGCTTAGGAGTTTCAACGGTTCTATTATATGGCTTGCAGGAGGGCGGGATAAAAACACCCCTCTCGATCTGCTTAAAAGGGAAGTCGTCCGCAAGGTAAAATACGGCCTGTTTTTTGGTGAAGCAAGAGACAAGTTTTATGACTATTTCTCCGATTCCGTAAAATGCTCCCGAACGGCTACATTGAAAGAAGCTTTACGGTTTGCCGGTAAAATAGCCTCTGAAGGGGATACAATCCTCTTATCTCCGGCCTGCGCCTCTTTTGATGCCTACAATTCTTACAAAGAAAGAGGGACACAGTTTAAAAATATAGTAAATGAATTACTAACGAATCATGAACATGTGTAATTGCCGGCGGTTTTTCAAATGTTTATGAACTATTTTAATAAAGCGCAGAAATTTTATCTTGTGGGGATCGGCGGTTCCGGAATGAATGGAATTGCAGAAATTCTTTTGGAGATGGGCTATCAGGTTGAAGGCAGTGATATTAATGACTCGCCGGTCATAACGCATCTCAGAAAATTGGGGATAAAGATTTCAATCGGTCACAATGCAAATAATATTCACTCCGATGTGGATGTGGTCATTTATTCAAGCGCAATTCAGAATAATCATAATTCGGAAGTCAGAAAGGCAAAGGCATTCAATATCCCGGTTATCAAAAGATCGGTAATGCTTGCCGAATTGTCAAGAATCGGGAAAAGCATCGCCGTTGCCGGCACTC
>BDTM01000083.1 GCA_002898015.1 bacterium BMS3Bbin03 | reverse complement strand
CTCCTGAAAAATGTATCGCAAGCATCTTGCTTGCGTTTGTTAGACAGCAGAAACAAAGGATTAGCTAAATCAAATTTCACAAGCCAGGGGCTTGTGTCGCGTTTCCGTTCAGGCCTTAT
Organism: bacterium BMS3Bbin03; assembly: GCA_002898015.1. GTDB lineage: Bacteria > Zhuqueibacterota > JdFR-76 > JdFR-76 > BMS3Abin05 > BMS3Abin05. Next base: position 4,726 of record BDTM01000083.1, on the reverse strand, counting down.
ATATCATCAAATAATAATTGATGAACGATTAGAAGCCTATAAAAAAATCCAAATTTAGGTTCTCCATGGAAAGAAGTTTTCAAAAGAATAGTGAAATAAGAATGAAATATAAGGTCATCGTTCGTCCGGAAGCTGATTCATGAAAGAGCTATTAGAACATTATCTAAAAAATCTCACAAAGACTCTGCAGCTCGGCGATGCCCGGGAAGAGAGTTATTACAAACATCTCGATGCTTTAATTAAACAATATGCTGAAGTTCAAAAATAAAAAATATTGATATTACCATTCTCCCCAAAAAGACCGAAGCCGGTAACCCCGATTTTCGGATTTGGGACGGGAAAAATCACATCACCGGCTACATCGAAGCCAAAACCCCAGCCGTTACAAATCTCGATTACATCGAAGGCACCGCACAATTGGAGCGTTATTGTGCCACCTTCCCCAATGTCATCCTGACCAATTTTTACGAATTTCGGCTTTACAGGGATGGTCAGCGTATCGCACAGGTAATGATCGGACGCCCCGTCATTGCCGAGAGATTACAGACGACACCGCCGGTCGAAAATGCCGATAAATTCAAAGCACTGTTCGATCTGTTCTTTTCTTTCTCTCTGCCGAAAGTTCAGACGGCCCGGTCACTGGCGGTTGAACTGGCCAAACGTACCCGCTTCCTGCGTGATGAGGTCATTGCCGTGGAAATGGAAGAAAACGGCGGCAGGGGTCATAAACAAATCATCGGTTTTTACGAAGCCTTTAAAAAATATCTGATCGGCACACTAACCGAAAGACAATTCGCCGATCTTTACGCCCAGACCATCACGTACGGCCTGTTTGCCGCCCGAACCCGGGTTCCGCCCGGGCGGAATGAATTTAACCGCAGACTGGCTTTTGATTACATCCCGCATACCATCGGCATCCTGCGTGATGTATTCCGGTTTATCTCTTTAGAAGAACCGCCCAAATCCTTGCAAATGATTGTGGAAGATATTGCAGGGATATTACACGCGGCCGACGCCGATAAAATACTTCACGACTATCAAAAAACGGGAAAAGGCGGAGACCCCGTCATTCATTTTTATGAAACGTTTCTGGCCGCCTACGATCCCCGGATCCGTGAACGGCGCGGCGTCTATTACACCCCGGAAGCCGTGGTCGGTTACATCGTCCGTGCCGTGCATTCCCTCTTAAAATCTCATTTTGGCCTGCCTGACGGGCTTGCCGGCGAAGAGGTGAAACTGCTCGATCCGGCCGGCGGCACTTTGACTTTTCCCGCGGAGGCCATTCGCCTGGCAGCCGCTGAATTTAAGGAAAAATACGGCGACGGCGGCTTGCACCGCTGGATCGGCAAACACATTCTGGCCGATTTTTACGCCTTTGAACTGATGATGGCGCCGTATGCCATCGGTCATTTAAAGATGGGCTTTATTTTTGATGAACTCGGTTACAAGATGGCGGATGACGAACGTTTTAAACTCTACCTGACCAATACGCTGGAAATGGAAGAGATCAAACAGATCGACCTTCCGGGGTTGAGTTCGTTGAGCGAAGAGAGTCATCTGGCGGGAAAAGTGAAGAAAGAACAGCCGGTGCTGGTGGTTCTCGGCAATCCGCCTTACAGCGGCCATTCTGCCAATTCCAATGAATGGACCGAAAGACTTCTCAAAGAGGACCGTGTCGACGGCGTTCCGATTCAAAGCTACTACAAAGTGGATGGGCAGCCGCTTGGGGAGAAAAATCCGAAATGGCTGCAGGACGATTATGTAAAATTTCTTCGTTTCGCCCAGTGGAAAATCCAACAATCCGGACACGGCATCGTAGGAATGATCACCAATCACAGTTATCTGGATAATCCGACGTTTCGCGGCATGCGCCGGAGTCTGATGAACACCTTTGATGAGATTTACATTCTCGATCTTCACGGCAACAGCCTGAAAAAAGAGACGGCGCCCGAAGGCGGCAAAGACGAAAATGTGTTTGATATCCGCCAGGGTGTGGCGATTGCCCTGTTTGTTAAAAACAAGAAAGCCAAAGCGCCAAAAGTATTTCATTTGGATTTATTCGGATTAAGGGCAGAAAAATACGACTGGCTGGAGAAAAATGAATTCTCAAAAGAGAATTACACCGGGATTGAACCGCAAAGCCCCGCCTATTTTTTCATAAAACGGGATACCGAAAAGATTAAACAATACCTCGAATGGAAAAAAGTCAACGAAATATTTCCGGTGAACAGCGTCGGGATTGTAACTTCGAGAGACCGGTTTGTAATCGGTTTTAATAAGAAAGAGCTGAAAAATAGAATTCTGCAATTCAAGAACCTTTCACAGCCGGATGAAATTATTGCACAGGCTTATAATTTAAAAAACACATCGAACTGGAAAATTAGAGATGCTCGGGAAAAAATAAGAAATAGTAGTGATGTCGATACAACTATCAAAGCAGTATCCTATCGGCCGTTCGATAAACGATACCTATTTTATCACCCGGCGGTGATCGAGCGAATGCGCCGCGACGTCATGCACCACATGCTGAAAGAAAATATCGGCTTAATTTCCGTGAGACAAGTTGCGGAGGGAATTTTTAATCATTGCTTTATTACAGAAAATATAATTGAGAGTCGAATGACATTGAGTAACAAAGGGATTGGCTATTTATTTCCTTTATACCTTTATGCGGATGAAACCAAGAAACAAAATCCCAGGCCCGGCGCCACCATGATGATGGTTTTTGAACCCCGTGAATCCTATGGCAGAAAACCCAATATTTCACCGGTTATTTTTAAAAAATTAGAAGACGCTTTCGGGAAAAGGCCCTCTCCGGAAGAGATTTTTTATTACATTTACGGCCTGTTTTACAGCACTATCTATCGTGAAAAATATGCCGAATTTTTAAAGATTGACTTTCCCCGCGTGCCGTTTACAGCCGATTGTGACCTGTTCAAAAAAATGGGAAAACTTGGCAGGCGTCTGTCTGATTTACATCTGCTCAAAAGCACAGAATTGGATATGCCCATTACAAAATATCAGGGCAGCGGCAATAACGACCGGATCGAAAAGGTCAATTACAGGGAAGAAGAACAGCGCATTTACATCAATAAAGACAAATATTTCGAAGGCATTGCGCCGGAAGTCTGGAATTACCATATCGGCGGTTATCAGGTCCTGCATAAATATCTGAAAGACCGCAAAGGCCGAATATTGGACGATGCTCCGCGGTACTGCCGGATTATTACTGCTTTGAGTAAAACCATGGAAATTCAGAAAAAGATAGATGAGGTTTATCCCAAAGCAGAAAAGAGACTTATTGATTTTTAAAATTTCTGTCGTTGAAAGTTTGGCAAACACAAATAGGAAAATTGAAATAACAAATAAAGGCATTGAAGCATGAAAAAGTTACGAGTAATTTTGCTAATGACGGTTTCATTTTTACTGTTTTACAGCATTGTTTGTGCTCAGGAAAAACTTGGTTTGCTTCTTATCGCTCATGGCTCACCGATGCCTCAATGGAACGCGCCGGTCCTAAAAATCGAGAAAGAAGTTCAAACAATCCTGTCACAAAAAGGCTGCAATCAATTTAGTGCTGTTCGTGTTGCATTGATGGAATTTAATGAACCGTCCATTAATACAGTCATTAAAGATTTTGAAAAAAGAGGTATCGACAAAGTTTATGCGATACCCTTATTCATTGCGCCGTCGGGACATTCTTTATTTGATATTCCGGCTATTTTAGGATTGTACAGCGACAAAGATATCTTAAATGAAATTAAAAGCGAAGGAACGGAGATTGTTGATACAAAAGTGAAAATAACCATCGGCCCGACATTGAATCATGGTGATATCTTAAAAAATTCCATGTTGGATCGAGTTAAAGCATTATCAACCACACCGGATTCTGAGGGTGTCGTGCTTCTGGCGCATGGAGATGAGCGTTTTGAACCGATTTGGGATTCTATCTGCAAAGAAATTGGTTATTATGTGTGTGCCAAAACCGGAATTGACTACTTTGATTATGCTTTTGTGGAAGTGGGTCAATCGTTTGCAGCGGAAGGTGTCCCGACAATTTTGAAAGCAGCCGAAAAGAAAGGAAAAATTATTGTCGTTGGATTATACCTTTCAATGGGTGTGGAAAAAATGGCAAACAGTTCGGCTTCACTTAGGATGGGCAAAAAAACCGAAACGAAAAAATTGTTTGCCGATAAAAACATTCGTTTTGCAAAACGGGGAATTTTGCCGGATAAACGAATTTCTGAATGGGCAGTTGATCGGGCGATAGAGTGGGCAGAAGGATTGCAGTGAATTTAATTTAAGTAATGAAGAAAGAAAAGAGCTTTTATCAGGTGGGCAGCAGCCAATTTTTTCCAATCGAATAGCCTGGGCAAAAGTTCACTTGAAAAGATCCGGATTAATCGAGTCACCCCAAAGGGGGTTTTATAAAATAACGCCTTTGGGATTGAAAGTATTAAAACAGAATCCGTAGGATGGTATGGCAATGACCAGGTAACGCTGGCAGCGGCGGTTCCTATTTTGATCATGGCTTTAATCTTTTCGATACGCGGCTCGCACCGGGCACAACTGGTCTGGCTCGGAATGCTGGATTACACACTGTACAATTATGCCTTTTACCTGTTTGGATCGGCGGTACAAGCGGGTGCGTTGGAAGACCTGTCGCAGGCGGCACTGTGGGGAGGTATCGGCGCAGCCGGCCTGATTGCGAGCTTGTTCCTGCTTG
>BDTM01000082.1 GCA_002898015.1 bacterium BMS3Bbin03 | reverse complement strand
AGATGTAAAAAGTGGTGTTATTGCAAATACACCCCCGACTGCTGTAGAATATTTAATAAATTCTCTTCTTTTCATAATCACTCCAAATTATTTAGTTTTGGCATAACGCCCCTTGCAGCCGATTGTTATGTTTTAATTTTTATTCTTCCTTCTAAATATTGAATTGCCTTACCGGAAATGAGAACACGATCATCAATAATCTCACAAGTCAACTCACCACTTCGTGAGGATAGTTGCTTGACACTAAAGCGTTTGAAACCAAGCCGGTTAGCCCAATATGGTGCCAGTTGCGTATAAGCAGAACCTGTTACCGGATCTTCCGGAATTCCGTATTTGGGGGCAAAGAATCGCGCAACAAAATCATAGCGATTCGACTTTGCTGTAATAATGACACCACGTAAATCAAGATTTCTCAATTGTTCTAAATCCGGCTTTGCCGATTCAATATCAATTTCACGTTCGAACACGACAATAAAATCTTCTGACCTCAAGCATTCAATAGGGGCTCTCCCAAAAGCGTCAACAATTTCTTTTGGCGTTTCACAGATAACAGGAGGCTGTGCCGGGAAGTCCATAATTAATTGATCATTATCCTTCATCACTGTCAATGGGCCAGATTTGGATTTAAACACAATTTTTTCTTTTTTATGGCCGAGAATATTGAACAATATATAAGCCGATGCCAAAGTTGCATGACCGCATAAATCCACTTCGCTGGTTGGAGTAAACCATCTAATATGATATCCATTATCATCTGGAACAAAAAATGCTGTTTCTGATAAATTATTTTCAGCGGCAATAGACTGCATTATTTCTTCAGGAAGCCATGTCTCTAATGGGCAGACTGCTGCCGGATTTCCTTCAAACAATTTAGATGCAAATGCATCTACCTGATATAGTAATAATTCCATTTGCTTTCCTCAAGAAGCATAACGGCCCGCGGTTAACCTGCCGAAAAACGCTTAAAGAAACTTCAAATTTCCAATTTATGCTCCGCGTTTTTCGGTTAGTGTTGAAGCCGTGGTTGAACGAAGCACCGTTTTGCGGGGCAGTTTTTTTATCCGCCGCTACTATTTTACGGATTTTATCCAATAAAAGCCATACTATATCTCCAAAGAATCGCACGTTAGCACAAGGAGGCCTATTATGTCGGAACTTCGTAAACGCATGACCGAAGACATGAAGCCCCACGGCTTCTCTAAACGGACTCAGGATACCTGCCTTTACGCCGTCTCCAAATTGGCCCGCCATTTCAACAAATCCCCCGATGCCGTCTCCAACGAAGACTCCATTAGAACAACCAAAAAATCCACTTGAAATGGCGCACAGCCACGCTTTCTCATAGAAATCCCGTTCTTAATCGGTGTTCCTTTCTTTGAATCCCATCAGAAATCGCCGGGCAAATTCCGAATGGTATACAACCCGTCCCGCCTGGGCGGGAAAACTCGGCTTCGCTCGCTTAAATCCTTATTTTGTTAGCTGCTGCTTTAGAATGATCGCAATGTACTTTTTTTTACCGGTATTTTGAATGATTATATATTCCCAAAAATCCGGAATTTTCAATTTATCTGATTTCTCATAACAAGAATAATTTTTTAAAATTTTTGCTAATGATTTGGTGGATTTTTCTTCCTTAATTTTTTTATTTCTTCGTCAAAATCGGAAATATATTTTTTATCCTGGATAACTCGTAATTTTTCATATTCTTTTTCAGCTATTTCTTTAGCGACAGCGGCGGAAACTTTGCCCGGATTGGTCAAAATATCGTATTGATTAAACTGTAGAAAAGCATCGAGTCGTTCGGCCCAGTCCTGCATTTTCATGGGGATTTGCCGCTCCGCCTGCAATTCGGCATAATCCAGGTACATGGTTACAATACGATTCAGGTTTTTCAATTCTTTCTCGTTCAGGTAATTTTTGGCAACCGTTACATCCGATTTAAGAATCTTCCCTTTGGGCGCATTTTTCCAGGTGGTTAGCCCCATGTGTTCTTTTTTTGCGTCCGCTCTCTGGGCAATAATTTCAGCGGCCGTCTGTCCGGTGATGGCCCAGTGCAATTTATTTTGCACGGTTTGGTAAAACATTTTCGTTATTTCCGCCTGCGGATTATAATCGATGCTGCATTGTGCATAGATGTCGGTGATCTTTTGATAGAAGCGACGTTCGCTGGCACGAATTTCACGTATGCGTTCCAGTAATTCGTCAAAATAATCTTTGCCGAAAAGCATGCCGCCCTGTTTTAAACGCTCATCGTCCAGGGCAAAGCCTTTGGTGATGAATTCACGCAGCACACGGGTGGCCCAAATACGGAACTGCGTGGCAACTTTTGATTTGACGCGATATCCAACTGAAATAATAGCATCAAGATTGTAGTATTTTTGGGTTCGCTTTACTTCACGACTTCCTTCTCTTCGAACTTGTAAGAAATCCTTACAGGTTGCCGACTCATCCAATTCACCTTCCGCATAAATGTTTTTAAGATGCAGGGTAATGTTCTGCGGTGTGGTCTGGAAAAGTTCGGCCATCATTTTTTGGGTTAGCCAAACTGTTTCATCACGTACCAACACTTCCACCTTAACATTGCCCTGCGGCGTGGTATATAAAATGATTTCCGAGTTTTTCATATCTCACCTCCCATTGTCTGGACTGTGATTCGTGTGATTAAATGATTTTGTGATTTTAAAAATTATAGTCAAACACAAAATCACATAAATTAAAGCATAGGCATTTTGCCAACTTCATACTTTTCATTGAAGGGGACACTAATCGCAAAAATTTCTTCATTACTATTGAGCCTGCAATGCAATGCAATACAATGATATGTATGATTATTTGATTTTGTGATTTTAAAAATTATAGTTCATCAAGAAATCATATAAATCATAGTTCAGACCTTATGCTGCACCCGTTTAAACTGCAAACTTTTACCGCCAAAGTTAATTAACAATCCAACTTCCATGTTGTATGCTTCCAGATAATTAATGGCCTGTGCAGGATGGACGTCTTCTAACTGAATAACCGCTTTTAATTCTACCATAATTTTATCTTCTACAAAAAATCCACGCGACGTTTCCCTATTTGCTGATCATTGTAATAAATTGGCATTTCCATTTCACGTACAAAAGACAACCCTTGTTTGGTCATCTCAATGGCAAGGGCGCGCTGATAAATAACTTCCTGAAAACCATTGCCCAAAGTGGAATGCACTTTCATTGCGCAGCCGATAATTTTTGAAGTTAATGCAGAGTATTTGTATTCATTCTTTATACTGCTCATCGCTCAAACCTTCGATAGATGGAAAATCCCGTTCTTAATCGGTGTTCCTTTCTTTGAATCCCATCAGAAACCGCCGGGCAAATTCCGAATGGCATACAACCCGTCCCGCCCGGGCGGGAAAAACAGGCCGCACTTCCAATTTTACACATTCACCCCGCATTGCTTGTGAGCCTTTGTTATCTTCCGGTCTTTTCATTTATCTTTTTAAATATCGAGCACCGATTAACGATTTTTGATTTATTTTTGATTGAATAATTATTCATGATTTTTGATTATCCCGTGCCGTTTCACTACTTTTTACGAAAATTGAAATCAGTTCATTCTTTTTTGTTTAGCGTTCTGTATTTCACTTTAATTGAGAGACCTTTCGTCTATAATCGATTGAGAATAAAATGAACTCCGACAATAAAATCAACAGAATTCAACAAACAATGGACAATTATTCCCAAATATATATTTCTCTTGCGTTTAACTATGTATACCAGCGGTAATACCCCTAATGTTCTGGCAACAAACATCCAGGGTGTCCAAATATGATATAATGAAAATAGGGCACTATGAATTAATGGCGTCCATCCTTTTAGGTTCGAAGGCATACGAGGCAGAAGGTACCCCCTAAAATAGAACTCTTCCAGAGTCGGCAAAATAAGTACGATAAAAATCAACAGAAATCCATAAGTAACGATTAATACCGTTGTTGAGTAATCATTGCTCAGCCCCATATCAAGAAACATCCCGGCCGGCAGCCAATTAAAAAGAGTGATAATAAAACCTGATGTAAAGCGAAATAGAGTGAATAGCAAAGCCGATAAAAGGAATACAACAGGCACCCAAACAAAGTATTGCCAGGTTGGAATACGCTGGCAGTATTGTATTACACCATTAAATAATGTTTTGCCGGTCAACCGTTTTTGATATAGTAAAAAGCCCAATTCAAAAGGAATTAATACAAATATACCTGCTAACGATAACGCCATTACCGACGGAAATCCTTGTCCTTTTACAAAAGGAACTATTGCGAAATAAAAGATGCCGCCAAGTAGTCCCGGAAGAAGATGCAGTCCTATTGATTTCAAGAGAGAATGCTTTACAATGCCGTTTTCCATTTTTCTGTCTTTATCTTAATTATTTAGGAATCGAACTTCGTCAGGAATTGTGGTCTTTACGCATTTGAATCCTGCTTCCGGTTACGGGATTCTTTTCGGCTGCTTATCTAACTTCTTTTTTGATTTTTGTTCCTGTTTCCTTTTCTTCTGTTTCTGACTCTTGTTCTTATCCTTCTTGCCGCCTTTGTCTCCCATTGTGTCCATCCTTTTCTGTTATCAATCATCTTCTCGCCGTAAAGGGCACTACGTCGTAAGTTGTGGAATAATTTACCTTAATTTTCCCTGTATGTTCATGTAACTTGAATATAATTAAAATTAAGGACTTTTATTGAAAATATCAAGCCACAATTTCATCCCGATCCCAATTTGAAACTGTTAGACCCAATCAAACCGGTTTTGCGTTATCATCATTATTCCTTTCGTACAGTATAGAGTGTTACAATGGATGATGTTCTTATTTTTGGTGCGGGCTTGATTTCCACATCCTCAACGGAACCATAACCAAGCCATTTGGATATTCGCGGAAATACCTTAATATAGAAGATTTGAGCGAACACCCCTGCAATTAGTATCACTTCAGAAACCCGCCATCCTTGAATTGCTCCCATTCCGATGGCCAATGCCGGCGCAGGCGAGACCTCCTTTGCCTAACCAAAGAAAATAAAAAACTCGAATAGCCAAAGCCTCATTCAGCAACTTCCCCGATCCAGCCCACCCCGCCTGAGCGGGAAAAAAGGCTGCGCTCGCGTAAACCCTTATTTTGTTACGACCAATGAACGGGCGCCGGAAACACCCAATGTTATGGATTACATCGGACGACAATAAACGCACTATTTCAAATGTCCCGGCGGCTTTGCGGCTTTACGTGAGATTTTGTAAATAATCCGGGTTAAAAGAATGCGGCTCTGAGAATCCGATTATAATTGCGTTAAACAAAGCTGCCAAAAATCTCACAACTGCGTCTTCCGCAAAAACTTCCAAAGAAGAATTGACTGATAGTTTAAGGAAAGCGATTTAATTCGAACAACTTAAGATTCAAAATGGGCAGGGTAAACTCTGTTCACCTTTTTCCTTCGTTTATAAGTTCCGGCCAGTTCTAAAAATATCTCTACGTCTCTATCGTAATCCCCCTCTGTGCCGTCAAAATAAAAACTGCGAATTGGGAAATTGTCGTGCTCCCGGCTCAGTTTTGGATAAACAGCTTCACAAACAATTCCGTTCATGCAGGTAAACGGACTGATGTCCACAATGCCATCGGCGCCTTTCGAATGATAATAGATGGCACCGCCCACGTTTAAAACCATTTCGCCCAAAGCGCCCCAATAGGGCAGGTAAGGTTTTGCAGGTTCAACGATGGCTTGTGTATTTTCAGGTTCTTCATAACCGGCGAAACGCTCATGCAGAGGGGCCAGTAACTTGTGCTCATCCATTTGCTGAACTTTGTTTTTAATAATATTGCCCAACATCGATTTGGAAAAGCGCCGGCCGTGGATTTTTAATTCATACCGGTGCATAAAATTGGTGTAAAAAATCCATTCGGCAATGGGGGCCAGCCAGACTTCGCCGCCGAATTTTTCGATTCGATCAATTAAGTACGCGTTGGAAAAATCATCCAGCCGGCAGTAAATTTCTCCCACAACGCCAATCAGCGGTTTGTCTTTTGTGTAGCACGCAGGGATGTTTTCAAACTTGGATTTGATTTCCGCCATGACTTGAATCAGGCGTTTAAATTTTTCTTTCATGTCCGGGTCCGGCCGTTCGAGCACGCCGCAAAGTAAATCTAAACTTTCGGAGTGCACGTTATCGGTTTCGCCAATATTGATCTCATAAGGTCTTGTCTGAAGCAAGAGTTTTCGTAAACCGTCGGCACAGACCAAAGCACGCCAGCCCAGTCGAAACAAATGATCCCCATATTCTTCCAGGCCGTCATAACCGTCTTCGCTATTGGGGCTGACGACCATCACTTCGTCCAGGCCTTTATCCGTTAAAATTTTTTCCAGCAAATTTCGATATTGGCCGAAGCGGCAGGGGCCGTCCGCCGTCGGCATCATGAAGGCGGTTTTTTCAGGCTCGAAATTTTCATCTTCAATCACTTTCAGAAAGCTTCCCAGAGTCACCATTTCCGGGTAACACTCTTCTCCTATCGTGTATTTTCTGGCCAGCTCCAGCGAGTGGGCATCCGATTCAAGCGCCGGCTGGCCGTTCACCCCCATGGATCGATAAACAGCAGCCATAGCCGAGGCGCCGTCGAAACTCATCCTTGGGATGTAAAGCGTTCTGCCGGCGAGGGATTTTTTCTTAGAGATTTGTTTTTCAGTATTTATCGACGTCATGCGTTTGCCGCCTCCGTCATTTCAAGTTTCGGCGTGGTTTGTTTTTTTTCTTTTGCCCACCATCTCAGCGCGCCTTTGCTGTCTAAGTACGCTTCGCAGCGGGTAATGTAACCGGCGTCGTTGCTGTGGCCGTCAAACTGAAGCGTTAAGAATGGCTTGCCCGATGCCTTGGTGATGTAATGTTTAATGTATGAATCCGGGCCGCACTTAAAATTTGTCAAATAGATCAGATGAAGATTCGGGTGCCGGCCTGCAAATTTTGCGGCGGCAATAATTTTGCGGCCGTAATTCCAGTACATGTTTGAGTTCACATCGGAAATATCAATTTCATCTACCGGCAGAAAATCCAATGGAATGACGTTCACGCCGTAATAATCCCGGAGTTTGCTGCCGATATCAAGCGTCATACCCCTGTCATTTACATTGTAAGTTCTTCCTGCTAAAATGAATCCGATTTCTCCCGACTTTTGCAGAGCCGCCAGCGCTGTTTTTCCGGCATCGAGCAAAACCTGTTGAAAGTCCTTTTGGCTTTTATGGGCGGCATTTAGAGCTTGTTTGACGGCGCTTTTCCTTTCTCCGAGCGGTTTTAAAGCTTTATATAATGATTCCAAAGATAATTCTTTGCCGTCTTTAAAACGTAATGTCGGAGAAATAATTTTGCCGGCAATCCGGGAAAATGATGAGGCAATTTTTACGACAAAAGGAAGGGTTTGGCCCCAGAGGCAATAATAACTGTTCACATTTTTGAACGGCGTTTCGGCATTAATCATATTGGGAATAAACAGCCAATCAACCTCTTTTTCAAGAAGATTTTGAACGTGACCGTGGTAAGCCTGTATCGGCAGGCAGGGTTCGGAAACGGAGGTTTCATTTCCGACCCGAATGATTTTTGCGTTGGTTTCATCCGACAACTGCACTTTGTAGCCGAGCGTCCGGAAAAAGGTATTCCAAAGCGGAAAATGTTCATAGATGTACATGCTTCTTGGAAGGCCGATAGTCGCTTTGCCTTCAATCTCCGGTTGATATCCATCGAACAAAATTTCTTGCCGTAACGCCAGCAGGTCATCGATGACAGGTTTTTTCCCGGTGGTCTGCCTCCTGCGGAATTTGTCGGAACATTGATCGCCCCAGTAGGTCTTCTCACCTTCGACGGCAAATTCCTGCATATTGCAATAATTCGAGCAGGCCTTGCAGGTGAATTCTCTTAATGTGTAGTTCACTTGCTCGAGTTCATAACCGCGGAATTTGGTCTGTTCTTTTGTCATGGCTATTTTTTCGACGGCAAGAAGGGCAGCCCCGACAGCCCCGATAACGCCGTTATAAGGAGGAACAATGATCTTTTTATTGAGAACTTTGGCGAACGCGCTTGCGATGGCGTCATTATAAGCGGTGCCTCCCTGGAAAAAAATCACATTACCGATTTTGCGCTCGCCCACCACCCGGTTCAAGTAATTATAAACAATCGAGTAGGCCAGGCCCGCTGTTAGGTCTTCTTTGACAGCGCCCCGCTGCTGGTAAGCCGAAACATCCTGCTGCATAAAAACCGTGCACCGTTCTCCCAGCTTGACCGGCGCTTTGGAAGAGAGCGCCAATTCTGCAAATTCACCTTTAATGGCAATGCCCAACTCTTCGGCACGTTCTTCTAAAAATGAACCGGTTCCGGCCGCACAAGCTTCATTCATGGCAAAGTCGACCACAATTCCGTTTTCAATGCTGATGTATTTTGAATCCTGTCCGCCGATTTCAAAAATGGTGTCGGGCTGGGTATTGAGCATGGTTTTGGCGAGAAATTCAGCCCCTGTTTTGTGTGCGGTGATTTCGTCGTTAATGGTATCCGCCCCAATCAACTCACCGATGAGTTCCCTGCCGGAACCGGTGGTGCCCGCGCCTTTGATTTCTATTCTGCTGCCGACCTCATCATAAATTTCTTTTAAACATCGATTGACCACTTCGATCGGCCGGCCGTCTGTTCGGGTGTAAATTTCTTTGATCATGCTGCCGTCTTCGTCAATCACGACCACATTTGTGCTGACCGAACCGACATCGACACCCAAATAAGCTTCCGCTATTTCGTTCACTCCATTTAAAATTCTGGGTCGAACTTTATCCCGAAGCAACAAGACCTTTTCCATGGTCAACGGTTTGCTGACAGGAAATCGATCGGAATCGACAACAATTTTATCCGAATGTGCATCGAGATTTAGTCGTTTTGATTTTTGTGCAGAATCCCGCTCCGCAAATGCTGTTCCTATAGCCGGAATCCAGGCATAATATTCCGGAACTCTCAATTCTTCTTCACTCAGTTTGAAAATTTCCCGCATCGCATTGGTCACACCGGAATTGGCTGCGACACCGCCGATAAATAAAGCCGGGGGCGTCACGCGTTTCCCTTTCATGATGCCGCTTTTAAAATTGCGAGCCACGGCTTCACAAAGTCCCCGTAATACTTCCGGCGGAGTGAATCCTTTCTGCTGCGCATGAACCATGTCGGATTTTGCGAAAACCGAACATCTCCCTGCGACTTTGGCGCTGCGTTCGGCTTCGGAAACGATTTGGCCAATATCCGCCACATTATATTTTAACCGGCTTGCTTGCTGGTCGAGAAATGATCCTGTTCCGGCGGCACAATCTCCGCTTTTTTCATAATCTGCTATTCCTGCAGTGCCGGACGCCACATCTCGTTCCAGTGCAATGTACTTGGCGTTTTGGCCGCCCATTTCCAATACAGTCGAAATGTTCGGGTAAATTTCACCTACACCTCTGGCAATTGCTTTAAATTCATTTTCATGATTAATGCCGAGATGGTCCTGAATCAGAGGTCCTCCTGAACCGCAAACCCGTGCCCCCCGGATTTCATCTTTGGGAATAATTCCAAAAATCTGTTTTAATAACTGCTGAGTCGCCGTAATCGGACTCCCCTTTAAACGGCGATAATGGGTGACCAGGATTTTTGAGAAAATTTCTTCTTTAGATTTTCCGTTCCGGTGGGGTTGATAAAACAAATCCTGAAAATCGGACGCACGTTGAATGGTTTGCAGAGACTCGTCATCACTCAACAGGGCAATTTTTACACTTACCGCTCCGACATCGATTCCGAGAAAGATTCCCATATTTAAGTCCTAATTGGGGTTAAATTAAAATTGGATTAAATGCGTCCTACAGAGCAGCCCGTTTGAATAAACCTGCCGACAGCACCGGCTATTAAACCTGCAAATCAAACCGCTGCGTAAAAAATACCGCCGTCGACTAACCGGCGTCCCGGAAGCACTCCTTTAGAACCGCCTTTATTTTAAAACTGCTGAAGCCGTTTCACAGATTTTATTGAGAATTGTTTGACCACCACGATGAATCGTGGTGCCGGTTCAATCGCATAGGAGTTGTACAATGGGGCTGTATCAAAAGTATCTATTTCACCGCCGAGGACGCAAAGTTCGCAAAGAATAATTTATTGAAAATATAAATGTTAGCGATCCTTTTGTGTTTTCAGCGATCCTTGCGGTTTACTAAAATTTGGACTTTTGATACAACCCCTTAACTTTTTGACAGAGTGCCCGTGTGTAAACGCTCAAGCTCAAAAAAGGGCAGGGACGCCAAAGCGTTCTTCAGAGAGCTTCCTCCTTTTGGGCCGCTGCTTTCGTTCCGTGTGATGCCTTGCTCTTTGCCGATCCCAACTTTCCGGTTCTTGTGAAAGCTCTGTCTAAAATATTCAGGGCTAATTCATTTATCACTCTGAAAAAACGGAATAGTTCCCTCTTTCAGAAAATCCCCGCACAAGTCCGGGGCGGGGACTGGGTCGTCCATTCCGAAAATTCCGGCACAGGCGGGGCCGCCTTTACCTAATCCAAGGAAAATAAAAAGATAGAATAACCAAATCCTCATTTGGGCGGAAAAACCCGGTTACACTCGCTTAAAACCTTATTTTGTTATGTGTTTTTTATATGAGCTATAACCTTTATTAATTATACTATTTACTCAATAGTATTTAAATTATCCACAATAATATTTTTGGGCGGCAAATTGTCTTTTTCGATTGGCGCGGCTTTTTTACTTAAGATAAATAACCTCAATGCCGAAGTGAAACCCGCAATTGTTACTCCATAAATTATTTGTGATTCAGATAAAATTGATAGAATTAATAAAAATAATGCTGTTGATAAATATCTGCCCGATTGAATAAGTAACCCGGTCCGTTGATGCAGCAATAATTTTCCGTGTACACCTTTCCGGCTCACCCGATATCCTATTAAATTACTCAAATGTTGTGTGATAACAATTAAAAAAAGTCCCCATACATATCCAAGAAATATTTCTCGAAAAATAGCGGGTATAAAAAATAGAAAAAAAGGGATACCAATACCTATAACCAACGTGGCTATTAAGTGCTTTGGATTTAGAATTTTTAATTTTGAAACTGATTCCTGAAATGCCGGATTTCCTTCAATTGTATTGATTGGATAACTTTGATAATGCTTTGCATAATGAGCCCTTCTTTCTTTCTCCTGTATAAGAGTTAGGAAATAATCACTCAACATTAAAAGTATTGTAACCAGACCAATAATAAACGGATAATTCATTAAGAATTTAAGTACCATTATTACCCCTTAAATTTGTAATATTTAATAAATGCCTAACGACAAGCTCACCCGCCGACGTAGGAGGTCGGTTGCAGCGCCTGGTTAGCTATTTTCCTCTGGTTCACAAAATATTCGATTGCCCGCTACTTAAGAACAGTGATTGGGTCCTTGAATAATTTTGAATTC
>BDTM01000081.1 GCA_002898015.1 bacterium BMS3Bbin03 | reverse complement strand
CAGGAAAAAATCATAGTCAGAAAAAATATTAAGATCATTAATTTAGATTTTTTCATCTTTCCTCCATAAATCAGAGCCATCGAAATAGGCCGATGATAAAAGACAAACCAAAAACCCGAACCAGGCGCACTCCTTTTCTTTGCGCCCAATTCGGGTTTCTTATTTTGAAAAATCTGATTTTCTTATTTTGATCTAAACAAAACACCATCGATGGATGCCTCCAATCAATGAATCATCACCCCGGCATCTCAGTCCTGCACCCCGCACACGGATGATTTGTCAATAAGGTGAAAAAACAAAAAAACCATGAGAAAAAAAGGGATAGGGCTCAGTAGGTGGTCAATTTTAACAATTCAGCAACAGGTTTTTCTGGTCGAGTATGGCAGGAAAATTCTCGCAATCGGATCAAGAACCCAACCCCAATAATAATGGCATATAAATATAAAAAGAAATAACAAAATGTCAAGCATTTTTTTTGAAAACAGGGAACTGTTACAAAGAATGAATAAAAAGACCGCCCGCGAAACACACGAAAAAAGATGGGCGCGAATGGGCGAATGGCCATTCGCACAATCCTTTTTTTTGACAGGATGAACCGGATTGGGGGTTACGCCGCTAATCCCCTCTAAAAAATAGCAGGTCGACGAGTCTCGCCGACCTGCATTTTTTACTTCTATTTTTATTTAGAACGGCTGCGCAAATGTAATTGTGTCGATCTGCTCATCAATTTTCGACTACCAACTCTTGTAGTAGCAGGAACTGTACATCTTTAAATAACGCACCAGAGGATCCAGTGTAAAATTTTCTATCTTGATTAACCGGTTCGTTCCGCTTAGCGTCCCCAGGATGATGGCTTGCAGTATCTGACTTAAGGAATAAATCCGGTTTGATTTTTCTTCCAAAGAAATATTTTTCATAAAAAGATGGTTTAGTCCCATTTTTTTCATAAATTTAAATAACGGATAAATCCAGGAATAGTTCGTTAAATTTCCGCCGGTGAATGATGTTTTGATCGCTTTTACTCTATTTTTTTCTTCACTTGAAAGGTGCTCCTTATTATTGTTTTATTGTCTTCTTAACAAATATAATATACAATAATTTAGGACACCTTTCACCTTTTTTACTTTAGATATTTAGGTAATAATTTACAATTCATGGTTTTGAGAGTATTCTTTACCTTACCAATTAAAATTTTAAACCAGCGGAGAAGGGTTTTCCAGCCCTTGTGGGATTGGACGAAGCATGTTGAGTTGTATGCCATTTGGAATTTGCTTTGGAGAGGCTGGCTGGATTGAGGAAGTTGCTGATGTCATAAAGGACGGTTCAGTTATTTGAGGTCTTTATTTTCCACGATTTCGGTTCGTTGTTTGTTATTTTCTGGCGTAAAAAAATAAGGAATTGAGGGTTTGGGGACTAACGTTTTCCATCTCCCCGAAAAATGCTTTTAAAAAGCGGCCGCACGAAGTTGGTTTTTTCTTAAATATGATTGGTTTGGTTAGGTCTAAAGAAATTGGGAGGATAAATTGAAATTTATTATAGACGTTCACTCTCATATCTTTAGCGCCAGGGATATTCCGTTAAAAGGATATCTTCTTTCGCGCAACTATGAAGACAAAATACAAAAACTGCTTAGTCCGATTCTTATCCCGTCCATAGCAAAATGTATCAGAGGAAAATTAAATCGGGAGAAAAATGTCTTCATTAAAATTAAGTGTAAGTGTACGATGGGACTCGTGCGTTTATTCATGGGAGGGCAGTACCTTAAATGGGGAGATACACTTTCTAAGGATATTGAAAGTATAATCAGCGAATTGATCGAAACGTTCGAAAAAGATGAGATCGATCTTTTCATACCCTTGATGATCGATTATGAATATTGGTTTAAAAATACACCCGACACGCTTATCAAGGATCAAATCGACTTCATTTATGAAAATGTCATCCTTCCTTACGAAGGTAAATTCCATCCTTTTGTCTCTTTTGATCCCGCACGGGAATTGGCTTTCCGGAAAAAATTGTGCAATCCGGATGGAGACCCGGAAAAGTATGGTTCCATGAATTTGGTAAAAGATGCGATCGAGAAAAAGGGTTTCATTGGCGTGAAACTCTACAACTCGATGGGATACAAGCCTTTCAACAACGCATCCGTTGATGATAAGCGGAGGCGAATTTCGCTTCATAAAAAGAAATATGTGTTCAAAGGTGAAGAATATGATGAGGTGTTGACGGAATTATATGATTATTGCGTCGAAAATGAAGTGCCGATTACAACACATTGCGGAATGTATGGCATCGAATCCTATCCGGATGCAAGCTTTGATTTTGGAAAAGCGGTCTATTGGCGCGATGTGCTCGATCAGGAAAAATTTAAAAATCTTCACTTGAATTTGGCACATTTTGGCTGGTATACACCGGAAGGTTACACAGGGAAAATAACATGGGTTAAAGATATTTGTAAGATGCTGGATGACTATAATTATCTATTCACGGATGTGTCCTGTCACAGGGTTGTATTAAAAAAATATATCCGAAAATTCAAATCGGATTACAAGAAAATAGGCAGTGATTTTCCAATTGTAAAAGAACGACTCCTTTTTGGGACAGATTGGCATGTCCTGAAACGAGTGCCTAATTTTAGGGATTTTAAGGATGACTATATTGATGTTTTGAAGCATGAAAATAACTTTAATGATGCAGAGATTAAAAATTTCCTCAGCGGAAATGCATTGAATTTTCTGGGATTATATAAAGGCGGTAAAAACTTAAAAAGGTTGGAAAAGTTTTACAAAGACAATAATATCAATCCGCCGGAGTGGTTTAAATCTATTCGTTTGTCAGATGGGAGATCATGAACACATTCACCGGCACATAGAATGGAGTTCGAAAGTCCTATGTTCAAGCAATCCCTCCAGGTTTTAGCTTTGATTGGTCTTTTCATAACAGGCGGAGTTACATTCAGCCGTGCCCAAAACCAGTTGTTCTTGCCTCGCATGAATGATCCGGTTATCCTTGATGGCGTAAGCAATGAAAAAGCCATAGCTTTTTTTACAACACCCTCCGGCTTACGGTTGGATTTCACTGTCTCAAATGATGCCCAGGGTCCTTCTCCATATAATTTGAGCTGGAATACTTTCTGGGATGTGAAGACAGTATTAAATAACGAGGGCTGATTTGTGGAGATGCGTATACCCTTCTCCAGACTCAGATTTCAGGACCACGAAGGGGGCGTCATAATGGGGCTCATTGTCTGGCGCACCATTCCCCGAAAGAACGAAAAGGCAATTTTCCCGGCGATTCCGTCTTACAATACAATAGTGTTACTGATGCCGTGATCGCTAATTTCAGGCTTCGTTACAATCCGCAAGAAGGAAATGATTTCTATCTTGTTTCACTTAAAGTATATGATCTATCGGGAAGAGAGATTGAGACATTGGTCAGTCTATTCAAGAAGCCGGGGATCTATATTTATAATTACAATGTAAAAGGACTTTCCGGCGGCCCTGGCTTTTATTCAACATGCAAAAACGGGTTTATAAATAAATTAGGCCATCCGAAAAAACCCATTGGTGAGAATTATTTTCGGGATACTGCGGGGGTCTTCTTGTCCCTGGCGGAGCCAAAATACGTGTTTCAGACCCGCCTTCGGATTTCCGAATTCGGATGCACAACTCTCAAAAGGCATTCAGAAAATGACTGCCGTTACGGTGCTTTCCAAACAAATAATCATCTTTTACGTAAAGGGGGTATGGGTTTGCGCATTTCGGCATCAACGGACTTAGCGGGCCAAACTGATTTGCAGACCAAAAGCACGAATAATATTTGCCAACCGGCATCGATAAAAAAAAGAGGAATTATAATGAAAGTGTCGCTTATTCTTTTTATGACGGCTCTGTTTTCTATCTCGTGCGGAATAAACCCGGACTCCCATAAAACCTTTCTGCAGACCGCACCGCCCAAAGAGACCGGGATGAACCCGGAAAAACTGGCGGAATTGGTCTCGGATGTGAAAATCGGGAAAATCAAAAATATCCATGGCCTGTTGGTCATAAAGGATGACAAGCTTGTCGTTGAGGACTATTTTGGCGGCTACAAGCGGGATGATCTCCATTACAGCGCATCGGTCACCAAAAGTTTTGCCTCAGCTTTGCTGGGAATTGCCATCGACCGGGGATATTTTAGCGGCGACATTCAGACCGTTTTAAACAGATCGGTAAAAGACCTATTCCCGGAATATGCGAAAGTGATCGACAAAGACAGTCTGAAAAGCGGGCTTAAGTTGAAACACCTGTTATCGATGACGGCCGGTTTTGAGTGGGATGAACACACCTTTCCGTACACAGACCGCCGGAACGACTGCAATAAAATTAACAATAGCAGAGAACCGATGCGGTTTTTATTTGAGAGAAAACTGGTTCACCGGCCCGGGGAGGAATTTTATTACAACGGCGGACTCTCACTCTCCATTTCTTATTTAATCGAAAAATATACGGGAATGAGCGTGCTGAAATTCGCTGATAAATATTTGTTTAAACCCATGGACATTAAAGACTTTCGCTGGGATGAAGTCGCAAACGGGCTTATCGATACGGACGGCGGGCTGCATTTAAAACCCCTCGATCAGGCGAAACTGGGGTATCTTTTTTTAAACAAAGGCCGCTGGGGCGGTCGTCAGCTTGTTTCTGAAGTATGGGTAAATGCCTCCACGAAAATGCATGTGGATAATACCGACCGGCCGGATTACGGCTACCAGTGGTGGGGCGGCGATTTTCAGAGTCAGGATACCACCTGGCGCACCTTCTTCGCCTCCGGACACGGCGGCCAAAAAGTCATTGTTTTCCCGGATTACAATCTGATCGTGGTGATCGTCCAGCAGGTGTTCGACAACCCGCTGGGGCACTTAAACTTCATCGCCATCATCGATAACTATATCGTTCCGGCGTTGTCGGGACGGCGAATTGAGGAGAGCGCCATCTCCCTGACAGCGGCAGAACTCAGCAAATACGTGGGCCGATATTTCTCAGAAAACCGGAGTGAATTTATTGATGTTGAATCCGACGGCGGCAAGCTGATCGTATCGAGCAGCAATGGCGACCGAAATGAGTTTTACCCCGTTGACGAGCAGACCTTTAAGGCGAGAATTTTGAATTTAATCACCGTTCGGGTGAAATTCGGATTCGATGAAAAGGGCAGGGCAACGACGCTGCAATCGAAGTTTGGGTACCGTAATTTGCAGTTCGTCAAAGATGCGGCAGAAAAAAATGTCCGGTCGTGAAATTTTTAGAAGGAATCGGAACCATGATCACATCAATTATTCCAAAAGATCGATCAGCAGGTTTTATTTTAAAAAAGTGGATGCTTTCTGATTTGCATGACCTAATTCAATATGCAAACAACAAAAAGATTGCAGATAATTTAACCAACGCCTTCCCGTATCACAAAGGGCGCTGGAAAAAGCAGGGATGCAACTGGAAGCAAAATTGAAGAATGGAATTTACAAAAACGGCCGGTTGCCGGATGAACATATCTATTCGATTTTGAAAGATAAATAAAGCACCATGTCCAAATGGAGCAAAAGCGATGCACTCTTTATCCAATGTCATTATTATCCTGACTGTGATGCTCAAAATAACTGCCTGCTTTGCCGGTGAAGCGCAGGACCTCAAATCCATCCGGCAGCGCGTGCAGGCGGCAGAAAACAACGCCGACTTAGGCTTGCTAAAAAATCTGTTTACCGACGATGCGGTTTATCTAAATCCCGAAGGACCGCCCATCGTTGGCAGCCGGGCAATTCGCTCCCTCTACGCGTTCATGTTCAACCGCTATAAATGGACTTCATCATACCAAAACAATAGCACGGAAATGAAGGGTGACTCCGCCTGGATCAGGGGGATGTACAGCTATAAATTAATCCCGAAAAATCAGGGCAAAATTCGGGAAGGTCAGGATCCATTCGAATGGCTGTTTCTGAAAAAGAAGGCGGGCTGGAAACTGGCCAGATTGATTTATGGTGAGCTTGTCGAACCGCAATCACGCGTCCCGGCGCTGCCCAAACCGACCGGTGAACACCAGGTTGGGATCCGGGATTTCTTTTTTGCCGATTCAGCCCGGCCGGAGACATTTACGGCGGATGCCGGCGATGTGCGCGAGGTCGCCGTCCAAATCTGGTATCCCGCTGAAAATGTGAAAGGACGGAAGCCGCGGCCTTATCAAAACCCGGACATGACGAAAGCGGCGGCACATTTTTTGGGCTGGCCTTTGTTTGCCAACAGTTACTCTGTTTTTGTGCAGAGCCATTCCTTTTCAAATGCCGCTGCAAAAACGTCGCCGCAGCCGTATCCGGTGATTTTATACAATCACGGCTACGGTGGATTTACCACAGTACACCAAACGGTGTGCGAAGAATTGGCCAGTCACGGCTATGTGGTCGTCAGTGTGGGGCATGCGTATGAATCGGCCTTGTTCCTGAAACCGGACGGCAGTGTCAAGGCATTCGATCCGCAAAACAAGGCCTATCGGGCCAGGCGTGCCGAATCCGGCGGCAGAGAGCAGGAGAGACTTAAAGACCGCATTATTCGCGCCGCAAATTTTGCCGACCGGGAAAACAGCTACCGCCGGTTGCTTGAAAAAAGTCCGCTGCATCAGCAGAGCGTGCAAATCTGGGCTGCGGATAACCACTTTGTGCTGAAAAAACTCGAGCAGATCAATGCCGCGGATTCCATTCTAAAAGGAATGGTCGATTTCGAAAACGCCGGGATAATCGGCCACTCCCTGGGCGGGGCGACGGCCGGTGAGATGGCCTCCACCGAGCCGAAAATCAAGGCCGGCATCAACCTGGATGGCTTCCAGTTCGGCGGATTACCGGATGTTGAACTAAAGGTTCCGTTCATGTTTATGTGGGAAAATGGACGGAACGTTGCCGGTACGGCCGGCGCCAACGACCTGTTTTTCCAAAAGTCACAAGCCGCCTGTTACTCCTTGGTAATTAAAGGGTTCGAGCACGCCACGTTTACGGATCTGCCCCTGTTTGCTTCCATCTGGCAATCGGCGGAGCCAACGCCAAAAAGCCTGCGGGCAATACAATTACAAAGAGAATACATCCTGGCCTTTTTCAATAAGCATTTAAAAAACAGACCGGCGCCATTGTTAAAGGGTTCGTCTCAGAAATACCCTGAAGTGGTCTTCAAATCGAAATAGACCCTCTGATGGTGAACCATCAGACTAAAAGAGGGAAGCGCCATAAATGGCGCTGACGGAGCAGGGCGCTTCAGCGTCCTTGCTATTCTTAGACCCGTGGTTTACCACGGGGAAAGCTGCCTGGATTTGTGAAAGGATAGTCTTTTTTTTGCGTTCCGCCCGTCAGTGAGGTTTTACATAAATCTTGATTTATTGCTTGACAAAATGATTCTTTTTCTGTACTTTTAAAAGAAATAAACCACGCTTATTCTTTTGAATCACTTTTTCACCCGTCAAGTCCCGTTTAACCGTGTTCTTTGGGGAACCTTGTCCAACTGTAATTAAATAAGGTTTTTCTTTTCTCTTTTTGTCGATTCCGCCGACAGGATTCCTTTCCAGAACGCCTTAACAAGGAATTCAGATTAAAATGAAAGCCTATCTCATAACTCCCTGTTTGATTCTACTCTCTATTTTATTTAGTTCATGTGTCAGAAATTCTTCTCCTGCAATATACGAAAAAATAGATTTACTTCCGGCGCCATCCGGAAATTTACCGGCTAAGGAAATTATGGACCTTCAGGGAATAACCTCTATTCGTTTTGTTAGTTACGACTCGGTGGTTAGCAGTCAGAAACATGATACCGCATTTAATCCGACTTTTGAATATTATATTGATGAGAAAAGAGTGAAGATCATTCAGTACAATCCTTTAACGATAACGGTATTTGCCTTTGAATATAATATTGCATGGAATTATTACGATGGGAAATATAGTTATATGAATATACCAAATGTATTTGCGGCCTATAGTCTATCCGTAAAAGAACAATTGGGAAGCTGGTTAAATGATTCATGGCAATTTTTATATTCAGAGTCTTTAGATGGAAAACAGTGTCAAGTTTTCGGAGATAATTCCGGACTGACGGAGTGGGTGTGGGCAAAATATAGACTTCCGATTCAGAAAAAAAGAGTGGGTTCCGGTGATATTTATCAAATAACCTATACAAAAAAGATGGATATAGAAATAAATAAAGATTTTCCGGATTCAATTTTTATAATGAAAAATTAGAGAATAAAGCCTGACATAATAAGGATTTAAGCGAGAGCAGCCGGGTTTATAACCTGTGTTGCCTGCCCGCCCGGTGGCAAGGACGAAGCGGTCGCAGGTGCAGAACACATTTTGTGCGCGTTTATTGAAAATGACCCAGGACAGGGACCGGGCAAATCCCCTCTAAAAAAGGGATTTAGGGGTGTATTTTTCTAATCTTTGCTTGTTCTCAAAATTATTTTGAAAGAAACCGATCGACACACCCCATCCGCCGGAATGAGTTGCTATATGTTTTGCTCACCATTAATTTTCAATTGATATCGATCCCTTTGATTGAACAAAGTTAAATCCTTGCAGCCCGCCATAATTTTCGCACTGTGTGAAACATTTTTAGGGATAAAGTACGAATCCCCTTTCCGGTATATTTGTTTTTCACCATTTATTGTTAATGCGATCTCCCCATCAAGAACAACACCCCATTGGGCCTCGTGTGAATGCTCGGCGATTTCAACATTTTTTTCAAAACTCATGAAGATGACTTGATGATCAGCACATTGAAGGAGGTGTGACGTTAGTCCTTCCACGGGAATATCCGCTTGTGGAAGATTTGTAATGATGTTCGGGAACAAGACGTTATCTTCCATTTTATGACCCTCTATTTTATTCTAACGATTCAGGTTTTGGGCTGTCACAAAATCGCGAAGGCGCTAAGATCCTAAAATAAGTCTTCTAATCCGCGGGATCGATTTGTTTTTTATACATCCTCCACAAATATTACTTTCACTGTTTCCGTTAATACTCGGCCCTTATGTTTATGATTTTCTCCATCCGGAATAAACACTCCGTCACCTGATTTATAAACTATTTTTTCATTTGCATATTCGATTTCAAACACACCATTCAGAACGAGCCCATAATGACCTTTTTCACACCAATGAGGCGGCATTTCCTTTGTGTATTCCACTAAACGTATCTGTTTGCTACCCTGTTGGAATGTCTTATTCCGGACACCCTTAACCGGAGTTTCCCAGTCCAATTTTTCAAAATCAATTCTATGTTTCGGCATAAATTCTCCTCCTAAATGCAAAAACACGCACCGGTTATTTAAATCCATGCTCCTTGTGTTTCGCCGCGATGGTCTCGGCCAAATTATCGAGAGCTTTAAAGTCGGCCTCTGTCGGTAAGCCCTTGGCAAGAACAGGTTCGATAACTTCTGCTTTAAGATTAGAGGTCATCTCCGACAGGATTTTTACAGTCCGGCCGCCCCACCCGTAGGAACCGATAATGGATAGGAAGCCTGCTTTAGGACGTAATGCATTAGCCAGAAAAGCCGCATAAACAGCCTTGGGATGGGGACCCGCGAGAACCGTTGGAGTCCCAATAACGATTGTCCCGGCATCGACGAGCGCCATTGCCAGTTTCCCTATGTCCGTCACGGTCAAATTGAACTGCTCGACGGTAACGCCCTTCTCTGTCAGTGATGAAACAAGAAAATCGACCATCTGCTTTGTGCTATTATGCATTGAAATATAAGGTAAAACCACCAGGTTCTTCGGCGGCCCCTCTACCCAGTCTTTATGGGCATCGAGGATAAAGGACGGGCGGGGATAAACAGGCCCGTGGCTGGGGGCTATGACAGCCATCTCGTAAGCCGCAAGTTTTTCCAGATTTTTTTTGATTATGCTTCGGAAGGGCATCATGACCTCGGCATAGTAACGTTTCGCCGCCTCGTAAACACGCCCTTCATCTGAAACAAATAGATTGGTTGTTGCGATATGGGAACCAAAAAAATCACAACTGAACAAAATCTTGTCTTCTTCCAGGTAAGCCACCATCGTCTCAGGCCAGTGTACCCAGGGTGTGTAGATAAATTTCAGCGTCTTGTCCCCGAGAGAGATTGTCTCGCCGTCGTCAACAGTCACAAAAGATTCCTCAGGGATACGCAGAAGATCCATAAGCATCCCTTTTGCTTTCGGGTTGGTAATCAGCTTTGCATCAGGGTATTTAGAGAGCACATTGTGAATGCTGCCCGAATGGTCCTGTTCCGCGTGCAGCGAAACGACGTAATCGAGTTTGGGGACATTTTCAAGCTGTGCCATCAGTTCACCAACCCTGGATGGATCCACCGTATCAATTAAAACCGTCTTCTCGCTGCCTTCAATAAGATAGGCATTGTAACTTGTCCCGTCCGGCAGAGGGATGAGAGCGTCGAAGAGACGCCTGTCCCAATCCACGGAACCCATCCAGTAAATGTTGTCTTTAATCTTCCTTGGTTTCATAATACCTCCTCTTACTATATTCTGCGATTTTCCAAGTATTTTCCCAAATCCTGGTATTAAATAATTTCTATCATTATATCAAGATATTAAGTTTATTAACAATGGACAAGTAATATTCTGATTTTCATAATAACATTCACAATAAAAATGAGTCTGGTTCATTTATAAACCGCAGAGGGTGCACAGAGGACGCCGGGTTATTTCTATTAAGATTCATCCTAATAAAAATGCAACCATTTTCTTATAAAAAAAGGTTCATCCCCAAAATGCGTACTTTTTGATTCATTCAATCATTTTTTAAAAGTGATTTGAATGGAGATAGAATCATATTTTCATTGCCACGA
Organism: bacterium BMS3Bbin03; assembly: GCA_002898015.1. Taxonomy (GTDB): domain Bacteria; phylum Zhuqueibacterota; class JdFR-76; order JdFR-76; family BMS3Abin05; genus BMS3Abin05. The sequence goes on along the minus strand of BDTM01000081.1, from coordinate 154 downwards.
ATGCACGAATTAAAGATTTTAATAATCTAATTTATTTTTGATTGAATAACTATAAAGATGTACTCTTTAGATTATTGCATATTTCTCAATCTCTTACAGGATAATTGGCCTATTGTTGTTTTTAAAACTCACCCCCTTATTCCCCCTCTCTACG
>BDTM01000080.1 GCA_002898015.1 bacterium BMS3Bbin03 | reverse complement strand
ACCTTGAGCGCATGCCAGCCCAGCGTGCCGGAAATATTTTGCCAGGTTTGGCCGCCATCCATGGAACGAAAGAAAGGCGGGTTATAGGGCTGTGGATGGTCGGCAATTTCGATGGGCACGTACAAAATGCCGTTAACCGGGTCTTCTTCGATGTCCCAGCAAATCAGATTTTGCGTGGACACGCCAAACGGCTGGTGTTTGAATGAGGCCCCGCCGTCGGTTGACTTGTAGAGGCCGGGAGTGTTGTTGTCGGTTGTTTGCGGTCCCAAATAAATAGCATGGTCTTTTGCACTGATTAAAAGCGAACGAATGTACTCCGGACACGTGTAGAGGAGCTGCCAATTCCGTCCCTTGTCAGCCGATCGGTAGAGTTTGTCCCAGACCGTGGCATAGATGATGTTCGGGTTGGCGGGATCGATTTGAAACCCCTCCTGGTCCAGACCTCTGCCTTGCAAAGGATGTTTCCAGGTCGCCCCGGCGTCACGTGTAATGTAGAGCCCCGAGTCGATGGAAGAAACATACCAAACATTCTCATCCTGGGGATCGATGAGAATGCCTTCGACCTTGTCGTTACCCATTGGGATGGCTGCAAGCGTCCAGTTCCAGGAACCTGTGTTACTTTCTTGCCACTGACTCCAGCAAATATCTGCCGAAAAAATCAATAGTACAAACACAACATAGTTAAGTATCTTATTCATGGTCATCGAACCTATTTCAAAAGGGTTAGTTTACGCGTTTGTGTAAAGGATTGTGAGTTTTGCAGATTCGTTGCTTGCAAACGATAAAAATAAATGCCGCTGCTGAGTTGCGCACTGTTGAATATAAGGTTATGCATTCCGGCGGGCATGTCTCCATCTATCAGCGTCAACACTGCTTCTCCCAGCAAATTGTAAACCTTCAGCGTGACCTTCGAGCGCAAAGGCAAAGCGAACTGGATCTTCGTAACCGGATTGAATGGGTTGGGGTAGTTCTGGCTCAAACTGAATTCCTGCGGGATGAGTGATTCAGCCGTTTCTGCAACCGCTGTGACGTCTTCCGGCTGACTGAATTGCGAAGTGTTGCCATCAGCGTCCGTTGCTGTGGCAGTGACAAAAGGCCCGGTTGGCGTACCAGTCCATTGGAAATTGCCACTCGCATCCGCCGTTGTCGTGCCTTCATAAATTTTGCCTTCATCGTCATCATCAGAAAAGATTTCGACAATCGCATCTGGCGGCGCGTTTCCGGAAACTGTACTGCTATTTACTTGAATATTAGATGGTGGAGACAGCTCTGTGTTGCCGCCATTTATAGAGTGGATTCCAAGGCCACTATTGTTGCTTATGGAATTTTGCGTAATCGTATTTTGAATGGTACTGTCCAGATTTATAAAAACACCCGTGCCATTATGATTAATTATATTTGATGGGCCTATGGTATTATTGCTTGAACCACTGCTCAGAGAAATACCTGAAAAAACGTTGCCTAATTGTTCGCTACCCGTCTTGCCGGTGCCAAGCATGTTGCCGATGACGTCGTTGCTATCGGCAAAGCTTAAAGAAATACCGATGCTTTGATTACCGGAGATAATGTTTCCTTCCCCTGGTTGTGTACCACCGATAACGTTATGGGGCCCATACAACGCAATGCCATCCCAACGGTTGCCGATGGCCGCACTGCCGCTGATATCGGTGCCGATATAGTTGCCCATCACAATGTTCTCCTCGCCGTCGATACGGATGCCGTCCTCTTTGTTGCCTGAGATCAAATTACGCTCACCCTCACTGCTCCCACCAACAATATTATCAGACGCAAAAAGGCTAAGCCCGATTCCAAAATTACCCAAAGCAGCATCCCCGGATGCATTGGTACCGATATAATTGCCAATGATTTGCGTATCATACGTTTCATCACCGATAATACATAACCCTGACTGGTGATTTCCAGAAAGAAGGTTACCGCTTCCCGGCTCACTGCCACCAATGATCGTACCGGATGCATTGGATATATAGATACCATGCAGATTCGGGATGGTATCGTTTCCTGCGGCATTCGTGCCGATGTAATTACCAACGATTTCATTGTCATAGGCGTTTTCGCCGGAGACAAGAATCCCGAGGGATGAAAAACCATTAATGACCAGGTGTTGAATGACATTTTGGGAACTCAATATTTGCAAACCATCCGCCGATGAGCCTGCCAGGCTGCCGTTGATCACGATTTCCGGCCCGTCGGGGTTGTTGTCTGCGCCGGTGAATTCACTCTGAGAGGCGCCATCGATAACCAGTTCGGAGTCGGAAATGGCTGGCAGTGCGCTCAGCGGGTGGATTGTCCAGGTGCCTGCTGTGGCATCGAAACCACTATCCGTGCCCGGAATGGCAAACAGAATGGTATCCGGTCCTGCGTTTGAATTGGCATCAGCAATTGCCTGCCGTAAAGAACCGGCGCCCGAGTCATTCGTGTTGGTCACCACTAAACCCTGAGGCTGGCCACTGGAAATAGCTGCAAGCGAGACCTGAGCGAAAGCTCCATTGCCGAAGGTGCCGTTGCCCTGCGCGTAACTCGGTTCGGCATCGAACTCTTTGTCGTTGCTTTGCTGCCAGATTCTGAAGAACATGGAATCACCGGCAGCATAGCCGTCAACCCCGCTGGTCTGTGAATCGTCCACCCAGGCGGTGAGCGCCAGCGGCGGCGTGCCGGTCCAGACCGAGGCGCCGACACACAAGTCGTTGGGGGTAAATACACCAATTTCATCGCCCGCAGCGAGGGATGCACCATCCAGTGTGGCGGCAGTCACTACGATGCTGTAGCTATCGCCGGTGTTGGCTTTAAATGTTGGCTAATGTTTATTCTCAAGAATCTATTCTCAGTGATCGGGAATTAGAAATGCAAACCGAAAATACAAATGGTGCTACTGTTATTTTCAAAACCGCCTTAATTTCTAATGCATGCTGGGATCAAGAAGATACTCCTGCTTAAATAAAAAATGTGGGTCGGTAAAGTTTGCCGGCCACCGGTTTTTATTTTTATGGTAAAAACATGGGGTAAAACATCACGGCGATTCAGCCAATTGCTCTACCATTCGCCCATTCGCGCCCGTTTTTTTTCGTGTGTTTCGCTGGCGGCATTTTTTAATTTTTCGTAACAATTCCATTTTTTCAAAAATATGCTTTACATTTCGTTTTTTCTTTTTTATATTCGGGTGTCATTACGATTGGGGTGGGGTTCCTGATCTGATTGCGATGATTATTCCGACGCAGGTCATCTGAAGACCTCCTATTCGATTAGCTGAACGCAACCATGACCACCTAATGAGCCCTACTCCTCTTCTTTTCCATTGGTTTGTTCGTTGTGTTTAAGGAAAACCGAATTGGGCGCAAAGAAAAGGAGTGCGCCTGGTTCGGGTTTTTGGCTTGTCTTTTATCATCGGCTTATTTCGATGGCTCTGATTTATAGAGGAAAGATGAAAAAATCTAAATTAATGATCTTAATATTTTTTCTGACTATGATTTTTTCCTGCCAGAGGGAGAAAAACCCCGTCACACCGCCGGGTGGGGGGAATATTCACCCTCAGGTGGCGATTCCCTGGCCAAGCCTGGCGGACAGCCCCTGGCCGATTGCACATGGGAATATGCAGTGTACCGGCAGAAGCTCTTTTAAAGGTCCTCAGGAAGGTAAAGTAAGCTGGCGCTTTACAGAAGAGCACATGGTTGATTTATTATGTTCGCCTGTTATTGGTGAAGACGGGACGATTTATTTTACCTCAAACCGAAGTTTGTATGCGCTTAATCCGAACGGAACATTAAAATGGAAAACGCGAGATGCCGGCGGATTTGAAGGTGGCGGTTACAGTTCGATTTCGATGTCACCTGATGGCTCTGTTTTGTATATTGCAGGTTTAGATTCAACTCTAAATGCGGTTTCAGCCGAAACATCTGATATTTTATAGCAATTTCCATTGGGGCTTCTTTTGGAATCGGCTCCTTTGGTGGACTCCGGCGGAAACATATATGTTTTCGGGTTTAAAAATAAAAAGGAAGGTTACCTTATTTATTCAATCACTCCCGGCGGTAAAATACGTTGGGCCTATCACAACATAGAGATATGGAATATGCAGCTCCATGCCGATATGTTTATGAATGCAGAGGGTAATATTTATTTTTGTAAAAAATATGAATTGGCTTCTTTAGATTACAATGGGCAGTTGCGATGGACTGCTCCCATCGATAATGGATTTTTTTCGCCGATATTGGGAGATCGTTTTGGAGACATTTACCTGACCGGCATTATGAAAAGCGTTTATGCCTATAATACCTCAGGGCAAAAGATTTTCGAATGCGCGGTAGAACCTCATTCACAGGTCATGATTGGCGGCGCAATTTCGGCAGACGGTCATTTATATATTTCTGAAAGCACGAATTTATATTGTATCCGATAAGAGGATATTATGAATAAATAATATTTTCTAAAAATAATTCTTGTAAATAGGGTATTATTTTTCGTAAATTATGATGCGCCGGAGGGGCATTTAGGTACTGCTTTTAAGTTTTTTCGGATAATAAAATTTTTGCAGAAAAAAACAAAAATGTCAGGCATAATACTACAACTCAAATTTATCATTCGGGCAACAGCCCGAAGGTATGCCGGCAGAGCTTATTTTTAGTACCAAAGGCAGGCAGGGCGGCATTCATTTGAATGGAACGGGGCAGGTTTACCGGGCGGGGTTTATTTCCTTCGCCTGCAAGTTCGAGAATCGATATGAAATAAAGAAGATACTTTTGCTTAAATAAGGGAATATTTCCTAAACGCAAATGATCTCATAAGAGGAGATTGCAGGACCGGCCGGGAAGCGGAGGAATTTCGGTTCTGACCCGTCCTTTTTAACCGGTTATTCACAGAAGTCATGAGCGCCTAAAACTGACAGAGGAAATTACGGATCATGCATAAAAAGAAATGGTTGTGGTATGCACCGGCCATTTTGTTGGTGCTGTTGGCGGGTTGTTCTAAGCGGGAGCCTCTTCCGACAAAGCCGTTAACCGTGTCCGTTGGATGTGCGGACTGTCATACCGACCAGGCTTTGTTGAAAAAGCTTGCGACGCCGGAAAAAGCACCTTCCGGCGGGGAAGGTGAGATCCGGGGCGGCACAGTAACCCCGTTGGAGCCGTGGGAAAAAGTATTTGTAAAACAAGATTTTTTCGGCAGCGTTCATGGGAAAATTGCCTGCATTGGCTGCCACAAAGGGAATCCTGAGGCCGCAACCCCGGAAGCCGCTCATAAAGGAATGTCGGCTGACCCAAGCGAAGAGCCGCAAACCACTTGCGCCGGATGCCACACAAATGTGGTGGCCCATTTTGAAAAGAGTATTCATTTCAATCAAAATGGATATTTCACGCTTTTTGAAAAACGGGCCGGTTTTTCGCTAAAAGACAATCCCAGCCTGATGGCGCATTTTAAACAGGATTGTGGAACATGCCACACAACTTGCGGCCAGTGCCATGTGAGCCGGCCTGCGATCGTAAAAGGCGGTTTTCTTACGGGACATCGTTTTCAGAAATCTCCGGATATGATCAATAACTGTCTGGCATGTCACGGAAGCCGCACGGGCGAAGAATATCTGGGAAGTGCTGAAGGCTATCGCCCGGATGTGCATTGGGATCCGGGCGGGAAACAGTGCGAATTCTGCCATAAGGAAAGTGAGCTGCACGGCACGGGTGCGGAATCGGATCTGCTGTACAACGTCCCCAATGCGCCGCGCTGTGAGAATTGTCACCGGGATAAAGCCGCGGCCAATGTTTATCATTTCATGCACTGGAAGAATCTGCAATGCCAGGTGTGCCATTCACAGGATTATAAGAATTGCAATTCCTGCCATGTGGGTGCAGGCGGTCTGGCCGAACCCGCCTACAGGGCCTTTAAAATCGGGCGAAATCCCATTCAATCACCGGGCCATCCCAAAGCCTATGTAGTCCTGCGCCACGTTCCGATTTTGCGGAATTCGTACGCGGCCTGGGGCGTGGCCGACCTGCCCAATTATAATTCAGAACCCACGTGGAAATACAGTACACCTCACAATATCCGGCTCTGGACGGATCGAACGGATACCACCGGCAGCGGAGGCAATTGTGCCTTCAAATGCCATTCATCGGATACCTTCTTTTTACGCAAGGCCGATGTGGCTCCCGGTGAATTAGACGCGAATCAAAATGTGATTGTCCCGGCGGATTTTCCGCCCAAACCGTAAATCAAAATTAGAACAAGGAGGTAGCTAAAAATGAAGGCGAAAATTTTTTACGGGATGTTTTTGGGGGTCGTCATGCTGTTGATCACCATGACAACCAGTCAAATTGGCACCGCTCAATCCAAATTGGATTGTAGTTTGTGTCACAAAGACATTTATCAGCAGTGGCAGCAGGGAAGTCACGCTCATACACAGATGGATGTGGCCACGGAATTGAGTGAGGAACGCGTGGGGCAGTCGCCGGACACTGTTATTAACGGTTCGGATGCGGAAGACTGCATTGCGTGCCATTCCCCTCTGGCCGTTACGGTGAACGGCGGGATGACGGAGGCGGAGGCGCTGGGCCATTTCTACACGACAACAAATGGCGTCTTCACGGATTCCACGACAGTTGCGGATACGACCAATTGGCCGAACAACTGGTGCACAACCTGTCACAATGTGCCGGCCAATCACCCGTTGTCGATGCCCGTTTTCGGCTATTTTAATTCAAAGACAACACAGTACGACACGGTTGCCAATGTGCCCTCCCTTTGCGGCCAGTGCCACGGGAATCTCCATTTCGAAGATACCGACCATTTGACGTACAACGCCTGGACGATGAGTAAACATGCCAACACCCAGGACGATGTGGCCGGTGAATTGTCCGAAGAGCGGACCGGAGAGTCACCGGATACGGTTCTGCACGGTTCGGATGCGGAAAATTGTATTGCCTGTCATGCGCCGACAGCCGTGCTTGCAAACGGCGGGATGACGGAGGCGGAGGCTCTCGGGCATTTCTTCTCCACCGTGAATGACACATTTTCATCGTCAACCGCGGCGATCAACAAAGATGAATGGCCGAATGTCAACTGTATTTCCTGTCACAATCCGCACGTACCCAATAAACCGTCTTATTTTAATTCCGGCACAAAAGAGTATGAAGCGATGAGCAGTACAGAGGAATTATGCGGCCAGTGCCACGGCAGTTTGCGATTTCCGGACACGGATCATCGATCCTATAATATTGAAAAAGGGATTGGAGCCGTTGGCGTCACATTTAAAGAAACCATGACCGGTGTGACCTGTACGGATTGTCACATGTATTCCAGCGATGTGGACGGAAGCAATTCTGCGATGTATCACGGTCATACGTGGGATATTTTTGTCAATGAGAGTGACGGCAGCAAGACGGCTTCCTGCACATCCTGCCACAGCAGTATCAATGCGGCAAGCGCCGAATCAATCATTAAAATGTTCAAAGCGGAAACTCAGACGCGCCTGGACAGTGCCGTGCAGGTTATGCAGACTGCCGACAGTCTGATGCAGGGCAACACCGATCCGAATCTTCAGACTAAATTGAGTGAAGCCCATCAAAATCTCTTTTTGGTGGAATCGGATGAGAGCGGCGGTTTTCATAACCAGAAATATCAAATGGACTTGCTGGCGGACGTGATTCAGAGATCAAAAGAAATTATAGCGGCCACGCCGGTTCAAGAGACAAAAACCGAACAGTTGCCAAAAGCATATGCGCTCTTTCAGAACTATCCAAATCCGTTTAATCCGTCGACACACATTAACTACACGCTTCCGGAACGCACGCCTGTCACCATTGAAGTATTTGATCTTCTGGGCGAGCGGGTTCGAGTGCTTGTCAACGGGACGGAAGCCGCAGGCAGTCATTCTGTCACCTGGAACGGCAGAAATGATTTCGGCAAATCGGTGCCGGGCGGGGTTTATATCTATCGTATTCAAACAGACCGTTATAAAGCGATTCGGAAGATGGTCCTGCTGAAATAAGGAAAATTTACAGTTTGAAAGAAGATGGGACACGGACGGCATGAAAATCTGTGCCAACTATTTTTTCTGCTTGATCCGTGTCCTATATTCATTTTGTCCGGCTTTGAATTCACTTACGCGTGAAAGGAGATTAGACTTTCATGAAGACTAAATTGTGTGTTCTGTTTTTTCTTTTTATCTTTTCACCCGCCGTTGTTTTTAGCGGTATTCCGCAGATTTCCGGTTCAAGTGCCACATCCTTTTTGGGATTCAAAACGGACGAAGCCCACTACAATTTTTATCAACACGTGTCTTTGGCGTACCGGCCCGAATTTGTACGCAATTTTTCCATCCATATCAATCTGATGGGACTCACCGATTTGGGGCCGGCCTCTGTCGGCACGCCGTTTCAGGTGTACGGCGCCTATTTGGATTGGAGACATCTCTGGAAAAATCGTCTTAATGTTTCCCTTGGGCGAAAATTTTATTTTAACGGCGTTGGGGTGGGCTATTTAGACGGCGGCTTTTTAAGCGTTCGTGCCTTGAAAAAGATTCGCTTCTCCTTTTTCGGAGGGGTTGAAGTGCCTTACAACCGCGCTCCGAAAGTTTACCGGCTGCAGGACGGGTATGTGATCGGCGGAAAAGTTCAGGTTAAAAATGTGTACAAAACCCGGCTGGGCATCAGTTTTTACCGGAAGGTTCGAAACCATGCGGCGTATTGGCAATTAGTGGGATTGGATCTGTACCGGCCGTTCGGACAGACCCTTTTCTGGCATGCGCGAACCTCTTTCAATCTGCTGGAGTCCACACTCCGAAAGGCGCTTGTAAATCTGCGCTGGCTCCCTTCAAAAAAACTGCTGTTCTACATGGAGGGCTTTTACCGCACCCCGCAGGTGTACCACGATTCTTTTTTTGAGCGATTTGAACTGGAGGGGCTGACACAGGGACGGCTCAACGCCGTTTATTATTTTTCAAAAAAGTACGGCCTGACCGGAGACCTGTTGTGGATTTTTACGGGAGAAAAGCAATCGCAAAAATTCCGGCTGGGCGTGTTAACACCTTACGGAATTCTGGGATTTCAGCAGGATCTCGGATTTGCGGGATTTCAAATCAGGGCGTATGCGGATGTTCAATACCCGGTGACCGGGGCCTTAAAAGCCCGCTTGCGGCTGGATTATTCCAATTACCAAATCAGCGATTGGTCGGAGAGCTACATTCAATTCGGGAGTGCATTCAGGCTGGCGTATCAGATAAAAGAGCGTTTTTTAATTTCTCTGGAAGATCAGTTTTACAACAATCGATTGTATAAAGTGGATAATCGAATCTTAGGGCAGGTGATATGTCGATTTTAAAACAAAAACTATCGGTCTGGAAAACAGGTATTTTGGCGGCAGGAATGCTGGTGGGTGTTACCGCTATTGTCACACTTTTTGCGGGACAAAAAGATCATCTGATTTTTTCTCACATGAAACATGTGGATGAAATGGGAATTGATTGTCAGACCTGCCACACGGCGGTGGATACCAGTATGCACGGCACAGATAATTTGCTGCCGTCGATGGAGACCTGTTTTAAATGTCACGACGGCGAAACGGCACCCAATAAATGCACGATCTGCCACACCCATCCGGATGAAGCGCAGGTGATTCCGCCAAGCACAACGTACAGCCCAAAATTTCCGCACAAAACCCATCTGGATCAGGGGATAAAATGTCTGATCTGCCACAAAGGGATTACCAAAGCCGCCGGTACTGTTGCCGTCCATCTTCCGAAGATGAACCAGTGTCAGAGCTGTCATCGGCAAAAGCGTGTGAGCGATCCCCTGACATGCCGGGTTTGCCACACGAAGCAGCAGGATTTGAAACCCATCACGCACCGTCTGGATTGGAAGCACGTGCACCAATTTGCCGCAGAATCGAATCCAAAAGACTGTGCCCAATGCCATGCACAAACTTATTGTGAAGACTGCCACGAAGGGAAAAATCTTACGCATAAAACGCATCCGTTGAATTTTGAATGGAACCACGCCATCGAAGCAAAAGCGGGTAAAACACAGTGCATTTCCTGCCACGAGGATGAAGTCTTTTGTATTCAGTGCCATCAGGAGATGAATGTTATGCCGCCGTCCCACGGCCGTGTAGGGTGGGTGAATACAATTGACGGCGGACAGCACAAGATTGAAGCGGAAATGGATCTGGAAACGTGTATCGCCTGTCACGGAGATTATAAAAACTATCCGAGCTGTTTTAGATGTCATAACAGTCAAAACAAAGAAGAGTAAAAAATGAAACGGTTCTATTGGATTCTTTCGGTTCTTTTGGGAATCTGGCTGATTGCCGGATGCAGTCGGGAAAAAAATCCTGTGACGAGTTTTTCACATCCGGAAACCTGGATGCAGGAAAATTCCGCTGATTTTCACGGTCAGATTGTGGTGGCAAGGGGGCTGGCCTCCTGCCGGACGTGCCACGGGAAAGATTTCGAGGGAGGTGACGCCGGGGTTTCGTGTTATCAATGCCACAGTGTGTTTCCCCACAAGACCGATTGGATGGAAATGGGCTCACCTGATTTTCATGGGACCTATATTCAATCTCACAAGTATGATATGCGCGGGTGCCGCGAATGTCATGGAAAGGATTATTCGGGCGGGCGGGCGCATAAAGCCTGTCTGGACTGCCATACGCGACCGGGAGGACCGGAAGCCTGCAACACCTGCCACGGGAACGAAAAGAACAATGCACCGCCCAGAGATTTGGCCGGTGATCTGTATTATACGGCGATCGGTGTGGGCGCTCATCAAACCATGCTCGCTGCCGGTGTGAGCTGCAGCACGTGCCACGTCGTCCCGGACAGCGTCTACGCCCCGGGGCATATTGACACCACGCGTGCCGCCGAAGTGAAACCCAATTTGGGTTGGGATCCGGTTACCGCCACCTGCTCAAATGCGGGATGCCACGGGCCCCTGGTGTTCACAAAAAAATATTGACACGCCGGTGTTGCGGACGCTATTTCCGAACGCTTCACACTCCGATTTTATCTTTCATAAATCAGATACCTTTCCTTCTCAATTTGAGGACGAATATATTTAGATATTGCATTATTTGACACCAAATCTGCTTTTCTTTTTAGAATTTCTTGAAGCTCTAATTTCATCTTGATAAACTTTAATCCTATTATTAAAATGATACAATTTTAAAATACAAAAATATCCTGAAAAAATCATTATAAGTATTCAATTAAAATCTTAATCCCTATTCCTATTAAAATAATTCCACCAAAAATTTCTACTGATTTCCCTATTCTTTTTCCAAAATATTTTCCAAGCTGTAATCCTATTATTGATGCTGCAAAAGTGATTGACCCGATAATCAAAATAGCTATTGAAATTGACAAATTTAAAAATGCAAAACTTATTCCTACAGCGAAAGCATCAATACTGGTTGCAAGAGACTGTCCTATTAATGTTAATATTTTTAATTCTATATCTTTTGAATTGTCTTTCTTCTTTAATCCTTCATAAATCATTTTCCCACCAATAAAAGATAAAAGTAAAAAGGCTATCCAATTGTCGAATTCCTTAATATATTTTTCTATCCCAATACCAGCAAACCAACCAACTAATAGCATGAGTGCTTGAAAGAATGCTAAGAAAAAAGATACAGTTAAAATTCTTTTTACATTTAAGTCTCTAATTGTTAGACCATTTGTTATTGATACAGCAAAAGAATCCATAGATAATCCAATCGCTACTAATATTATTGATACTATGCCCATTTTGTTTTTCCAATATTGCACAACGGTGAGTATAAGAATAGCAGTCGACTGCGGAACTCTAATCTTTCAATTTACAACAATGTTGAAGCGGGCTGCAACCCTTGAATTCACTACTATTTCGGCTATTATTTTTATGCATTGTTAGCGGTTGTTATATCTTTTTTTCTTCTAAGAAACTACCCGAAGTTTCTTTCATAATGAACCAACGTTTTTTGCTGTTGGTGGAGCGACTAAGAGTTAAAATATCAATATCATTTTAGAGTCATTCAAAGGGTTCCAATAGTTTAATATCTCTTAGCTTTTTGCTGTAATTTTTAATTATTCCTTTATTCTTTAGCAAAAACTAATTTTATTTTGACACATAAATTTCTTGAATTGTAATTCATGTACACCGAAGTATAATTACTCCGGATGTTAAAAATATTGTTTATGCACTATTTTTGAGAAGAACTCCCTTTCTCCTTTCTTTTTCCAATCTGTCAGAAAATTTCTTTTAATATCTTTTGAAAAACGTACAACCGGACAGTTTACAAATTTAATGCCTTTACCAATACATACCTCACGAAGTTTTTCTTCATTCATTTGCTCAACAGGATATTTTTTACACGCAAGCTCAAAAGCATTATTAGAAATTCTCTTGCTGCTTTTTATTTTTTTGGCTAATTCTTCTAATTCATCGTAAGGAAATAAATTTTCCCCTTGATTCATTCTGTTATAAATAATTTCTGCGGCTAATTTATCGTGGCGAAATAAATATTTTTGTATTCCACTAACATTATTCAGATTTTCACCTTCTTCTATTTTTAATGCAAACCCTTTTTGTTCTCCTGGTCTTTTAAATGGTTGTAAGCCGATAACTGAAATTTTTTTGCTTTTAATTGAATTATGCTTTTCAGGTAAAAAATGTTCAGGCGTAAGACTATATCTGTAAATAATCCCATAGCCCTCTGAATCCATTGGAATATACCTATTATTTTTTTTTATGCACGTAGCAAAAAACGCTGCTACCCATTTGTCGTTTGTAAAATCCAACATGTCAGTATCTAATTCATAATGCTGAGCCAATCCCAAATAATCTACTTTTAGTGATACTAAAACATCTTTCCCAAAATTCTTAAATACAATACCTTCATTGTATATTAATTGAACAAATGGATGGGTTTGGAGTAATAGTTCAAATTCAGACGAACGAATGCGATCAATAAACCGGTCAATATTATCTTTTTCTTTGTTCCGAAATATAGTAGGAATGCAATCTTCATAATATTGAGGCTGTCCACGAAAATAAGAATTAAAACAAGAAGATGTGGGTTGTAAAACACAAGGGCCGTTGGGTGTTTCAGACTTAATTTCAAATTTGTCTTCAGCCCCCAAATTTGATAATAAATTCCATCTTACGTTATTTCTAAGTCTTTCTTCTTCGCCGGCAATCATATCTAAGATATGAAGTATTGTTGGAAGTTGTTTAATTTTTTCGGGTGTCATCGTCTTCATTCTTTCTTAATTCATATAGATCAATATTGTTTTTTATTATATGGTCAATATCTTGAAGTAGTTTTTTACAAATGTCCTGTAGAAGTTTATCTCCAATTTCTTCCGCTATTATCAAAGCTTTTTCTCCATATTTTTTTGCTGGCTCCAATTTTGAAAGATTATAATAAACAGATGCTATCTTTTCAAGACTCTCAACTTCTCCCCTTTTATCATGAGCCTTTTTGAAGAAGTCCAATAATAAATTGGCACAGTCCATTGCTTCCGGAAAATTCTTGTTTTGATTATGAAGGCAGTATCGTAAATTATATAAAAATGAACGCATTATGGAATCCGGGGGCGTTAATACCTCAATTTGTTCGATCAAAGCATGAATTTCTTTAGTCATTTTTAAAGAAAGATATGTGTTAGCTCTTTCATATAAAGCCATTACCAATCCCTGGTTGAAGTTTAATTCTTTAAATACTCTTTCTGCTTCACGGAAATGATCGACTGCCAGATATAGAAATCTGTGACCTCTAAAAACAAATCCAAGCTCCATCAATGTTTTACCCTCTAGCGTGAGTTTATTAAATTATCTGTTATGCATCACTTCATTAGATGTATAAGACCAATAATAACAAAAAGATAAAAGCCACAAAAGGGGCGATAATAATGTATACACTAATAATGAATTCATTTACAAGATTATTATTCAATTTTCTTATGGCGATATAGGGCGATATTGTTGATATAATTGTTTATATATTAAATAATAATTATGATAATGACAAAAAAAGACTTGACAAATAATCAATTATTGTGTATAATGTATACACTAATTATGGCTACTCTTCAAAAAAGAACATTGCGCGGGCACACCTACTGGAGCATTGTGGAGTCCCGCAGGATCAACGGCAAACCCCGGCCGGTGATTTTGCTCTATCTGGGTACGGCCGGATCGCTTTTGAAGCGCCTGACCGAAGGTGTGCCCCTGAAGGTTCGCAGCTACAGTCACGGGATTGTGGCCGTCAT
>BDTM01000079.1 GCA_002898015.1 bacterium BMS3Bbin03 | reverse complement strand
TTGCTGCTTGGCGACTGGAATTTTAAAAAGGGCAGGCGCTCAGCCCGCCCTCTTAAATCACCCCTTTACTTCAGCAGCGAAAGATTTTTCGTTCCCGTAAACCTCCCCCGCCTCCTTCTTTTAGAATGTTCCCCGGCAGCCTTAAATGAATATTCTCATCGAATCCCCAACTTCATTCCCAGATATGCCCGACGCCCCACAGACCATGCCGCAGGATCACCTAATTCGCCACCGGGACGCCCGCTGGAATCTACCCACAGCAGATTGCTCCGATTCAGAATATTCCGGAAATCCAGATAGGCCGTAAAAGGGTATTTTCCTCCGAAAATATGAGTCCACAGGAATTTAACGTTCAGATAGGAAACATCCGACATCCGTGCGTTGTTTGGTTCCAACTGCATGTTTTTATCCGGCAAAAATCCCGTTCGCGAGGGATAATAGGTGTACGGCCGGGGCGAATGCCATCGCCAGACAAAATCGACACCGTACTTCTTAGGTTTTCCCAGAAATAGGTCAACCACCACTGTATGTCGTTGGTCCCAGCTCAAATAATACTCTTTGTTCGGAATTTTGAATCCCCACATCAAATAATTCAACCCCTGATCTACAGAACCGCTGTAACCTTTGGCAATCATATACGAGTAACTTAATTTCCCGGAATAAAAATGGCTGTATTTTTTCTCGACCATCAGTTCGATTCCATACGATCTGGCTCCGGCCATATTGACGTATTGTGTAAATCCGTCGTCCAGAGATTTGCTGTCAGTTGCCAGGAAAGTTTTCGTATCCACCAGACCTGTAATATCCTTCTTAAAATGCGTAACTGAAACCAACCACTCTTTGCGAAACGTCTGTTTGTAGCTTATTTCAAAAGCCTGCGTGCATTCCGGTTTCAGGTCGGGATTTCCATAAAGCACACGCAGCCCTTTTTTCAGATTGGTTTTCAGGCCGGTGTACATATAATCAAAAAGCGGCACTTGAAAAAAATACCCAAAATTAACAAAAAAGAAACCATGTTCACCCACCGCGAACGAGAGCCCCAGACGCGGGCTCCACTGCTGTTTGATGCTGGACGGCACCCACCGCTTGATTTTCTGCCGGAACTCCTTCTTCGTGACCGGAATCCATTCCACAACCGGACGTCTTGCACGCGGATCGAGCCTGTCGTAACGAATACCCACGTTGGCCACAATCACATCGTTATCAATCTTATCCTGAATATACCATGAGAACCGCCAGGGTTCGTAATGGTATTGGCTGCTGAAGTTCATTAAGGCACGATCAATGAGTGGCTTTCCCCAGAAAGTGGTCTGCGGCTCGTATTTAACCAGGTCGTTGCTTAAATTATAGTAAGTGCCCTCAAATCCAGTCTTTAATTGATGAATGGGCGTGATTTGTGACGTAAAATCTCCTTTGACCACGGTATTAATTTCTTTGGAATCCAGCCACCAGAGACGATTTCCCGAAATAATAAAATACAACCAAGGCAATTGGTATTGATAAGCTTCATCCGGATTAACATCGTTTTTATCCCCCTGCCCAATAAGGCGCCGGATGTTATACCGTGCCAACTGAATGGTATAAAATGTTCTGCGCGAAAGTATATGCCTAATTTCCGTTGAAAAGCGGTACGATCGCTTTTTGTGGGGCGGCAGTCCCTGCAGATCGTACCGCCAGCGGAATTCGTATTCCCTCCAATCCCAGCGGGAATACAAAAATTGATTTATCCAGCGAATATTCTCTGTAAATCGATAGCTCAGCTTGGAAATCACATTCAGATTTTTCTCTATCGGAGAACCAAAGACGGGCACCATGTCTTGCCACCAACGGGTATCCGAAAGTCTTAAATTAGAAGACAAAAAGTAATAGGCCTTTCCTCTCTTAATGGGCCCCGACCCGTAAACTTCATATTCACGGGTTTTATTGGATTGCTGATAGCCCAGACGATCGTCCAGGGCGCGAAGCCAGAGCTTGTGGCGGTTGGTGCCGCTTTTGGTCACGATATTGACCACACCGGACATGGCATTGCCGTATTCTGCATTGAAACCTCCTGTCTGGACGCTCATTTCCACAATCGACCCATTTGGAAGTTCACTGCCCAATCCTCCACTCATGGATTCCCGAATGGGCAGGCCGTCCACCAGATAAAGCACCTCGGTTTCACGCCCCCCGCGGATGTGGCCGTCGGCCGTAACACCGGGCTGCAGTGCCACAACATCTTCAAAAGAATTAATCGGCAATTGATCGAATCGCGTGCCGGAAATCTGGTGCATGGTTGCGGTAATATCCGGCTGTAAGAGGGGGCGCTCGGCTGTAATCGTTACTTCTTTTCCAAGATTTACAACTCGCGGCTCCATTTGCACGTTTAATACCGTTTTTAAATCCATGATAATTCGCACATTTTTGTAATGAACCACCGTGTAACCCATCATGGAAATCTGAACATTGTAGACCCCGGCCGGGATGTTGTAAATGGCGAATTTGCCGTTGGCGCCGGTGGCGGCACCAAAGTACGTGCCCACAATCACAACATTCACTCCCTCCAGCGGCTTGTGTGTGCCTTTTTCCGTCACGCGCCCGACAAGTTTGCCCGTGGTACCGGCCCACAAACTGTGGACGGAAATAAAAATCAGAATAAATGCCAGTAATGTTTTGTGATTCAAAATGACCTCCACCCGTTTTCCCCAATTCATAAAAAGATGTGCCATATTAAAAGCCCGAATGACAAACAGATTTCAAATCGCCTTTGCAAAAAAACTTATCCTCCATTCCCCCGAAAACCGGGGTAACAGCCCTTTTTTTTCTTTAACATATTGCCGGGAAAAATATATTTGATTTGAAGTATCAGTGTATCTGTCTGAACCGGCGCATATTCCCGGAAGAGTTTCACACTGGCTGTGGCATACACAATTTTTGGCGATTTAAAGGCCACAACCGAATCCAGCCGCACAGCGGCAACCGTATCACAATCGGCCCAGAGCCGATGAATCTTCTTTGGCTTTAATCCGGAGGAATCGATTACGACACTGTCTCGAAATACAGGGTAGACCGTGTATTTCATATAGTGGCCAACCGGATAAATAGGCGTTCCTTCATCATCCTTCTGTTCCCACTTCAGCGAATCGGCTGTGTAAAATTGATAATTCTCGCCGGGGTGCAGCAAAACGCTGTCGGATGGATCAATCTCGGAATAATGGAGATGCCGCACCCATTTTTGAGAGGCATCCCAGATTGTGATTAAAATTTCAATATCCTTTGTGCCGTCAATAATTTCGTCAAAGATATTTTGAAGCGAAATCTTGAAGGGTACCTCACTGGCCATCAATTGATTGTACGCCTCCTGGCTGACACCTTTTTTGAGGTCGTATCGATTGAGAAGGTTGTCCGCCTGAGCGAATTGAGTGACTCCGTTTTTCGTGAGGAGTTTTGCCTGCAAAACCGCTCCACGCTTGGGGCCTGGGGGAATTTTCTCCTTACAGGATAAAATTAGAGTAAGCAAAAATATAATTTCAAATAAGGCCGTGATTTTCTTCATAATTGGATTCCTCTTCAGTGAAATTTATACCCAAAGGTTCGCATTAAGAAATAATTTTAAAACGATTTAAACGGTGCATTTATTTTAGGAACACTGCCGTTAATGTAAACAGATGGGTATCAGCCAGTGTCTCGTAATAAGTCATGGCGTAATCGAAACGGACCAGAATCGAGGATAGCTGGTATTGAAACCCTCCACCGAAGGCAAACCGGGCGGTACTGTGTTTGCCGTACCAGCCGGTTCGCAAACCTATAATATGGTGCCAGGTATATTCCAGTCCGGCACTAAGGCGCAGTGGCGTATCGTTGGCGTCATCCAGAAGCGTGGTCACGAACAGTTCATGACGTTTATTCTTCCAGAATTGCCCGGAAGGCCCCAGTATTTTTACCGAAGCTCCAAGATTGTACGCCGTAGGCAGGGGCCAGGGTTCAGTTTGAAGCTGATAGCTTCCGCCCATTGCACCGATTTTGCCCGTTGAGACAGACAGGTCTGAGCCCTGCATCCGGAGATGCTGGCCGGCATTTGTGATACTCATCCCCAAAATAATACCATAAAAACCGGTGTGCACCATCGCTCCCGCATCAAATGCCAATGCCCGAGCAGCTTCATGATAGATAGATTCCTGTATGAATTTGACGCTTGCACCCAGTGAAACACGATCGGTAATAATTCGTGCATAGGTCAATCCCGCTAAAAGACTGGTCGCTTGAAACGTATGACCCGTCCCTTCCGGCTTTGCCACGGTTGTAACCTCCATGCTTCCGGAGCCAAAATAGTTTCCTTGAAACCCGATAACCCCCATTTCTCCGAGCGGATAA
Source organism: bacterium BMS3Bbin03 (assembly GCA_002898015.1). Classification (GTDB taxonomy): domain Bacteria; phylum Zhuqueibacterota; class JdFR-76; order JdFR-76; family BMS3Abin05; genus BMS3Abin05. The sequence continues at coordinate 492 of BDTM01000079.1, read as the reverse complement.
ATAAACTTTACCGATTGTTGATTTAAATTTAGATACAATGACAACTGGGAAAGCGTCAGAGTTTTGTCCGCAATTCCGGCGATGCCTGCAGGATTGATCGATATGACATTCGGATCATTTTCAACCGCTATAAAGGCCCCCCCCAAGGCAGCCGACCGGGCAGAAGTTTGTAATTTTAAAAACTGTCCGGCAGCCGTGCCGGTTCGATCCAAATTTTGGGCAACACTCATTTGAACGAAAATAACTAATGATACAATCAAGCCAAAGATTTTTTTCATTGGAAAACTCCTGTATTTAAGTTGGCATCTCGAATTTTTTGGGCATTTTTCCCCGGCGTTTTTGCGCTCTCCGGTGAATCTTTTAAATTTTTTCACCTCACAATCGCAAATTTTCCCCCTTTTTCTTTGCCATTCGGCGTGGTGACCACATACAGATACAATCCGTAGGAGACGTCCATATTCGATTCGTTCCGCAAATCCCAGAACTCCTGTC
>BDTM01000078.1 GCA_002898015.1 bacterium BMS3Bbin03 | reverse complement strand
AAAAATCAAAGTTTTTTGTCAAGGACTAATTTCAGATTTAAGAAATTTATTTGGCAGATACCGGTCTTTTTTTTACGAGCCGCCCGTAAGTGAGGTTTGACCTGCATTTCAATTTTGATTCATCATAAAAATATTAAGGTTCATCCTGAGTTTTTTGTTTTAAAAATTAGTGAAAAATTCGTGCACATTCGCGGGCCTTTTTCTTCCCGCGAATTGACACCACAGGCTGTTATGAAATATAATGTCTCTCTTTGGCGAATTTCAGCAGGCTTTCCTGAAAGTCCGGATGGGCGATCCCGATCAGTGCTTCGGCCCGCTCCCGGATACTCTTGCCGTGCAAATACGCCGTGCCGTATTCCGTAACCACATAATGAACATCCCCGCGGGAGGTCACAACGCCGGCACCTTCTCTTAAATGGGGCACAATTCTGGAGATTGAATTCTCTTTGGCCGTCGAACGAAGTGCGATGACCGGTTTTCCGCCTTTCGAGCGGGCGGCTCCGCGGATAAAATCCACCTGTCCCCCAAAACCCGAATAAATCCGGTAGCCGATTGAATCCGAACAGACCTGTCCGGTTAAATCGATTTCCAGGGCCGAATTTACGGCAACCATTTTATCGTTTTGGGCGATGATAAACGGATCATTGGTGTAACTCACCGGGTGCAGTTCAAAAATGGGATTGTTGTCCACAAAATCGTAGAGTTTTTTTGTGCCCATGACGAGCGTGGCAATGACCTTTTCCCGGTGCAGCGTTTTTTTGGCGCCCGTCACCACACCGGATTCAATCGCCTCCATCATGCCGTCGGAACACATTTCCGTGTGGATGCCCAGGTCCCGCTTGCTTTTCAGGAAAAACAAAACGGCATTCGGAATACCGCCGATGCCCAGTTGAACCGTGGAGCCGTCCTCGACCAATTCCGCAATGGAATACCCGATCTTTTTCTCCACATCGGAATAGTCCCCCGATTTCAGAACCGGCAGTGCTTCGGAAACTTCGACGATCCTGTCCACGTGTGAGATGTGAACAAACGCATCGCCCAAAACCCTCGGCATCTTCTCATTCACCTGGGCGATGACCACCTTGGCACTTTCAACGGCCGCTTTCGTGGCAATTGTCTCCACACCGTAGGATAGAAACCCATGCTCGTCCGGCCGGGAAGTGTGCACCACCGCCACATCGATGGGCAGAATGCCGGAAGCAAACAAACCGGGAATTTCATTCAGGAAAACGGGCACATAATCCGCTCTGCCCTCATGAACCGCTTTTCGGTCCGCCGGGCCGACAAACAATGAACGGTGCCGAAAATGCCCCGCCATACCGGGTCCGGAGAGCGGATCCTTGCCCAAAAGCAAAAGATGCGTCAATTCCACATCCCGCAGTTCATCTTTCCGTTCGGCGAGCGCATCGAGCAGCACGTAAGGTGTGGCCGCATTGCCCGACATGTAAATACGATCCCCGCTCTTGACCACTGAAACCGCTTCTTCGGGCGAGACGACTTTCCCCCTGTAGGGATCGATCCAGCCCATCAGAGCAGATCATTCAAATTTTTAAACGGAAGCTGAAATCCCTGCGCCAGGTCTTTTTTCACCATGAATCCGCCGAACGTGTAGACGCCGTTTGCCAGCGCTTTGTTCTCCCGAATGGCCTTCCCGGGGCCTTTATCCACCACTTCCAGCAAAAAGCTGAAAGACGCATTCGATAATGCGTAGGCGGCTGTTCGAGAGACCATCGCCGGCATGTTGGGCACCGAAAAATGAAGCACATTTTCTTCAATATAAGGGGGGTCAAAAATCGTGATGGGACGGGACGTTTCAACACACCCGCCCTGATCGATTGAAATGTCGATAATGATCGAATTGTGCCGCATTTGCGCCACCATTCCACGCGTGACTAATATGGGCGCGCGTTGTCCCGGGACCAAAACCGCGCCGATTAAAACATCCGCGAATTTAATGGCCTTTTCAATATTATACTGATTCGACACACTGGTGATCACCTGGCGCTGAAACAGTTCACCGATTCGACGCAGCCGGTTTATATTTTTATCGAGCATAATGACCTGGGCGCCTAATCCGATGGCTGTTCGGGCCGCACAGGTGCCCGAAACGCCCGCGCCTAAAATCACCACAATTGCCGGCGGAACGCCCGCCAGACCTCCCAACAACACGCCCCTTCCGCCGTAATTGGATTGCAGAAATTGAGAAGCCGAAATAATACTCAATTGGCCGGCAATTTCACTCATCGGCAGGAGGATGGGCAGCGAACCGTCGTCTTCCTGAATCACTTCATACCCGATGGCCGTGATCTTTTTGTCGAGGAGAATTTTCACATTTTCCGGATGGGCTATGGCAAGATTAAACGCGGAGAAAATAATCTGCCCCTCCTGCATCTTTTCATAGTCGCTGCGAATGGGCGGCGCTATTTTCAGGACGATGTCGGAACGGCCAAAAATCTCATCTTCCGTGTAGACAATTCCCGCGCCCTCTTTTACATAATCTTCATCATGAAACCGGCTCCCGGTACCGGCCTCTGACTGGACAAATACGGAATGTCCCCTCGAAACCAGAGCCTTCACGGCGGCGGGAATCAGGGCGACACGGCCTTCTTTTTTAAAGTCTTCTTTGAGAACGCCGATAGTCATGCGCAGACTTATTCCTTCGTCTCAAGTAAATTCTTAATCGTCTCTTTTAATTCTGCAAGGTCCGACGATTTAATAAGATAAGCATCGGCCAGCCAGGAGCTGAAGTCGTCTTTGTAATTGGCATAAGCCGTATTAATAATTACTTTTAAATTCCGGTTCTTCAACAGCATTTCTTCAAGTGCTTCCAGACCGTTCATGCCGGTTAATCGAATATCCAGCACCACCAGATCTATTGAATCCTCTTCCAGAATTTTGATTGCTTCTTCACCTGATTCCACTACGGTCACTTCATAACCTTCTTGTTCCAATTCTTCCTGATACAAAAGACGCAGGCTTTCTTCATCCTCCACAATGAGGATTCTAATCATAAAGGTCACCTCCTTTTTAAATTTGAGAGTCGGTTTAATCCGAACAGGCTCTATTATTAATACTTTTATTAATACTTTATTCGCTTTGTTTCGTGTGCATCGACGGAAGCTCCTGCGCATCGACAACAGCAATCGCCGTCATATTCACAATATCATTGACCTCGTCCCCGCGCTGCAGGACGTGAACGGGCCGTTTCATCCCCATTAGAATGGGCCCGATGGCATCCGTATGGCCGATTCTCTGCAGCAATTTGTAGGAAATATTACCCGCTTCAAGATTCGGGAAAATCAATACATTAGCCGGTTCTTTCAGATCGCTGAACGGATAGGTCTTTTCAATAATTTCCGCCACAACCGCCGTGTCGGCCTGCATCTCGCCGTCCACAATTAAGTTCGGTTTTCTGGATTTAATGATATCGACGGCGCGTGCCATTTTTTCGGAATGGGGATGTTTCGTGCTGCCGAAGTTTGAAAAGGACAGCATCGCCACACGGGGTTCCACATCGAAGCGTTTGGCAATTTCGGAGCAGCAAATTGCAATTTCGGCCAGCTCTTCGGCGCTGGGATCGATATTAACGGTGGTGTCGGCAAAGAAATAAATATCTTTCGGGCCGATAATAATGTAGAGTCCGGAAACGCGTGTCATATCGTCCCGGACGCCTATAATTTGAAGTGCCGGTCGAATCGTGGCGGGGTAGTGCTTGGTTAAACCGGAGATAAGGCCGTCGACATCTCCCTGGCGTACCATCATCGACCCGAAATACGTCTTGTCGCGCATGAGTTCCTTGGCTTCGACCAAAGTGGCGCCCCTTCGCTGGCGCAATTTATACAATTCCTGCACATAATCGTCTAATTTCGGATAGTGCCAGGGATCCACAATTTCGACACCCCGAAGTTCAAGATGCAGTTCTTTCGCTTTTTCACGAATCACCTTTTCCCTGCCCAGCAGAACCGGCTTTGCAATATTTTCATCCACCAGAATTTGAGCCGCCCGGAGGATTTTTTCCTCCTCCCCTTCCGGGTAAACAATCCGTCTGGGGCTTAATTTAGCCTTATTCAGAATGATCCGCATGATTTCGTGTGACCGTCCGAGAAGGGCCGTCAGGCGCTCTTTGTATTTATCGAGGTCGATCTGAATGCGGGCCACGCCTGTTTCCATGGCGGCTTTGGCCACGGCCGGCGCTTCCCATAACAGGACACGCGGGTCCAGAGGCTTTGGTATGATGTAATCCGGCCCGAATGTGATGGGTTTGCCGCCGTACGCTTTAATAACCGAATCCGGTACATCTTCTTTTGCCAGATTCGCCAATGCATGAGCGGCCGCTATTTTCATTTTTTCATTAATCCCTTTGGCCCGAACATCTAAAGCCCCCCTGAAAATAAACGGAAATCCGAGCACATTGTTCACCTGATTGGGATAATCAGACCGGCCTGTGGCCATGATGACATCGGAGCGGGCTTCTTTTGCATCCTCGTAAGAAATCTCCGGGTCCGGGTTGGCCATCGCGAGAATAATGGGCTTTTCGGCCATCGATCTCACCATCTCTTTCGTCACCACATTTGCCACAGAAACACCCATGAAAACATCCGCATCGACCATGGCATCGCCAAGCGTACGCTTCTCTGTCTCGATTTCAAATTCAGCTTTATAGGGATTCATGCCGTTCGTCCGGCCTTTATAAACCACCCCTTTTGAATCACACATGATGATATTCTTTTTCCGAACGCCCAATTGAATATAAAATTTCGCACAGGCAATGCCGGCCGCACCGGCGCCATTTACCACAACGACGATGTCCTCGATCGCTTTTCCGGTTAATTCCAGCGCATTTAATAAAGCTGCGCCTGAAATAATGGCCGTTCCGTGCTGATCGTCATGAAAAACGGGGATGTTCAATCGCTTTTTCAAAGTCTCTTCGATGTAGAAACATTCGGGCGCCTTAATGTCTTCCAGATTAATCCCTCCGAACGTGGGTTCGATCAATTCGCAGAGTTTGATGATATCATCCGGGCTGTGCGAATTTACTTCGATGTCGAACACATCCACATCGGCAAACCGCTTGAACAGAATGCCCTTCCCCTCCATGACCGGCTTTCCGGCTTCGGGACCGATATCTCCCAATCCCAGAACCGCCGTGCCGTTACTGACGACCGCCACCAAATTTCCCTTGGCTGTATATTCGAAAACATCCTGCGGATTCTTTTTGATCTCGAGGCAGGGTATTGCCACTCCGGGCGTGTAAGCCATCGACAAATCTCTTTGTGTGTTGCAGGGTTTTGTATTGACGACTTCAATTTTGCCCTTGCGCCCTTTGCTGTGATACTCAAGGGCGTCCTCTTTACGGATTAACATATTTTGCCTCCATAATTGATTTGCGTGTTACCGGTAAAATCTTCGTTTTTTCACAACCGTTTTTCACAAAAAAAAAGCTTGTTCCGGAATTAAATGTGCGGGGATACATCCTGTTGGTCTGTGAATAATCCTGTAATCGAAGGAAAAAGGCGAGTGTTTTTCGCAATAAACAAAATACTTCTTTATCAGAAACCCTTCTATGTGATACAGAAGCTGCCATGAGCTCTTAGACTTTATTTTGAATTTTTAGAACGGGTTTTCAACCAATTCTTACAATCAAAATTAATCAGAATCTTTTAAAAAATCAAGTTAATTCTATTGTTTTATTGAAATATTTTCATTTACTTGTCTTAAGGGGTTATTTTGGACGATATCCTGTTATAAAAGCAAAATCTTCGTTTTTTAGACTGGAGCAAAAGATGAAGCGGAAAAAGGAACGAAAACCGATTTATGACGAATTTATTAAGGATTTAAAAACCAATCTCAAAAAATTTGAGACGAGATTTCAGATCAGTTCGGCGGAGATGCTGCGGCAGACCGAAGCCGAAACGTCGAAATCGGGCGGCAAAAATCCGGAAAACGACCGGCACAAATGGCGTATTTTTTACCGGGCTTATTTAAAGCTGAAGGAAGACAATCCGGAAATCTAGAAATGAAATGAACTATTTATTGCCGGAAATGTGTGGATTTGTGCTGCCATTGGTGTCGACTCGTGGGAAGAAAAAGGCCCGCGAATAGGCACGAATTTTTCACTAATTTTTAAAACAAAAAACTCAGGATGAACCTTTCTCTAATATCTATTATTTTTACCTCATAAAACAAATAGCGAGATATTAAAATTATGAAGTTGATTAAAAGAGAATTATTACCCTTATCCAAAGTACAAACTTCTTATAAGCGGTTCATCAACGCTGGAAATTCGAAAAATATTTACGGATTCCCTTACCGGACGGAAGGTTGTTTTTACGCTTACCCCGTTTAATTTTTCGGTAAAAGATGCAGTCTTATCCAAATCAGCGGAGGCACGCAGCACTTCAATCGGATCGAGAAGTGAGGCGCGACGGGCGGGATGATGCCGATCGCGGAGAAGCCCGGTCACCTCTGCGATTGCCGCATTGATTGATCGGCTATCCCTGGCCTGGGCATAAATCATGTTCAGGTAAGTCAGGTTAAACACTCTGCGGAGAGCGGTATTAATGGGAATGATAATCTGATCGTCCTGATCCACACCGTTAATGTCTACGCCTTTGGCTTCCATTACGCCGATAATTTTAAAGGGAATTTTCCTGATGCGGATCATTTCGCCAATGGGATCGTCATTTTCAAAAAGATTTTTCATCACCGTTTGTCCCAAAACCGCCACTCGCAGGGAAGCACGATTTTCCTCATCGGTAAAGAATTCCCCCTTGCGAATGTAAAAATTACGAATTTCCTGAAAAGCCGGCGTCGTGCCGACAACCGAGGTCTTGGTACTGAGGTTGCCATATTTCACCCGGAGCCTCCGGCGAGGCATCCGGGGTCTGATCATTACTTGTCTTTATTCTCCAACGTTTGAATTCGCTCCTCAACCGCTTTGAGTTCTGCTTCCACATCTTTTTTGTAAAACTCCAGGCGGTTGCGATAGCGCTTTAGCCACTCAGCTTCATCCTGCAGGGATGCCGGCCGGTCAAACCAGAATCCTCGATTGAAACCCGGACCCATGCCGTAGCCTGCTCCCTGTCCATGACAGCCGCCCATTCCACGTTGCATTCCGTACATGTTGCTCACCTCCTTTCAATTTGTTTATAATTATCATTGCGCAATAATGCAATAATTAGTTCAAAAAAAAACAAGTTGCTTCCCGGCAGTCATAAAACGGCCGGGAGCTGCTTTTTCAATCAGTGCGTTCTTCGTACAAATTTTTAATCTTTCCTTCAATGTAACCGGTTACTGCTTCTTCAATGCTGTCGTAATCGGTTAGAATTACCTCCAGTCCGGCAGCTTTAAAGCTCTCATAGGCCCCGGAACCCATGCCTCCGGCGATCAGTATATCACAATCCGATATTTCGGCTGCCATCATGCCATGACGACTGCCGGCAGCCGCGCCATAGCCGTGCCGCCCCATGGGATCGGTATGCGGTTCGTCATGTACCGGCTGCGGCTGTTGCGCAAAATGTCCGGTTCCTCTTTCGCGCATTTCCGTGTTTGCTACTTTCTTGTCTGCAACCGTATAAATTTTATAGTACCTTGACCTGCCAAAATGCTGGCTAATGGTTTCTCCATCATTTGTAACCAATGCAATTTTCATGTTTTTATTCCTCGTTTCTTTTTAGTAGTTTCCTTCAAATTCATTTCTGTTGCCGGATAACGGATGAAAATTATCAAGTTCCTGCATCGTGGTATTTCATCCTATATCCGGCATACAGCGCCCCACACTCTATCTTTAAAAGAAAGCGCTATGCTGATCAAACCAATCTTTGATCACCTCGGTCGCAAGATCAACAATCCGGTAAACGCGATCATCGGCAATGCTAAAATAGAGTGCCACGCCTTCTTTGCGCGCTGCAACAAGGCCGACATTGCGCAGTATCATCAAATGCCGGGAAATCACCGAAGCATCCAATTCCAGCGCCTGGATAATCTCGGCAGAACTTTTTTCAGCTTCTTTTAAAAGCTCTAGTATTTTGATTCTTTGATCGCTGGCCAGGGCCATAAAAAAACGGCTGCGGGGATCCATCATCGGCCCCATCATCCGTCTGCCCATTCCCATTTTTCCAATACGCGGCATCCATCACTCCCTTGTTTAATTGCATTATTGTGCAATTAATGTAATCAATAAAAATCAAAATGTCAAGAAAAATATTACCCCTGCAACGACGCTTAAACTTTTAAGCGTCGATTTAATTCAATTTGCACAAATCGAATTTGTTCACTTCCTTTTCTCTTAGCGCAAATCCAATGAAGCATAGGCCCCCCTCCCTCAGAGACAGTCTTTTTTGCAGCCGCTGCAAATCATCCGGAAATGCCTCTTTATAATAAGCCCGAACAAGTCCCTCATGCATTTTTCCGGCTCGGGATTGGGCTGGTAGTACACCCACGTTCCCCGCTGGTTCGATATCATCAATCCCGCCTGCTTCATCATCGTCAGGCTTTTGGATATTTTGTGCTGCGGCAGCAGCAAGGCATCGACCATTTCACAAACACAAATCTTTTCATTACTTTGCAAAAACAAATTAAGAATCCGAAGTCTGGTGTCTTCTCCAAGGACTTTAGCCTGAATTATTCTCTCGCAAAGCGCGCAAAATGTTGAATAATAAAAGTATAAATAGGACGGTGTAACGGAGACCAAAAAATAATGTTTTCATCAGGCAAAACTTCCGTCACTATTTTGGCGGCGTTGCGGCTGAATCGCTGTCAAAATTCAGAACATACGCCCCGGCACCGTAGCCTGCCATCGGGACGGCGCCTTTGTAATCCGCCGTATTTTCTTCAAAAAGTTCTGCAATTAAATTAAAATTCCGGTAGGCCTGTTCCTCGATCCAATGCACAATCCGGTCCGCTTTCTCCTTCTCCCCCGCCCTTCGCAGCGCTTTCGCCATTCGAAAATCGACAAACACCCATTCCTGACTGTCGTACCAGTCGGAGCTTAAAAGGCGGCAAAAGCCGTAATCTCTGTTTTTTAAATGCAGCTTTTGAGAATAGACACGCAGTGTATTTTGGGACAGATCGGAGCGGGCATCCACAATTCCCCAATTGATGCCTTCGATCGCCGCCGCATCCAGATAGGCCGGAAAAGCGGCTTCTAATTTCCCCTTCAAAATTCGGCGCCTGGGATCTACAAAATTCTTAAAAAAGCCTTCCCGCAATTCGGAAGCGGCTCTTTCATACTTCTGCGCCGCGGTTCGATCCTTCAAACGGTTTGCCAGATGCGCCGCCGCCTGAAATCCGCGAATGGCTGCCTCGGTTGTGTAGGCAAAATGCGCCCCGGGCAAATGCCGTTCCCAGGGGCCGGATTCGGCTCGAATCACATGCAGAGAATCGATGTTTTTCAGAAGCGGATCGGCGATCTGTTCCGCCACCCGGTTCCAGTATTTTCTTAAAAAGGGAAGATTATCGGATTCGTTCACATAGTCTTCCAGCGCCGACAAAAACAGGCCGAATCCATCCAGCTCGATGTTGGGGCCATTCTGGTTGAAGTCGCTCTCCTCCTTTCCCGATCCGAAATAACGGCACACTGAAATCCGGTACGGCACACCGACCCCGTAATCTTTCCCGTGCCACATAAAATGTTCGTAAAAACCGCTTTTTGCCCGGAGCATGAACGCCAGTCCGAGTCTGGCCTCTTCGAGATGGCCGGATTTGGTCAGAGCCGCAATAGAATAGGCGCCGTCCCGCACCCAGGCGATATTCCACATGCCCGGCGGCAGACTCGCCAGAATTTGCCCCCTCGACAATCCTTCCTCCCGGCATTGCGCCATTTTTAAAATGACAAGCGACTGCAGGAATAATTTTCGCTGTTTCAGCGTCAACCCGACGGGAATTTTTGACGATGCCTGCCAGTTTTTCCACCATTTTATTTCCGAAAGCAAAAATTCCCCCGGTGCTTCATTCATTAAACCGGTGCCTGAATTTTGATTTTCATCCAGAACCGAAAAAACAAACATTTTTTGAAAGAGACGATTTTTCACCCATCCGGATTTTTCGGTAATTCCAACGCCCGGGATTTTTTTCGGCAGCGTTTGAACATCCACCCGTTTTGACCGGTTCCCTGCCGGAGGCGTCACCCGGAAAATAACGGCCAGCGCCTTCCGTTTTCCCGCCATGGGGGCAAACAGGGTTAAATCGATCGCCCAGTTTTGCCAACCGTACTTTGCACGAATAATGCCGGTCCCGCTGATGTAGCCGGCATTTAGAAAAGTGATTTTCGACAATTGCAAAGAACTTCCGTTCATCGAAACCGTAAACGTCAGGTTGGAAATTAGGTTTTCAACCGGACGGTTTTGATCGATCATTTTGTAGATGTGCGGCCAGAACCCGTCGATGGCCTGTTTCTTCAGATTAAACGCGGCCGCTACAAACCCGTTTGAAACGGGCAATCGATAAAACGAGCGATGGGGAATCACTTTCATGGGTGCGGGTACCTTTGTAAAAGATAATGTTCCGAAAATCAAAACGGCAAAAAAGATTACCCCCCCTAACCGGCCTCTAAAAAACGCTGCTTTCAAAATAGAACACCTCTGTTTTTATTTCACAAAGAAAAAATCATAAATGCGGCAGGCGCCCTCGTCGGAATCCGCCCCGCCGCCTTTCCATTCCGTCGCCCGTCTGCCAACCGCACGGAACTCTCCGAGTCCGGCGCCCCCATGGTCATCCTGTGCCCCCACCAGCACGGCAGCCCGCCAATTTTTAGGATTCGTCCTGAAATAATGTTTCGGTATTGAAAATCGAACCCGTTTTTTTGAGACATTCCCCAATTTTTCGCAGGCGGCGCAGGGCTCCGGACGAAACTCAGTGAGAATTTTTCCGTGTGCATCCTCCAATTGCACGCCTCCGCCGACATAGATTATTTTTTGAAATTTAAACGGTTCCGGTAATTTGTAATTGGCATTCATGCCGACCTCAGCGGCACCCGGAGAGGCGGAATCCTCTTGAACGGCAATGGCCGTGTAGGTAAGCTGAAAGCCTGATTCCGGGTGCCATCCCGGATCGACCAGGTTGCGAAATTTTAGAGAAAAATAGATAAAGGAATCATCTTCGGCCACTTCAAAATGCGTCAAATCCAGAATGCCCGGTTCAAACCACTCGTTTGTGGGATAAGTGTATTTTCCTGTAGGACCCCGGTCATCCCCTGCCGGATCGTCCGCCGAAATGACGATCTTTGCCGCCCTGTTTTTATGCAGCGCCTCCTCCGGAGAAAGCAGCGGGTGAGTAATCCTGTGAAAAATAGGCCAGTCTTTTTTTGCCGCAGGTTTTAAAAATGACAGCTCTGCCGAGCGGGGGCGCCTGATTCTTTTTTCACGATAAAAAGTTAATTTCCGGTTCACTTGAACAGCCGGTGCCGTGCCCGAAGGCACTTCGACCACAATATCGTTTTTGCCGTCGTAAGGAAACTCAAATTCGGCTTTCACGGCATCGCCGGCAGGCAGCTTCATCAAAAATTGAACGGATGATTTAAATTTTCCAATCGGATGAAATTTGTAACGTGTCCCTTTTGAGCGTTTTTCATAAGAGAACACAAACCGAACGTTTCCTGCGGAAAGCACGGCGTCGATGGTGCGAAACGCAGAGGGAATTCCGGGTGTGAACACAATTTTTCCCGAAAGCAGATCCGGGTGGAATCCCAGGTAATCCTGATACACATTTCGAATGAATTCCGCCAGACTCCAGGCTTGTGAAAAGGCACCGGACAGACGCGGGAATGCTGTGTCCGGGTGCGGTTCCGCATCCAGCAGTTCGGGTAGTGTGCCCACACAGCCCCGGTTCAAAATTATGCCGGTCAGGGATTGGGTGAGCGGAAATGCCTTCTCCGGCAGATTAAATTTTGTCAAGGCCGTCACAACCGGCCCGGTGAGCCAGAGCCAGACCGTTCCGTTGTGGTAGGCCGCATCCGGGACGTAATATTTCTCCGCATGATGATACGGGTGAAAATCGGAATCGCCGGGCGCTAAGGATGCCACGCCGTAGGGAAACGTCAATTTTGATACCACGGTTTTAAGGACAGCCGCCTGCTTGGCCGCGGGCAGGAGAGCAGAATCCGTTAATGAGACGCCAAAAATCTGATTGGGACGGATCTTTAAATCCGGCTGTCTATCCGGCAGCAAGTGGTCATACAAATCTTTTTGATGCGCATTCCAGAAATATGCCTGAAAATTATGTTTCACTTTGGCCGCAAGCCTTCCCCACCGGCGCGCACTTTCTTCATCGTGAACCAGCCGGGCGATCGTTTCTCCCGCCCGTAAACTCCGGTACCACAACACCTGAATCTCCACCGCCCGATTGCCCCTCGGTGACCAGGCGCCTCGAGGGCCTCTGGCATCCATCCAGGTTTCAGCATTTTTGTGCGTTAAAAATCCAAGAGAATCGACCCGGTGCCGGATGGCTCCCTGAATCGCTTTTTTTACCACAGGGAACATCTTTCGGGCAAATGCCCGATCCCCGGTGTATTGAAGATAATGCCGGATTTCAAGCACGAACCACCAGGTGCCGTCCGCCGTGTTGTAAAGGGTATCGGAAGGTGTAATCCAGTTCGGAATTCGTCCCTCTTTTCGATCGGTTGAATCCTGTAATTGAAAGCGCGCGAAATTTCTCAGAATGGTTTTGGCGTCGTCGATATTTCCCTGCGTATAAGTGGCACCCGGCAGTGAGATGAAGGTGTCCCGCCCCCAGTAATTATCAAACCAGGGCAGACCGGCAAAAATGCCTTTTGTCCCCTGCTGCATGATGAGCTCGTTCAGAGACCATTTCGCCCAGAAAAAAGCCTGATCAAATTCCGGCAGATTCGACTGAAAATATGAACGCCGGTAAAACTTCCGAACCGCTTCCGTCTGCTTTTTAAGAATTTCAGTGAGATTTTCACGGATGAACCGGATGGTTTCCAGCGCCCCGGCCCTCGTTCGTCCGGCAACTGCCACCAGCGTCATTTCCCGGGTTTGCGAACGGCGAAATTGAGCGGGGGCGTACAATCCGGGAACGGTGCCGGTTTCCGCGCGTGCCTGATTCCACCGGAAGACGGAGGGGTTTAACGCGGCGATTGCCAATAAAGCCGGGCGGTCTTCCGGGTTTTTCAGATAGGCCTGATTGCTCATAAAAAAGGTGGCCGACGGTTTATCGAAAGAGAAGTTAAGTGCGTTTGTGTTCTTCAGAAAAAGGGGGGAAAATGCCAGCGCCGCCTTCCGCTTTGCCCGTAAGGTCACCAGGAGAGCGCCCCGGTTTCGAAGCAGCCGCACGTCTTCCCTGAATCCCTGCGAGTACTCCCGGACAAAATGATCCGGCCAAACCCGCACGCGGGCCCGATTCCGGGGGACAACGATTCCGTTAAAAGCGACGGCAAAATCCTGAAGAAAATGACGGGCGAAACCGGTGAGTCCCTGACGGCTGTCGTGATTCCAGGCATGGCTTTCTGTCCAGAAAAAGGTCTCACGGTTATCCGTAAACGCAATAGTCCGGCCGGATCCCGGCGGTAAATCAATTGCAAATTTAGCCCACCCGTCCTCCGCGGTTATCCCCTTTGTTTCCGGAAATGCCATCGATTGTCCGAGTAATGGGATGAGACAAAAATAGAAAATGATCGTCTTAATCTTCAACGGCCGTTCTCTTCTTTTCCGAATTATTTCTTTTGATTTCAATATCCACCGGAATGGCGTTGCTCAATATTTGAATCACCATCGGCCGGAAGCGCCGCCGCTTTTTAAGGATAGGATGCATCAGCTTTATCGTGCCCAAAAACAGGGCAAAACCGCTGCCGGCCCCGATAATTTCCCATAACGCGCCGAAAGGATGTCCTGCGAAATAGCCGAGAACCAGGCCGAAGAGTGAGAAGGTAAAAATAAGAAAGGCGGATGCAACGGGAGCGCCGGGATTCATTTCCAGTTTAACCCAGTCCCCCACACCGGCATGGATTGAATTTGTAACCGTGATTCTTGGTTTTTGCACCTTCTCCGGATTGCAATTAGAATTGAGGGCACAACCGGCACAGGAAGACGCCGGCGTCAATTCCACCTCGGCTTCCTTTCCATGCACGCTTAGAACAATTCCCGTCTCTTGCATTTTCGGCAAAACTCCGTGTCAATTTTGCAATTGCGAATCGTGAATCGACTTATATCCACACGCCCGGGATTTTTGTGCGGCAGTAGGGACACGCACCGTTTTTAATTTTATTTTCGATCACCTGATACCCGATGCGGTAAATTAACCTTTTGCCGCAGTGCGGACAATAGGTACTTTCCGCCTTGTTTCCCGGGACATTGCCAATATACACATAATCGATCCCCTCATCCATGGCCGTTTTCCGCAGGGTCTCCAGCGTGGACACCGGTGTCGGCGGCAGATTCTTCAGCATGTACTGGGGATAAAAACGGGAAAAATGCAGCGGCACGTCCGGGCCAAGCGTTTTCATGATCCACCGGCTCATATTTCTAACCTCTTCCCGGGAATCATTCAAGGTCGGAACCACGAGATACACAATTTCAAACCAGATTTTTTCATCTTTTAACACTTCGAGGGTCTGCAGAACCGGTTTTAATTCTGCCGAGCAGACCTCTTGGTAATATTTTTCCGTAAAGGCTTTGAGGTCGATCTTAACGGCATCTAATTTTTTCACCAATTTGCGCATCGGGTCGGGGTTAATGAAACCCGCCGAAACCATCACGCTTTTCACGCCGTTTCTGCGGGCCTCGATCGACGTGTCGTACATATATTCGTAAAACACAACCGGCTCTGCGTACGTGTAGGCAATCGACGTGATCCGCCGTTCTTTTGCGATACCGGCCGCTTTGTCCGGAGGCAGAAAAATGTTTTCCGTCTGTTCCGGACGAAACTGTGAGATTTGCCAGTTCTGGCAGAATTTACAGACGAGGTTGCACCCCGCAGTGGCAATGGAAAACGCCTGTGTTCCCGGGAGAAAATGAAAGAACGGCTTTTTTTCGATCGGATCGATGTGTGCCGCACAGGGATTGCCGTAAGCCAGCACGTAGTACGTCCCGTCCCGATTCTCCCGGTTGCCGCAGAACCCGCGCTCCATGTTGTCGACCTCGCATTTCCTGGGACAAATATGGCACCGGATCTTGCCGTGTTCCAGCTTTTTATAGAATTGCGCCTCTTTTGCCTCGAAAATATGCTTTTGATCGATTAAATCTTTTACACCGGTTTTCTTTTGCGCGGCCGCAAAACCCGGTGCCAGCGGGGACGCGGCTGAAATTCCCAAAGCCGCACCGCCCAATATCGATTTTTCCAAAAACTTTCGTCGATCCATTTTTGCAGGCCTTTTTTTAATCACCCATGTGCTTAAATGACGGCATCACTGCACCCGGCAGCAGAGATCAAAAATGCTTCATTTAAAATTACAATTATTTCCGCCGTTTAGCAAGTCTTTCTAATAAAATTTGTAAAACTTTATTTACGGCTGGACCGCAAAAAAAAGGACATCTCACAAATAAATTTCTGATCTTTCCTTCATAGCCCGAATTATTCTCTCGCAAAGCGCGCAAAGACCGCAAAGTCTTGAAAAATAAAAGTATAAATAGGACCGTGTAACGGAGACCAAAAAAATATTGTTTTCATTGGGCAAAACCATAACTCATTATTTCTTTGTGATTTGTTACGTCTCTCTGAAATTTTATGAATTAAACAGGATGGAAAGATCATTAGTTGGGGTATTATTGAATATCCAATATTCAACAAGGAATAATGAATTATGGAAGGAAAAAAATGGGGGCACCGGTCAAATAGTGTGTTGATTATTTTTCTATCATATTATTAATAAAAGTTTTTGGCTGTGAGCTTTGGCTGCCCCGTTGTAAACCGCGGAGCCGGGAATAGAAAGGACGCTGAAGCGTCCTGCCTTTTTTAATTCGTGATAATTCGTGGACCTTTCTTTTTTGATGTTGTGTCGGCACCATTTATAACGATGTGAGAACAACCGACATCTTCGCAATAATACAAAAAAGGCTTGATTTTCTCCGGGGAATATTGTAAAATGACAAACAGATTTAGGTCAATGCGCCTATTTTAAAAAAATGTTGCCCACTAATTTTCACGAATTGATTTTATTGAAATTAATGGAATTAAAATTCGGATCATTTGGGTCGTTCGCGGTTATTAGAGTCACCTCATCGATGATACGAATAATTAACCCTTCAGGAAGTGTACAAATGAAATCAAAACCAAATGTCGCCCGTTTTGCGATTCTTCTGTTCTTTATTATTTCTGTGAGTTCCTGCGCCGGGTTACGGCCCCTGGAAAAACCGGCGCCGGTCATCCATCCGGTTTATAAGCTTAGCGCCAAAATTGATTCTCTGCTCGCCTCACCCCTGTTCAATCAGACACAGACAGCCGTGAAGATTATCTCTTTGACCCGGAATCGGGTGATTTACGAGCGAAACAGCCGCCTGCTGATGAATCCGGCTTCCAATATGAAACTTCTTACAACGGCATCAGCCTTAAAAATTCTGGGACCCAATTACAGATTCGACACACGCCTGCTGGCAGTCCGTTCGACGGTTCAGGATTCAATAATTCAGGGTGATCTTTTTTTAAAAGGGGGCGGCGATCCGGATTTGATTTCAGAGGACTTGCGGGATTTGATCGATCAACTCGTCTTTCTCGGCATCAAAAAGATAAACGGAAATCTCGTGGCCGATGCCGCCTTCCTGGACAGCCTCCCGAGAGGCAGAGGCTGGATGTGGGACGACGACCCCGATGATTATGCCGCACATTTGAGCGCACTCACATTAAATGACAATTGCGTGGACGTGTTTGCAAAACCTTCCGATCATTTATTCGACAAAGTAAAGCTGTTCTTACTGCCGGAGACCAACTATGTCTCCGTTGAAAATAACGGCATCACAGGAGATTCCTCACAGACGGATAATTTAAAAATCAGCAGAAAATGGATGACCGGTGAAAACATCATCACGGTCCGGGATACGCTGCCGATAAATGCACCCCTGTATCAAATTAAAATAAACATCGAGGATCCGACGCTTTACACGGTGACGGTCTTTAAAGAACTCCTGGCTCAAAATGGGATCGATCTGCACGGCACTATCCTGAAAGGCAAAACCCCCGACGGGGCCGAAACGCTGGCTGTTCACCGGTCACAGCCCTTGACCAATATCGTCGAGAATACAAACAAAATCAGCGATAACCTTTCTGCAGAATTGCTGCTGAAAACCATCGGCGCCGTCACGGGAGGTGAACCCGGTTCCGCAAAAAAAGGATTACAGGCCATGCGGAATTTCCTGCAGCAGATCGGAATCGACTCTCTGTCCTATTATGTGGTCGATGGTTCCGGCGTGTCCCGATACGATGTGATTACGGCAGACTTGATCACCAGCCTCCTGACTTACATGTACCATGATTTTGCTGTCGGTTCCGAGTATTTGTCTTCTCTGCCCATTGCCGGCGTGGACGGCACCATTCAAAACAGAATGACCGGAACGGCGGCTCAGGGGAAATTGCGTGCGAAAACCGGATCACTGCTCGGCGTCTCTTCTCTTTCCGGCTATGCGTCCACTCAGGACGGGGATGTGCTTGCCTTCTCAATTCTCATGCAGAATTTTATCCGCTCCGCCAAACCCTATCGCGATGCTCAGGATTCCATCGGCGTGTGGATGGCAAAGTTTCACTGGGGATCGGGCAAAAAATGACAGGGAGCAATTTCAGGAGGTTCTTCGTCCAAAACAGAAACAATAAGTTTTGTTATTGAGTTATTCTTGCCCCGTTAGATACTGAACAGGATAATATGATTTTTCAGAAACAGAAGGGTGTCTGACTATGGATAAAAAATGCAAATATTTTATCTAACGGGGTGAAGATTTTATTGGACATCGGCGTTTTTGAATTTGGTATTTGGTGTCAGCAAAATGCGGACTCTTTTTTTCGTGTTCGTTCGTGTCAATTCGTGGGAAGAAAAAGGCCCACGAATGTGCACGAATTTTTCACTAATTTTTAAAACAAAAAACTTAGGATGAACCTTATATTTTTATGAGAAAATGTACGCCTTTTTAGGATGAACAAAAAAAGGGATTCCTTTTAAATCATTCAGGAATCCCTTATAAATTTTCACCTTATGTGATGAATTAATCGAAATTTTGATCCGGGTGTAACTTTCTCACTTTTTCAAGGAGCGTGGCATGGTCCTCCTGATGTTTCGGATCAGGAACGCAGCAATCTACAGGACATACGGAGGCACATTGTGATTCGTCATAATGCCCGACACATTCGGTGCATTTTTCCGGAACAATGTAATAAATATCGTCTGAAATGGGATCGTGCGTTTCACCATTCAATTCCCACGGAACTCCACCTTCATAAATTGCTTCATTTGGGCACTCTGGCTCACATGCACCACAATTGATGCATTCTTCCGTAATCATTAATGCCATTTTCAAATTCCTCCTGTTTGGTCAATTTTAGACTTGAATCATTTTTAATGACAAATCTATTTTTTCTTTGCCGTATTAATTTTAAAAAGCGGATACAGCGCACAGAACCGAGTCAGCGCTGTAAATACAGCAAGGGCGCCGACACCAATAAAAATCCATTCCCACACACTGCCGTTAACTACCGCAAACGCCAACACCAAAAGCACAATCCCGATAATCAAACGAATCACTCGATCGGTAGAACCTACATTTGCAGCCATTCTTCCTCCTTTTCAATTATTCAGAATTTACGACTTATTTTGAAAAAAAGCAAGTTTAATAATGAAAATAGTGTAAATCATCAATCTTAAAAATCTTCTGTCCGGATACGCCGGATATCTGCACCAACGGCCTGAAGTTTTTTCTCTATCGCTTCGTATCCCCGGTCGATGTGGTAAATCCTTAAAACCTCGGTTGTACCCTCGGCGACGAGCCCGGCCAATATTAAAGAGGCGCTGGCCCGCAAATCTGTCGACATCACTGTGGCGCCGGTCAATCTTTTGACGCCTTTTACGGCGGCGGCATTGCCCTCCACCCGAATTCTGGCACCCAGGCGTATCAATTCAGGCACGTGGGCAAATCGATCCGTGTAGACGGTGTCCGCAATAATACTCGTGTTGTCGGCCACACACATGAGCGCCATCCACTGCGCCTGCATGTCCGTGGGAAAGCCGGGATAAACCGCCGTGGAGACATTTACCGAAAGAATTTTTTGACCCGCCGAAAGCGAAATGGTGGAATCCTCTACGGCAATTTCCGCACCGGTATCCTTTAATTTCGACAGCACGGCCGTTAAATGATTGGGCTCTACGCGTTCAAGGACAATATCTCCCCCGGTAATTGCCGCGGCGACCAAGAATGTGCCGGCTTCGATGCGATCCGGAATGACGGCGGCATTGGCGGGATGAAGCGCATCGACACCGTTAATTTCAAGACGATTGGTGCCGGTTCCGCTGATTCTCGCCCCCATCGCATTCAGGAATTCGACCAGGTTGATAATCTCAGGCTCCATGGCCGCATTCTGAATGACGGTTGTGCCTTCGGCAAGCGCGGCCGCCATCAGCACATTTCCGGTAGCACCGACACTGGGATAATCGAACGCAATCAATGTCCCTTTTAATCGATCCGCCTTTGCCACAATATAACCCTGTTCAAGGTCGATCGCGGCGCCCATTTTTTTTAGACTTTCGATATGGAAATTGACGGGTCTCGGCCCCCAGGCACATCCGCCCGGCAGGGAGACTTTGGCATATCCGTTTTTGGCCAAAAGCGGTCCCAGCACATAAATCGACGCACGCATTTTTTTGACCAGTTCATAAGGCGCTTCCAAATTGTCATAATCGGAAGAATCGACGACCATCCGGTGATTCTTAAATTCAATCGAGACCCCGATCGTTTCCATCAATTGTTTCATCGTCATCACATCCCGCAGGATCGGGATTCCCTCGATCACATACTTGCCCCTGGCCAAAAGCGTGGCCGCCATTAACGGAAGTGTTGCATTTTTGCTCCCGCCGACAGCCAGTTTCCCATGAAGTGTTTTTCCCCCATTTATCACAAACTTAAACATAACGGCCTCTGTTAATTCTCAAATGTTTTCAGCAATTCTTCTGCACTCTTTAAATTGACGTCACTGATTCTTTCGCCGCCAATCAGTTTGGCAATTTCAACGGCACGCTCACCGGTTTTTAAGGCCCGCACTTTTGTTCGTGTCCGGTTCTCTTCAATTATTTTCTCAACCGTGTAGTGGGCATGGCCCGCACTCGCAATTTGAGGCAAATGGGTAATGCAAATAATCTGATGACTTTGCGCCAATGCTTGCAGTTGTTTCCCGATGGTCTGTGCAATGCGTCCGGAAATGCCGCTGTCAATTTCATCGAAAACCAGGACCGGAATGTTGTCCTTTTCCGCCAGCACCGATTTTATGGCCAGCATGACCCGCGAAATCTCTCCTCCGGAGGCTATTTTCAAGAGTTCCTTCGGCGCTTCGCCGGGGTTCGCAGAGATGAAAAAACTGACGCTGTCGATCCCTTTTGCCGAACCCTGGTACGTCTTCTCTCCGATCTGCAGCCAGCCTTTCTCATTTTCAGGTGAATCCACCCGAACGACAAAGACCGCTTTCTCCATGCCGAGCTTGTGCAGGACGTGTTCAATTTCCGATCTTAAATGCTTTGCGGCTGTCTTTCTCGCATTTGAAAGTGATCGAGCCAATTCAAAATAGCGGCGACTTTCTGCCTCGATTCTCTTCTGAAGATTTTCAATTTCTCCGTCCACATTATCGACCAACCGCAATTCTTTTTCCAACACGGTCCTTTTCTCGAGGACGGCCTGAAGGGTCGGACCGTATTTCTTTTTCAGACGTGAGAGCGCGCTCAAACGGTCGCGTATCTCTTCCAGACGCTCCGGGTTAAACTCAAAAGTGGTCGTGTAATGCTGGAGATATTTGGCAATTTCATCCGCGTTGATTTTTGCATCCGTGCTTAATTTCAAATATTCCTGAAAGCGTGAATCGATGCTTTGGAGCTCGGAGAGGATTTCTTCGATGCGGGTGAGCATCTCATAAACAGACCGCTCGTCTTCATAAAGAATGGCGTAGGCCTCGGAGCTCATCCCGAAGAGCTTCTCGCTGTTGGCCAGAATGCGCTCTTCCTGTTCCAGTTCCTCATCTTCTTCTGCAGCCGGATTTATGTTGTTGATTTCATTAAACTGGAATTGCAGGTAATCACGGCGTTCCCGAAGCTGATGTCCCTTTTGAATCAGTTCCTGCAGGTCTTTTTTCAAGGATTTTATTTTTTTGTAGATCAGCCCAATTTGAACCACGCGGGATTCGAGCCCCGCAAAGGCGTCCAGATAGTCGATGTGCTTTTCGATTTTTAATAAAGACTGGTGTTCATGCTGCCCGTGAAGATCAACCAGCAGCTCTCCGAACCGGCGCAAAGATTCCATTGTAACCGGTGTGTCGTTTATGAAGGATCGTGAGCGTCCGGAAGTATTCACCTCCCGCCGAATATGAACTTCATGGTCGAATACGTCCAGATCATGTTCCCGAAGGAACGAAGCGGCTTCAGGCAAATCAAGCGAGAACACCCCTTCAACGATGGCTTTCCGCGCGTCTTTTCTGAGAACGGAAGCGTCCGTTTTTTCCCCCAACAGCAGATTCAGAGCATCCACAATGAGCGATTTACCGGCGCCCGTTTCCCCGGTAATGATATTCAATCCCTTTTGGAATGAAACCGTTACTTCATGAAAAAGAGCGAAGTTTTTGATAGACAGCGTCGTAAGCATGTGACTTATTTTCTCACAATGGCAAATTTTGCCGCATTGGATTTTCCGTCGGCAGTGGCGGCCACCACAATGTAAATCCCGCTCGCCACCCATTCTCCCTTTTCATCTCTTCCGTCCCAGGAAATTCTGGCGCCCAGGACTTGATCCTCCGGAAATGATTTTACCAGTCTTCCGGCAGCCGTAAAAATTGTGACGCTGCTCGCGCGCGCCAGACCGTCGACCACCAATCTGTTGGTTCCTGAACCGATTAAATAGGGATTCGGATACACACGCAATTGGGATAAATCGTTCCTGGGTGCAATGTAAGGGGTTTGAAAGCGGGAAAGTCCTTCTGTTGTGCCGACAAAAAGTTCGCCGGTCCGGGGATTAAACGCCACACCGTGCACATTATTGCCGGCAATGGGACTGTTGTCGGTTGTGTAATGGGTCCAGCGGTACCCATCCGGATCCAGCATACTCAGTCCCGAACTGGTGCCAATCCATTTGTTGTTGCGGGGATCGATTGTAATGCAGTTAATGTCATTTGTAATCAGGCCGTAGCGCGGCTGCACCTTTCCATCCAGGTAAAAATCCAGCCCTTCTTTCGTTCCGATCCAGATCGTGCCGAAATCATCTTCGGCAATTGCCGCAATCGAATTGCTCTCCAGACCGTCCACGGTGGTTAAATCTCCTTTTATCTGATCATCGGATTTATCCAAAGGGGTGCCGTTGTCTGTAAACACGCTAATGCCCCGGTCTTCTGTCCCGATCCACTTCCAGCCGCGGTGATCGATGAGCAGACAGGTGACCTTTGTCGATTTTAAGCCCAATTCGGATGTCGAAAAATACACCCACTGCGAATCGGGCGTCATGGCGACAAGCACATTCTGATTGTACGCAAAATAATTTAACATCCAGACGGTACCGGTTTTTTCCACTTTTATGTCCGTCACGACCGCATATCGGGTATCCGTCCGGATTCCGACAAGGTAGCCGTTGGAAGCATTGAAATATTTGACGGGACTGTCTCCTGTGACCAAATAAACCCCCCTGCCCCAGGTCCCCAACCAGACGTGATTCGAAAGATCGACCGCAGAGGCATCCACGTCATTCGATGGAATCCCGGTGTTCTTACGTGTAAAATTGGTCCAGGTTTGGCCGTCAAATTTTCCGAACCCCCACCCGTAACTGTACGCCGAACCCGTCCACAAGTTATTATTCTGATCGACCACCAGGGCCATAAAATTATTTCCGCCGGGCCCATTGGGCAGAATGGTTTTCATGGAATCCGTCTTCGGATTATACCGGACCACACCGCGCGTCTGGGTACCGATCCAGAAAATGCCCGAAGAATCGACTGCCATAGAGGTCGCCCTGCCGAAGCCGCCGATTATCAGTTTCCAGCTTACGGGCGGATCATATTCATAAACACCGGCATCGATGACGGCGTAGATCTTTCCCTTTTTCCGGAAAAATTGGTGAACGCCGCTGTTTCCCAGCCCCAGAGAGGCGTACACCCAGTTGCCGTGATCAAATCTTGCCGTACCAAAGTTGGTTCCGGCAAGAATTGTGGAATCCTTTGCAAACAACGCCGTAATACCCTGGGAAGGCAGTCCCTGATTGGCCGTAAAATTCTCCCAGCTTTGCGGTGCCATTAAGTTACTCTGCCGTAAATCCGCCCGTGCCACGCCGTTGGGTGTCCCGACCCAAATATACGGATAATCGACGGCAATCGCCTTCACTCCCGTTTCCACAGGAAATTGTCCCAGATTCTTATAGGTCTCTTTAACTTCCATTTTATCGAGCAGGAAAAGGCTGACGCCGATGTTCAGCCCGATAAAAACACTGTCGCCCATTGGGACAATGCTTTTGATTTGATTCCGGACAAAATCATCGATCACCTTAATGCTCTGATTCGCAGGATTGTAAATATCGATGATGCCGTTGCTGAATCCAAACCAGATATTCCCATTGTGATCCACAGCCACATGCGAAACATCGTTGGAACTGAGGCCTTCCGTGTTGGTCATCGAAAGCGCTTCGGAGCCGTCCGATGAAAAGACGGCCACGCCGCCGTTCGTGGCACACCAGGCTTTTTGATTGAATTCGATGAGGCCGCGGATAGACGATTTATTTGTGAATGTCTGCCAGTCCCCCACATCTGCAAGAATAGTCACCGCCGGTAATATGATTAAAATGAAGCCTAAAAAAAATGCACCCGGGATTAATTTCCGATTTTTCAAATTACTTTCCTTCAATTTGGGGAAGAAGATCGATCATTTCAATTGCAGATAAAGCCGCATCCCAGCCTTTGTTTCCCATTTTTGTGCCGGCGCGTTCCAGCGCCTGTTCAAGCGTGTCCGCCGTAATAATTCCGTAAATCGTCGGAAACCCCGTTTGAAGATTAATCTGGGCGATGCCTTTTGTGACCTCTGCGGCGATGTATTCAAAATGCGGAGTGGCGCCGCGAATGACGGCCCCCAGACAGATCACCGCATCGTATTTTCCGGAATGCGCCATTTTTTGTGCGGCAATCGGGATTTCGAAGGCCCCCGGGACCCAGGCCACATCGATGTCGTTCTCCTCGCCGCCGTGCCGTACAATGCAGTCGGTCGCGCCTTCCACCAATTTTTGCACCACCAAATTATTAAAACGAGCAGCCACAAAACCAAACCGTTTTCCGGCGGCATTCAACCGGCCTTCGAGTAAATTCGACATATTGCCTCCTGAAAGATTTTAGTTAAATGTAAAATGAATCCGTTCAAAAATCAAGGGATAAAAATCATTTTGGGGTTTCCTTTTTGACGTCTTTTTCAGGGCTGTCGCCATTTAAAATGAGATGCCCCAATTTATCCCGTTTGGTTTGCAAGTACCCAATATTTAAAGGATTTGGAGTCGCTTCAAGGGGTACTCTTTCGACAATCTCAAGTCCGTACCCTTTTAGTCCGACAATTTTTTTGGGATTGTTTGTCATCAGCCGGATTTTTCGCACGCCGAGATCCAGGAGAATCTGCGCACCGATTCCGTAATCCCGCAGGTCGGGCTTAAACCCGAGTGCTTCATTGGCCTCGACGGTGTCTTTTCCGTGTTCCTGCAGGTGGTAGGCTTTGATTTTGTTCGCCAGACCAATTCCCCTGCCCTCCTGGCGCATGTACAATAAAACCCCCTGCCCTTCTTTTTTAATCCTCTGAAGTGCCTTTTCCAGTTGGTCTCCGCAGTCGCACCGGAGCGAATGAAAAATATCTCCCGTTAAACACTGCGAGTGCACGCGCACCAAAATCGGCTTTTCGGGGTCGATTTCGCCCTTGACAAGTGCCACATGGTCATTCGGATCGATGGCGCTCTCATAAATGTGGATCACAAATTCTCCGAACCGTGTAGGAAGGTTGGCCACAGCCGCCTCCCGAACGAGATGTTCCTTCCGGCGCCGGTATTCAATTAAATCCCGAATGGTAATGATTTTCAATTGAAACTTCCCGGCAATATCCAGAAGCTTCGGCACACGGGCCATTGTGCCGTCATCATCCATGATTTCACAAAGCACGCCCGCCGGGTACAATCCCGCAAGACGGGCTAAATCCACGACGGCTTCCGTGTGTCCCGCGCGCCGGAGCACGCCGCCTTTCACCGCGCGCAGGGGGAAAATATGTCCGGGACGCGCCAGGTCTGAAGGCTTTGTTTTCGGATTGATCAAATCCTGAATCGTTTTGGACCGGTCGTGTGCCGAAATCCCGGTCGTGACCTCTTTTTTGGCGTCCACGGAAACGGTAAACGAGGTGCCGAGATGGGCCGTGTTTTCCGTCACCATTGGCTGAAGGTCCAATTCATGAAGCCGGTCCTGTGTCATCGGCACACAAATCAGGCCGCGCCCGTGTTTTGCCATAAAGTTTATCGCCTCCGGTGTGACCTTTTGGGCGGCCATGATAAAATCGCCTTCATTTTCCCGGTCTTCGTCGTCCACCACAATGATGATTTCACCCTTTTTGATGGCTTCTATCGCTTCTTCGATGTTATTAAATTCACTCATGTTGTATCTGTTCCTTTTTAAAATCCAATTTTTCGCAGCCAGTCTTCCGTTATTTGAGCGGCATCCCCCGTGTCCTTATATTTTAAAAAACGGTACACATATTTTGCCAGCAAATCGATCTCGACATTAACCCGGTCCCGTCGTGACTTTGTTCCGAACAGCGTATGTGCCGCCGTAAACGGGATAAGCGCAATTTCAACACCCGAATCCCACAGCCGGGCAATGGTCAAGCTGACGCCGTCGATCGCAATGGATCCTTTTTCCATCACAAATTTTTGTAATGCGTCCGGAAGCCGAATTCTGAGTCTGAAATTGCCCGCCTCATCCCGGTCAAACGATTCGATTTCACCCGTACCGTCGATGTGACCCTGCACAAAATGGCCTCCCAATCTGTCCGACAGGCGCAGTGCACGTTCCAGATTGACCGGGTCTCCAACCTTCAAACCATTTAAAGTAGTTCTTAGGAGAGTTTCCTGAATGACGTCACATTCAAAGCGTTCCGGATTTAAATTCACAACCGTCAGACAGACGCCATTGACCGAAATGCTTTCTCCCGAAGCAAGTTCCTGCGCAATGTCCGGGGCCGATATTTCAAACCGCTTGCCGGCTCCCTGCGGTTGAATTTTTGTAATTTTCCCAATTGTTTCAACAAGACCCGTAAACATAAAACTTTCCTTTTAAAAATCCAGTGTCCTGTCTGCCCGCAAAGGCTCAAATTTAAAAAGGACATCCTGCCCCACCCGCTTTAACGACACGCGTTCAAGCCGGAAAGCCTCATTCAGTTTCTCTTTTTTGATGCCGTCGAACGGCCCGATTCCGCTGCCTAAAATCAGGGGTGCCTGAAACACGTACAAGCGATCCCAAAAGCCCTGCCGCAGAAAGGATGAAAACACACCGCTGCCCCCCTCTACCAGAACCGAAAGAATATTCAGCCCCGGCAGGCGCTTCGCAATTTTTTTAAGATCAAAAAATCCCGAAGGCTCCTTTTCACAATGCTCGAGTTTCACATTCCTTTTTTCCAGCGCTTCAATTTTTTGCCGATTTCGGCTTGCCGTAAAAATAATTGTATTTTCTGCCCCGGAATCACTGACCAATTTTGCCGAGACGGGGATTTGTAAATCCGGATCAAGCACAATCCTTTTGGGATTTCTTCCCCTCACCAGGCGAACCGTCAGCTCGGGATCATCCTGAAGCACCGTTCCGATCCCGGCCAAAACGGCATCCGCCTGTGCGCGCCACCGGTGCACCAATTTTCGGGAAGCTTCCCCGGAAATCCAGCGCGAGTCTCCGTTGGGTGCGGCAATCTTTCCGTCGAGTGTCTGAGCCAGCTTCAGCGTTACAAAAGGAAGCCCGGTTTTTATATATTTGAAAAAGGCTTCATTCAGCCTGCGCGCACGCGCACCTTCGACGCCCACGGCCACCTCAATTCCGGCCGACCGAAGTTTTTCAATACCTTTTCCATCTACCAGCGGATTCGGATCTTTTGCGGCGATCACGACCCGTTTCAGGCCGTGGGAAATAATGCGATCCACACAGGGAGGCGTTTTTCCGTAATGTGTACAGGGCTCCAGCGTGACATAAAGAACCGCTCCCTCAGCCTCCCGGCCCGCCTCATTCAGAGCGAAAACTTCTGCGTGCGGGCCGCCGAAATTTTTGTGGTACCCTTTCCCGATTAAACGGCCGTTTTTTGTCAGGACTGCCCCGACAACCGGATTAGGCGCGGTTTTTCCCAGGCCGTTCCGGGCCAATCGCAGCGCCCGGCGCATCCATTTTTGATCCTCTGAAATCATAACCCTTCACACAAAAAAAAGCCCCGAATACACTTCGGGGCTGCAAAAAGTAAGATTTAGTTCCAAAAAATCTCTCTCGCGTATCTTCTCTCATCCGGACTGTCACCGTCGGCTCCGGGATTTCGCCGGATCTGTCGCTTCAAGCGACTCGCGGGCTCTCACCGCCGGTCAGGAATTTCACTCTGCCCCGAAGATACTTATTGAATTTTGAATATATTAAATTATTTGACGTAAATCAAGCCGAAAATAAAAACGCATGCAAAACCTCACTTACGGGTGGGCCGCAAAAAAAGACTGCCATCGGTCCGGCCACGCATCGTGCAGGATTTTACTGCACCTAATTTTTAATTTACGACTAATTTTCATTACCTGAATAATCTTTCAATAGAATATTGAAACCCGCATTACGTATAATTTTTATTATCTTCCGGTCTTTTTCATTTGCCTCTTTTGAATGGGTTACCCCGTGGTAAACCGCGGGGCTAAAAATAGAAAGGACGCTAAAGCGTCCTGCCTTTTTTAATTTGTGAAAATTCGTGGGCCGTTCTTTTTTTTATTCCGTAACGATTCAGCCCCAAAGCC
>BDTM01000077.1 GCA_002898015.1 bacterium BMS3Bbin03 | reverse complement strand
CGCTGTCCTTTCCTCCAAATCATATTTCAGTTTTGCATTTGAATTTTGAACTTCATTTGACATTCGGATTTTTGGATTTTAATTTAATTTCACTTTTATTCAGGAATAATCCAATGGCAGCGCAAATTCACGCATTTCCGGCAATCAATAGTTCATTTCATTTTTGTCCGGAACGATCGCTGCCAGTCGTTTAAAATGCACGCATTTTCGCGATGAACCATATTTTTATTTTTTACAATGGATAAATCCACTCCCAAAATTTAATTAAAAAACCCAATTACGGAATACCATGACTTTTTATTCTTCCTCCAATTTATCTAACATTGACAATAGTTCCTTACGCTTATCATGGTATTCGCTTTCCTCTAACTTTTTGTCTGCAAATGCTTCATCCAGTTCGGCAATTTGCTGCAGAAAATAATCGGACAAACTGGTGTCTTTTTGAGGTGTCGGCGTGACGGGCAACTTGTCTTCCTTTTTAATCCTTTTGGCAACAATGATGACGACCAGTAATAAAAGTCCAATAAAAACGAACATCAAAATGTTGCCGATATCGGTTGATTCACCCTTCAGGCCGGTGATATGAAGCACGACATTTTGTCCTGCTTTAAAGCGTTCTGCTGCAAATCGTCTGAACTTTGAATCCTTGACCGGTATTTCGGAAAATCCTTTCCCGGAAATTTGAATATCCGGATCAGTGACAAAAACATCGAAAACGGCTGTCGGGATGGTAAGCGGTTTGATCAAATCAAGCTCTTTTTTAGGCGTTTTGATGGTGTAAGAATAATCGATTTCCTTTTTCCCCGGCAGCAATTCCATCGTATCATAAAAACCGCCCGGCACAAATATGATACAGCAGGACATCAACCCCGTGCCCAATTGAACTTTTGATGCATTTGGCGGTAATCGATAATTGAGGGTATGAAATTTTTTTCCCGGTACCGCCGGTCCTATGTATGTTCGATCGCTTTTATTTTCCAGCACAATCATCTCGTCAACCTGGATAAAACCTATCGCCGGCCGGATGAAGAGATGATGAATTAATGCGGATACGGCTGAATCACTGCGGCTGGTTTCGTAAATAAAAACACGCGATTCTGCCACAGGCATTTTGGTTGAAATTTTTTTCGCCTCACCATAGTACTTAACGCCTTTATAATAGACCATCGGTTCATAAACATATTCTGAATCTTCTGTCAGATTTTTAAAAACGAACTTGTTATGTTTCCTGATCGTGACTTTCGGGTGAAATTGATTGTCCTGCTGCCCGCCCTTATAGCGGTTTAGAGATATAGAAAGTGTATCCGGAACAGGAAAACCTTTGGTCCCATTTTGAACTGTCCCTCTAATTTCACCGCTTTCAGCTATTCCGCTAAAAATAAACAGACTAACCCATATAGCAAAGATAAATTTTTTCATTTTGAGTTCTTTCTGAAATTGTCCGGTTCGTTTTTCCTATCTTTTATTTTTTGACGATAAGCCTTAATTTTTTCTTCAATAGTTGCTCTTTTCCCGGAATGAGCCTCATCTTTCTCCAGCTCTTTTATGACCTGCACGGTTTCAATCTCATATTTTTGTTTTAAACGATTATAATCCGGCAAAGAGGTTTTTCCCATCTGGTGCTCAAATTCAATCTCTTTTAGTGTGGCCAGAAGCTCGTTCTTCTTTTGTTCCAATTTTACCAGGCGGAAAGGAATCATTCCCTCCGGGATGTAAGAGAAACGATATTTTTCCTGTGATAACGGATAAAAAACATAAGTTAATAAAACAGCGCTTATTATGCCTGGAATGATAAACGTCATGAATCTTCTCCTTCTTCAAACTGATCCAATTCTTTTTTTAGCTGATCCGCATCTTTTTTATCCAGAGTCTCTTCATCTGATTGATCCTCATCTTTCTGTTTTTTGCTCCACCGGCGTATCCCTTTAATTAATAGAAATCCGGCGATAATGGGCAGCAAAAAGGGTAATATCCATGCCGTTAAATTGAAGCCCTTTTTAATAGGGGCGGAAAGGACTTTCTCGCCGTACTGTTTTACAAAAACTGCAAGAATCTGGTTTTTTGTAAAGCCGCGGTTGATCATACCGGTAATTTGTGAGCGCATTTGTGCCGCAGTTCCGCACTCACAATTATTGAGCGCCATTTGACATGAACATTGGCATATTAAAGCTTTTTGAACCTCATTCATGGAAATATTTCCTATAACGGATAATGGGAAAATCAGAAGAAGACTGATTACCATGACTGGATATAATTTTTTCATAACGGCCTCAAGCTAATTCGATTAAACCTGCGGAAGTTGAACAAATTCTTTGTTTTTCTTCGCAAGTGGTTTGGTTTCTAAAAATGATTTTTTCTTTTTTGACGGCCACATCGCGAAAAGTGTCCCTACGATGAGAATATAACCGCCAATCCAGATCCAGGCTACCAATGGAATAATCTCGGCTTTAATAAAAACGGAGCCATTTGTGTTGATACTTCCCAGGATTAAATAGAGATCCTCCCTTAAATTGGAAGATATGTAAACCTCTGTCATGGTCTGTTTTTGCAGCGGATGGTAATGTTTGGACGGGGTGGCGAGGCCTTCATATTTATTGCCGTTTTTTATTCGAAATGAGGCTGTGCTGACCTGCGCATTTGGCGTATTATATTGATCTAATCCTGTGAAGGTTAATTCGTAGTTGGCAATCTTGATTGTATCCCCCTTTTTCATTGTTTTTTCCTTTTCCGTTTTGAATGAGGATGATCCGGCGATGCCGATAAAAATTAAAATCATTCCGGTATGAACGACATAACCGCCGTAGCGCTTCCGGTGTTTGAATATCAGGTTTTTAAAACCGGTGAAGATATTTTCATCGTGGTAACGTATGCGGGAAAGGGTACCTCGGTAAAATTCAAAAAATATTGAAGTTAATACAAACGCACTGAGACTGAATGTTAACAGCGGAGCGACTTTTCGGATGCCCACAGCAAAAAGCAGAATCAATGCCGTGAAAAATACCGCAGATGGAATCAGGAAATTGCGTAAAAAATTGTTCATGGTTGCTTTGCGCCAGGAAATGAGAGGGCATATCCCGGTGAGTAAGATTAAGGCGATTGCAATCGGGACATTAACGGTATTGAAAAAAGGAGGCCCGACGGTAATCTTTATTCCCCGTACCGCCTCTGAAATAATGGGAAACAGCGTT
The DNA here is from genome assembly GCA_002898015.1 of bacterium BMS3Bbin03. Taxonomy (GTDB): domain Bacteria; phylum Zhuqueibacterota; class JdFR-76; order JdFR-76; family BMS3Abin05; genus BMS3Abin05. Next base: position 8,792 of record BDTM01000077.1, on the reverse strand, counting down.
CCCCATAATATAGCAAAAGTGGCGGCAACAAATATCAAATTGTTAAAAAGGAAACTTGATTCCCTGGAAAGAACGGAATCGAGTTGATTTCGGCTGCGCAAATCCTCGCGGCGGGAAATGATTAAATAGGTTGCACTAACGATAGCCCAGAACATGAAAAGAAGAAATAACGGCCCTAAGTTGGAATTGCCGAATGAGTGAACCGATGAAATAATGCCGCTTCGTGTCACGAAAGTGCCGAATATTGTCAGCAGAAAGGTCAGCACAATAAGTACCATATTCCAGATTTTTAACATGTCCTTTCGTTCCTGGATCATGACGGAATGCAAAAAGGCTGTTCCGGTTAACCATGGAAGCAGTGAAGCGTTTTCAACGGGATCCCAGGCCCAATAGCCGCCCCATCCCAGTTCCACATAGGCCCATTTGGCACCCAGCAATATGCCGATGCTGAGGAAAAGCCAGGAAAATAACGTCCACCGGCGGGTTGTTTTAATCCATTCATTATCTAATCTTCTTGTTATTAACGCCGCAATGGCGAATGCAAACGGTATGGCAAAACCGACATAACCCAGATATAAAGTCGGCGGGTGGAAAATCATACCCGGATTCTGCAGCAATGGGTTTAAACCCTGTCCCTCTAAAATATGAAACGTCGCTTTTTCAAAAGGGTCACTGGTAAATACAAGTATAATAAGAAAAAATAGCTGGATAGAGCCCAGCACAAGGTTAACATACGGAAGTGTGTATTGGTTTTGACTTTTATGCCGATTCTGCAGAACAACGATCACACCAAAAAGTGAAAGCAGCCAGACCCACAAAAGCAGCGAACCCGATTGGCCGGCCCAGAGTGCCGTAATCGCATAAAATACGGGCAGATGATTGCTCACATGTTCAGCCACATATTTAAGCTCATAATTTTTTGTAATTAATGCCTGAGTAAGAATGATCATGGCCAGCGAAATCAGCAAAAATGAACTGTAAATTGCCCGGTGGCTGCTGACCAGAAATTGCCCCATTCTATTTTTAATTCCCGTAAATGATGCAATAATAATGTATATAGAGAATACGAGACTTAATTTCAAACCAATACTGCCTAATTCAATCATTTTTTAACTCCCGTTCATCATTTTTATTATATTTTGATGGGCATTTTGTCAGGATCCTCTGAGCCTGAATAATCTTGTTTTTAATGATGCCGATCACGACCACCTGTAACCCCGGCTTAAAACTGTCGGGTATCAAACCGGCGTAATTAACCTGAATGACCTGTTTCGGCTTTTTCAAATCCCGCAGCATAAATGAGATTTGCTGTTTTGTTGAATCATTTTGGATTGTCCCGGGTACCACAATGCCGGTAACCTGCATAATTGAATCTTTATTAAAAGATTCAATCTTGCCAATATCGCTTACATTCATATAAGCCATCATCGATTTGCTCAAACCCTTATACAGAAGAATGGCAAATGCAAACAGAATAATGACAACACCGATAGAATATTTTGTTCTTTTTTTCATTTTGATCTCTTTCTATTCACTCACCAATTGTAATTTATTATTTTTCTATTTCCATTGGCTCATTTTTAAGCCACTCGTTGCAATGATTTTTAGGGCGATTCGGCGAACCGCCCTAAAATTTTTATTCCGTCTTGTAATCCGCGCAGCGGATGAAAAAGGGTAACCACAGGTGTTAGTCTGTGGAGAAAAAAAAGAAACTATGGTAACCACAGAGGTTAGTCTGTGGAGAAAAAGAAAAGAAAGAAATAGAATTTCATCAAGTAAATCCAAAGCCCTCGCAGAGGGCGAAATAACATCCGCTTGAACGATTCAAAAACATCGAAGATTTTCACAGAAACAAATTCCGGATCCAAAATAAGTTGTGTCTTGTCCCGGTTTTCAAGTATTACTTTAGTATACAGTTTCCAGCAATAAATATACCATTTTCGGCAATAAAAGATTATAATAAAGATGAAAATAATGACTCCGAAAAAACAAGGGGATAAACCAATTCTGCAGCATTTTACCTGTGAAAAATTCCGGGTTGTTTATTGATGAAGAATATTCCACATCAAAAACGCAGAATATTCTCTATGATTGTAGAATAATCTATAATATGATTTGATTCGTTTTTAAAAAATTAATGTAAAGGCCTGCTCTTTATTTCTCCGTTTTGTACTCGACTGGGTCTCCCCTTGTTTTTTAGTTTTATAAATAATATATTATTAAATAGATATTAATCTGCGGCGATAAAAACAGATTCCAAGAGCGGTTTGAAGAACCGATATTTTGATAAATTAATATTGATGGCATAAAGATTGATGTAATCGAATGGAAGGTTTGTGTGTTAGATAAATATAAGGAAAGATATCATGAAAGTTACTGATCCAATCTGCGGTATGGAAATCGACTCCGAAGGGGCAATGGGTCATCTGGAACATAAGGGTGAAAATTATTTTTTCTGTTCGGATTCCTGCATGGAAAAATTTCGGCAGAATCCTGAGAAATACATCAATTCCGGATCCACTTCGTCAAAGGAATTAATTCCCGAGAAAAAACAGGTTACGGCCTTAACGGGCTTCAGCAATAAGGCTGATTATTTAAAGCTTGAAATTCCAATTATTGGGATGAGCTGCGCCTCCTGTGCTGTAACCATTGAAAAGTCATTGAAGGATGTCGCCGGTGTGCAGAAGGCATCCGTTAATTATGCAAATCAAAGAGCCCATGTAGTCTATGATGCACAAAAAATTACCTCGCCGGATTTATTGAAAGCGATAGAATCCGCAGGGTACCAGACAGGCGGCGCGGTGCTGCGCATCGGAATTAAGGGGATGTCCTGTGCCTCCTGTGTGGACAAAATCGAAAAGGCGTTAAAAGAGATCCCGGGTGTTTTAAAGGCGACTGTAAATCCGGGGACTGAAGAAGCAAGAATCGAGTATCTGCCGGAGATGATCCAACTGGCCGAAATCAAAAAAACAATTAAGGATTTGGGTTACCAGACGGTTCAAATAGGGGATGAAATACCGGAGGACCGGGAAAAGATGCAGCATGAGGCGGAGTACAAGAAGCTGTGGCGTAAATTTCTTCTGGCAGCGATTCTTTCGGTACCGATACTGATCGGCTCATTTCCGGAATGGTTTCCGGCGTGGGCGGCTGTGCCGCAGCAAACCCGCTGGATCATCCTTTTTGCGCTGACGGTTCCGGTGCTGTTATTTAGCGGTTCGCAATTTTACATCGGCACCTGGCGGGCCTTCCGCCATCACTCGGCGGATATGAATACTTTAATCGGGGTGGGCACAGGTGCTGCCTTTCTTTACTCGTTTGCCGCGACCTTTTTACCGGGCCTCTTTCCGCAGAATCTGCGAAATGTTTTTTATGACACAACGGCCATTATTATTGCACTGATTCTCATTGGAAAATTGTTGGAAGCGAAAGCCAAAGGAAGGACATCGGAGGCGATTAAGCGGCTAATGGGGCTGCAGGCAAAAACGGCCAGAGTAGTCCGCAATGGAAAAGAACTGGATGTTCCGGTGGAAGAAGTTCTGGTCGGAGATATTGTTGTTGTGCGTCCCGGTGAAAAGATACCGGTAGACGGCATCGTGCAGGAGGGCAGTTCAACCGTAGATGAATCGATGATCACCGGTGAGCCGACGCCTGCAAAGAAATCGGCGGGAGACGAAGTGATCGGCGCCACAATTAACAAAATCGGTTCATTTAAATTCAAAGCGGCGAAAGTGGGTAAGGATACCATGCTGTCGCAGATTGTTAAGATGGTGCAGGAGGCGCAAAGTACCAAAGCACCCATTCAGCGGCTGGCGGATGTGATCTCCGGTTATTTTGTCCCGATTGTCATCGTGACAGCGATTATGACTTTTATCGTCTGGTATGATTTCGGGCCTGCTCCGCAACTGACTTTCGCTCTGATCACGTTTGTTACCGTCTTGATTATTGCCTGTCCGTGTGCGCTGGGTCTGGCTACACCCACTTCAATAATGGTGGGTACGGGCAAGGGCGCTGAAAACGGCATTCTGATAAAAGGCGGTGAGGCACTTGAAACCGCGCATAAATTAACGGCAATCGTCCTCGATAAAACCGGTACGATTACGCTGGGAAAACCGGATGTGACCGATGTTGTATCCTTGAATGGAATGGCCGCCGATGATCTGCTGGCCATGTCCGCAGCACTTGAGAAATCTTCCGAACATCCGCTTGGGGAGGCGATTGTGGAAAGTGCTGATGAAAAAGGGTTAAAAATTGCCAAGGCAACAGATTTTTCAGCGATTCCGGGCTTGGGCGTAAAGGGGGAGATCGATGGACAAACCGTATTGCTCGGCAATTTGAAATTGATGGAAAGTTATCAAATAGATCTAAAGGACGTGCTGGATGAATCAAGGACGTTCGCAGAGCAGGGGAAGACGCCCATTTTTGTGGCGGTCAATCAAAGACTGTCGGGAATCCTGGCGGTCGCAGATCCCATAAAAGAGGACTCGAAAGAAGCTATTCGCCGGTTGAAAGATATTGGATTGGAAGTCATTATGATCACCGGAGACAATAGCAAAACAGCAGAAGCCATAGCAAAACAGGTTGGTATCGACAGGATGTTTGCTGAGGTACTGCCGAATGAAAAGGCAAAATACGTGAAACAATTACAGCAGGAAGGGCATATCGTCGGCATGGTGGGTGACGGTTTAAATGACGCGCCTGCTCTGGCTCAGGCCGATGTCGGTATTGCCATCGGTACGGGCACCGATGTGGCTATGGAAGCCAGTGAAATTACGTTAATCAAAGGAAAACTGACCAGCGTCGCGACCGCCATTCAATTGAGTAAGGCCACGATGCGCAATATTAGACAAAACCTGTTCGGTTCATTTTTCTACAATTCATTGGGTATCCCTGTAGCCGCCGGTATTCTGTACCCGTTCTTCGGTATATTGTTAAGTCCGATTATCGCTTCCGCTGCAATGGCAGCCAGTAGTGTCACCGTGGTGAGTAATTCTTTGCGGCTGCGAAGATTTAAAGCAACTGAATAAAAATTTAATTGGAGATATATCATGCGTTTAGATCAAATTATCGTTTCGATTTCAGGCCTGTTCCTTGCGGCCGGAGTGATCTGGTATTTCTTTCTGTACAAGCGAAAAACGGTTCGTGCAGAAGACACAGAAGGCGTTCAGGAAATTAAAATTTCCGTAAAAGGCGGCTATGAGCCGGATTTAATTGTGGTGAAAAAGGATAAGACCGTAAAATTGAATTTTTACAGGGAAGAGACAGCATCGTGTTCAGAGGTTGTGGTCTTTCCCGATTTTCGGGTGCGAAGGGAGCTCCCCGCTTTTCAAAATACGGTAATCGAGCTTCTGCCGGACAAGGTGGGGGAATTTGATTTCCATTGCGATATGAACATGATTCACGGTAAACTGATTGTAGAAGAATAGAGGCACAATAATTAGGTGTGTAATCGGCCTGAACCAGAATTTATTTTTTTAATTGATTGAATAGAAATATGTGGAAGATTATCGGAACCGGCATTACTCAGGCGTTTAATCAGAGAACGATTTTTAGAAAATTGTCTTTTGAGATAAAAAGCGGTGAATCCCTTGTTTTGGTCGGTCCTAACGGTTCGGGGAAAACAACGCTTATTCGAATTGTCTGCAACCTCTTACATCCGATTGAAGGTAAAGTAGAATTTTATTACGGCAATGAAACTAAAATGGCCGGCCAGCTCTATTCGTCTATTGGTATGGTCGGCCCCTATTTACAGCTTTATAATAATCTCACTGCTTTTGAAAATTATGCCTTCTTCAGAAAAATACGCGGTTTAAATGTCGATCACGGTCATTTCAAAATACTGATGAAAAAATTCGGCTTGGCCGGCCGTGAATTCGACGAGCTGCGCACGTATTCTTCCGGCATGTTACAGCGGATGAAGTATGTCTGTGCCTTGCTTCACAGCCCGCCTATTTTGATCCTGGATGAGCCGGTTTCTAATCTTGATGAATCCGGCGAAAGAATTATTTACGATGTAATGGAAGAGCAAAAGAGAAGCAATATCTTAATTTTTGCAACAAATAATCCTGAAGAGATAAAATTTGGTGATAAGAAAATCCGGCTTGCTGTATAAATCGTTTTATATTTTACAGAAGGATCTGCATCAGGAATTTCGCACGCGTTATGCGATTAATGCAATCTTTTTGTTTGCCATCACTACTTTAGTGGTGGTTAGCTTTTCCATAGGTGCGGCTGAATTAAGTCAGAATATTTTATCGTCACTTCTATGGATCATCATTTTTTTCTCGGCCATGACAGGGCTTTCTCATGTTTTTGTACGGGAAGAAGAACAGCAGACGGCAGACACACTGAAACTGGTTGCACCGCCTGTTGCCATCTATTTGGGTAAATTGCTGTTCAATATCCTATTATTGTTGGGGTTGGAATTAATTCTTATCCCTCTTTATGTGGTTTTTATGGATATGTCGGTGGGCAATCTGCCCGTATTTATCCTGATGATCGTACTCGGCAGTACGGGGGTTTCCGCCGTGGCGACTATTATGGCGGCCATCATCTCCCGCACCAGTGCGAAAGGGGCCTTATTTGCCGTTCTGTCTTTTCCTGTTATGCTGCCTGTTTTGATTCTGTCGATTCAGGGAACGGCATTAGCGATTCAGGGGAGTTCAATTTCGGCCGGCATGGATGAAATTCAGATGTTGCTTTTGTTTATAATTGTGATTGTTACGGCGTCAATTTTACTTTTTGAATTTGTGTGGATATTATGAAAAAAAATCAAAGTAACAAATGGCTGGCAGCAATGAAGATTTTTACATTTTTCTGGATGATATTCGTCATAATCGGCTCCCTGTATCTGACACCGGAGGCGGCCGGATTTAAAAGCACCTCCCGTGTAATATTTTATCATGTGCCCATGTCGTGGGTGGCTTCGCTTGCATTTTTGTTAGCCGCAATTTCAGGTATCCTGTATTTGCGCACTAAAAAATTGGTGTATGATATCTGGGCGATTTCTTCGGTGGAAATCGGTTTTTTATTCAGCATTTTAGCGACGATAACGGGATCACTCTGGGCGAAAGTCGAATGGGGCGCTTTCTGGAATTGGGATCCAAGGGAAACATCGATTGTTGTTTTGCTGATGATCTATGCGGCCTATTTTGCCCTGCGGTCGGCCCTTGAGTCACGCGAACAAAAGGCGCAAATATCGGCCGTTTACTCGATCCTGGCATTTATCACAGTGCCGTTTCTGATTTTTGTTGTGCCGAGAATATTGTTTACACTGCATCCGCAAAATCCGGTTTTTACAACGCAAACCGGCAGCATCATGTCACCGAAAATAAAACTAATCTTTTTCTCATCAATTTTTGGATTTACTTTGTTTTATTATTGGCTGCTGCGTTTGAGAGTGGATCTGGAGAAAATTAAAAACAATCTATTGGCAAAAAAGAGACAGGATAATTTCTGAAATTGCCGGATAGGAAAGTCGGTATCAAAACTTAAAGGGCGATGATTCAGTCACAAGTCGCTAAGCGGCAAAGAAAAGAGATGAATTTTAGGCCATTATCAGAAAGAGAAGAATAAATCGTGTCAATTAAAGGAAGAAGGTTATTATGAAAAAAGATATTTTATTGATTGTTTTTCTAATTATATGGGTTGGTATTGCAGGATATCTCTTTTTTCTGGATCGACAAATTAAAAAGATCAAGCAAAAATTGTTTTTTAACAGCGATAAAGCAGATCAAAATCAATTGAGTTCTTGATGTAATGCGGTTTTGATCCGGATAGAATGATTTCTAAAAAAAACAGATCCGTTCTTTGAAAATTTTACTTACTTGCTCGTCATTGTTTTCCAAATTAGATTTTAATCATTCAACTTCATGGGGAACCGTGAATCATTATTCTTATTTTTTAAAAATATGAGAGGAGTACCGAAATGTTTCCAAAAACGAAAAAAACAAAAAATCTTAAACTTATTATCGCATTTGTTATAATCTTGCCGATGCTGTTGAGCACTTCGTCTTACGCAATACCAAACTTTGCTCGTCAAACGAATATATCGTGCAGTACATGTCATTACACTTATCCCGAATTAACGCCGTTTGGCAGATTATTTAAATTGAACGGTTATACTGCAACAGGGATAGCCACCATTCAATCAAGCTACAAAGGGAGAACAAATCTCAATCTTGTAAAAGAATTTCCAATTTCTGCTACGATACAATCCTCTTATACGCATGTCTCAAAAGCACCGGCAGGGACTAAAAACAACACGGCAGAATTTCCACAGGAGCTTGGTTTGTATCTGGGCGGAGAAATAACACCTCACATCGGTGCGTTTGTCCAGGTTTCTTATGACGACCAGGAAGCCGCATTCGGCTGGGATATGACGGATATTCGATATGCGAATCACACGACTGTAGCTTCAAAAGATCTGTTATATGGTTTCACCTTAAATAATAATCCGACGCTTGAAGATGTGTGGAATACCACGGCAGCCGAGGCGTTCCCTTATGTGGGTTCCGGCGTTGCTCCCGGACCTGATGCCGGTGTCATGATAGGATCAGATGCTTTGGCCAACCAGGTCGTCGGTTTAGGCGCTTATTCTCTTTATAATAACTTAGTCTATGGCAATGTCAGTTTTTACAGTTCAACCCCTCAGGGAGGTGTCTATCCGCCGGATAACAACTCTGTTAATACGATTAAAGGATTAGCGCCTTACTGGCGATTTGCTCTGCAGCGCCAATTTGGTTCTCAATACCTGGAAGTCGGTACTTATGGGATGTCGACAGAATTATATCCAA
>BDTM01000076.1 GCA_002898015.1 bacterium BMS3Bbin03 | reverse complement strand
AAGTCAAAAAGAATGGGCAATTTCTGAAAAATAAGAAATTCAATTTTGGGGATGCTGATTCCTGCGGTTTTATTTTAGAAGAAAGAAATTACTATTGACTTGCCCCGAGCTTCAGCTCGGGGATAGGGAATAAAAAAGCAAATCTAAAAAGGGAGTTTTAACGGTTTTTTCGCTTTGGCCTGTTTAATTCATAAGATTTCAGAGAGACGTAACAAATCACAAAGAAATAATGAGTTATGGTTTTGCCCAATGAAAACATTATTTTTTGGTCTCCGTTACAGGGCCCTATTTATAGTTTTATTTTTCAAGACTTTGCGGTCTTTGCGCGCTTTGCGAGAGAATAATTCGCTTTAGAAACAAAAACTTTACCGGGAATATTACAACATATGAAAACGAAAACTTTCCTAAAACGGACAGTGCCTTTTATGGGTTTGATTTTAATGGCCGCACATTTTCTTGCGGCTCAAACGGTGTTATTGAAGCAAAATCCGGAGGCTTCCATGGGCGACTCAAATTCTCATTTATTCAGGAACAATGCCGAACACAGGGGGACGCCCGCTCAGGTAAACGACATTCGGCTCATTCGTTATGACAGTTCTCAGGTGAAAATCCGGATGTCCGATTACACAATCTATTACAACAAAGACACAACCGCAGGATTTCTCTTTATTTATCCGAATGAGGATTCGACGGGTGCGCTCGCCACCTCGTTTCTTTCCGGCTCTAATTTTGATCTGCTTCGACCCGCGGATGTGACGTCGATCACCGCAATCGATACAGAGGATTCGCTTCTCATCGAATTCACCACTGAAAAATCGTGGGCTATATTTCACACGAGCCTCGTATTCTACAAATTGAATCCCGGCTTAATGCACTGGCAGACCTCCCTCCGTCTGCTGGAAAGGCATGCGGTCAGCAGTTTGGATAAAGAGGTCTTGTTTTATAACTTCGGTACGGAGAGCCTGTCCCCCACTTCTATTACAAAATATGCGGATCAGGACGGCTATGCCGCCGGTCTGACGTATTTTTACGAGGCTGATTTCCTTAAAAGCACCATTCTTTATTTTCAGGATTTTTCGCTTTCCAATCCTTACTACCGGTGGATTCACGCCTCTCCTGAAAATACCGTCGGCAGTTCCGATGCCAATTTTGGTTATTCACTGCCCACGTCGTCGGCAAATCTTCCCAAAAACAACACGTACATATTGTCTTCCGCCTACCTTTATTTGGACAGAGGCCGGCCGGCTTCCGAACTGGAAATGGCGGAGCGCTTTTTGCAAGGCTTGTCCGCCATCTACAAACATATTTATAAACCCGTTCTTCAGAAACGGGATTGGGAGACCATCGCCGGCCGCACGCTTCAAGATCTGGCATCCGACAAATGCGGGGTCACCGTGAACGGACACAAGTTCTTGCGCGCTTATGTCGATATTCCCAGATATGACAGTGCGGAAATGATTGCACAATTGGATGTTTTGACGGGAATTTACCGCTATAAAAAAGGCACCGGTTCTATTCCTCCGCTGGGCCAAATGCTCGAGCAAAATCTGGATCTCTTCTTCAACAGCGACCATCAGCAGGTGGTCAACAATTATCCCAACAGCGGCATCTCACAGGGGGATAGCTGGTACGACATCGAACTGCACATTGGCCTGTCGCAATTGGCCAAAATGGGAAGCGTTAAGGCAGACACGCTGCTCTTTCGATCCATTCACTCGATTATTCAATTTGCCCGCACCGTAAACTACGATTTTCCGGTGTTTTTTGCGTACGACGGCTACCGGAAGATTTCCGGATCCGAGCCGGACGTGGCGGGCGGCTATGCCTATTTGATGCTGGCTTGTTATGATCTTACGGATAATTCATTATATTTGGATGAAGCCAAAAAGGCGATTCAGCATATTCGCGGAAAAGGATTAAACCTTTCTTACGAACTTCAGATGAGCGGAGCAGCGGTGGCTGCCGGCGGAAAATTGTACCGGATTACGGGAGATGCGGATTATCTGAAGCTGAGCTACCTGGCTCTGGCGAATATCATGCGGCACTGCTGGATATGGGAATCCAATTACGGAACGGCCGTAGACTACTCCACATTTTTCGGGATGAGTCCCATGCCTTCGGCAAATGTCATTACGATGAAAGAGCAATATGAAACCTGGGACTATTTAAGAGAATTTCTGAACACGGCGGGGCCCGAGCTGCCTGCCGATTTCAAAATCCTCCTTCAGGGATTTATCGATTACACGCCCAATGTTTTGTTTTATTCGCTTCCGCCCAATCTTCCCGAAGGCGCGAGGTGGACATCCAAATCCGTTTATGACTCACAAAACGACAATTCCATGTACATTCCGTATGAAGACCTTCGGGACGGCTGGCGGAAATCCGGCCAAATCGGACAGGAAATTTACGGCGCCGGCGGCGTTTTAAGCATCGCGGCCGTGCTGAAAACCTCCGTCGAGGAAGCCGGCGAAAAACGCATGCCCGAAACGATCGTTTTGCATCAAAATTTCCCCAATCCGTTTAAAACGATCACGACTATTTTGTTCGATGTGCTCCCGGACAACCGCTCCCGAAAGCGGACGATTCAACTGAAAATTTATAATACGCTCGGACAGGAAGTGCGTCACTTGCGGAAGGGTCAAACGGCGCCCGGCAGCTACCTGTTTCAATGGAACGGGATGGATCAGACAGGCCGTTATTTACCCGGAGGTGTTTACTTCGCCGTGTTGTCATCCGCGAATCAGACCATCCGGAAAAAGATCATTTTGATGAGGTAGTTGATGTTCGTTTCTCTGCAGATTAAAAATGTTCGGATAAAATTATTGATCACAATTATTTTGCTGCTGAATCTGGGTCTTGCCTGCGGCCGGAGCAGCAGTAATAACTATAAATTACAACACGGTACATTGCTTAACTTTGCCCATCTGGACTATTTATTCGAGAAAATCAGAATCAACAACCGGGAGGTTGGAATTATTCACATTTATTCGAATGCGCCCGATTACGCCTGGACGAATGCGCCGGGAGAGGGAATCGCCTGTGTGGATGATGCCGCCCGGGCGGCCGTGCTTTATCTCAGGCAATATAAATCGACCCGAAATGAAGATTATTTTTTAAAGTCAAAGCTGCTCCTGCGGTTTATCCTGACCATGCAGGCGCCAAACGGCTTGTTTTACAATTTTATCCATCGCGATTATCGAATCAATAAAACACGCAAAAATAGTGTGAATAAATTTGATTTCTGGACGGCGCGTGCCGTGTGGGCATTGGGAGAAGGGTATTCGATTTTAAAAGATCGACACCCGATTTATGCCGATAGTCTGTACTATGGGCTCATGCAGGTTTTTCCGTGGATCGACGTCATCTTAAAAAATTATCCGCAGGTGCAGACCCTTTCAGGGAAAACTTATCCGACCTGGTTAATCAACCGATATGCCTCCGACGCAACGTCGGAATTATTATTGGGCCTCACGGCGTATTACAACGCTTCGAATGATCAAACTGTAAAACCCTATTTGGAAAAATTGTCGAGCGGCCTGATTCTCATGCAGAGGGGCGATTGGCGGCATGCCCCTTACGGCGCGCATCTGTCGTTCCTGGGAACCTGGCACGCCTGGGGCAATGCCCAAACGGAGGCACTCGCGATGATTGGGACGGCACTGCACGATTCATCGGCCGCAGCCTCGGCCGAAAAAGAAGCGCGGTGGTTTTACAGCCGCCTGCTAATCACCGGCTGGAAAAGCGCTGTTTTTCTGAATGACACAATCCGCATAAAAATATTTCCGCAGATCGCCTACGGCGTGAGACCGGTGGCGCTGGGATTGCTGAATCTTTATAAAGCGACCCAAAACGATGATTATGCCGTCCTGGCGGGACTGGCCGGATCCTGGTTTTTCGGGAATAATCCTGCAAAAAAAATAATGGTCAATCTTCAAACCGGGCTCGTTTTTGACGGAATTGAAAATGCCCGTCAGATTAATTTGAATTCGGGGGCGGAATCGACGATCGAGGCTCTGCTGACGCTTCAAAGTCTGCAGATGAATCCGTTGAGCAGAAAGTATTTATTTTATAAGAGGGAATCCGGCGGCAAAATTCAATTGAAAATCAAAAAGGCTTTCGTCATCTACCGGATATTTTCCGATCAGGCAGCTAACAGAATCGTTCTCTCACTCAATC
>BDTM01000075.1 GCA_002898015.1 bacterium BMS3Bbin03 | reverse complement strand
GGGGATAGGAGGATGTAAAACAAATCCGGGCTTCAGCCCAATGAATTGAAAAATTAAAAAATGCATTTCTTGGGCTAAAGCGTAATTCGGTCACTTCGACAGGCTCATTGACTGAGGAGTAAAAAATCGGGGCAAGTCAAAAAAGAATGGAATAGCTCCCAAAATATTGTTTTGGATTGGCGGCTGCAGCCGGTTGTGGGACAAGTTTTGAGCGTTTTGATTTGACTTTTGTAATTCTGCAAACCCCATTTTGCAAATATCTGCAGCCTGAAGGTCACCATTTTCGGCTGAAAATGCCGCTGATCCCGATCAAAGGAACAGGTTTTTTCTTCGCAAAAAAGTACACCGGCCAGATTTCGATTCCGAAATGAGTCTTCTCACTTTTTTTGTACACACCGCCCACAGGGAATTTCAAAAGCGTCAGGTGACGCCAGCCTTTTTTGGAGTCGGTTGTCAGCATGAAATCCGGCCCGACGCCAATATACGGACTGAATTTATTTCCCGGCAAAAAAGTGTACTGATAATTGGCGTGTATGCCGGGCACAAAATGCCGTTTTTCAACGCCCACGTACACACCGGCACGAATGGCTGAGTGCGCATTGAACGAATAATGATAGTCGATTCCGTAAAGGATGGCGCCGCTCAATGTGATGCTGAAATCGATGCGCTTCGTCTGGGAAAACCCTTTTGATGAAAAGCCCGGAAGAATGATTAAAATGGTAATCAAAATTAATTTTTTCATCACGCGCCTCCGGTTAAAAAAGTTCTTCAACGGTGGTGTTTCAATTGCAGATTTACCATTTTAATATGTAAAAAATAATTTACAAAAAATCAAGCCTCTTGTTGATCAAATGAAAGTTCATGGACCGGTTTCTCGGATGGGATTGGCTGCGCGCCGTCCAGAACTTTCCTTACTTTTCTAAGCAGTGTCGCCGGAGAAAAGGGCTTTTGCATAAATTCGATATTTTCGTTTAAAATGCCGTGGTGAACAATGGCCTGGTCGGTGTAACCCGACATAAAAAGCGTTTTCAGATGTTTTCCCGTGCTTCTTAAATAATCCTCGAGCTCTTTTCCGCTCATATCCGGCATGATGACATCCGTTAACAGCATGTCGATCGTATTGTCTGCTTCTTCAGCTATTTTAATGGCCTCTTTTGCGCTTGCAGCCTTAATGATGGTGTAGCCATTTTTCGTTAACGTTTGCGCCACGAAATCGCGTACGAACTTTTCGTCTTCGACTAACAATATGGTTTCCGATCCGTAATGAATCGCCTGAAATTCATCCATTCCATCGGCCGGTTTAGTTTTGACTTCAACTTTCGGAAGGTATATTTTGAATGTGGTGCCTTCGCCCGGTTCGGTGTAGACCCAGATGAACCCATTGAACTGTTTCACAATCCCGTAAACGGTGGATAACCCCAACCCTGTTCCTTTGCCAACGTCTTTGGTTGTGAAAAAGGGTTCAAATAAGCGTTCTTCCACTTCTTTTGTCATGCCGATTCCCGTGTCGCTGATGGCTAACATGACGTATTCACCGGGTTTCATGGCAAAATGTTTGTTGCTGTAATTTTTATCCAGTCTGACATTCGCCGTTTCAATGGTCAGTCTGCCTCCGTCCGGCATGGCATCTCTGGCATTGACGGCCAGATTTAAAATAATTTGGTCGATCTGGCTGATATCGGTCTTAATCGGAAACAGATCTTCACTTAAAATGTAATTCAGATTGATGTTTTCTCCGATGATTCGCCGCAGCATTTTATCCATGTTCTGCAGGACTTCGTTCAGGTTGATAATTTTCATGTCCAGCATTTGCCGCCGGCTGAACGCCAGCAACTGGTGGGTCAAATCTGCAGCCCGGTAGCCCGCCTTGCGGATTTCCTTAATGTCTTCAAAAAATTCATTTGTCGTATCCATTGACTCCAAGATAAGATCCGAATAGCCGTTGATGGCCGTGAGAAGATTGTTGAAATCATGCGCAATTCCGCCCGCCAGTTTTCCTATGGCATCCATTTTTTGCGCCTGACGAAGCTGCTGTTCCACTTTTCTCAAATCGGTGACATCGAGGCCTGTTCCGACAATATAGTCTATCTCTCCTTTCGCATTATAGATCGAAGCGTACGACCACAAAATCTGCCGGGAGTCGCCCTCTTTGGTTGTTAATGCGACTTCATGTTTTCCACTTTTTCCGGTATTGTATATTTTATCCATAATAATCTTAAACTGTTTCATCTCTTCATCGGATCTTAGAAGAAGTTCGAATTTTTCATTCTTGTGTTTTGTAAGATCGTAACCGGTCACTTCTTTCCATGTTCGATTTGCCCGTACAAGATTGCCGAAATTATCCAGAACAATCACCAGAACCCCATCCGTATCGAGCACGGCTGAAATAAAATCACGTTCCTTTTTCAACTCCAGCTCGGCGTTCTTTCTCTCTGTAATATCCCGGATGGTAAAACTCAGAAAATTCCCTTCATCCGTTCTCCGGCTTGTAATGGATACCTCTATTGGAAAATCGGTTTCACCCTTTTTCAAGCCTTCAATCTCCAGCATCTTCCCGATTAGATCGATGTGTTTGAAAGAGTCCTCTGATTTTGGTTTGTTTTTATGAATCAGGTTTCTGAGTGCCGGCATTAAAAAAGAAATAGGTTTGTCTAACAGCTCTTCCTCCGTATAACCAAAAATTTTGAGAGCCGCTTCGTTGCAGGAATTGATTTTTTCCGATGCATCTGTGATGATGATACCGTCATTTGACGCCTGGAAAATGGATTTGAATTTCATCTCTGAATTGTGCAGGATTTTTTCATTTTTTTTACGTTCGGAGACATCCCGAAAATCCAAAACCACGCCCAAAACATCGCCTTTATCATTAATAATCGGGGCGGCACTATCTTCAATCGATCTTTTAGCGCCATTTCTGGAAATGAGAACCGTATGGTTGGCTAATGCGATTGTTTCCCGTTTCGAAAGCGCTTTTTGCACCGGATTTTCCATGGCTTCTTTTGTCAATTCGTTGACAATTTGGAAAACCCGGGATGAATCCAGCCCGATCGCATCTTCTTCCTTCCAGCCTGTTAATTTTTCTGCAACAGAATTCATGAATTTAATGCGGCCGTTTTTATCCGTGGCGATAATGGCATCCCCGATACTTTTCAATGTGGTGGAAAGCCATTTTTTATGCTCAATTAATTTCCGCTCCATTTTGGATTTGTATAAAGCCATTTCGACCGTTGTATGCAGCTCTCTTTCTTCGAAAGGCTTCAGCAAATAGCCGTAGGGCTCCGTGATTTTAGCGCGCTGCAGGGTGTTTTCATCCGAATTGGCCGTCAGATAAACGGATGGGATATTGTATTGATTGCGAATTTTTTCCGCGGTTTCAATACCGTCCAATTCTCCATGAAGCATGATGTCCATCAAAATGAGATCGGGCTGCAATTTATCTATTTGTTTAAGAGCTTCTTCGCCCGAAGCATAGGTGCCCAATACCTGGTAACCGAGCGAATACAATCTGTCCTCGATTTCCATGGCGACAATGCTTTCATCCTCAACAACCACAATCCTGGCTTCTGACATTGGAATGCCTTTCTTTTATAAGATAATTATTCTGATTTGTGTCTTTTTGCAAATTGGGTTAAAATGTAATCTCAAATTCAGTCCCGTGATTATTCCGTAATTCAACGGTTCCTTCTAATTGTTTTGTTAAATTATTGACTAATTGCAATCCCAATGAACGCGTGTTTCTAAAATCGATCGTTTCCGGGAATCCGCTCCCGTTGTCCCGGACGATCAATTTGTACTTTCCATCGGAATTTTGGCTCACACGGACCTCTATCCTGTTGCTTTGGGAAGAGGCTGACGGATCATCGCCGTTTTTATTTTTAAAGGCGTATTTTAATGCGTTCGAAACCAGTTCGTTAATAATTAATCCGCAGGGAATAGCCGAGTCCAAAGCCAGCGCAACATTTTCAACATCAACGGCCAATTGAATATTCTTATCGGCCGTGCCGTACGTTCTGAAAAGGTATTTTGTCAGGCTTTTGATGTATTCGGAAAAATTAATGTTTGCCAGATCCTGCGATTGATACAATTTTTCGTGAATAAGCGCCATCGATTTTACCCGGCTCTGACTGTCCTGAAACAGGGTTAATGTCTCTTTGTCTTTAATCTTTTTTGACTGTAAATAAAGCAGACTCGAAATAACCTGCAGATTGTTTTTGACACGGTGGTGAATTTCTTTTAAAAGAATTTCTTTTTCTTTGAGGGAGTCACCCAAAAGTTGATTGGTGGCAGAGAGCTCTTCGGTGCGTTTGGCCACTCGAATCTCTAATTCATCGTGTGCTTTGCGGAGCGCCTCTTCCGCTTTTTTGCGATCCGTAATATCCTGGGCCACAAACACAACCCCGTCGATGGAACCCGCTTCATTCTTCAATACCGATCCTGAAAACAGCACGGGAATTTCCCTATTATCTTTCGATAAATACCGTTTTTCGCCATTTTCTGAGGTCACGCGTGAAAGGAACTCGCTAATTTTAAAGCGCCGGTCTTTTTCTGCCTCTGTAACAATAAGGTCGATGGGTTTTCCCACAAGTTCATTCTCCCGGTAACCCAGAAGATCACAGGTGGTTTGATTGACCGTCCGGATAATGCCGTCCGGCGAAGCCACAATGAGAGACTCATTCATCGAATGAATAATGTTATTAATGTAATCTCTGGCTGCAATTAATGTTTCCTGCGATTTCTTCAGTGATTCGGTCATCCGGTTGAATGAATGGGCTAGTTCCGCCACTTCATTGACCGAAAACGCTTTGGCGCGTGCGGTTAAGTCGCCGTTCATAATGCGCTTGGTCACTTTGTTTAAACAAAGGATCGGACCGCTGATTTGTCTCGCAAAAATGTAGGATAAAACAAGTCCCAGCAGAATGGCAATGGCGGCCAACAAACCGGTGCGGATATAAATTGATCTCAGATCTTTATGATATTGTTCGACCGACAACCCTACATTTATCCAGCCCCAGTCGATTCCTGAATATCGGATCGGATAGGAATAATGATACACCTGTTGATTCACTAAATTACTTCGAACAAACAGCCCCTTTTCAGTCAGGCTTTTGTTGGGTTTCCAGAAGCTTCCTAATGGCTGATATCGCCATTTCCCGGCGGTATGTACAATAGAATTTCCGTTTTTGGGTGTAATCACGATGTAGAGGATTGATTTCCTGTCATTTACAATCTTCATGGATTGATCTACAATAGCGCTGTAATTTCCTGTAATGATGGACGAAACAGCCACCTGGTCGACGAAGGTGGCCACAATTTTTGCCGTGGATTCCATGTTTCGAATTAAGGATTCCCTTTGAGACGGGATGATCGTGAATGCAAATATGCTTATTGTAAAGATGATGACAAACCAGATAATGCTCATCATACGGTACAAAATACCGTTTGATTTATTTAATTTAAATGACATCATTTGAGTCAGGCTATTTGTTTAGTTTGATTAATTGAGCCACATTGTCGAGATATTCCCGTTTGAAGGGGACGATTCTATCCAATTTAAAGAGCATCAGAATTTGTTTTCCTGCCGGATAATATTGTAAATTATGCGCTTTTTCAAGGATCATTTTTTTTATATTCTCGTTTAAATCTTTTCTGAAACCGAAAAAATTAGTTATGAAAACAGGTGAACGCTTGAGAATGGCAAGATCCCGTCCAAGCTGGGGATTGAGTTCTATCAAGAGTTTAAATGATTCATTCGAAACGATACAGGCGTCTGCCTGCCGGAAGAAGACCGGCAATATGGCCTGTGACGGTTTTTCTACAAAATTAATTTGATCGTAAAAGCGCTTGAAACCGGAGACTTTGTTTTTTATAAAAAGATTTTGCAGCCAGATAAATATCAGGTTTTTCATTTCGCTTGACTTTGGAACGATCACTTTTTTATTGATAAGTTGTTTGAGATTTTTTATGCCGGATTGATTATGAACCAAAATAATGAATTCTTTCCCATAGCTCTGGTTCGATATTCCGATTAATGCGGGTTCGATGTTTAGTTTGTTTTTGTTCCTTAAGTAATCGACGGCAGATAGCGCCGCCATATCCACTTCCTTATTTTTTAAGGCGGTTATCAGCATATTTATGTTTGTAAAAATAGTTGTTTTTGGAACTGTATTGACCAAAAGTTGTTTGGCTATCTCGCTGGTCAGCAATTCCATGGCCACTTTGGCATCCTTCAAATTAACATCGGTAAAAGTACTTGAAGAGTAAGCGAATCTCAATGTGTCTTCGGGCACGGTTTTGGTCTTCGCTTTTCCCAATACAAGTGAAACCATTAAAGCCAAAATGAAAATTGGCGTGATTAATTTTGCCATGTTCATTTTCTATTTTTCCTTTCCGAAGAGCTTATTCACCTGTGTACCCACGATGTAGTCAAGGTTTGCCTGAGCCACGACGGCATCGTACAGAATCTTTTCATAACGGGCTTTTGAAATGGATTCAAAGATTTGTGAATGAATCACGTCTTCTGTTTTGACCATGTCTGCCTGATACGCGCGTTCATTTAATTTTCGATTTTCGATTGAAGCCGACATGGCACTTTTTAAAGCCGTTTCTTGCTCTTGTAATTGAGCCAATTGCAGACAATAGTATTTCACCTGCAGGGCAATGCCTTTTCTCAGCAATATTTTGCCCTGTTCCAGTTTTTCGAGCCGGGCTTTTGCCTCCCTGACCTGATTCCGGGTTCGGAACCCGTTAAAAAGCGGAAATTCCATCCCAATTCCAACGACCCACAGGGTTCGGTTGCGGGGCGAAACGATACCGGCGTGGTATTTGTTTTCAACATGAACCAGATTGCCTGTGAGCGCAAATTTAGGGAAGTAGCCGCTTTTGGCCTCCTTTATTTTCGCTTTATAAACATTCAGAGCGGCCGCCAATTTTGCCCAGTCCGGATTAAATTGATAAGAATCGGTGACCAGTTTTTTTAAATCGAATCCATAAGGTTTATAGGGAATTTCTTTCGCCGCTAATTCAATAGGAGTATCCCAATCGAACCCGAGTGTATTGGCCAGAGCCGCTTTTACAATTTGCTCGTTCCCCTTCATGTTTGCGACCATCGCCCGGACACTTTCGACCATCATTTTATTCTTCAAATAATCGGTCTTTTTGACACGGCCGGAACCCTTTTTATACATGTTCTCCGTCAACTCTAATAAAACCTCCAGGCGTTCCAGAGCATCCGAGGCAATTTTGTGAATTTTGCCGGCCAAAACCGCACCGTAGTACAGTTTCTTCACATCAAGGATTAGTTCAAGGTCTGTTTTCCTTAAATTCTGCCTTGCAATTTCAATTCCGCCTTTTGTCTGTCTTGTGAGGGCTCTTCGCATTCCGCCCGTGAAAATCGGATAAACGATTCCCAGGGAAGATGACAGGTTTGTCTTATCCATTTGTTTGACATAATTGGCAGGAATGGTCACGGTGAATTCCATTGGCGGAAAACTTGGCGAGGGAAAGCCTGAAACTTCATAAGTGGTGGTCTCCTTCGGGTAGAGAAATACGGGATCCTTATCGATCCGGATGAGAGAAGACTGTGCTGTCACCTGAGGCCAAAAGCTGGATAATGCTTGCTTGTGTTGGGCCTGGGCAATTTTTATCTGTAATTCTGAAATGGCATGTTTCCGGTTGTTTTTTAAGGCAATGTCGATACATTGTGCAAGACTCAGTTTTTGCACATTGGTTATGGCATCGCTCCCGGTTGACGCAGGGGATTGAGAATCCTTTAAATTTTGACGCTGATTTCCATAAGCCGTGGGAATCATCAAAGCCATGGCGATGACGAACCCAAACGCCCCAATTTTTTTCATTTCATTCTCCTTTTTGGCGACTATTGATTAAACGCAATCCTGATATTTTTATCGGCTGTTCGCATAAATTTCTTAAAAAAAAAGGGCAAAATATAATCGGCGTGTGCAAACAATGTGCGTGCGCCGCAAGAGATGCAAGAAATCCCTTGCGACTTTCGGCTAAATTTATTACTGTATTAAAACACACGGTTTGTTAATGATGAAGGTGCTTTTATGAAAAGAAAATTGATACTGGGAATTGGTAACCTTCTGATGGGAGATGAAGGGATTGGTATTCATATCGTCCGCCGGCTGCAGGAAAAAGGGGAGCTCAGCGGTGTGGACATTGTGGACGGCGGCACCGGAGGGTTCCACCTGCTGGAATATTTTCAAAATTATGAACAGGTTATTCTGGTGGATGCCACGCTGGACGGGCAGCAGGCGGGCACCGTCACCCTGTTAAGGCCTAAATATTCCTCCGACTATCCGACAACCCTCAGCGCACACGATATCGGATTGAAGAGTCTGCTCGACGCCCTCACCCTGTTGGAAATACAGCCGGAGATCGTGCTGTTTGCGGTTTCAATTCCTGATCTGGACAAGCTTTCGTTGGATCTCTCACCGGAAATTGAGGGGGTTATAAAACCCGCGGCAGAGCGGATCATGCGTTTTTGCCGGGAAGGATAGGCAAAAATGAACATTTTAAATTAAACAACGGCGTTCTTTTATTTTACCGCGGTTCTTGCCTCATCCCAGGGCGGTAATATTTTAAAGAGGACAAAGAGAATGATGAAGGGGAGCAGAAGAAGGCCGATAGACGTCAGCAGTCCCTCCATGCCGAAAAAAGTCATTTTGTAAGCCGTTAAGCCGCTGAAACTTTTTGAGAATAATTGGCCGCCGATCACCACATTCCAGCGGGTGGTAAAAATACCGACCTGCACCAATAATGCGGATAGAAAGTAAATCTGTTTTTTTAACTCGTCCGGGAGGTCGAAAATCTTGACGGTCGCAATCGCGCCCAGAGGAATCAGCATTCCGATGAGAAGCTGAATCACAATCAGGCTTACAAATAATTTTCCGGAGACTAACTGGGACAAAATTTTAATGGATTCCTCCGATTCATAGATTCGATGCATAAAATCCAGTGCTTCCAAAGAGAAATCCACAATCATCACATAGAACAGGTAACTGGCCAGTTTGTTCAAGCAAACCATATCGATTTGTTTTGCCCGCAGGGGCGTGACGATCATATAAATAATTAATATCAATGCAATACCGGATACAATGGCGGAAAATAAAAAAACAATCGGCATTAATACGCTGGACCACCAGGGATTGGCTTTAACGGAGCCGAAAATAAATCCCACGTAACCATGCAGCAAAAAGGCCGAGGGGATGCCGATGACGGTAATAATTTTCACCGCCTTTTTATCGAATTTAATGGCCCGTTCCGAGACATCGACCGAAAACAGTGAGAGGATTTTGTGGAGCCATTTTCTGAATCCGGTCTCCTTTTTTGCCCATAAAATGATATCCTTCCTGTAATCGAACCAGATTTCCAACAGCAAGACGGCCATCAGATACCAGGCATAAACAAAACCGAACATGGCCATAGCGGAACTGGTGTTGGGCGTCAGAAAAATTTCATAAGATTTTTCAGGATGTCCGAGATGGGCCAATAAGGGCAGCGGCGCCACAATGAGAAAAGCCAGAGCGGTTAATAATGAAATCCGGTAGGTGGGCTGCACCTCTTTCACATTGAAGATTTTGACGATGGAGGCCAGGATAAACGCCCCCGCCACCAGCCCCGTGATGTAAGGATAGATCACAACTAAAATGCCCCAGTGCAGCTCGATTTCATTTGGATAGATATACCCGGTAATCTCTTTTAACAGGGGCGTAAGATGTCGAATGATTTCTTCCAAAATTACCTGACCTCCATATCCAGATTGGCATAATAGACTTTGGGTTCGGTGTTCAGGGAGGGTTTAAGAACCCTGATTTTATTCATCCGCATGAACCGGACCAGCGGACTGGCTTTTTTCTTGAGCTCTCCAAAAACCCTGGCCTGGGTCGGGCAGACCTCCACGCAGGCCGGCAGTTTTCCTTTTACAATTCGATGATAACAAAACGTGCATTTCTCGGCGGTCCGTGTTCTGGGATCGAGAAAACGTGCACCGTAGGGACAGGCTTGAATGCAATAACGGCAGCCGATGCAATAGTTCGAATCGACCAGCACCACGCCGTCGGCGGTTTTAAAGGTGGCGCCCACCGGACACACCTGGACGCAGGGCGGATTATCGCAGTGATTGCAAAGCTTGGGGACGAAAAAACTTCTGATAATATTTTTTTCATCGGCCGGGAATTTAAACCCGTTTATCGCCCCGTTGGGGCTGTCGATCAGGCTTTTTCCGTTTTCAAAAATGCGATATCGTTCCACCCAGGTTCGGAAGAAAAAGGGCGCCCTGGGGACATTATTTTCCCGTTTACAGGCATCGGCACAGCGTCCGCATCCGATGCATTTGTTAATGTTGATGCCCATGCCCCAATCGTGTTCCGCCGGATTATAGCCGTTCTCCAGAACCCAGGGTTTCGTCCGGCCTTTTTTCGTTTTTGCAAGCAGAAATCCCGGAAATAACAAAGCGGCACAACCTTGAAGAATTTTTTTAATAAAGCCTCTTCTCTCGATCGCATGTCCTTCTTGCGTCTTCAAGTGCTCCATCAATGGGCCTCCGGTAAATGGGGATAATGACACTGCCAGCACACATATCGTTTTCCGTGAGTCGCCAGATCGACCTGTGGAATTCCCTTTTCTCCGGCCGCTCCTTTGGCATGGCACCCGCCGCAAAATTCACGGGTGCTGGGTTTGGTGGGGAGAAATTTCCTGGGACTTATTTTATGGCCCTTAGGCACATTATGACAGCGGGTGCAGGGAATATAAACATGGTGCGACAGCGACTTGGTTTTGGCGATTTCGCCATGGCAGGCACTGCATTCCTTCGGTGTCTGCGGGGGTTTCGGATCGTGCGGGTTGTGACAACTAATGCAGGGCTTCATGGGATTATGGGAATTCGACACAATCTGCGGAAATCCGGTCGGCCGGGAGGGAAGATATTCGTGACAAATCGGACAGTAACCCCGGCCGCGCGGAGCGGTCAATTTAACGGAACCGGGATCCCGGGTATGAGCGGCTGCGGGTCCATGGCAGATTTCGCAGGCGACGTTTTTATGATAGCCCTTTCCCTTGAGCGTCACTGTTTCTTCATGGCATTCAACACAGGCCATTTGACCGGCATACTGCATCGGCAGTGAAGCGATTTCTTCCACCGCAGAAGCACGGTAATGGCCGAATTTGCCGAAATCAGACGGAATTAAGAGAGATCTGATCATTAGAAAAAAAGCCACAAGAATAATACCGAGTATGGATAGGCGCCTGACCTGCTCAGGGAGCTTTTTCCATAAATTACTTAGGGGCCATTGCTTCATTTTTGAAAAACCAAATTTATGGCGTTAAACAATTTAGTTGTGGCTCTAATGTCTCAATATTAACGGTTTAATACTGATTTTTTGGCCACTCCTTTTGCCGGCAGACAGTCTATTTTTCTTTCTCGGATTTTTCAATAAATTTCCAGCCGCCCACCATCGAAGAGGTGGTGCCTCTTGCTTCAATATAATCGTGGTAGAATACCAGATAGACATGGACGATGCCCACAATAATAAAAAACCACATCAGGAGATGATGCCACTGCCGCACGGCAATATCTCCGCCCATTAAGGGAACAATCCAGACAAATAATTTTGGAAACCAGCTTCCGCTCATCTGGGCGTACAGGCCGAATCCTGTGATGGATTGGAAGAGAAAGACCAGAAAAAGCAGAAAGTAGGTCACCCCGGCCAAAGAATTATGGCCGATGGATTTAAGGGGTTTTTTACTGATCATCAGAATATCCAGAGCTAAAACATGAACCATTTCCTTCCACTGGGCGGCGGTGTAGGGGATAAAATTTTTCCAGTGTGCGAAATTGTTTCCGACAAAACCCCAATAAATTCGAAAGAGGAAATTAAAGAAGAAAATAAACGCAAACGAAAAATGAATAAAACGGACCGTCCCAAACCAATACTGGAACGAAGCCTCCGAAGCGCTCTGAATGGCGATCGGTTTGCCGATTATGTATCCCGTGGCGGCAAGCACCAGGATGCAAAGGGCATTAATCCAATGATAGAGGCGGACCGGAAACTGCCAGACATAGATCTGCCGATATTCTACAACATTAGGCTCTGCCATCATCCCTCCTTCTAAATAACGCTTATTTTGTTAACCTGTTTGCCCTCGGGATCATACAGATGTACGGCGCAGGCAATGCAGGGATCAAAAGAGTGGATCGTTCGCAAAAGTTCCAGTGGTTTTTGAGGATCGGCCATGGGTGTATTAAGTAATGAAGATTCATAAGCCGAGCGTTTTCCGTTTGCATCCCGGGGAGACGCATTCCAGGTGCTGGGCACCACCAACTGGTATTGTTCAATTTTTCTGTCCTTAATAATAATCCAATGGGCCAATGCTCCGCGCGGGGCTTCACTCAATCCAACCCCTTTTGCTTCTTTCGGCCAGGTGCTCGGATCCCATTTCTCATCATTGAACATACGGGTTTCACCGTTTTTGATATTTTTAACCAAATCATTGTAAAAACCCTTCATCCAATGGGCGATCAGCTTTGTCTCTAAACCACGAGCCGCCGTTCGGCCCAATGTGGAAAACAGGGCGGTCACAGGCGCTTTTAATTTCCCAAGGGCTTCATTGACCACTTCTTTCACGTCGTCATTTCCGGAGGCATACGCCACTAACATGCGCGCCAGCGGACCGACCTCCATCGGATGGTTTTTCCAACGGGGTGTTTTGAGCCAGCTATATTTATCCGCAAAATTCAGATGTTTGTAAGGCGGTTTCGGCCCGGTGTAATTCAGGTCGGTTTCACCCTCCCAGGGCGGCAGCGATTTTTTGTTCCCGGCTTTGTATTTGTACCAGGAGTGAGTGACATATTCCCGAACTTGATCCGGATCGTCCCCTTTGACTTCAAGAACTTCGCTGAGATTGCGGTTTAAGATGGCACCCCGCTGCAGCTTAAAGTGGGAAGGGTCGTTATAGCCGTTGGTGGGCAGGTCACCGTAAGCCAGGTAATTTTTAAGCCCGCCGCCGATGCTGAACCAATCCATATAGTAAGAGGCCACCGCCAGAAGGTCCGGTATGTAAACTTGTTCGACAAACTCAGTTGCATTGTCGATCAATTCCGCCACAAACGCCAGGCGTTCGGAATTTATGGCCGTCGAACCGTTGATATTAATTGAAGCGGGTACGCCGCCCACCAGATAGTTGGGATGGGGATTTTTGCCGCCGAAGATCGTATGCACTTTTATAATTTCTTTTTGCCAATCCAATGCATCGAGGTAATGGACGACACCGATTAAATTGACTTCCGGAGGCAGCTTGTAAGCCGGATGTCCCCAATAACCATTGGCAAAAATACCGAGCTGACCGCTCTTCACCAGTTTCTCTATCCGTTTCTGAACATCGGAAAAATACCCCGGTGTATTTTTAGGCCAGTTCGAAAGGGACTGCGCAATTTGAGCGGCTTTTTTCGGATCGGCTTTGAGCGCACTCACAACATCCACCCAATCCAGGGCATGAAGTTGATAGAAATGGACCACATGATCCTGCAAATATTGGGCGCAAAACATCAGGTTGCGCACCAGTTCGGCATTAGGAGGGACAACGATTCCGAGAGCATTCTCGACCGTCCGAACAGAGGTTAACGCGTGCACGGTGGTGCAGACGCCGCAAACCCGTTCGGTGAATGCCCACGCATCGCGGGGATCACGACCCCGAAGGATGATTTCAAGCCCCCGAACCATGGTGCCGGAGGAATATGCATTGGAAATTTTGCCACCCTTTACTTCGGCCTCGATACGGAGATGTCCTTCAATTCGAGTGATGGGATCGACTACGATTCTTGTGGCCATTATTCACCTCCTTCCTGCTTATCGGCAGGTTTTGTATCATTATCGTCGTGCGCGTTGTGTGATGCGTTTTCTCCGATTGTTTTTCGTTTTCGGATGTTGGTCGCAATGGCATGTGCTGCGATTCCGGCGACTGCGATTCCGCCGACCGTCGCGCCAATGGTATCGGCAGTTGTTTCGATACCAAATCCCGGGAAGGATGACAGATGCTGATAAAATGGCTCATTGTTCCAGAAATTTTCTTCGGTGCAGCCAATACAGGGGTGACCGGATTGGATACAATAACTCACGCCATTGTTCCAGCGGATAATGCCGCAGGAATTGTAAGTGACCGGACCCTTGCAGCCCGTCTTATAAAGACAATGTCCTTTTTTGGCACTTCCATCGTCAAAAGATTCCACAAACAGCCCGGCATCGTAGTAAGGCCGTCGATAACAGGAGTCGTGCACACGTTTGGAATAAAAGGACATCGGCCGGCCGAAATGATCTAATTCCGGAAGGCGGTCGAACGCCAACAGATAGACGATGACTCCCGCCATGACATCTGCAATCGGCGGGCATCCCGGCACCCGGATGATCGGCTTATTGGTGATAATCTTATGAACGGGCGTCGCACCGGTCGGATTAGGATTGGCCGATTGGACACAGCCCCAGGAGGCACAGCTTCCCCAGGCAATAATCGCTTTTGCCCCTTCCGCTATTTCCTTTACCCGGTCCAAAGATGTGCGCCCGGCGATGGTGCAGTAAACGCCGCCGTTGTTAGTGGGGATTGAGCCTTCCACCGTCATCAGGTACTGGCCGCGGTATTTCTTGATCGTTTCGCTCAAGACTTCTTCTGCCTGGACACCGGCCGCCGCCTGGAGAAGTTCAGAGTAATCCAGAGAAATTTTGTCCAGAATAATATCGGCTACAACTGGGTGGGAAGCACGAATGAACGATTCGCTGCAGCATGTGCATTCCTGATAATGCAACCAGATGACCGGCGGACGGGGTTTGGTTTCCAGCGCCTTCACAACCGTTGAGAGACCGGTGGCGTTAATGCCTGCTGCGGCCGCGATGTAGGAGCAAAATCGTAAGAAATCACGCCGGGAATACCCCTGCTCTCGCATCTTCTCATAGATTGATTGAGGATTGTCAATCATAAAGCACCTCCTTCATTGTGAGTCTAACTTTTCCGATTTCTTTATCTATGCTGAATCTGTAACAATTGGAAGAAGCTAAATGAAACCAAAATTGAAAAAAAGTGCAAAAACAATACACCTAACGGGCAATTGCAATAATGTCGATCAATTATTTATTTATATTAAAAAAAGGAAAAATAACAAATTTAGAAGGCTTTCGGATGAAAGTCAAATCACACATTTTTTTAATGGAAACAGCGTAGTTCTTATAATTACAATCGGTTAATCATTAATAATAATCATTCTCCTTTATAAGTTAAAAATATTTTTAATTTTGTCAAGAGAAAAATTAACTTTTTTATATTTTTTTTCATTTTATTTTGGAATGGGTAATTTAAGAGAAATTTGCAGCCGTAAAATTGGGATTGCCAAATTTCTCTTGATTTTTTTCCAGAAAATAAGTAAGTTGATTTAATTTCTGTCCGCAGGTTTTCTCATAAACATATCAGTCATTCACAACAGTATAAGGAGGCGTCTTTATGAAAAAAATAAGCGTTGTGGCCGTGATTTTCATTTTAATGGGTGTGCTGTTGTCTTCCGCTGCAAATGCCCAATTTGGTTTGATGAACCTTGACCGAAAAGCTCAGGAGGGCTTATTTAATGGCGGCATCGGCCTGACGACCATCGAGGGGGAAAGCTATTTTACCATTAATATTCGCCCTGAAATTGCTTTTGGGAAATGGGGACTCGGATTAAACGTGAATCTGCTTTACAGCACCAAAACAGGACATATTCGATCGAAAGATTGGAATGAAAAATATGATTATCTGCGAATGATCCGTTACATTCGCTACGGGTGGAAAGGGGACAAATTTTACACACGCGTGGGCGCCCTTGATGCCGCCAGGCTCGGGCATGGGTTCATCATGAACCATTACACAAATCAAGCCAGTTACGACGGCCGGAAAATCGGATTGGCTCTGGATGTGGATATGGGCATGTTCGGGTTTGAATCCATGACCAGCAATTTAGCCCGGCTGGAGATCATCGGCGGACGCGGTTATTTTCGACCGCTTTACCATTCCGGCATTCCGATTCTTAAGAATCTGGCATTTGGCGGCACGTATGTGACGGACACAAATCCGGATGATAATCGAAATACCAAAGATGCCGTTGTTGAATATGGTGCCGACGTGGAACTGCCCCTGATTAATTGGCCGATTCTCTGGGCCGGTGTTTATGCGGATTATGCGAAAATCAAAGATTACGGTTCCGGAAAATCGGTCGGCATTGGCTTTCGGGTTAAGAATTTGCTGGGGCTTCTCTCGCTTGATGCGCGCCTTGAAAGACATTTTCTCGGAAAAAGATTCGTGGCCAATTATTTTGATGCTTTTTACCAAATTTATCGTTATCTGCCCGATGGTGCCGGTTCCGGAATTCCGAAGGTTGCGTCTCTCGATGCGATCACAACCGAAACCAAAGGGATTTACGGGGCGCTGTACGGCAGGATCCTGGGCACCATTGAACTCACCGGCAGCTTTCAGCATTTGGATGCCAGGCCCAAAAGCGGACTCCTGCATCTCGGAGCCGATGCCACAAAGATAATTCCCGTGCTGGCGCTGCATGCCGCTTACGATAAAATGGGAATTGAAAATGTAAAAGATGTGTTCACGCTGGACAATCGCTCTATCGCGCGTGTCGGCGTGGGGTACAAAGTAAAGCCTTACCTGATTGTGTACATGGATTATATCTGGAGTTTCGTGCTGGATGAAAAGGATAATCTCTACAAACCGCAGGAACGTATCGAACCGCGAATCACATTTAATTATCCTTTCTCACTCTGATGGCACAAAAAGCGGGTCTGTTCGGGCGGATAAAAAGTCCCTTTTTCTGGCTGGCTGATTTTGTTTATCCGCCCGTCTGTGTGCTCTGCAAAAAAATCATACCGGCCGGCAGTCCTGTCTGCGAGGCTTGCCTGTCGAAGATGCAGCCTTATCCGCAAATCGAAAGTGCAAATCAGCTTTGGATTGCCCGTCAGGGAGACTCTTCCGTGTATCTGGAGTGTTTCCTGGCGGGCTTTTCTTTTGAGCCCAATTTACAGCAGTTGATCCATCTTCTGAAATATCAAAATGAAAAACGGCTGGGCGTTCTCCTTGGGAAACGGCTCGCCGGACAATGTTCGAAGCCGCTCAAAAAATGGAAAATAGACTGGGTGGTTCCGGTACCGCTTCACCCGAAGAAAAAGCGAACACGCGGCTACAATCAAAGTGAACTTGTGGGTGCGGGTCTCGCCGGTCTTCTTAACCTCACGTTTAAAAAAGATGTTCTCTTCAGAACACGAAATACACCGAGCAACACAAAACTATCGGCTCAGGAAAGAGTGGAAAATGT
The DNA here is from genome assembly GCA_002898015.1 of bacterium BMS3Bbin03. GTDB lineage: Bacteria > Zhuqueibacterota > JdFR-76 > JdFR-76 > BMS3Abin05 > BMS3Abin05. The sequence continues at coordinate 4,115 of BDTM01000075.1, read as the reverse complement.
GGCCGGCGCGTTTGCAGTGGCCGCCGGGATAAATCCGGCAGGGAAAAATATTCTGTTGATCGACGATGTGATTACGACGGGGTCAACCCTGAATGCCTGTGCAGAGCCTTTGAAAAAAGCGGGTGCCCGCACCCTTTATGCCCTTGCCCTTGCCCACCCTGATGCATGAGATAACTTGCATTTTATCTGAAAATGGCTTATTTTATTGGATGAAGAAATAGTCGGAACGCACATGACGCTCACTCAAATTTCCTGGATCGTCTCATTTACCGGGCTTTTGCTGACGTTCCTCATCGTCTGGTTTATCGCGGGCAAAATGAACCGCTTTGGGTTTGGTGCGTACAAATTCGTGATTTATTTTTTTCTGCTTATTTACGCTGCAAAAGAGGGGTTCGATCTTCAGCGGAGCGGCGCATTTCGGGCTGCCAATCCATTCGCCTGGTTTTGGAGTGTGGTGGGAATCATTTCCATGATTCTGTTGATCGTGGATGTCCGAAATCATTATAAAAATCGGGAGTAATAAAAGAATGAAAAAGTGGATCCTTTTGCTGACAGCCACTTTTTTACTGGGCAATTTTTTAAATTGTGCGGGACTTCATCCCGGGTTTGAAAACCCCAAAAACGACACTTCAGTTCTTCTGATCGGCTCACTTATTGTAGATGTCTTCGAGTACCATCACATTACCGACACGTATAAATATGCCACAGATGTGGCCATTCTGGGAAGGGTTGAGGAAGCCGGTAAGATTAAGGAGAAGCTTTTCTGGACGAAGACCGATGCCCACGGCTATTTTTATCTCGCAAACAAGCCGCCCGGCGAGTACGGGATAAAAGGATTTCGCGTCAAGATTCTCGGCAGTGAAGATTTGATTACCGTCGTAAATGATCTCACGGATTCCACGGAACATTTTCGTGTGGTGAAACGTCCAGTCATTAAAAAAAGCGGCAATTATTTTCCATACAAGCCCAAAAACCGTGTGGTGGATTTTGGACACAACTACTTTTTCCTGGATCGCGGGAAAGAGGTTCATTACAAACATTTCTATCGCATTAAGGATTTGCGTCTGGTGACTGGTACCCATCTGAATGAACCCCCCGTGGCCTATTATTTTTCTGCTGAACATCCGAAGAGTCTCTGGCAAAAGTATTTACCGGTTCGCCGATGATGCAGCCGCTTGTTTTTTTCAACGGGCAAATTTTTACAGGGTCAAACGCCAACGCCTGGGTTGAGGCGCTTGTCATTGAAAAAAACAAAATCGTTTTTTCCGGGAATAATACGGGTGCGCTGGCCTATCGATCCCCGCAAAAAATTGATTTAAGGGGGAAACTGGTTTTACCCGGATTTAACGATGCGCACACGCATTTTGCAGAAGGGGGGAAAAGCCTGATCGGGCTGAACGTTCGCGGGGCAAAAAATCTTGCGAATTTTGTCCGGCTCATTCGGGATTACACGCACCGGCTGAAACCGGGGGAATGGGTCGCCTCGTGGGGATGGGACCACGAAGGGTGGCCGGAAAAGCGGTACCCCGTGCGGGAGGATGTGGATTCGGCAACCCCCCAAAATCCGCTGCTCCTGTACCGGTCGGATGGTCACGTAGCTCTGGCGAACAGCCTGGCGCTGAAGACGGCCGGCATCCGAAAGGCTTTCCCCGTGCGGGGGGGCGAAATTTTAGTCGATCCCAAAACCGGTGAGCCGACCGGCATTCTCCGGGACAGGGCGGTTCACCTTGTGGCGAAGCACATTCCCGGGCTTCCGCGTTCCAAACGAAAAGCCGCCATTCAGGCCGCTCTGAAGTATGCCGCGCGAATGGGCGTCACGTCTATTCAGGAGATGGAGACCCTTCCGGAAGATTTTGAACTTTATCTGGAACTTCTTGAAAAAGATGAACTGACCTCCCGGGTTTATGCCGTGCCGCTGCCGGAAAATCGGGATAAATTTCCTGAAGTCCCGGCCAGTGATTTTCTCCGCACGGGCGGCGTAAAGCTTTTTGCCGACGGATCGCTGGGAGCTGCGTCCGCCCGGATGTTTGAGCCTTTCAACGATGCGCCGGATTCGACCGGTCTGGCAATTTACGGGCCGGGAGAATTGAAACAGGTTTTACAAAATTTTCATGAAAAAGGGCACCAGATCTGCATCCACGCCATTGGCACCCGGGCAAATTACGAAGTGCTTCAAGCCTTTAAAGACGTATTAAAGGCCGCACACAATACAGGGCGGCACCGGATTGAACACGCGCAGATGATTCGGAAGGAAGACCTCGGCTTAATGGCCGGATTGGGTTTGATTACATCCATTCAGCCCGCCCATTATCTTGGAGACCGGCGATGGCTGGTGCGGAGAATTGGCGAAAAGCGGCTTCCGCTGGCGTATCGAATTGCGTCCTTTTTTAAAGCCCGAATTGCCGTGGCTTTTGGAACGGATTGGCCCGTGGAAGACCTCGATCCGCTGGCCGGGCTGTTCGCCGCCGTCGTCAGGAGCCGCGATTTGTACACCCCGGGTGAGGGCATTTCACTCTCGGCGGCGGTCCGGGCGTACACGGCCGGAAGTGCTTTTGCTGAATTTTCCGGGAGGAAAAAGGGGCGGCTTCTCGCCGGGCAGATCGCCGATTTTGTGGTTTTGGCTGAAAATATCTTCGAAATGCCCCCGGAAGAATTCAAAGATATTCCGGTTGTGCTGACGCTGGTGGATGGAAAAATTGTACACAAAACCGGTGAGGCGCGAATTTAAGCAAGACAGCCGGAGGATTTAAAAATTGATCGAGCGGAAAAAAACAAAACAGATTCAGATCGGAAATGTCATCATCGGCGGCGATGCGCCCATTTCCGTTCAGTCGATGACGACCACAAAAACCGAAAATATTCAGGCTACGGTCGCACAAATTTATCGTCTTGAAGAAGCCGGCTGTGAAATTGTTCGGGTGACCGTCCCAACCCTCGAAGCGGCCGAAGCAATCGCCGCAATCAAGAAAGCGATTCACATCCCTTTAGTCGCGGATATTCACTTCGATTACCGGATAGCGTTGAAAGCGATCGAAAATGGGGTGGACAAAGTCAGAATTAATCCCGGAAATATCGGTTCAAAAAATCGGGTTAAAGCGGTACTCTCCGCAGCGAAAGAGCGAAACATTCCCATTCGCATCGGCGTAAATTCCGGCTCGCTTGAAAAGGATCTCCTCAAAAAATACGATAGAATTTGTCCCGAGGCCCTGGTTGAAAGCGCCCTTCGGCATGTGGCCATTTGCCGGGATTATAATTTTGAATCGATTGTACTGTCACTGAAAGCGTCGGATGTCCGGATGATGATCGACACGTACCGCTTAATTGCGAGGCAGGTGGACTACCCGCTTCACCTGGGCGTAACGGAAGCCGGAACTCCCCGGACCGGAATCATCAAATCGGCGGTGGGAATCGGGACGCTGCTGGCGGAAGGCATTGGCGACACGATTCGTGTATCGCTGACCGAAGACCCGGTTGAGGAAGTTCGGGTGGGCTTTGAAATATTGAAATCGCTGGGCTTGCGGAAGCACGGGATTAACATAATTGCCTGTCCCACCTGCGGGCGGCTGGAAGTCGATTTAATCGGCATCGTGAACAAAGTCGAAAAACGGCTGGCCGGCTACAACAAAGACATGACGATTTCAATTTTAGGGTGTGCCGTAAACGGCCCCGGAGAAGCTCTGGAAGCCGACATTGGAGTTGCCTGCGGGAAACACGCGGCGCTGATTTATAAAAAAGGGGTAAAAGTGAAAAAAATCGGGGAAGATGAAATCGTGGAATATTTGGTGGAAGAGGTCGAGAAGTGGCCGGAGAAACCGGACCCGAAGCCCTGAATCGAGACGAACGAAGTGGTTGCCCTGGGTAAAATAATGACAGCCTCTCATTGTTAAATATTTGCCGTAAAGTCCCCAAAGATCTTGTTTAGCGTTTTTTAATAACAGGATTAAACGCGATTAAAGGATTAAAAAATACATACCATTATTAAAAATAATGATACAGGGGAAGTCCCCTCTAACAAGAGGGGATTTAGGGGTGTGTTTTTTCTCATTCCATGTGCGTTCAATCGTTGCTTTTAAAAGAAACAGATGACACACCCCTTCCGCCGCAGCAAAGGGCAG
>BDTM01000074.1 GCA_002898015.1 bacterium BMS3Bbin03 | reverse complement strand
AATGGACAAATCATTTCCTGCGAATGCATCGCCCCAACAGATAGAATAATAGCCCTGAAATACGATCCTGCAAAACCATTACCGCAGATCCATTCGATTAACGGAATTATTTTTATTGAGACAACCCCATAACAATCCATTTCCTATTTCCGGGGTTTTAGCCCGAATGACTAAATGAATCGGGGTTAAACCCCCTTTAGAGTTGCTTTTTAATTCCATTAACCTTATTATAAATAATATGATATTTAATCCCCTAATCCTGTAATCCCTTAATCCTTTAATCCTGCCATAATATTTAAAAAATGATAAACACGCTATTCGATTGCATCCTTAGATTTACGACAATCGCCGGTTGTCGGACAGGTCTTTGGATTTGACTTCTGCGATTTAACCGGCCGCACCTTGTCGATATCCTAAACCTGACGGCGATGCTGTCTTCCACCGCCGTAAAAATAGCTTGAAGTTCTGCCCGAAATTGCCTAAATTTTTAACATTTCACACCATCTCAAGAGAGTCATTTTGGAAAACAGAATTTATTACTGGGCAGGATTTCTAATTTACAGCCTTCTGGTTGTGGTTGTCGGAATCGTCATTTATTTGAGAGACAGGCGAAAAGGCCGCCGTTACGATAACCGGGCATTCTGGACGGCCGACCGGAGGCTTTCCGGATATTCCATCGGACTCTCGATTTCCGCCAGCATGATGTCGGTCAGTTGGTCTTGTGTGTACGATGTACAGCTTTTCTACTGGTACGGTGTGGGCAGCATCTGGTTGTTGGCCGTGCCCTGGCTGGTGACAATGGGCGGATTTTACGCCTTTGTTCCCTTATTCCGCCGGCTGAATGTTTTTTCACAGCCGGAACTTTTGGAAAAACGTTTTGGGAAGCGAGCCCGCCGGTTGCTGGCGCCGACATTAATCCTGGTATTTATCACCTGGGCGGGAGCTGAAATATTCGCCGCCGGAATCCTGATTGCGCCGTTTCTGGGCATTTCACTTCCCTGGATGCTTTTTTTAATTGCATTAGTTGTGGCTCTTTATTCGTTTACGGGTGGATTCGAAGCGGTTGTCTCGACGGATAAAATTCAATTCGCGATCGTCGCCGTTTTTATCGCCGCCACGGCCGCGGTGGGTTTAAAAGCCGCTCTGCATCAAGCCGGCAGTTTTACAAATTTCTGGGCGGGAATTCCACCCGCGCCGAAAGCCGATGCCAATCTGGCAGCCCTTTTTTCTCCGGGAATGGCGCTCATTGGGATGACATTTATCGCCTACCTGCCCGGTTGGCTGGTGGAAACAGATGTATGGGTGCGGTTCCAGGCGGCTGCCACAAATCGGGAAGCCCGAAAAGGAATCGGTGTGGCGGCTCTGAATTCCTTTGTTTTTGTGGGAATTTTGCCCCTGTTTATCGGATTGACCGCGCTGTACCTGTATCCGCCCGTGAACGCCCAAATTCCCGATAAACTTCAGGATGCGTCGCTCATCTTTACAGTGCTCCTTCAGGAACATGCACCAACGGCAATCAGTCTGGTTCTGAGTATTGGCCTGATTGCGGCGGCGATGTCAACGGTCGACACATGCGGTAATGTGGTGGCATTATCCATCTCATACGACATATTGGAACCCGCCCTGAAGAAAAAATGGCCGCCAAAGAGACTCAACCGGCTTGCGCGTCTGGTGTCCGTTATTGCGATCGGACTGGCTTTTGTGTACGCGTTGTTTACAAATTCACTGTGGGATATTTTTTATCTCTCTTCGGGCCTGCTGACCACGACTATTTTCATCCCGGTGATGGGGGCATTTTTAAAAAATACAACGCGCATGCAGATCTATTTGTCGATTATTCTGGGATTTCTGGGAACACTGACCGGCTATTTTTTGGAGAGTTCCCATTTGCTGCAAGTGTTTGAGCCGAATTGGCTCGCCGCCACCGGGTTGGGATACATTCTTTTTGGATTTCTGCTCAGTGCAGCCGGCTTTTGGCTCGGAAAAATGAAGACGGTCCAATCTCCGGGGTCGTCAGGAACAAGACCGCCGTCCGTGCCGTTTCCTTTAAAGTAGATCTGTGACTTTCTCCTTGATTTTTGAATAAAAAAATGATAAAATGATAATGTGCGTTTGACTGCCTTTCACATTAAAAATGGAGAAGTGTTATGAAACGATTAAGCCTTCCGTTAACAGTCGTTTTTCTGGCAGCACTGGTTCAGGGGGTGTTTGCGTTTGGGCGGTACAATAACGGACGCGTCACCATTATCAAATTGGGGTATTTTGCCCCCAAAGATGTTAAATCCGGATTAATGGGGGGAATCATGTTGGGCAGTGCCGTCGATGAAAATGTGGACATCGGTATTTCGGTTGACTATTTTTCCCGAACCTTTAAGAAGGATCAGATCGTGGCGAAAACGGTTTCGGCCGGCGGCGTGGTGCAAAGTACCGTTCAACGCACCATGGATTTTTCAACCCATGCGATTCCCATCATGGCCAACATCATAGTCAAGTTCAGTTCCCGAATGCCGTTTACGTTTTTTCTGGGCGGCGGACTTGGCTATGAACTTCTATTTAATAAAGAGACGAATTACAAAGAAAATATTTCCGAAAAAAGATTTTATCATGGTGTCGGCTGGCAGTTGGAAGGGGGCGCCATGTTTCGCATCGGACGCTATTCCTGGTTTTTCGGCGAAGTCTTTTACAATGAAGCCAGTCCAAGCCGCAATAAAAACAAGAATGCTCAGGGATTGCCCACCTGGGAAGAAGTGGATTTTTCAGGGGTCGGGGCGAGGGTCGGTTTCAGGCTTGGCGGGTTTTGATTCCCCCGCCGGAAATTAAAACTGTGAATGACCGGCTGAGCGAATTTGGCAGAACAAATTTATCTGTATTTTTTACACGGCGAGAATTAATTTTTGCTTCATATTATTTAATAATTTGGCGATAATAATCTTATGAAATATTATGCGGGAGAAAACGTTCAATTTGGGCTGGGCGCGCGATTAACCAATGGCGTCAAGTATCTGCTTATTGCAAATGCCGCCGTTTATTTGCTCGAGCTCGTCTTCAAACAACAGATGTTCTACTGGTTCGCTCTCAATCCCCAGATGATCCTGCATTCCTTTGCCATCTGGCAGTTTTTTACGTACATGTTCCTGCATGCGAATCTTCTGCACATTATGTTCAATATGTTTGTGTTATGGATCTTCGGCGCGGAAGTGGAAGATACCTGGGGCACCCGTCCGTTTCTCAAATATTACTTTATCACGGGCGTTGGGGCAGGGATTATTGATTTTCTGGTCTACTGGGCATTTGGAATCAATGCCGTTACGATTGGCGCATCCGGTGCCATTTATGGACTAATCATCGCTTTTGCCATCATTTTCCCGAATCGCTACATCACGCTGCTGATCTTCTTTATCCTTCCCGTTACAATGAAAGCCCCCTATCTGGCGGCCATGATGGCATTAATTTCCATTTTTTCGGGTGTTTCCAATTTGTTCGGCGCCGGCGATAACATCGCCCATTTTGCCCATCTGGGAGGCATGTTGGTGGGCTATCTTTTCTTGAAAACCGATTTGCGGCGCACGCTTTTTGAAGACCGGTTTAAACGGCAGATGAAACTGCACCGTGTCAAAAAAGACATCAAAGAAATAGGAAAGATGAGAACCATCGAGCAGCGGGTGGACGAAATTCTGGATAAAATAAACGAAGTCGGCTATGATGCTCTTACAAAAGAAGAAAAAAAGATTTTAAAACGCGCCAGCGACTTTTTTTCAAAAGGCGATGACAAGCAGTAGGGGATTTAAACGCAGTGACGCATAAGAAGAAGCG
>BDTM01000073.1 GCA_002898015.1 bacterium BMS3Bbin03 | reverse complement strand
TCATCATTGGAGAAAGGGTAAGGATAATTATTTAAATCATGTACAACATCAACAGGCGGAGCCGGTCTTTTATCAAGGCCAATCGATCCTTTCTTTTTGCTTTTTGGCCCGCAGCCTAAATCCAGTATCTTCATATCTCAACTCCTTATTCATAATATATTTGCAAACGTTTTGTTTTAATTGGATTAAAATCAACCTATTTAAGAAGTTCACCTTTTGGACTATCTATTTTCAATATCATTTGTTTCCTGCCGCGGGGCTAAGCATAGAAAGGACGCTGAAGCGTACTTCCTTTTTTAATTCGTGAAAATTCGCGGGCCTTTCTTTTTTTATGCCGTGTCAGCGCCATTTGGGGTGCTTCCCCTTCTGAGCCTGGCGGTTCACCATCAGGTGAATCCTCAATTTTTATCTGATTTTACTGTTGACGACTGCCCTGCAATTCGGGCAGAATTGATAATTCTTCAGATCGATTTCCTCTGCATAAGTGGATGCATGCATCACACAGGTTGGGTTTTCGCAATGAATCAGGCCGAAGGTGTGTCCAAGTTCGTGAACGGCTTCTTTTGCAAATCGTTCTGCCAGCAAATCATTATTGGCGGGAAGTCCGTAAAACTCGTTTCTAAGCCGAAAACAGGAGACAACTGCAGCACGACCCTTTAATTGGGCTTCTCCAAAAACAAATGTCAGGATTGGAATGTAGAGGTCAAGGTTGGTTACGCCGATAATGCGGTCGGCATCAGCCGGCATTTTACGAAGAAGCATGGCAAGAATTTCTGTAGCGTGATATTGATTGCGTCTTATATTATAAACGGAATCGATATTCAATTTCAGAGAAAGAAATTCTGCCGGAATAGTGAAAATCTCAGAAAGCGTACGGCGCAGCAGCTCTAAATTCTCCTGCCGGGGATGCGCTATCGGCACAATGTAGAGTTTTCGAGTCAAGGCCGCTGAAGGTTGTATTTTTTTATCTTATTATACAGCGTAACACGATCGATATTTAGAATTTCTGCGGAACGCTTAATATTCCAATGTGTTCTTGTCAGAACGGCGGAAATATGGGCTTTTTCAATGGCTTCCAGAGAGTCCGATTCCGGTTGTGAGACCGCGGCAGTTGAGGTTTGTGCAAACGGTAAATCTTTTGAATGAATCATCGGCGGCTTTCCGATGACCATGGCGCGTTCGATCGCATTTTCCAGCTCGCGCACGTTTCCCGGCCAGGTGTAATTTTTCATCAACGCCATGGCTTCCGGCGAGATGTCATAGATGGGTTTATTCATCGTGCGGGCATATTTCCGGATAAAAAAATGAACCAGAGCGGGAATATCTTCTTTTCTCTCGCGGAGCGGGGGAATTAAAATAAAAAAAACATTGATCCTGTAAAACAGATCTTCCCGGAAATTACCCTTTCTAACTTCTTCCTCAAGATTTTTATTGGTTGCGCAGATTAACCGAAAATCGGATTGTACAAGCTGATTTCCTCCCAGCCGGTTAAATTGATGCGTTTCGAGTACCCGAAGCAAATCCAGTTGCGTTTTTGGACTGATATCGCCGATTTCGTCTAGGAAAAGCGTTCCTCCATCCGCCAATTCAATTTTCCCCTTTCTCCGGTATTGAGCCCCTGTAAAAGCCCCCTTTTCATGACCGAACAATTCACTTTCAAGCAGGGTTTCAGGAAACGCCCCGCAGTTAACGGCAATCATCGGGAAAAGGCGCCGTTTGCTTTTGTTGTGGATCGCTCTTGCAATCACCTCTTTGCCTGTTCCGCTTTCTCCATGAATGAGAACGGTTGAATCGGTTTGTGCAACCGTGTCCACCAATTCCAATATGTGTTTCATCTGCGGGCTCTCAGCAATAATGGTCTCTTCGGGATTCAACTGTATAATTTTTTCTTTTAGCTGAAGATTTTCGCGGGTTAATTGTCTTTTCTCCGCCGCATTTCTAATTAAATGTTCCAGCTCATCCGGATCGAAGGGTTTGGTAACATAATCAAAAGCGCCCGCTTTTAAAGCAGTTACGGCCGTATCCACGGAAGCATAGGCGGTAATGATGATTATCACAATACCGGGATCAATTTCGCGGATGCGTTCCTGAAGCTCAAGGCCGCTCATCCCGGGCATTTTAATGTCCAGCAAAATAATATCCCAGGTTTGCTTCTGAAGTTTTTGCAGGGCTTCTTTTGCATCGGCGGCTGTGTCCACTCTGTATCCATCCTCAAGAAACCATTTGTAAAGTGAATCCCGCACCGATGATTCATCATCTACAATCAATATTCCAATCTCACTTGTATTCATTTTTAGTGTCCTTGATTATTGACTAATTGATTCATCTCAAACAGGAATTTTTATATATGCCCTTTCGTTAACACTTGAATCCAAAATAATTTAGAAAATTCACCTGCGAGAATCAAGGAAATTATTTGAATTGAACCAATAGGGAATTGATACATATAAAAAGAACAGAAAAATGGATAAAACAATGCACAATGTTAGGAGGTATTCTATGAAGAAATTTTACTTTACTGTAATCCTCGCGGCGGTTTTGCTGTTTTCAGTCATGGGTTATTCCCATGAAAATCATAATAAAACACCGCGCAAAGTGACTAACTCCTCTATCATTTCCACCCGTTCCGACACCATCAATATTAACCAAAAAACTTCCGAGCAAATTAAAACGGAACAGGATTTCGAAACGATCCGTCAAGAGGTCAAAAGCTCTTCCGTCTTTATTGTGTTTAAAGCGATAGGATTGGCGTTGGCAATTGGGGGATTAGCGTTCGTGTATCTACGAAGACGTAATAAGGGAGATGAATGATGAACGTTGAAAAATCTAATCAAGAAAAGGGTTGGAAGTTGAAAGACCTGGACTATCCGGTGCCGAAACATGCACTGGAATTCGGGTATTGTCTCGGAGGAATTATTCTTGTTGGGTTCGGTTTGTTGATCATTACCGGGCTAATTATGGCGCTTTTTTTTACGCCTACCGTTGCCGGCGCCAGACTTAGTATACTGACGCTGAGTGAAAATCCTTTCGGATTACTGCTGCGCTCTTTTCACAGATGGACCGCAGAAGCCATTATGTTTCTTATCATTTTACATTTAAGTCGAATCATATTTACGGGTTCTTATCAAGGTAAAAGAAAAGTGAACTGGTTCTTTGGCATCGGACTTTTGGTCATTACTTTTGTTTTCTTTTTTTCGGGCACCGTTATTAAATGGGATCAGGAAGGTTACGAGGCTTACCAGCACATGCTTGAAGCCACAGAGATGCTGCCGTTGGGCGTGTACTTTGCTTCCTTTTTAAAAGGAACGGCGGCGGTAATGCGAATGTTCGTTACGCATTCACTGATACTTCCTTTGCTGCTTTTTGTCTTTCTTTTACCGCATCTTGCGCTGGTAAAACTAAACGGACTATCGCCGCTGCCGAACACTGCACCGTCAAACTCGACGACGTTTTCCCAACATTTGAAAAAAGTTTTAGGTTTTAGTGTCCCCATTTACGGACTCGTTGTATTTTTATCGGCTCAATTCCCGGTCGTCCTATATCCCGGGCCGTATTCCGGCGTTGAAATGACAAAACCCCCTTGGATATTTTTGCCGCTTTATGCGCTGGAGGATAAGCTCGGACTAATTGCATTAATCATCGCACCTATTATTATCGTGATTGCCTTGATAATCCTGCCCTATTTTGATTCAAAAGCCGGAGAAAATTCTACAACACATAAAGTTGTTGTTTGGAGTTTCTTGATTATTGCCGCCATTTCTATTGCACTGATAATATTCGTCGGCATTACGCCTCCGGTACGGCATCTTAATATGTAATATGAATTATGGTATCGATTAATATTGGGAAAAATGCCCTGCGGGTCGGGCATTTTTTCCAATAATTTGGTCCTTTTCCAGGAGCTCCATCTCTCTCCTGCTTCCCCCCAAACCGCGGAGTGCCCAGAGGATGCCGAGTTCTTTCGATTCAGATTAATCCTGAAAAAATTAAAACATTAGTTCCCATTCGGATGCTTTCCAAAAAGATGCTGTCGTTTTTTGGTATTTTATAACCTCTGCGTTCCCGGCAGCCTCCGCAGTAAATTATTCAGGCCGGAAATTACCATCCCTCTTAAATTGCTTTTTATGATATTTTTCTCTATGTAGCGCCTGAACGAAAACTCATGGAAAATGTAACGTAAGCATCTTGCTTGCGTTCGTTTGATAGCAGAAACAAAGGATTAGCTAAATCAAATTTCACAAGTTAGAGGCTTGTGTTGCATTTTCGTTCAGGCACTATGTAGAAATAATAATCAATGATAGTATAATAATTCAACACTCTATAAATTTATATTATTCAACATGCGTATGTAAATATCTAAATAAAGCGATTAATAATTCAACACTGTTTAATAAATGTTTTAAACACATTTTGGATGATGACCAGAATGAAAATATTATAATATCATAAATAACAAGTAGTAAGAATGTATCGGACAGGATTTTAAAGTCAAAGAAATACTGGCACGGGATTTGAATGTTCGATAAGTGAAATAGATGAAAAAGAAAACAATAAAAAAATAAAGGGAGGTTTTGAAAATGGCATTTATAATGGTGTTGTTAACGTTTGCGGCTTTGATCGCCTATGACGTGATTAAAAATCACCGATTGGCTGAAGAAACCGCTGCCGAAACTGCTCCTAAAAAAGCAGTAACGGCAAGAGGGTACAATTTTGCGGGAAGCCGGGAAAGGCTGGAAGTCCCTCAAGGTTTGTACTATCACCAGGGGCATACCTGGGCAAAAGTATTAAGTGAAGATACCGTGGAAATAGGGATTGATGATTTTGCACAGAAGTTTGTCGGAGAGATTAAAGAGATTGAGATACCGAAAGCAGGTGCCAAAATTCACCAGGGAGAGACGGCAATAAAAATAAAAAAGGGAAACAGAACACTGAATTTGGTCGCACCGGTCAGCGGAAAAATTGTGGAAGTAAATAAGCAGGTTGAGCTTGATCCTGATATTATCAATGATTCGCCTTACGAAGACGGCTGGGTTGCAAAGGTTCATCCGACATCGTTAAAAGAGAATCTGCGGAATCTATTTGACAGTAATTTTGCAGGGAAATGGATGAAATTGGTAAAGTATGCATTTAAAAATAAATACGCAAGCGAGTATGCATTTGCGATGCAGGACGGCGGGGAGCTGGCTCCGGGATTTGGTATGACCCTGAAAGATGATGAATGGAAGGATGCCGCGGAAGAATTTTTTAAAAATTATTAATTTAAATATAGAATCATAAGAAAGGAGTGATCAAAATGGTCGCATTATTTGTTGTGTTGACGTTTGCAGCCCTGATTTTAATAGACATCGTTGTTCAGAAGGTATCGTATGCAAGAGCCAGACAAACGGCCGGCGCTTACGAGCTTAAATCAGGGTTGGCATTAGCGCCTGCATTCGCAGGATTGGATGTGAATCATTTTAAAATGGAAAAAGGATTGTTCTATTCGAACAATCATACATGGGCAAAGATCGATGAGGATGGGCATGTAAAATTAGGCATCGATGATTTTCTGCAGAAGGTCGTTGGCAAAATAGATCGAATTGAATTATTAAATCCCGGTGAATCTGTTAAGGCCGGCGATAAGCTGATCAAAATAATTCAAAACGGGCGGGCAATGTATTTGAAATCGCCGGTGGACGGAAGGGTCGTCATGGTAAATCGAGGCCTTGAAGCTGATCCTTCAAAAATTAAAGTTGATCCCTATAAAAGCTGGGCAGTTGAGCTGGAACCGGAGAACCTTTCGAAATCAATACATTCGATGAAAATAGCGGATTCGGCGGCACGCTGGTTTGGACGAGAATTGAAGCGATTCAAGGAATTCGTAAATGTTGAAATGAACCCGAATAGCCTGGTAGGTCAAACGGCACAGGATGGCGGTATTCCGGTAGATGGTTTGTTGGAACGAATGGAAGACAGAAGCTGGAAAAAATTTGAAAATGAGTTTCTTGCCCAATGACAGTCTGAAAAAGTTTGTATTACATCCGGAACTTGGATCTGAAAAAGTTTCAGGGAATTTATTCCCTGAAACTTTTTTTATGTTTATTTTTAAATTTTTGCTTTTTTTATAAAATGCTTAAATTATTTACTTGACTTTTTAAAGAGGAATTGTAATATTAAGAAAAAATAGGATTTCTAAATAAAAACTATTTTTTGAACAAATGATACTTTAAAAAAGAAATGAGGAAAATAAAATGAAGCCGGCAATGTTGATTGATTTGACAAAATGTATCGGCTGCGGCGCATGCGCAAACGTGTGTAAGGAAGTCAATCATTTGCCCCCGGTTGTGGATCCGGTATTGACCTGGAAAACATGGAAAGTGGTGGAGCAAAGAGACGGCTATTTTATTCCGCGTGCCTGTATGCATTGTGAAGATCCTGATTGTGTTTCCGTTTGTCCCGTCGGAGCAATGGAAAAGACAAAACTCGGTCCTGTCATCTGGCATTCAGATATTTGCATTGGCTGCCGGTATTGTGTACAGTCCTGCCCATTCCAGATTCCGAAATATCAATGGGACAGCCC
>BDTM01000072.1 GCA_002898015.1 bacterium BMS3Bbin03 | reverse complement strand
TAATGAGTGATGGTTTTTCCTGAAGAGAACATTGTTTTTTGGTCTCCGTTACACAGTACTATTTAGATTTTTATTTTTCAATATGTTGCGATCTTTGCGCGCTTTGCGAGAGAATAATTCAGGCTAAAAGGCAAAGAAGGCATATTTTAAAAGCGGTGGTTTTGAAGCTTTTACTAAAAAAATGGATGCAAAAAATTTTGACTTGCCGCGCTCTTTTTACACAGCCTGTGAAGCTCGCAGCAATTCAGCTTAGGCTGACGCCAATTATAACGGGCGGGACAAATCTGGGCATTGGGTCGGCTCGGGCGTGTATTGGGTAAAGAGGAAGACCGGATCGTAACTTCCTGAGTCGGAAAATCTGTTTAATCCGGCAGCTGCGTGTTGACCCTCCCGAAAGCTCAAAGTCATTGGAAAGGTTCTGGATGAGCCTGGAAATTTTTTTCAAAAAGAATAAAAAAACGAAAAGGGGACAAAATGAAAAGGATATTTTTATGAAACAACGCATTTTCCGGATTTTCCTGCTCGCCGGCATTTTTTTGATCAGTAGTGCAGGCACTTCCCGGGAGACCCGTCCGCAGGTGGAAGCCGGTTCATTCCGAATGTTTATTGGAGGGAAAGAAGTCGGTACCAATTCTTTTAAATTGATACCGATTTCCTCCGGATTTGAGCTGCTTTCGAAGACGGAGGTGACCTCTTTTGTCAAGATTCGGTTTTTCGAGCACGCCGTTCTGGACAGCACATTTTCGCCGGTGTCCTACAACCTGACGGTTATTCTGCCGTTTGGGGTTCAGGAGGTGAATGCCGGGTGCACGGGCGACAGCATTCGGATCGCGTACCGGAGGGGTCTTGCAGAGTCCTTCAAACACGTGGCGCTGCCTAAGAAACAGCCTCTGTTTTTGCTGGACAACAATATGCTGGACCACTGGGCGGTTTTATTTAAATGGTTTGCACAAAGAGACACGTCTGCCGTACGCGTGTTTGGCCTGGTTCCTCAAGCGCTGAAACTGCTTCCAGCGGACATTCAGGCCGCCGGTACCGATACCGTTCACATTGGGCGCGCCGCCGAATCGGTTACAAAGGTGCAGATGACGTTTTCTCATCTCAAAATTACGGCCTGGGTCAAAATGCCAGAAGGCCGTCTCGAAAAGCTTGCCATTCCCGGGCAGTCCTTTGTGATGAGGCGGACACCGGAGCCCATTCCTTTCTCGCCCGCAGAAAAAGATTCGCTGATTCAAAGCATTCATGAAAAAGCCGGGCTTTCACAAAAGCCGTCATTTCCGCGCAGAGAAATTGTGTTTTTAAGCGACTCACTGACACTGGCCGGAACGCTGACATATCCGGAATCAAAATCACGGCACAAATTGCCGGCGGTTCTGTTTCTGGCCGGCTCCGGTGCGCTGGATCGAAATGAGAATTCAGCCGCTGTTCACATTAATTTTTTTCCGCAATTGGCCGACACCCTCACGCTCAACGGCTTTGTGACACTTCGGTACGATAAGCGGGGGACGGGAAAGAGCGGCGGGAATTTCAGGCAGGCGGACGTCAAAGATTTTCTTCGGGATGCCCGTGCCGCGCTGCAGTTTCTCAAGCGGCAGCCGGCGGTCGACGCCTCCCGGGTGGCGGTTGTTGGGCACAGTGAAGGGGCCATTCTCGGATTGATGCTGGCTTCCTCGGGGGTGGATTTGGGCGGACTTGTTCTGATGGCAGGGCCGGCTCGAAACATGGAGGCCGTTGTCCTGGACCAAATTCGTTATCTGCTGACACTTCAGGGCAAAAGCTCCGCGGAAATCGAGCAAAAGTTGAAGGAAGAAAAGGCGTTTTTCCGCCAGATTAGAGAAGGGAGACTGACAGGCGCTACGCCGCAGGGAAACGCAGCCTGGTGGAGAGAACACCTGCAATTTGATCCGCTTAAGGCCGTGACAAAAATTACCTGCCCGCTTTTAATTATGAATGGGGAGAAGGACTACCAGGTCTCCGCAGAGAAGGATGCGCGGGTGCTTTTTCAAGTTGCCGGGAAAGCGGGTAAGGATGTGACTTTGAAAACTTACCCCAATCTGGACCATTTGTTTGAACCGGTCGAAGGAAAATCGACGCCTAAAAAATACCTGAAACCCGGGCGAAAAATTCCGCCGGGTGTAAAAGCCGATCTGGTCAACTGGCTGAAAGAAAAATTGAATCAAAAGTGACAAAATTCCCGTAGATTACGAGAAATAAGCGCGCTTGTGATTTTCAAAATTAAAAAGCGGTTGAAAGTGAATTCATTCGTCAAAACAAGGGAGGAAATGATGTTAATTACCACAACGGAACACATTCCCGGAAAGGAAATCTCCCAGGTTCTGGGAATGGTGCGCGGAAATACGGTTCGTTCCAAAAACGTGCTGCGGGATATTGGTGCGGGACTGAAAACAATTGTCGGCGGCGAAATTAAGGATTATACCCGGATGCTCCTCGAGGCCCGGGAAGAAGCCCTTTCCCGAATGGCCGAAAAGGCGGAAGAAATGGGCGCCAATGCGGTGGTAATGACGCGATTTGCAACGTCCAGCATCATGGGGGGCGCCGCGGAAATCCTGGCCTACGGGACAGCCGTCAAAGCAAAATACTAAATCTTTCGTTCGTATGCGCGGCGTACGGGTGCCAAAAAACATCTTGAAAGTCTCCCGAATTGTTTATATAGTTTATACTATCCGAATGAAAACAATTTTCAATAAATGGAGAACCGGAAGCAAAAGGAGATGTAAAAATGGCCACAGTTGACGCCACAGATGCGAATTTTGAAACAGTGGTACTTCAATCGGAAGTGCCTGTGATTGTGGATATGTGGGCGGAATGGTGCGCCCCCTGTAGGATGATCGAGCCCTATCTGGACGAAATTTCGGATGACTATTCCGAAAAAGTACTGGTGGCCCGGGTGGACATCGATTCCAGCCCCGGGATCGCCGTTCGATATGGCGCCCGCAGTATTCCGATGCTGCTTTTTATCAAGCATGGTCAGGTTGTCGATAAATTAATCGGCGCGGTTCCTAAAAAACAGATGCTGAAAAAGCTATTGCCGCTAATGGAATAATTGAGAAAAAAACAGGCGGATTATTCGACGGCTTTTAATTTTTCAAAAGGAGACCGATGGACAAATTAAAAGAAATTCTGGAAAACAGCACGCGTGTGGCCGTTGTGGGGCTGTCGCCCAAACCGGAACGTCCCAGCAATGATGTGGCGCGTTATCTCATGCAGCAGGGCTATGACATTATTCCGGTCAATCCCGGTCATCAGGAAATTTTGGGAAAGGTTTGTTATCCGGATTTAAAAGAAATTCCGGGGCCGGTCGATGTGGTGGAGATTTTCAGGCGATCCGAGGCGGTTATGCCGATTGTGGAAGATGCGATTGCCATTGGTGCGAAATACATCTGGATGCAGGAGGGTGTTTTCAACGCGGAGGCAGCCGTATTGGCGGAGCAGCACGGCATCCCTGTGGTGATGGATCAGTGCATGAAAGCGGTCCATTTCAGGCTGCGCGCCAAGGGCGAGATTTAAACGGGATTGAAACAAAATGGGTTCTTCAGGGTTAAACAGGTTAAAATTGATCCTCTGAAATCATTATGAAAAAAGTCTATGAACTATAATTGGTCCAAACGCCGTTTTGCAAATTCCGGAAAAGCCCTGGCCTTCATTTCGAGCATGACCGCTTTTGGGCTTGTTTTTTTTACCCTTACCGCTGCGTCGCCCCGGCAGAGAGCCGATTCGCTTCAATCGAATACCTTTCTCAGAGATTATAATCTGTTTTTGCGGCAGCAGGCGCATCGTCTTCGATGGGTGCCGGAAATTACAACCGGTCTTTTGAAGAAGACCAATCAGTCGCTGACGTTCAGGCAGGAGTTTAACCCTCTTAAATTCTCTTCGTCGGCGCTTGCTTCACCTGCATTTCCGTTTGAGGATGCCGCCGGCCGGTGGATTGCCGCCCATTCCGGAGCGGGGTATCAGCCGCTTCTTTTATCCTCCGGGGGAAGCGCTCTGAATCAAACGCGTTGGGAGCGACATCCCGTTAAAAAATTGAATTTTCTGCCGAGTGCTCTCGAAATCGATCTGCTGCAAGGGCTGTGGGAGGATCCGCTTCAGTCGGGGCCGGAATTGTATAAAAATCTGACGCCGCAGTGGCGAATCACCGCAGAACAACTGGACGGCACCTTGAAGCGGATGGTTTACGAGGGGCTTGTGGAACGTAAGCAGATTTCTCCTCAGAATCTTTTTACATTTGCCACGTTCGTCGGGACCTATCAGGTTGAAGAAAGCGCTTTGAACCGGAAAAATCGCGTGTTTATTTACCGTTCTTTGGTTAATCGAAAGGCGCTTCTTGCGGAACTGATGAAGATTCTGCAAACCGAAAGGCCCGGTTCCCAAAAGAGAGAAGAATTGAAGAATGCGCTCTTTCGTTTGTACAAGAGATATTAAAATAGCCTGCCCATAGATTTTCCCCTCGCGTGACGGAGTTACAGCCACCCGTTTTCAAGGTACCAGCGGGCGGTCTCCCGGATCCCTTCTTCAGTGGTAAAATCGGGTTTGTATCCAAGTTCAACTTTCGCTTTTGAAATATCCACCGTCCAGAAATGCTGCCGGATTTCCATGATTTTATCCCGGCTTAACAGCATGGGGCGGTTGAGAATATTCCCAATCAAGCCTGAAAGCTCCGCCGGAACAGACAGCAGGCTTTCCGGAATGTGAATCCGGATTGGTTTTTTACCCAACGCATTGGCGATCATCTGTGTCAGCGTTTTCCACGTGAGAATGCCGTCATCCGTAATAAAATAGGTTTCCCGACGGGCGCACTCTTTTTCAAGTGCCAGTAAAAATCCCTTTACGAGATTTTTTACAAACGCAATGCTCAAATATTTATCTTTTCCCACAAGCGGCTGAATGCCTCTGGCACACAATTTAAACGCCGAAAAAACATCTTTATCCCGGGGGCCGTAAACCGCGGGCGGGCGGATGATTGTGAACGGAAACGCTTCCGTGTTTTTGAGATAGGTCTCCGCCTCCAATTTGCTGCGGCCGTACGCCGAGACCGGATGAGGTGCGTCGTCTTCTTTCAGGGGAACGCCGTCCGGACTGGGCCCCGCGGCCGCCTGACTGCTGGCGTACACAAACCGCCGAATCTCAGGATTGAATTTTTGAATCGCCCTGACCAAATTGATAGTCCCGGCAAAATTGCCCGCCCTGTATTCGGCTTCAGTCCTGGCTTTTGTGATTCCCGCCAGGTGAATCACCGCCTCCGCATTTTTTACAAAATCAACAAGGCTCTCCGGTTCCTGCAAATTTCCGGTGACAAATTCGATTTCCGGATACGGAAGCCATTGCAAATTGCTGGTTTTCCGGATGAGGCATACGGGGTGATCGCCCTTTTGAAGAAGGGATTCAATTAGATGACTTCCGATAAAACCGGTGGCGCCGGTAACTGCGATTCTCATGATGGATGACTCATTTATTTGGTTTAAATCTAATTGAATTGTAAGAAATTCCATTCTAAAAATCAAGGAGTTTCCCGCAGTGAAAAAAAAGCTTGACAATTTTGTCATATTCCTGTAAATTTAAGAGATTTATTTCTGGTTTTTTTGATTGTACCAAATTTGAAAAGGAGAAAAATTTGGATTTATTTGATAAGTGCCGGAATTTCACAGAGGCCCGCACGGCGGTAAAAGAAGGTTGGTACCCCTATTTTAAAGCCATCCAATCGGGTGCCGAGACCTCCGTAATGATTGATGGCCGAAAATTTGTGATGATTGGTTCGAACAATTATCTTGGGTTGACCCAGCATCCGAAAGTTTTGGAAGCGGTGAAAAAGGCCGTCGATCAGTTTGGATCAGGATGCACAGGCTCTCGCTTTTTAAACGGTACTCTGGATCTGCACGAAGAACTGGAAGCACGGCTGGTCAATTTCATGAAACGGGAGGCGGTGTTAACATTTTCCACCGGATTTCAGACGAATTTGGGCGTGATTTCCTCCCTGGTCGGAAAAGACGATTTGCTTTTCGCCGATCGGGATAATCATGCCAGTCTCGTGGACGGCAGCCGTTTGGCCTTCGGGAAAACGATCAAATACCGGCACCAGGATATGGAAGACCTGGAGCGTGTGCTTAAAATAAATCAGGATGTGCCGGGGAAGCTGATTGCTGCCGACGGTGTTTTCAGCATGGGCGGAGACATTCTGAATTTGTCGGAAATTGTGAAATTGGCGAAAAAGTACAATGCAAAAACCTACGTGGATGATGCCCATTCGATTGGTGTTCTCGGGGCGCACGGGCGGGGGACGGCCGAGCATTTCGGGGTCGAGGATAAAGTGGACCTGATTATGGGCACATTTAGTAAATCGTTTGCGTCCATTGGCGGTTTTGTCGCCGGGGACGCCGTGGTTATCGATTATATCAAACACCGGGCGCGGTCCCTAATTTTTTCCGCCAGTATGCCCCCGGCGTCTGTGGCAGCCACGATTGCCGCATTGGATATTCTCGAAAATGAGCCGGAACGCCGGGAAAGGCTGTGGGTGGTCACAAACCGGATGAAAAATGCCTATCGCGAAATGGGGTTCAATACGGGCAACAGTCAGACGCCTGTGATTCCGATTATTATCGGCGACAATATGAAAACTTTTGCATTCTGGCAGGAACTGTGGAAGAACGGTATTTTCGCCAATCCGGTTATTAGCCCGGCGGTGCCGCCCGGAATGTCGCTTATCCGGACCAGTTACATGGCGACGCATAAAGACGAAGAAATGGATTATGTGCTGGACGTTTTCCGGAAAACCGGAAAAGAATTGGGAATCATTGGATGATATATCCTGTATTCGAAGATAAGTAGTTTTTCTTTTTTATGGGAGGATAGGTGGACTGTCCTCCCTTTCTTTTTCCAAAATAGACACCGCAGGGATAATTTTGATACGACGATTTAAAATGAAAGGGCTTTCAAATGGCATCTCAAGTGACGGTTAGACCCGTTCAAAGTAAAAAAGATTTAAAAACTTTTATCTCGATTCCCTGGAAAATATATGCAAATGACCCTAATTGGGTTCCTCTCTTAAAAATGGATATGAAAAACATACTCAGCAAAGAGAAAAATCCCTTCTGGAAGCATGCCGAGGGCGAGTATTTTATCGCCTGGAGAGACGGCGAACCTGTGGGCACCATAGCGGCGATTATTAACCACAATCACAATTCTTTTCATGATGAACGCACGGGCTTTTTTGGCTTTTTTGAGTCGATTGAGGATGAATCTGTAGCCCACGCGCTGCTGAATGCCGCGGAACAATGGATAAAAGAACGGGATATGAAGATCTTTCGGGGGCCGATGAACCCCTCGACAAATGATTCGTGCGGATTTTTATTGGAGGGTTTCAATTCTCCTCCCGTTATCATGATGACTTACAATCCCCGCTATTATCTTGATTTTATGGAAAGTTATGGGTTGAAAAAAGCGAAAGATCTGTATGCCTATTTTATGGACGGCTTAACAGTGCCCTTGCCGGAAAAGGTTAAACATGTGACGGATCTAATTCGTAAACGGAATAATATTACAATTCGTTCTGCAAACATGAAAAAATTTGATAAGGAACTGCAGATTGTAAAACAGGTTTATAATGATGCCTGGAGTAAAAACTGGGGATTTGTGCCGTTTACGGATGAGGAGATCGACCATCTTGCAAAGGAACTAAAACCGATTATCGATCCGGAACTGGCAATTGTGGCGGAAGTGAACGGAGAACCCGCAGGTTTCTCACTCGCGCTTCCCGATTACAACCAGGCGTTGATTCATGTGCGCGACGGCCGTTTATTTCCGACCGGTTTAATAAAATTACTCTGGTATAAAAGAAAATTGAATGCCCTCCGTGTTATTATTATGGGAATGCGGCATAAATTCAGAAATAGCGGAATCGATGCCGTCTTTTATTACGAAACCTATAATCGAGGCATGGCAAAAGGCTACACCAAAGGAGAATTTTCCTGGATACTGGAAGATAATGCGGCCATGAATCACACACTGGAAAAATTGGGGTCCTGGGTTTACAAGAAATATCGTATTTATGAGAAGGCATTGGCTTGACGTATTTATAAATTTAATCACAAATATACTTGACAACCAGCCTAAAAGTTATTAAATTTAAAAGTTTAATTTTAGATAGTAATTAAGGTCTGAACCGGAGGACGGAATAAGTGAAGACATATATGGCGAAAAAAGGCCAGGTAGAACAAAAATGGTATGTGATTGATGCGGACGGCCTGATTTTGGGACGGCTGGCCTCTCGAGTGGCTTCAATTGTCAGGGGGAAGAATAAACCTATTTTCACACCTCATGTGGATACGGGTGACAATATCGTTATTTTAAATGCGGAAAAAGTGCGTTTGACCGGCCGTAAATTGGACGGAAAGAAATATTATCATCATTCAGGATATCCCGGGGGAATAAAAGAAATTCCGGCCCGAAAACTGCTCCAGGAAAAGCCCGAAGAAGTCTTGCGGCATGCCATCTGGGGAATGCTTCCGCACACAAAGCTGGGGCGCAAACTGCTGAAAAAAGTTAAAATCTACGCCGGGAACGCCCATCCGCACACAGCCCAGAAACCGGAAATTTTGGAATTTTAATCAAAACGGAGATTGAGGAGTTTCTTAAATGAAAGATGTTAACACTTACGCTACCGGGCGTCGAAAAAGCTCCGTCGCACGTGTCTGGCTCACACCGGGCAGCGGCAAAATTGAAGTGAATGGAAAACCTTTGCTGGATTATTTTAAACGTGAAGTGCTGAAGATGGTGATCGAACAGCCGCTGAATATGACCGAGGCGCTTGACAAATACGATATTTTTGCTTCCGTGAAAGGCGGCGGCTTATCGGGACAGGCGGGCGCGTTGTTATTGGGCATTTCACGGGCGCTGGTGAAAGTGGATGAAGGCTTTAGGAGTAACCTGCACAAAGCGGGTTTTTTAACCCGTGATCCCCGGATGGTCGAGCGCAAAAAATATGGGCAGCCAAAAGCCCGCAAACGGTTTCAATTTTCAAAACGTTAATTTAGGTTAAGGTATATACAATCATCATAAGGCAAGAGAGCCTGCTCGCTTGCCGGGAATAATTCAAATCAGGAGAATTTGAATGCAAGAAATTACGCTGGAAAAATTATTAATGGCGGGCGCCCATTTCGGACATTTGTCCCGAAAATGGAACCCCAAGATGCGCCGATATATTTTTATGGAGCGCAACAATATTCACATCATCGACTTGAAGAAGACGATCGAGTTGTTGAATGTGGCGTTAAACGAAATTCAAAAAATCGTAACAGGCGGTGAAAAAGTATTATTTGTGGGTACCAAAAAACAGGCTAAAGATATTATCCGAAGTGAAGCCGAGCGCAGCGGCCAGTATTTTATGACGGAACGCTGGCTGGGCGGGACGCTCACCAATTTCAGCACCATTAAAAAAAGTATTCGGCATCTAAAAAATCTGGATAAAATGAGCACGGACGGCACCTACGATAAATTAACCAAAAAGGAAGTTCTCCGTCTTGAGCGAAAGCGTGAAAAAATGGAAAAGGTTCTGGGCGGTATTAAAGATATGAATATGCTGCCGGGGGCTCTTTTTGTTGTGGATATCAAAAAAGAAGCCATCGCCGTGACGGAAGCCAAAAAGTTGAACATTCCCGTTTTTGCAATAATCGATACCAATGTGGATCCGGATCCGATTGATTTTCTGATTCCCGCCAATGATGATGCTTTTAAGTCGATTGGACTGATTACCCATGCGTTTGCCGATGTCATCATCGAGGCTCAAACGGCAGTTGAAATCGAGATGCACAGCGGCGAAGAAGAAATGGCGGAAACTTTGGGCACTGCGGAGGCGAGTTAACATAAGATTTTAAAAATAAGAGGAGTTAAGAATTTATGGCGGTTGGTGCTAATCTTGTAATGGAGTTGCGGAAAAAAACCGGCGCCGGAATAATGGACTGCAAAAGAGCGCTTCAGGAAGCCGACGGCGATATGGAAAAAGCCATTGATTACTTGCGAAAGAAGGGGATCGCATCGGCACAAAAGCGCAGCGGCAGAGAGACAAAAGAGGGCGTCGTCGATGCCTACATTCATCCGGGCAACCGGATTGGTGTGATGGTAGAAGTAAATTGCGAGACGGATTTTGTCGCAAATACCGCTGATTTTCGTCAATTTGTGAAAAATGTGGCCATGCAGATTGCCGCAGCCAATCCATTGGTCGTTTCCCGTGAGGAATTGTCTTCCGAAGTAATTGAGAAAGAGAAAGAGATTTACCGGGAGCAAATAAAAGAATCCGGGAAGCCCGATTCCATAATCGACAAAATTGTGGAAGGGAAGCTGGAAAAATACTACCAGGAAGTGTGCCTGCTCGAGCAGAACTACATCCGGGAACCTGAAAAAACCATAAAAGACCTTCTGACTGAAATCATTTCAAAAATTGGTGAGAATATCATCATTCGAAGGTTTGTTCGGTATCAACTTGGCGAACAATTTTAAAAGCCCAACTCATTTGGGCTTTTTTTGTAGTGATGAGACCCGATGATGCGCGCGACTAAAGACTGAGGAATTTCATAAATGGCCGATCTTACTTATCGACGTGTTTTATTAAAACTGAGCGGTGAAGCGCTGATGGGTAAAAAGACCTTTGGCATTGATCCGGATGTGGTGCGTTTTATCACGCATGAGATCAAAGAAGTGAAAGATCTGGGCATCGAAATCGGGATTGTGGTCGGCGGCGGGAATATCTACCGGGGATTGGCGGCTTCGGCGCAGGGGATCGAGCGTGTGATGGGAGATCAGATGGGAATGCTTGCCACCGTCATCAATGCCCTGGCCATTCAAAGTTATCTTGAAAAACTGGGTGTGGTCACGCGTGTTCAATCGGCCATTGCCGTAGAAGCCGTGGCGGAACCCTTCATCCGGCGCCGGGCCATTCGACACCTCGAAAAAGGCCGGGTGGTCATTTTTGCGGGCGGAACAGGAAGCCCCTATTTCACAACGGACACGGCTGCCGCCTTGCGGGCCATAGAAATCGAGGCCGGTGCCATCCTGAAAGGCACCAAAGTCGACGGCGTCTACACCGCAGATCCCCAAAAGCATAAAGATGCCGTCAAATACGATTCCATCAGTTATCTGGATGTGGTTAAAAAAGGCTTAAAAGTCATGGATTTTACGGCCGTGACACTCTGCATGGAAAATCAATTACCCATCATCGTTTTTAATCTAACCGAAAAAGGAAATCTAAAGCGCGTGCTGTTTGGCGAAAATATTGGGACGAAAGTAATAGGTGACGACTATGAAAAGTAGATTTTATCAGGATGCCGAAATGCGGATGAGAAAAAGCCTGGAGGCTATCCAGAGTGAAATGGCAAAGATTCGCACAGGGAAAGCCACGACGTCGCTCCTGGATATGATTAAGGTCAATTATTACGGCAGCCAGGTGCCTCTGAAACAGGTGGCGAACATCACGGTGCCGGAGCCCAGGCTTCTGTCCGTTCAGCCGTGGGAGAAGAATTTGATTCCTGAAATCGAAAAGGCTATTTTGAAATCGGACCTGGGCTTAAATCCGAGCAATGATGGAAAAACCATTCGAATCCCGTTTCCACAACTGACGGAAGAGCGCCGGAAAGAATTGGTGAAATTGGTGAAGAAAATGGCCGAAGAAGGCCGGATTGCCGTTCGCAATATTCGCCGGGATGTCAACGAACATATCAAAAAAGCACAAAAAAATCATGAGTTGACGGAAGATCAGGAACACGACGAATTGGATGAGATTCAAAAATTAACAGATGAGTACATTGAAAAAATTGTCAAAATTTTAGCTGAAAAAGAAAAAGAAATAATGGAAGTGTAATGCCGGTCTCCGGAGATTGCATCCGATTCGGAAGGTTTTTTTATGAATGAAGTAGACGCCGACTTAACGGTGGTCGGCAGCGGCCCGGGCGGCTACGTGGCGGCGATTCGGGCGGCGCAGTTGGGCATGAAAGTGGTTGTTGTAGAAAAAGGTCCCCTGGGAGGGGTTTGCCTGAATTGGGGGTGCATCCCGGTAAAGGCTCTGCTGAGAAGCGCAGAGGTTTACAATCTCATGAAAAAAGCCGGTGAATTCGGTCTTTCTGCCGGGAATTTGGATTTCGATTTTTCGGAAATTATCCGGCGGAGCCGAAAAACCGCGGGTCGATTGTCCGGGGGGATAGGATATTTGTTCAAAAAGAATCAAATTGAGACCGTCCCCGGTCGCGGTGTGCTGACAAAAAACCGGGGGATTCTTGTGCTTGATTCGGCGGGTAACGAGACGGCACGGGTTGTCTCAAAATTTACCCTGTTGGCCGCGGGTGCTCATCCCGCAGGGCTTCCGTTTGCGCCTTTTGACGGCAAACGCATTCTTTCCAGTGCGGACGCCATGATTTTAGAGACACCCCCCAAATCGTTATTAATCATTGGGGCGGGTGCAATCGGGATTGAATTTGCCGATTTTTACCGGACTTTCGGCACGGAAATCACCATCGTAGAACTGCTCCCGCACGTTTTGCCAACGGAGGATCCGGATATTGCCGCCGTGCTGCACCGGTCTTTTCGGAAAAGAAAAATGAAAATTCTGACGGACACCGTTGTGACCGATATCAAAATCGGAAAAGAGTCTGTTACCGTTTACGCAAAGAGTCCGGAAGGAGAACAGGAATTGGCGGCCGAGAGACTGTTGGTGTCTGTTGGGGTTGTTCCGAATTCGGACGGTCTCGGACTCGAAGAGGCCGGCGTTGAGGTCGAGAGGGGGTTCATTCGAATTAATGAGATGTACCGGACGTCTGTCCCCACTATTTACGCGGTCGGGGATTTGATCGGGCCTCCGTACCTGGCGCACGTCGCTTCGGCCGAGGGAATTACGGCGGTTGAACACATGGCCGGTCTGGAGGTGTCCCCGCTGGATACCGGCACAATTCCGGCGGCGGTGTACGCACACCCGCAGGTGGCCCGTGTGGGTTTAACGGAAGACGAAGCCGTGAAGCGGGGCTACGAGGTGAAAGCGGGCCGTTTCCCGTTTGCGGCCAACGGAAAAGCCCTGACAATGGGTGAGACTGCGGGGATGGTTAAATTGGTTTTCGAAGCACAATCCGGTGAGCTTTTGGGCGGACACATTGTAGGAGAAAATGCCTCGGAATTGATCGGCGAAGTCACGATGGCTAAAAGACACGGGGCGACCTACAGGAGCATACTGAAAACGGTTCACAGCCATCCCACGCTCAGCGAATCCATCATGGAGGCTTCCGGAGACGCCTGGGGAGAAGCGATTCATATTTAAAACACAGGTAAGCGAAAACAGACCACATCACTGAATTCCTTTCATGGACAGCCAATGGGCACAAACATGCGTTCAAAATGGTGGGGCTGGGGAGCACCCGAAAAAAGCTACGATTTAAGCCGCAAACCCTATTTTTGGCCCTATCTGAATAATCGATTGGACATTCCGGAGAACCCTTTTTTGTTTCCGCCTTCGATGGAAAAAATTGACTTACCACCAACATATTTGCCTGTCAACACACTTAATCGATTAAAATCCCGCCTGCCGCCCGGTCAGATTTTTACGGACCGGGAATCCAAATTAACCCACACCTACGGGAAGAGCTACCACGATCTTATTCGAATTCGCAGGGCTATTTTCCCGGTTGTTCCGGACGCTGTCGTTTACCCGGAAACCGAAGAGGATATTCAGGCCGTTTTACGCTGGGCGAAAGAGAACGGAGTGGGTGTAATCCCCTGGGGGGGCGGCACCAGCGTGGTCGGCGGTGTGGAGGCCTTCCGGCTGAAATCGCAGGACGGGCTCATTGTCATCGATCTGCGGCGGATGAATCGCATATTGAAAATTCATAAAGAATCGCTTCTGGCGGATGTCCAGGCCGGAATTTTTGGCCCGGAACTGGAAGAACAGCTTCAGGAGAAAGGGGTCACCCTTGCACATTATCCGGAATCTTTTGAATATTCCACATTGGGGGGCTGGATTGCCGCACGCTCGGCCGGCCAGCAATCGACCCGATATGGGAAGATGGAAGACATGGTTGAAAGTGTGCGTTTGATTACGCCCGCCGCGATTTTGGAAACACCCTGTTTCCCGGCGGCGGCAAACGGTCCGGATATCAATCAAATTGTCGTTGGTTCGGAAGGTATTCTCGGCGTTCTTTCGCAGGCGCGGATTCGCTTAAAAGTGATTCCAGGGCGAAAGTTCTACACGGCGCTGCTTTTTCGTTCCTTTGAGGAAGGGGTTGAAGCGGTCCGAAAAATCATGCAGAGCGGGATAAAACCGGCAACCGTACGCCTCTCGGACGCGGATGAGACCGAATTTGTTTTTGCGTTGCGGGAGGCGAAGTCCGGAAGATTCTCTTCTTCGCTTCAGAAATTCGGGATGAAAATTCTGGGAATGAAAGGGTTTCTGCCGGAGAAGCGCGCTTTTCTGATTCTGGGGCTGGAGGGGGAAGCCACTTCCGTGCGGAATGAATGGCGCCGTATTGTGAAAATGCTACACCCTTTTTCGCCGTTTAAATTGGGAGAGAAAACCGCCCGGCAGTGGTATGACCACCGGTTTGAAAACCCCTATCTGCGGGATACGTTGATGAATTACGATCTTCTCGTCGATACACTTGAAACCGCCACAGAATGGGAAAATTTGTGGAACTTGTACCGGGCCGGCCGGACCGCCGTTCTTTCCGCCTGCGACACGCTGCAGATAAAGGGAATTGTGACGGTGCATCTGTCCCATGCCTACCCCACGGGGAGTTCTCTTTATTTTATCATTCTGGCAGTGCCCCACGTCGGAAAGGAACTGGAAGAGTGGTGGGAAATTAAAAAAGCCGCTTCCGACGCGATTGTGTCTGCCGGCGGCACCATTAGTCACCACCACGGCATCGGCCTGGACCATCGCCCCTGGCTTAAACAGCAAATGGACGGTACAAGCCTGCGATTGCTGCGGCAGATCAAACAAACACTGGATCCGAACGGCATTATGAATCCCGGCAAACTCCTGCCGGATTGAAACCCTGGAATGCGGCAGAATCGGATTATTTTGCATGAGGACAGAATAGACATGGAAAACAGGATATGAGTAAAATCACGACGGGTGATTTCAAAGAAAGTTTGAAATTCTCACCGGAAGTTCGCGAACAAAATATCCGGACATTGAAAACCGAATTGTTCGATGTGCTGGTCATTGGCGGGGGCATTACGGGCGCGGGTATTGTGAGGGATGCCGTTTTACGGGGATTCAAAACGGCGCTCATTGAAAAAGACGATTTTGCGGCGGGAACCAGTACAAAGTCGTCAAAGTTAGTGCACGGCGGATTCCGTTATTTAAAACAGATGGCTTTCGGTCTTGTGCACGAGGCTCTGGTGGAGCGAAAAATTCTCATGGATATTGCACCGCACATTGTGCACCCCACAAAGTGCCTTCTGCCTATTTATGAAAATTCTGCCGAGCCGCCGTTTCTCATTCACATGGGCATGTGGATGTACGATATTTTGGCGTTTACCAAAAACATCGGGCGCCACCGGATGGTTTCGGCAAAAGAACTGGCCATCCTGGAACCGGAACTCCGCCAGGAAGGATTGAAAAAAGGGGCCGAATATTACGATTGCAAAGAAGATGATTTTCGTCTTGTGATGGCCACAATTCAATCGGCGGCACAGCACGGGGCAACCATTGCAAATTATGTAAAGGCGAAAGAGGTCATTCGGGAAAACGGGAAAATTGCGGGCATCCTGGCGGAAAATCGCCTGACGGGGGAGTCCGTTCCGATTAAAGCGCGGGTGATCGCCAATGCGACCGGCCCCTGGAGCGACGAGATTCGGAGCGCCCTGTTTGATGAACACGACCCGCATGTCCGCACGACGAAGGGCGTTCATTTGATCGTGAAGCATTCCGATCTGCCCATCACGCGGGCGTTCATGCAGTTTGCCATTCAGGATAAGCGCCCCATTTTTGCCGTTCCCTGGAAAACGCTGGTTTTGCTGGGCACGACCGACACGGACTACGCAGGCGGCCTGGATCGTATTTACACCGAACGCAGAGATGTGGATTACCTGCTTGAATCGTTTAATTATTATTTTCCCAAAGCAAATCTGAATGATGACAAAATTCTCTCCGCTTTTGCCGGATTGCGGCCGTTACTGCGTGAGGAGGGAAAATCGGCTTCCGAAGTGACGCGGGAGCATGCCATTTTTGAAGCGCCTGAAAACTTTTTCTCAATCATCGGCGGAAAGCTTACCACCCACCGTGTGATGGCCAAAGATATGGTTCACAGACTGTCCCGCCGTCTGGAACGGTCCTTCAGTGTGTCGGCGAAAAATCCACACTGCATCACGGACAAAGTGCCGCTTTACGGCGGGGATATCGTAAATTACGAAACTTTTCGCCAGGAGTGGGTTGGCCGTCTTGTGCGGGAAAATCATTTCGATCACGACATTGCGGAGCACTTTGTGGAATCTTTTGGAACCCGCATTCCGGATGTGCTGAAGGCCGTCGCTGCGACGCCGGATGGGCGTGAACGCATTCATCCCGGTCTGCCGCATGTGTGGGGGGAGCTGACTTATGCGGTTGAACACGGGATGACGCTGGCTTTAGACGATTTTCTTATTCGCAGAACGCACATTTTTTCTCTGGAAAAACACCAGGGTTTGGATGTGTATCCCGGGATTGCGGATTGGCTTCAAAAACGTCTGGGCTGGTCTGAAGACGAAAAGCAAAAACAGATTAACCGGTTAAAACAAAAAGTGCACTTCACACAATATTTTCGGGAGGAGCCGTCTCATGAAAACCCGATTCATCGTCAATCCTGAATCCGCCAACGGCAGTACAGGGCGGCGCTGGCCTCACATCGAGTTGCTGCTTAAAAGAACATACCGGTTTAACTACGAGGTGGCGTTCACAGAGAAACCCTGGCACGCAAGTCAATTGGCGCGTGAAGCGATTGAGGGGGGCTGTGATCGAATTATTTCCGTGGGAGGGGACGGGACGCTGAATGAGGTGGTGAACGGGTTTCTTGAAAATGACAATCTGATCAATCCCGATGCGGCGCTGGGTGTTCTGGAAATCGGGACAGGCGCCGACTTTTCAAAATCATTTAATTTTCCTAAGACTGTGGAAGAAATGATCCTCCGTTTAAACCGTGCAAAGCCGAAAATGATCGATGTCGGCAAGGCGGAATACCGGTCTCTGAAAGACCTGGAGATCACGCGTTACTTTGTAAATATTCTCGATTTCGGAATGGGCGGCGCCGTGGTTGAACGGGTGAATCGAACAACCAAGTTATTTGGCGGGAAAATCTCTTTTTTAATCGGTATTTTAACGACATTATTCAAATACGAGAATAAAACCATCCACTACCGGCTGGATGGGGGCGAATGGGAGACAGGCGTCTTCAACAATTTTATTACGGCAAACGGGCGCTATTTTGGGGGCGGGCTTTTCCCGGCACCTTCCGCAGAATTGGATGATGGCTGGTTTGATGTCGTGTTTTTCGGCGACGTGGGGCGCCTGGAAGCGATTCTGAATCTCTCGAAATTGAGAAAAGGCACGCATTTCGAAAATCCAAAAGTGACGTTAAGGCGGGCGAAGGAGATTGAAGCCGTTTCCAAAGAGCAGGTTTTCATCGATATGGACGGGGAGTTCGTGGGAAAATTACCGCTAAAAGTTTTGATTTTTCCGAAAAAGTTGCCTATATTAGTTTAATTTTGATTTTGGTTCTTCCGCATAATGTGCGCTTTTTTTCATTAAGAGTGTGTTTTTATTCTTTGCTTCTAAAACTCACCCCCTGATTGGTATCAAAACCGGTGTGAGTCGATAGGGCGTCCCCCTCCCTTTTTCAAAGGGAGGGGGAAAGCAGGGGGTGAGTTTAAAGAATAACAACAAACTAATTCGTCTGCAATAAATTAAAAAAGCAAGCATAAATCGCAAGAGCCATTTTTCATCTTAACCCTATTTTAAAGCAAAGGAGTTCTATGTTAGCCAAACACCCAAAAGGCCTGAAGGTCTTGTTCCTGACGGAAATGTGGGAACGATTCGGTTTTTACACGATGCTCTCTGTCCTGGTGCTGTACATGACGCATGTTTTCGGATGGGACGAACACAAAATGGGCCAGATTTACGGGCTCTTTCTGGGGTTTGTTTATTTCACACCCCTCATAGGCGGCTGGATTGCCGACCACATACTGGGATACCGGCGCACCATCATGCTAGGGGCCGTAACGCTTGCGGTCGGGTATTCCATGCTTGCCGTTCCGAATACCACGGCCCTGTTTTTTTATTTTGGCCTGGTGGTGATCGTCATTGGAAACGGACTGTTCAAGGCGAATATTTCTGTTCTGGTCGGAAATCTCTACCCTGAGGACAGTCCCCTGAAGGACGAAAGCTACAATATTTTTTATATGGGCATTAATGTGGGTGCGCTGATGGCGCCTTTTGCAGCCAGTTTTATGCGGAATACATTCAGTTTTAATGCGGCATTTGCCATCGCCGGCGCGGGAATGGTCATCAGCTTAATCACATTTGAACTCGGGAAAAAGTATTACTTGCTGGAAGGGGCAAAACCGAGTGAAAAACCGGTGCAGGAAATCAGGCTTTCTAAAAAGCAGGAAAAAGAACGGGTGGTGGCGTTATTGACCATTTTTGCGATCGTCATCTTTTTCTGGATGTCGTTCCATCAAAGCGGATTTGCACTCACATTATTTGCGGATCGCTCGACGAAACAAATTATTTCTCCTGAATTGTATCAGGTGTTTAACCCAATGTTTATCTTGATATTAACACCTGTAATTGTCTGGTTTTTTGCACTTCTTCGAAAACGCAAAAAAGAGCCGTCAACGCCGGGCAAAATTGGAATCGGAATGTTTCTGGCGGGATTGGCGTTCTCGATTATGATCGTCGCTTCTCTGAAAGGCGGAAATCTGGACAACGGCGCCCTTTCACCCTCCTGGTTGATTTCGACCTATTTTGTGATGACCATCGCCGAGCTGTTTTTAAGTCCGATGGGCCTGTCGTTTGTGTCCAAAATTGCCCCGGAGCGGATGCGGGGAACGATGATGGGCGGTTGGTTTACGGCCACGGCGATTGGCAATTACCTCTCGGGTTTTATCGGAAGTTTTTACGGGACGTGGCGGCACAGCACATTTTTCGCGGTGCTGGTCCTCGCGAGCCTTTTCTCGGCATTTTTAGTGCTGCTGCTCCTGAAACGGCTGAAACACGCCACGCGTTCGAAAATCGATAAAATAGAGGATGAGTTAGAGGCCGAAGCCCTGGTGTGAAGATTTTAAAGTGTAAGGCGGAAAGATGGCGCTTCAAATGACGGATGGAATGAAGGAGACCCTGCATTACAGGCTTGTGATTTTGGGTTCGGGGCCGGCCGGCCTGACGGCGGCCATTTATGTTTCCCGTGCACAATTGAAACCACTGCTCATTGAGGGTGCGGAACCGGGCGGACAGCTAATGATCACGACGACCGTAGAGAATTTCCCGGGTTTTCCGGAAGGCATTAACGGCCCTAAATTAATGATGAACATGCGGGAGCAGGCGGAGAATTTCGGGACCGTTTTTTTGCGGGATCAGGTGGAAGCGGTCGATCTTTCCAAACGGCCTTTTTTATTACGGCTGGGTGAAGAGACGGTGTCCGCGGACGCCCTCATCATTGCCACAGGCGCTTCTGCCAATTGGCTGGGGCTCGCGTCTGAGAAGAAATTGCGGGGCTACGGCGTGTCGGCCTGTGCCACCTGCGATGGATTTTTTTTCAAGAATCAGGAAGTAGTTGTGGTCGGCGGCGGAGACTCTGCCCTGGAGGACGCCGTTTATCTCACGCGGTTTGCCGCAAAAGTAACCGTCATCCACAGACGCGATCAATTAAGAGCCTCCCGCTATTTGCAGGAGAAGTCGTTTAAAAGCGATAAAATTCAATTCATCTGGGACTCTGTGGTCATGGAAATTCTGGGAACAGAAGAAGAGGGTGTGAAAGCGGTTAAGATTCAAAATCGCAAAACCGGAGAAATCTCCGAATATCCGGCAAACGGCGTTTTTATTGCCATCGGACACACACCCAACACGCAGATCTTTAAAGGCCAACTGGACATGGATGGGAAAGGTTACATCCTGACAAAATGCAAAACAACAGAGACCTCGGTGCCGGGTGTGTTTGCAGCCGGGGATGTTCAGGATTCTGTCTATCGCCAGGCGATTTCGGCGGCCGGCACCGGCTGCATGGCCGCTCTGGACGCCGAACGATTTCTGGCCAAAATGGAATGACCCTTTTTTATAAAATGAAAGTATCATGGCAGTCACGGTAAGGCATCCGGAGTGGTTGAAAGTTCGACTGCCGCACGGAGAAATATTTCAGGAAGTCCGGGCCGTTGTGCAAAATCACCATTTGCACACCGTGTGTGAGAGTGCAAGATGCCCAAACAGGGCTGAATGCTGGGGGAGGCATACGGCCACGTTTATGATTTTAGGCGACATCTGCACCCGGAGCTGCCGTTTCTGCGCCGTGAAAACCGGTCTGCCGGCCGAGCCCGATCGATCGGAGCCCCACCGCGTGGCGGAGGCCGTCAAACAACTCAAACTCAGGCACGCGGTCATCACGAGCGTCAATCGGGATGATTTGGCGGACGGCGGAGCCGGCAGTTTCGCCGAGACGATTCGACAAATTCGGAGGGAATCGCCCGGCTGCCGTGTGGAAGTCCTGATACCCGATTTCAAGGGAGATCGGGATGCGCTGAACACCGTGCTTAAAGCCCTACCGGATATTCTGAATCACAATGTGGAAACCGTTCCCAGATTGTACGGGGAAGTGCGGCCGCAGGCCCAATATGCGCGTTCCTTGCGGGTTCTGGAAGAATCCCGCCGGCAGGGGATGGTCACAAAATCGGGATTGATGGTCGGCCTTGGTGAAACTTCCGGGGAAGTGCTGGAAGTGATGCGCGATTTGCGGGAAACCGGCTGCCGCATTCTCACAATCGGACAATATTTACAGCCGACAAAAAGCCATCTTCCGGTGGATCGCTTCGTGCACCCGAAAGAATTTAAACTGTACCGGGAAGAGGGCCTGCAGATGGGCTTTCAATTTGTCGAATCGGGACCGCTGATTCGCAGTTCTTACCATGCAGATAAAATAAAAATTGCGCAAAAGCCCGGTTTTTAACGATTCAGATATCTGTTTGCCACAAAAATGCGAAGGCACAAAGATACCGATAAATATTATGACAGGATTATGGGATGGCAGGATTAAACAAAATATTATTTATAATAAAGATACAGGGGAAGTCCCCTTCCTCCTGCGGCGGAGAGGGGTGTGTTTTTTTCATTCACTGCGTGTTCAATTGATTTTCTTCTCCTGAAGCAAGTGCTTTCGGGCCGCTTCCTTTGCCTCGTGGTAGATATCCTTCAGAGAAATTCCCCGCTTCAGGGCGATTTCCCGGCAGTCTTCGTATTCGGGCGAGATGGTTTTAATTTCTTTCCCAATCCTGCCGATCTTGACGTTTATCTCCCCGAATTTTGTGCCGACCGAAATAACTTCCCTCGGCAGTATTTTTCGTTCCAGACGATGGATTCGAACGCCGAATGTGGTGGTTTCCGTGAAGAGGGTGGTCAGGATTTCATCGAGTTTGTCCGGTGCAGTTAGCACGCTGAGCAGGATGCCGGGTCTATTCTTTTTCATGAAGACAGGTGTCATAAAGACGTCGAGGGACCCTTTGCCCAGAAGCAGCACAGAGACATGATCGAAAAACTCGGGGCTCATATCATCGATATTCGTTTCGATGAGGATAATCTCATTTTCCTCGTATTTTTCAGCACAGGTCTCGCCAATGTAGATTCGCAGCAGGTTTGGTATTTCCAAATCTCCGCTCCCCGCCCCGTAGCCTATTTTTTTCACCCTCATTTCCGGCATGATTCCAAAGCCTTTGGCGACGGTTTTGAGGATTGCGGCGCCGGTCGGTGTGGTCAATTCAGCCTCGATGCCCCTGGAGTAAATGGGGATCTCTTTTAGCAATTCGAGAGTCGCCGGGGCCGGAACGGGTATCGTGCCATGCTGACACTTAACAAAACCTGTTCCCACGTGCATTTTCGATGAATACACGGCTTCGATGCCCAGTTTTTTCAGGCCGATCAGGGAACCGAGCACATCGATAATGGAATCCAATGCTCCGACTTCATGAAAATGGATGCTTTCAATTTTTTTATTGTGAATTTTGGCTTCAACGGCGGCTAACTGCTCGAATATTTTTCTGCCTGAATCTTTGATATCCGCTTCAAGATCACTTTCTTCGATGATTTCACAAATATCATTTAGATTTCTTTTTTTATCCTGTTTGGCCGTAACGACGCTGAACTTTATCCCGGACAGCCCTTTCCTGATTGCTTTTTCCGTTTTAAGTGTGTACCCGGAGACATTTAACTTCCCGAGTTCCGCTTCCAATAGTGCCGGATCCAGGCCGGCGTCTATTAGGGCTCCCAGGATCATGTCCCCGCTGACGCCTGCGAAACAATCGAAGTAGGCTGCTCTCATCTTTCCAGGCCCATCCGGTTAATCATGCTGGCCAGATATCCGGCGCCAAACCCATTGTCTATATTGACCACCGCAACCCCGGGCGCACAGCTATTCAGCATGGTCAGCAGCGCGGCCAGACCGTCAAAACTGGCGCCGTAACCCACGCTGGTGGGCACCGCGATGACCGGTTTGCTCACGAGGCCGCCGACAATGCTTGCCAGAGCGCCCTCCATGCCCGCCGTCACCACGATGACATTCGCGCCAAACAACTCTTCTTTGTTGTCGAAAAGCCGGTGGATGCCGGCCACACCGATGTCGTAAAGCCTCCTGACCGTATTTCCCATGCCCTCGGCGGTCACCGCCGCCTCTTCGGCAACAGGAAGGTCGGCGGTCCCGGCGGTCACAATGAGAATGGTTTTTGTGCCTGCCGTCTCCTTCCTCCGGCCGATCCACACGATTCCGGCAATCTCATGGTAAACGGCATCTTTCATCACTTTTTTAATGGCTTCATAGACGGCTCTATCGGCTTTTGTGGCCATGACAAATGCACTTGTCCGGGAAACGCTCTCCGCTATTTTTACAATTTGATCCAGGGTTTTTCCCTTGCAGAAGATCACCTCGGGGAAGCCTTTTCTTAAATCCCGGTGTGTATCTATCCTGGCAAAACCCAGGTCCTCGTAGGGCAGAGATCTTAAAGCTCTGAGCGCTTCATCAATTTCAATTTCTCCGGCTTTTACGAGTGTCAAAAGATTTTTAATTTTTTCAGTGTCCAACTTCACCCGCTCTTTTTAAGGATTCATTCATACTGCCCATTCGATAGCCCTGCAGATCTAACGTGATGTACGTGTATCCGAGGGATTTAAATCTCTCGACAATTTTATTTGAAACATTCTCCTCGATCAGGCGGTGCATCTCCTCCTTTGGAACCTCAATTCTGACCATGTCCTCGTGAACCCGGACTCTTAATTGTCTGATCCCGAATTCTGTTAGAAGCTGCTCGGCCCGCTCGACTCGCGAAAGCTTTTCCTTTGTGATTCTGGTGCCGTACGGAAATCTTGTCGACAGACAGGGATTGGAGGGTTTGTCCCAGGTGGATAAATTCATCTCTCTGGACAATGTCCGGATGTCTGCCTTTGTGAGCATGGCCTCTTTTAGCGGGCTTCTGATGCCCAACTCGGCGGCAGCGGTCATCCCCGGGCGGAAATCACTCAGGTCATCCTGATTTGAACCGTCGGCGACGGTGTTGACACCGTATTGTTCTGCAATGGCCAGCAGTTTGGAAAACAATTCCTGCTTGCAATAGTAGCATCTTTCCGGCGGATTAGAGGCGAAGTTTTCATTGTCCAACTCATGGGTGTTGATAATGATGTGTTTGACACCGAGCAGCCTTGCATTTTTACAGGCTTCCTCCAGTTCTCTCGGGAGATAGGTTTCGGAACTCGCCGTCACCGCGATGGCTCTGTCGCCCAACATGCGTGAGGCCATTTTGAGCAAAAAGGTGCTGTCTACGCCGCCCGAATAAGCAACGAGCACGCTGCCCATCTCAGACAAAATGTGCTCAAGGGAATTTAGTTTCTCTGAAAGTTCGATTCCGCTGTCCCGGTCAGCGGAAGGCGTGGCCTGTTTTTTCATACAAACGATCTCCTAACCGGCTTTTTTAAAAGTGAAATGACGCGTCATCTTTTTGGTCTGTCCCGATTAACGTCTGTGATTCTTCTTTTACCCTCTTAAAATAATCTGAAGCGATGTGTTGAACATTTCTACAACTTTTATCCGGCGGTTGTTCCCCAAAAACGGGATCGAGAACAATATAAAGCACGCGTTTTAAGAAATCAAGCGATTTATAATCATCAACCAAATAGGTGCGGATTTCAATTTCAACGGAGCGCCGAAGCAGGAAAAATCAGCCGTTTCAACAAGCGTTTTAGGGTCTTTATTTCGTAAATAAACGATAAATTAAACTTGCATTCATATATAAAATACCTTATATTTAAATTCCTTGAAATTGGAGTTATTATTCAACTATTTGAGACATCTTTTGCGCAAAAGATGAAAATGTTAGCCGGACACAATAGAAATTTAAAAAAATTAAATGGAGGAAACTCTAATGGGATTATTAAAAGATGAGGATAAAAAAGCCATTCGGGGCATTTTTGAGAAAATGAAAGACCCCGTAAAAATTGTTCATTTCACACAGGAACTCAATTGCGATTATTGTTCGGAAACGAAACAGTTATTGCTTGAATTGGCAGACCTGAGTGATAAAATCGACGTCGAACTCCATAATGTTCAGACGGATAAAGAAAAAGTGGCTGAATACAAGATTGACGATGTGCCGGCTTTGGTACCGGCAACGGTCATTCGGAATGAAAAAGATTATGGTATTCGCTATTACGGGATTCCGGCCGGTTATGAATTTGCTTCGGTTCTGGAAAATATTGTCGATGTGTCCAATCATCATATTGATTTGGAAAGTTCTGTGTTGCAAAAAATTCAGGCCATCGACAAGCCTGTGGATTTGTGGGTTTTTGTGACGACTTCCTGTCCCTATTGTCCGAAAGCCGTCCGCACGGCGCACAAATTTGCCATGGCAAACGATAACATTCACGGTGTCATGATTGAAGCCAATGAATATCCGGAGCTTTCCATGAAATATTCGGTGCAGGCGGTGCCGAAGGTCGTGATCAATAAAAGCCATTCGTTTGAAGGCGCTCTTCCCGAATCGCAATTCGTGGATGAAATATTAAAGGCCTTATAGGCGTTTAAATTTTAATGTAAAAATGTGAGGAGAATAATGCCGGGACTTTCATTTCACATTGGTAAAGCAGATGAATTAAAAGGCAAAGATTACGACGTGGTTATCCTGGGCGCCGGACCTGCCGGATTAACAGCCGCTATTTATGCCGGGCGGGGGAAGCTGAATACACTGGCGGTCGAGAAAGAAGCCATCGGCGGTGAGGCGGCTTCCACTGATTGGATCGACAATTTTCCCGGTTTTCCCGACGGCGTCGGCGGTGTGGATCTTTCTGAAAAAATGGAAAAGCAGGCCAGGCGTTTTGGAGCTTCTATTCTCTACGGCGATGTCAAAGACCTGGATTTAAGGTCGCAGCCCAAAACGATGCTGGTGAATGGTGAACCGGTGACTGCGAAAACCGTCATTATTGCCACAGGCACCCATCCTAAAGAATTAGGCGTGCCCGGTGAGAAAGAATTGAAAGGCCGGGGTGTGTCGTACTGTGCCACTTGCGACGCGCCGTTTTTTAAGGATAAAGATATTGCTGTGATCGGCGGCGGAAATTCCGGTTTGCAGGAGAGCTTGTTTTTGTTGAAATACGTGAAATCGATCAAAGTCATTGAATTTTTACCGCGGCTCACGGCAGAACCGATTTTGCAGGATAAAGTCCTTGAAAATAAAAACGTTGAAGCGATGCCGTATCACAGACTGGTGAGTATTAACGGAAAAGAAAAAGTGACATCCATCACGGTTGAAAATCGTTCCACAAAGGATACGTTTGATATCAAAGTGGGCGGTGTGTTCGTGTATGTCGGCCTGGATCCTAACACGGATTTCCTGAACGGCACGGTTAAATTAAATAAATGGGGATTCATCGAAGTGTCGCAGGACATGGAAACCGACATTCCCGGCGTTTTTGCGGCGGGCGATGTACGGGACACACGGGTGCGCCAGGTGGCCACAGCCGTGGGTGATGGTGCACATGCGGCGGTCGTCGCTCTGAAATTTATCGAGGACCTGGACTAATCATAAAATCTTTTTTTAGAAAACAGGCGGATCTAAAGCCTGATTCTCTGCCGGGAATCAGGCTTTTTTGTTTTAAAAATTAGTGAAAAATTCGTGCACATTCGTGGGCCTTTTTCTTCCCACGAATTGACACGAACGAACACGAAAAAAAGAGTCCGAATTTTGCTGACACCAAATATCAAATTCAAAAACGCCAATGTCAAATAAAATCTTCACCCCGTTAGATAAAGTATTTGCGTTTTTTATCCATTGTCAGACACCCTTCTGTTTCTGAAAAATCATATTATCCTGTTCAGTATCTAACGGGGCAAGAATGACCCAATAACAAAATTGATTGTTTCTTCTTTGGACGAAGAATAGAGGAAAAAGTAAACGTC
Organism: bacterium BMS3Bbin03; assembly: GCA_002898015.1. Taxonomy (GTDB): domain Bacteria; phylum Zhuqueibacterota; class JdFR-76; order JdFR-76; family BMS3Abin05; genus BMS3Abin05. The sequence continues at coordinate 1 of BDTM01000072.1, read as the reverse complement.
A
>BDTM01000071.1 GCA_002898015.1 bacterium BMS3Bbin03 | reverse complement strand
AATTCGTAATTCCAAACCGCAGCACCGCATCCCTCAAAAGAAAGGGATCTTTCCCCCCGGCGCCCAGAATTCGGCTCACAAGTGCGCCGAAAAGTCTCTTCTGCTTCCGGTAGATTTCCACATTTTGGGGGACAGGCTTGCTGCGGCGCGTTTCATCCGGAATCACAAAGGGTTTAACCAATTCTTCAAGGGAAATCGCTCTTCCTGCTTCTTTATTCCAAACCCAGGCGGCGTGAAGCGCTGCCCCCAGCGCAGCTCCTTCACCCGCTGCCGGGACGGTTTCTGCTTCGAAGACGTCGGCGATGCACTGCCGCCAGGCTTCAGATCTCGAAAGGCCGCCTGTGAGCCGAATTTCAACAGGAGTCACGGGCATTCTCCGAAATCCGTTGTACAGATTCAGCACGTGTCCTTCCAAAATTGCCCGGGCAAGACTACTTTTACAAAAATCTTTTAACTTGAATCCAAAATAAAAGGGAGCCGCGCCGGGGACATCGGGCGTTCGCTCTCCGGTAAACCAGGGGATCATAATCCGCCCGGCATTTCCGGGTTTTGTTCTTTTGATGAGAGTTTCAAAATCTCCGTGTGAAATTTCAAAAGTCTCCAGAAACATATTGTAACCGTTTGCCATATTGGACACGCATAGTAACGGCAAATAGTGCCCCGTACTGTCACAAAAAGCGGCGATCTCTCCGGTTGGGTCGATGTAGGGTTCTTCCATAAACGTGTAAGCCGTGCCGCTTGTGCCGAGACTGATCGTCACAATACCGGGGCGGACATTGCCCGTTCCCACGGCGCCATACATATTGTCCCCGCTGCCGGCATCGATTTTACACTCGGGCGAAAAACCGTATTTTTGAACAAGCGCTTCAGAGATTGTGCCGATGCTTTGGTCAGAGGGCTGCACCGGCGGAAGTTTCCGCCACAGGCCGGGATCGATAGCTTCGATCACTTTTTTTGACCATTCCCCTGTCGCGGGATTCCACAAAGCCGTCCCGGACACATCCCCTGGTTCCATCACACGCACGCCGGCAGTCTTCCCGCCTGTCAGATACCAATTCACAAAATTGTGCACCAGCAAGAAGGTCTTCGTTTTCTCATAGACTTCAGGCTCGCGGCGAAACAGATGGAATATTTTTGCCGCTGTGTAGCCCGTACGCTGGCTGTTCCCCACTTCGCGGATCATGGCCGCCCTGCCCCCGATGCGCGCCGTCAGAATGTCGCATTCTTCCTGCGTTGAAAAATCATTCCAGAGCTTGCTCCGCGGCCGGGCAAGATTCCCCTCGCCGTCCAGCGCCACCAGGCCGTGCTGCTGCCCGGAAACGGACAGGCAGCGTATATTTTTTATAAGACTGCCGGAAAAAGCACTCAGTTTCTCAAAAATCCGGTGCAGCGCTTCAATCCACATTTCCGGGTCCGATTCAGACACACCCTCGCCTAACCCGGGAATCACACCATTTCGGGTATCGTACCGGGGTAAATCGATGTCATAATTCACAACACCCGTAAACACAACCTGCTGAGAATGGCTGTCGATGACGACTAATTTACAGCTTTGTGTGGAAACATCCAGCCCGCCGAATAATTCCGGCATTGCCTTTCCTCTTTTTTATTTTTACGGATGATTTTTACATAAATTGATTGATCAAACTCTCATAAAATTCCTGCCGGCCGCTGATCTGCTCGGGCTCTCCCAATTCCGCGGCAAGCGCGGTTAATTGTTCCAGATCCAGTTTGCCCTTTTCAAATGCCTTCCCGGCGCCCGAATCGAAACCGGCATAACGTTCTTTTTTCATTTGCAAGTAGGGCGATTTTTCCAGAAGGGCATTGGCCGCAATCAATCCGCGTGCCAGCGTGTCCATTGAACTGATGTGTGCAATAAACAGGTCCTTTAGATCGGTGGAGCTGCGCCTGGTTTTGGCATCGAAATTCATGCCCCCTTTCCCAAGTCCGCCGATTTGCAGGAGAATCAACATGATTTCGACGGCATCATAAATATTATGCAGAAATTCATCCGTGTCCCAGCCGGTGTGGGGATCCCCCTGATTCACGTCGAGACTGCCCAGCAGGCCGGCATCCGCCGCGGTTTGAATTTCATGTGCGAAGGCGTGATTGGCCAGGGTGGCATGATTATTTTCAATGTTGATTTTAAAATCATCCGTCAGATTGTGCCGCCTTAAAAAACCGACCACGGCGGCCACATCAAAATCGTATTGATGCTTTGTCGGTTCCATCGGTTTGGGCTCGATCAAGAACATCCCCTTAAACCCGATTTTTCGGCCGTAATCTCTTGCTTTTAGCAAAAACACGGCCAGATGGGCTTTCTCGCGTTTCATATCGGTGTTGAGAAGTGAATAATACCCCTCCCGTCCGCCCCAGAACACGTAATTCTCACCCCCCAATTCGACGGTGGCCTCCAGGGCGGCTTTCACCTGGGCGGCCGCCTGCGCCACCACACGGAAATCCGGATTCGTCGCCGCACCGTTCATATACTTTGGGTGCGAAAACAGATTGGCCGTTCCCCACAGCAGCTTCACGCCGGATTCTGCCTGTTTTTTCTCGGCCAAATGAACCATTTCCGCAAGATTTCTCTCGGATTCAGCCGCCGTCCCTCCCTCCGGAGCTAAATCCCGATCATGAAAACAATAGAACGGCACGCCTAATTTCGTGATGAATTCAAACGCGGCATCCAATTTATCACGAGCCATCTGCATGGGATCGCCGCTTTCCAGCCAGGGAAAATTCTTGCTCCCCGGCCCGAAAGGATCGGCTCCCGTATTGCAGAAGGTGTGCCAATAGGCCACCGCAAACCGGAAATGATCTTTCATGGGTTTCCCGGCAATCAACCGGTTTTCATCGTAATATTTAAACGCCAGCGGATTTACGGAATCCGGTCCCTCGTATGAGATTCTCTCAATTCCCGGAAAATATTCTTTCCTTCCGATTGTAACCACGGTCGACATGTGAAATACCCTTCAATTTAAAACATAAATTGCCCGTTACGATTTTTTCCCAACTCACTCCCCATAAATGAATTCTCTCGTCAGCGGGTACTCATTATTCAGTCCGTGTGTGAATGCAATTTGAAACAGACGGGTGTTTCCGAACCGAAACCCAACCGAACTGCCGTTTAAAAAGAGCCGCCACATTCGGACAAAGCGCTCATCAAACAGTTTTCTGACGTCATCTACATGCGTCTCGTAACGCCGGGACCATTCATCCAATGTCATGGAATAATGAAGTCGCAAATTTTCCACATCCACAAAATTTAATTTACGTCTGCCCATTGCATTTAAAATTTCATCAATGACCGGAATGTATCCTCCGGGAAAAATGTATTTCATTGTCCACTCATCCGGAGACGACGCCGTATCTTTTCCAATGGTGTGCAAAAGCCCGATCCCTTTTGGTTTCAACAAATTTTGAACATGGTCAAAGAAAGTCGGAATGAATTTTTTCCCGACGTGTTCAAACATGCCGATGGATACAAATTTATCGTATTGTCCGGTAATGGTTCGATAATCTTTTAGCAAAACCGTCACGCTGTCCTGCAAATTTTCTTGTTTTATTTTTTCCAGAATATACGCATATTGCTGTTTCGAAAGCGTGCAGCCTGTCGCCTTCACTCCGTAATGTTTCACCGCATAAAACATCATGCCGCCCCAACCGCAGCCTACGTCAATAAGGGTGTCCCCCGCTTTCAGCAGAAGCTTTCGGCAGATGTGTTCATACTTTTGCTGCTGGGCCTCCTCCAATGTATCGGTTTCGTTCTTAAAATAGGCACAGGAATAGGTCATGCTCTTGTCCAGCCAGAGTTTATAAAAATCGTTTCCAAGATCATAATGGTACTGAATATTTTCCGGCGTGCGGCGGAGCGTATCCCGTGTCGCCAAATAATTTTTTAAAACTTTCAGCTTATGGAGAAGAGATAATTTCAGATTTTCAAAAGCAGGGTCGAATGCGATTTTCAATGGTTCCTGGAAATCACCTTCGATATCAATGTTGCCGTTCATATATTCTTCACCAAAACCAAGATACCCGTCCGAGAAGACCCGCTTTACCGATTTTTCCGTATTAAATTTCAAGACGGTTTTGGGTTCGCCGTCACCATACTTATTCTTTTCACCATCCCAAAAATGTATTTCAAAACAGAGATCAGGATTGTTCCGGTGCATCTGTGCCAATAAGGATTGAACGACCTCTTTCATGTGATCCTCCTCCCAATTCTTGAGTCACTGACCCTAAACATCCGGCCGGCCTTTGGATAAAAAATTGCTGTTTTAAAATTTAAATAAAATTTCCGGTTAATAGCAAGTGAAATAACGGCCTGCATTGATTTCATGAAAAACCCGGGGATAATGAGTCCGGTTAATTCATAATGCGCCGGAGGTCACGAAGGACGTCGAGTTATTTCTATTAAAGCATTAATTCCAATCCGGATGCTTCCTGAAAACAGACTATCATTATTTGTTATGATACAACCTCTGCG
>BDTM01000070.1 GCA_002898015.1 bacterium BMS3Bbin03 | reverse complement strand
TCAAGTGGAACATTCTACGTTAGAAAACAACCGCCATGCCTTTGTTCTCATCAATGCGGGCAAGAGCAGCGGCATTTATCTCTATGGCAATACGGTTGAAAATAATGACAGGGATGGGATTTATGCCTCGCACTCCACTGCTGATTTGTTTCATAATACAATTAGTCAGAACGGGCTGGGCAACAGTTCCACCTACAACGGGGTCTATGCCTACAACAATTGTGACATGGCGTTTGGCGGCCGCGAATGGGAAGATGAGGAGGATTATGATCTCACCGGCGGGTTCAATGCGATCCGGGACAATCACGGGAGCGGTATTTATGTGAGCTCGGGTTCTGAGGTTCTGGTTGGTGATTATGGCGCTCCCGGCATTTGTATGGCGGGCTATAATTCCATCTATGGCAATGGCACTTACTCGGGAAAACAGATTTACAATGCCATAAGCGGATATACGGTAAAAGCCCGCCGGAATTGGTGGAATGGTACGCCTTCAGCCTCTCTGTTTCACGGAAGCGTAGACTATTATTACTGGCTAAATTCGGACCCGCTATCGGGGGGAAATTTGCTGGCTATCTCGCCCGGGCCAATGGAAACGCCTGTATTATCAAAGGCAATGGGAAGTGGCAAAGATAGACCTATTAAATTAGACCGGATTCAGAGGCTTCGCAGTTTTATTGCCCAATATCCCGAATCACCCAAGGCAGCTATGTCGCTTCGTGAGATTTTCCATTATATTCGGGGCGATTATCAGGACAAATTGGGAATGGGAAATTGGATAGGCGAATATTTGAATGGATTATACAAGGATTATGGTTCATATGATTTGGGGAGAACGGCTCTTGAGCTTTTGGTCATTGTGCACGAAAGTATCGGTGACATTCAAGGAGCTATTTCGCTTGCCGAAGAAGGGGTAAAATCCCTGGAAGGTGAATCCCGAAAATATATGATGGCTACGCTGGTTACATATTATATTCAGCAGAATGAATTGGAAAAAGCACAAACTCTGTATGACGAGCTGAAACGAAGTTATCCGAAGGATGGGCAACTCTTACAGATGGTCTTTGAAGATTTGTCTGATGCTCCCGGCAAGAATAACAAAGGATTTGAGAAGCAATATCCGGCTTCGCAAAGGGGAAAACAATGGCCCGCCCATTTTTCCCTTTCCCAAAACTACCCCAACCCCTTCAACCCGACCACAACGATTCGCTACCAATTGCCGAAGGCAGCACACGTAATTGTAGGGATTTACGATTTGCAGGGACGCCTTGTGGAAACCCTGCTGGATGCCGAAAAGGAAGCGGGCAGCTATTCGGTGCAGTGGAAGGCTGACAATAAGCCCAGCGGGGTTTATTTTTACCGTATTCACGCAGGGAAATTTACAGCCACCAAGAAACTTTTGCTGTTGAAGTAATGCCCCTGGGGTACGGGTGGTCGGTAAGGCTGGCTGGCCGCCAATTGTTATCATGCGGGTAAAAAATGTGCAATGGCGCACGGGCGGCTTATTTTAAAAGTTCTACCACTAAGGCGCCATTGCCCAAAGCCAAAATCAGCCCAACCGGGTTTGGGAAAAAAAGAAAGGACTTTGAGGAACGGTTTTTTACAGATTAATTCCAACCTTCACAGTGCCTAATGTGGAAATGGCGATTTTTTGCTCATCAATTGTGTGGACATCCCCCTGTGGTCCCCCTTCAAAGGGGGACGTTTTGGGGGTGGCAGAGAATGAAGAATATCAGAATTAACCCTGAGGGGTGTATTGTTTTAATCTCTGTGTTTTCACAGGATAATTCTGAAAAAAACAGATGACACACCCCGTCCGCCGGGTGCCTGAACTCCATCGAAGGCAGGCGGACACGCAGCAGCCGGGCCTGGGGGGTTCGCTTTTTTTTGACGCACCATCCGTATGCGAGGTGTAAGACAGGGATGCCGGGGGGATGAAATTTTAAACAGTTGCATTTGTTTCGGATTTCATTCTTCCCGTGCCCAGGTCACGGATTGCAGTTTAAAGATGTACTTGAAATAACCAAAGAGTGCCGAAAAAACTCCGAAGAAAAAATAAAACGGCACACTCAAAATTCTGGAGCCTTTACCCAATTTCTGGTAAAGAAATCCTAAAAAAGACACGCCGTACATCGTCAATTGCACGGCAAGTGTCAGACGGTAAACGCCGGTGGTCAAAAAGAGATTCACAAAGAAAATGCCAATCACAAATAGCGGACTCACGGTCCGCAGCACTTTGTGGCTTAAAAATTCAATGGCCGGCCATCCCCGAAAAGGATTCAGCAATGGTTTCAAAATGAGAATTTGTTGAAGATTCCCCACAAAAATCCGGGATCGGCGGTTAAAATCGGCGAAACTGTCGCCATAGGTCTCCTCAACCGCCACCGCATCCGGATCGTACACGACGCGTTTGCCTCCTTCTAAAATACGCATGGGGATGATGAAATCGTCATTGATGGCGCCCGGCGGGAGCGGCTCGAACAACTCTTTCCGAAACGCCAGCAGCGCCCCGTGTGCCCCGATCACAGAATACAGCCGGTTCTCCATTTTCTTGATGGACGTCTCGTACTTCCAGTAAAACCATTCGCCTTTTCCGCGCACGGAAGTATCCCATTTCTCAAATTCATACACGCCGGAGGCCGCCCCGACTCTCGAATCCGAAAAATTCATCACCAACTCTTTCAATGCGTTTCGACCCAGTATGGCGGAAGCATCGCTCATCACGACAATTTCACCCGTCGTTTTAGGGATGGTTTTGTTAATGACAGATGTTTTACCTTCGCGGGTGGCGTAATTGTAAAAGTGAATCTCCGAATCGGAGTAAGAATCAATCATCTCATTTGTAAGATCGTAAGAACCGTCACTGGCCACCACAATTTCCAGTTTATTGAGCGGATAGTCCAGTTCAAGGCTGTTTTCAATCTTTTGCCGAATAATTTTTTCTTCATTAAAAGCCGGAATGAAAAGACTCACCCGGGGCCAATTGAATCGCCGCAGGGTAATCGGGTGCGATGTGCTGGAGACAAGCCGGAATTGGTTCACCACGGGAATCCTTTTACCGGGCTTCCATTTCTTGAAACGGGATATTCCCCACAAGAAAAGCCAGTATCCGGCGTAGGTATAAAAAATCAGAAAAATAATCAGCCAGAACAAAATTTCAAATAGAGGTTTCATTGGCATCACATCCATTAGCGGCCAATAAAATAAAGTGTTCCCAGAACCGACAGAGCCAGAGCAATGACATCCCGGAACGGAAACAAAATTTTTCTAAAAAAATATCCCACCCGTGCGAAACTATTCGGCGGAATCACAACCACATCCCCATTTTGAAGCAAAAGATTTGTCCGGAGATTCCCCTTAAACTGAATGTTTTTTAATTTCACCTTCAGGATTGTCGGGTGGTTCAAATCTCCCCGTACAATTTTCACATGGTTCAAACTGGCGTACCTTGTGGCGCCACCGGCCAGTTGAACCGCATCCAGAACCGTGATTGGTTTTCCCAATTGATAGTAGCCGGGATTGCGCACTTCACCGACCACGTAGTACCGATGTCCGGCGAAACTCGTTACATTAATGGTCACATCCACAGTGGTCAGAAAGGCTTCCAGCTTTTTCGTCAGGATACTATCCACTTCAGCCGGTGTAAAACCGGCGATTTTCACATCACCCAACAGCGGCAAATTAATTTTTCCGTCCGGCCGAATGGTAACCGTTCGCTTTACGCGGTCCGGCATATTTCCTTTCGGAACAATCACGACCGAGACGGCATCTCCCGACCGCAGTACAAAGGCATCCTCCGCACGATGGCCGGTCTTCTGTGCCAATAAAGCTGTTGTAAGAAAGCCAAAAACAAGAATCAAGATAAAGCTTTTTTTCGACATCATGAAACCTCATCCTTTGTGCTAAAACATCGCATTCATTCGTTTAATGAATGGTTTTTTTTAAAATAATCTCCGCTAACTTTCGTCTGGCAAATTCCCAGTCTTTTGGATTGTGACTCCAGTTGCCCGGTTTCGCCCAGCGAGGATCTTTCCAGTACGGATCAGCCTCCTCCGGGTTCAAAGCCGAATGGATAATGCCTTTCACAACGACACCGGCTTTCTTACCGGCCAGTTGAAAATAGGCATAATCCTGCATACCGCGCCGGAGTTCTTTCATCCGGAAAGAACTCACCGGGCCATCGATCGGGGGAAAATTGATCTGTGGCAATTGGTGCCCCGGATAAAACAAAATGCCGTTTGAGATGTACAGCCTGTTCCAATTGAGTGCGTTTTGGTACACATCTTTAGGCCAGAAATCTCCGACCCAGAGGAAAATACCGTTTACACCGTAGCGTTTTGCAATCCAGGGCCAGGTGCGCAGGGACAGTCCGTCCTGATTCAGGCAATTCCCGCCCACAAACGGTTCATGATCCTGGTAGAACCAGGCCTTCTCTCCAAGGGCCTGCCGTTTTTTCATTTCCGGCACCCAGTACGTCCCGCCGGTGGTAGCCCAGATGTCCACGCCCCCGATGAGTGCCGGAGAAGCCTGCGGGCCTGCCGTGACGAGATGCTTAATCCGCGAACTCCCCTCGTGAATGGTTTTCCCAAGATCATGAATAAACGATGCCAGATTGGGATACGATTTTAAATCCGGTTCGTCGATCATATACATAAACCGTTCGGGCGTGCGCCACCCCTTTTCTGCAAAATGCCGGTCGATCTCTCCGGCATACGCCCGAAGGGCCGCTCTGTGTGCCGGTGACAGGACGGCCGACGTCCGGTAATCATCGCCAAAGTAAGGGCGGTCCCCCTCACGGGCGCCCCAGTAAATCCAGCCGCCCACTTTCCAGAGAGCGGGCGGATTCCCGTCGGAGAAAGCCACCCCGGACAAAATCGGACCGAAGTAGAAATCGTACGTCTTCCAATCGATGAATTTCATTTTTCCGGTTGTTTCGTCCCAGACAATCTTCGGCTGGTCCACGCCGTTGGCAATCTGTGTCACAAAATCGTGGTCGTGCGCCATCTGGTAATACCGTAAAATGACCGGCCAGTTTTGGGGAAGAAACAGACTCTTGGGATTCAGTCTTTCGGCACGTGCCAGGCGCTCCCAATATAAGGGCACCCAGGCGGTAAGATTGATTTTATCCGGTAAAACAAAATTCCATACCTGAAGGCGCAGGTAAATTTTGATCGTTTCCTTTGTGTCTGTCTCAAACCGGATAAACCCCTTGTGGATTCCCGCCGGGCAGCCGGCGGGAATTTTAATGTCCACCCAGATCGGCTGATTTCGGCCGGGCGTCAGTGTAAAAGGCAGCGCCACGCTTCGGCCTTTCCGGTACGGATCCCAGAACGGAACCAGCGGATCGGGATACTCGCCCTTCGGGCCGGCCACTATTTTTTTCGGCACCTCAGGCGCAAACAAATACCCCTCCCAGAAAAAAGTGCCTTTCAACGGGGAAGGTTTTTGCCAGGAAAACGAAGCATTGGCCACTTTTGTGCGATTTTTTGAACGAAGGATAATCTGAAAAGAAACCGTTTCATTCTTGGCCCCAAATAAAAGCACCGTGCGCGTACCGGCATCGAATAACCACTCTTCAGGTTTGATTTTCTCTCCGGGGTGCACCTTGCGGGATTCATTCACCACCCAATACCGGAGGCTGGTTCCGGACAAAACCACGCTCTGCATTAAAAGCCAAATTATGCCTGTTAAAAAAATTTTAAGCATGTTTTGCCGATGCCTCCTGCCGGACCGGCTGTCTCCTTTTCCCTCTGAATAAGCGCATCCAGATCGTGTGGTACATTTCATTTCCGATCACCCGTTTTATAAGATTTGCCAGACGATTTCGCCACCAATAGAACGCCGGCTGCCAGCCTTTCATCAGAATTAGATTTTCAAATGTGTCCGGCGACATCCCGCGGCCAACCGGAATGCGATAGTAGCCGTGCGGCACATAACCGTTTGAATGAATTTTTTCCCAGAACGGCTGAAAATTCCCGTATCCCATCAGTGATGTGAGAATGCCCCGGTACCCGTAAGCCCCGCAAAGCTGCCAGACAGAGTGATCGCTTCGGCCCCCTGGCAGGGATAAAAATTCCACCGGCTTTCCGATAATCGCTTCCAGTTTTTTCTTCGATCCCAGAAGTTCCCTGACGGATTGGTGGGAATTCAACTCGATTAAAAACAAATGACTGGCCGTGTGGGATTGTACATCCATTCCGGCTGCGATAAGATTTTTAAGATCGTTTTCCGAGACAAAACCAACCGTTCCGATCCAATCTGCAACCGTAAAAAAAGTGGCCGTAAACCCCATCTCCTGAAGAACCGGCACCGCAAATTTCACCTGCGAATCGTGTCCGTCATCAAACGTCAGAATCACATATTTTCCGGAGAACAGTTCTCCCGGATCCTCTTGAAGAAGCCGGTAAAACCGGGAAAAATGGATTCCAATTTTCCCCCGTTTCTTCAAAAATTGCATTTGTTCACGGAATTTTTCAAGGCCTATTGCATAATGAATCCTCTCCCCCGGAAGCCGTGCTATTTCCGCCTCGGGCACAACATCGTGGTACATTATTATCGGAACTTTCACGCGTTTTAAAAGTGTCATATTTCTTCTCTTTTTTCCACCTAAAAAATCAATAAAATGTCATCGCAGCAATTCCGTGTACAATTGCGTTAGTTGACGGGTGGATTCGACCAGTGAAAAACGGGTTCTGACAAATGCCTTTGCATTTTTGCCGAACTTTTCACGGACCTCTTCGGAATTCACCAAGCGCAAAATGGCTTCACCAAGCGCTTTTGGATTTTCCGCCGGCACTAAAAATCCATTTTCTCCGCTCGATACAATTCCCTCGTTCTCTCCCACACGAGTCGCCACGACAGGCACGCCTGCCCCCATGGCTTCCAGGAGACTTAAGGGAACACCCTCCGTTTTCGACGGCAGCACAAACACATCCATCTGCTCTAAGAATGAGCGTACCTGCTTTTGATTGCCCCACAGTTTTATTCGCTGTGAAAGCTTTTTCCGGGACACATACTCCTGCACCTCCGGAAAGAGCAGGCCGTCACCCACCCACCAGAATTCAATATTGTTTTGAGACCGCAGAATTTCTTCCGCCGCGTGAACAAAATTAAAGGGATCTTTTCGTGGTTCCAGGGCGCTGACCGCTCCCACAACCAATTGTCCGTTTCGCAGCGGTTCAGAGACAATCGTTCGATCAAAATCCTCCCAATCCACGCCGTTTTTAATGACCTCAACTTTCGCGGCAGGAATCTTCCCATCAGTCCTAAAACTCTGTTTTAAATGATCGGACACAACCAGTATTTTCGAACACATTTTCATCAATCCGCGTGTCACGTTTCGCCGAAAACCCGACGCAAGGCTGAAATAGCCGTGTTCGTGAAGAATCCGCACCGGTGTACGGCTAATTCCGGCCGCCAATTGTCCCCAGAGATTTGCCGTGAATACGTGCGTGTGAACAATGTCGAAGTTTTCCTCTTTGAAATAAGACACGAGTTTTCGGAAAAAATGCATATCCACGCGCTGCCGTTTATGAAACATCTTTAAGGGCAGCCCGGCCTGCTGCACTTTTTGGATTAAAGGACTTCGCTCGTCACGAAACGTCACAATGTGCACCCTAAAACCTTTTTCCTGCAGCCGAATAGCCCACTGAACCATCAGGTTTTGAGCCCCGCGATTTTCAAGCGATTCAATGACGAATGCAATTTTGGCCGTTCCCATTAAATCAACCCTAACTCTTTTCGCATGAGCAGCACATTTTTAGGACTGTCAAAACTCTCCCGAACCAACTCTCCGGCTTTCGCCGCCATCGATTCCCCCAGTTCAGGATTTTCCATGAGGGTTCGAACGGCTACCGCCAGCTTCTCCGGAACGCAGGGCAGCACCAAAAGTCCCGTTACGTGGTCGATAATCACCTCCGGCAAACCGGATACGCTCGTTCCGATTACAGGCAGCCGGTGTGCCATTGCTTCCGGAACCACATTAGGGATGCCGTCCCGGTCCTGGTTTTTCGCCACAACGCTGGGCATCACCAATGCATCCGCCTGCCGCATCAGGGAAAACACCTCCTGCTGAAGGAGCATCCCTTTAAAAACCACACGGTCCCGGATGCCCAGCAGGCGTGCTTCCTTCTCTAATGCCGCCCGCAACGGGCCTTCACCCACAAGCCAGAGCGACACCCCCCGCCCTTCTTTTTCCAGAATGGAAATCGCCCTCAATAAATGCGAAAAGCCCTTTTGCTCCACAAGTCTTCCGACCGCCAGAAGATGAAATCCGTCCGTCCGAGGCCCCCGTTTCGGAATCCTTTCGGAAGAATCGAGCCCGTGGTACAACACCCGTATTTTACTCCCAAAATTCCGGTTGTATTTTTGGTTCATAAAGGCTTTATTAAATCGCGTGCAGGTAATGACTTTATCGGCATCATCGATCAAACGCTCCAGATTTCCCGGATGCAGGAAGATGTCCCAGGCATGGGCGGTAAACGAAAACGGAATCCCGGAGAATTGAGACGCCGTCCGGGCCGTCTCCGCGGGTACGGTGGCCCAGTGTGCATGAATCTTCCGGACATTCAGCCGCTTCGATTTCCAGCCGATCCAGACACCCATCGGAAACATCGACAGCACTTTAAGTAAATAGACCGGATGTTTTCGATTGTCACGGAAGAGCGTTTTTAACAGCTTCCACGACTTCAGGGGATGAATCCCAAACACAAATACCGTCAGCATCAAAGCCGCCAGTCTTATTCGCACATTCGGGTAATGGGTGCGGTTTTTTAGTTGAAGCGCGTTTGTCTGTACAATTTTATCCCGGCATTTTTTAAGAGAAAATATCTCAATGCGCACGCCCTGACGCTCCATCTCCCGGATTTCACGCAGAATAAACGTCTCATGCGTTTCCGGAAACTGTGACAGAATATAGGCTGCTCTCACCACACGCTCATTCATTCTTGAAACCCGACCTTTACTCTAAGTTGACGGACGGCAAATTGCTTAACGGACACCAATTCTTCCACCCGCAAGAAAATAGCGGCTCCCGCAAAAACCAATACACCCAGCCCGACTGCCCCCGTCAGAAAACCAATCTGTGTAAAAATCCCCCCTGAAAAGGCCCGCTGCTGTAAACCAACCTGCAGCGCCGTTACTGTGAATCCCATTGTCCCGGCCGCAAATAAAATTTTCCCAAACCACGGCTTCCATTTTGTGCCAAGGATCCGTCCGTATTTCCGCTGGTACACCACGAGCAGAATGGCCAATTTGATGTAACCCGAAAGTGTGGTGGCCAGCGCCAGCCCGGCCAGTCCGAATGAGGAGACCAGAACGGCATTTAGAACAATATTGGAAATCACACGCACCCAGCCGATTTTCATAGAATCGATGTTGTTGTGGTGGGCGTTAAAGCCGAACACCAGCACATCGTTCAACCCAAACGCCAGTAATCCCAGTCCATAGAATAAAATGGCGACGGCGGTCATCTCAGAAGCCGTGCTTGAAAACGCACCGTGCTCAAAAATGATTTGTACAATTGATTTCCGCAGCAGCACCATTAAAATCATTACCGGAAGTAAAAACAAGGCAATAATGCGCATGGATTGCTGCATGATGCGGCGGTCTTCGCCGGAATTTTCTTTGCTGGCTTCCCGCGACATCCGCGGAAACAGAGCGTTGAGCAGAGAAAGTGAAAAAATAGCGGTCGGAAGTTCCACAATTAAAAATCCGTAACTCAGCGCCGAAATCGCTCCCACCGGCAGGAAGGACGCAAAGATTTTGTCGATCGATGCATTCAAATAACCGCCCGCCCGCCCCAGATAAAGCGGAAAGGTGAGTTTTGCCCATTCCTTTACGGCCGGGTGCCGCCACTTAAACATCAGTCTAAGATTCTTCCGGAGTCCGTACAACTGAGGGAGCTGAACCAAAACCTGGCAGCTTGCTCCCACCGAGATTCCGGCCGCCGCCGCAAAAATTCCCCATTTGGGATAGAAAAAAAACATGACGGCGAGAATGACCAGATTATTAAACAGGCCGCCCAGCACAGGGGCATAAAATTTCTCTTCATTATAAAGGATGGCTTTCCCCAATTGCGACAGTCCCAGAAAAAAGGACATCCCCATCATAACCCACGTCAGGTAAACCGCCAGCCTTCGCATCGGTTCTTCAAAACCGGGGGCCACGACTCGCACCAAAAACGGTACCGCCAATATACCAACCACAGTTCCAATAACAATCAATCCAAGATACAGGGTAAAAATCACGTTGCCGGCTTCGATGGCTTTCCGGCGTCCCTTTTGGATTAGATTTCTTGAAAAAATCGGGATGTAATTATCGGCGCCCGTGGCAAATAAATAGGCAAAAATGCCGGGAATCATCAGTGCCAGCCAGAAGGCATCCACCTCGGCACCGGCCCCAAACAGGAAGGCAATAGCCACATTTTTGACCAATCCGAGAATGCGGCTCGACAGCGTCATGACCATCATAAAAGCGGATGCTTTCATCAATGTCCGGGTGGACGATTTTTCGTACCGGTTATCCACGACGCGCCTCATCATACCATTTTAAATAATAAGTTTGCATTGTCTCAACCATTTTTTCAAGAGAAAACGTATTTTCCACAAAGTGCCTCGATCTTTTTTTCAATTCATCTCGCCGGGCAGGTTTTTCCAATAGTTTTAAAATGGCACGAGCCATCTTTTCCGGATTGCCGGGCGGAACAAGCAGACCGTTTTCACCCGGTTTAACCGCCTCCGGATTGCCGCCGACCGCCGTGGCGACAACCGGAACACCCGACGCCCCCGCCTCCAGAATCGTGTTTGAAAATCCCTCAAAATAGGAGCTGGACACCAACAGGGCGGCTCCCGGGTACACACGCTCCATTCGATTCGTCGGGGGCAAGAGATGAATATTCGCACCCCCGCCGCCCGTTTGCAACTGACGCCGGATTTTGGATAAAACCGGTTCGCGGGCTTCACCCACAATCGCGCAATGGACGTCCGGCCGTCTGGAAAGCACCCGCTGGCAGGCCTGTACAAATGTGACCTGCCCCTTCACCGGGCGGTAACTCCCGACATTTAAAATCAGCGGCGCATTGTCCGGAATGTTCGCTTTTGAAAAATAACCGTTCCGGGCATTGGAAGGTGAAAACTTCCGCACATCCACGCCGTTGGGAATGACGGTCAGCCTCCCCCGCGGCACCTTCTCGACGGCAGCCGCGCTTTCGGCCACGGCCTCGGACACGCCGATCCAGCGGTGGACAAAACGATTGACAAAACGGTTGATGACAATATGCCGCCTTCCCATCCACGCCGCCATTTCCCGGCGGCTGCTGATTCGTACCGGCACCCCCGCAAGAGCGCCCAAAATCTGGCCGTAAAGATTAGACGCAAACAGGTACGTGTGCAAAATTTGAAATTTCCCGCGTTGAATTTCACGCACCCAGTACGGAATTTTTCCGACCGCCTTTGCGGTTAAAATATTCGGCAGCCCTATTTTCCGGCAGGGAATGCCGCTTTGTTCAATTTCCGGCAGCAGATCCCATTTCCCGTGCAGCACGTAGAGATGCGGTTCAAACAATGCGCGATCCAGATGCCGAAGCACCTGAGTCAGGTGTTGTTCGGAGCCGCCAAACGAAAGTTGATCGATGATGTACAGAATCTTTAACCGATTCTTTTTCATGAAAACACCGCCAGAGCCGCATGTTTGATTCGGTTTTTTTGACGTTTGTAAAATGGGTAGGCAATCCCATACAAACTCCGATTGCCCACCCATTGGGTTACGGAATACCGTCTGTGCGCCCCCCACCTGAATTTGTAAGTTTCATCGCCCCGTAAAAATTCAACTCTCTTAATGCCGTCTCCCAACAATTCCTGAAAAAATTCATAAAACAAAATACTTCCCGCACTAAACCGCCTGAACCGGGGATCATATCCGGATTGAAGCGAATAATACACCTGATTAAGCGCGAATCCGACTTCGACCGTGGCCGGGGCGCCGTCAATCCGCATGAGACGCATTTCCAGCCAATTTCGATCCAGAAAACGGCGTGTGATTCTTCGGTAAAATTCCCGCTTCTCCGGCGTCACAAATGATCCGGGCAGCCCTTTGTAATTCCAGTTTTTCTGATGTAACTCAAAAAATATCTCAATATCGGATTTTAATTCATCCTGAGAACCAATTTTCCGGATCTCCACCCGAAATTTTTTCCTCAATCGCTTTGTCCGATTCCGCATCATCGAGATGAAATCGGGATGAGGATGTGAATGCTTCCATTTGTCCCATTCGGGCGGAAAATACAAAACCGGCAGCACATTTTTAACGGCCCGATGGTAACCGAGTGACAATTTTTTGCTGATTTGCTCCACGATTTGAACCGAAAATCTGCTCTGAATCATGTCATCCAGCACAAGCAGATTCCAGTTTAATTCGCGATTCTCAAGAAACCAATTAAGCACATTCCACCAGACCGTGTATTTTTGATACACCGGGGCGAGAATGTCCAGAAATTCAGACGATACAAATTGATCACCGACCCACCGGATGGCGGGCGTTTTTGTTAAACCATGCCGCGCTTTTTCATCAAAATAGAACGCGGCAATACCAATGACCCGCGGGGAATCCACCACGACCAAAATCACCGGTTTATAGCGATGCCCATAAATTTCCACCCAGGATTCAATCCAGTCCCATGAAAGAAAAGGATTCTGTTCCTCAAGTTCTTCAAAAATCGTCTCCCATTCAGGACGAAGTTCCAAAAATTCAGACCAGGTGCGAATGACACGGACTTGAATTTTCATTTATTTCTCCCAAACCTGATTTTCATGGCAAAACTCGGCAAATGATGAATCGTCGTGTACATTCTCGGCAGTTCATAAAGATTGGTCTGTTTTCGCACAAAACCGATTTCTGTTGTAACGGCACAGTCGTAACCGGCTTCTTTAAGAACCCTTTTAGCCCTCTCACCAAAATCTTCAGCCTTCCCATTCGGATAACAAAAAGTGCGGATGGGCCTGTTCAGTTCTTCCTCCAAACGAGCCTTCGATTGAACAATTTCTGTTCTGAGTTCATTTTCGCTCAAAATTGACAGGATCGGGTGGGAGCACGTATGAGACCCAATCGTCATTCCGGCGTCACTCATTTCACGAATCTGCTCCCATCGCATCATCCTGCGGGAATAGAGCGGTTTCACGATCACATTTAACCGTTCTTCAATTTCCGTGAGATAATCAGCCAAATCTGAAACCGGAATTATTTTTAATTTATTTTTCACGAATGAAATCGCCCGGATTCGGTCTTCGTGCGTTTTTAATTGAATGTCGTAATAGCGTCCGTTTAATCTCAATCTGGTTTTGTTTGCTTTCGTTTCACGAAATGTGAGTTTAATGCGATCGAACCAGGGAATTTCGCCGTCAATAAACCGGGTTGTGATAAAAAAAGTGGCCGGCAGTTTTAATGCTTTCAGAATCGGAAACGCAAATTCGTAATTATCGGCGTATCCGTCATCGAAAGTGATGGCGGCCAGATTCTTCAACGAGAGGCCTTTTCTTTGCCGGGAAGCCAGTTCTTCCAGAGAGATCACCTTAAAATTTTCTGCCAGCCAGCCCGCCTGTTTCCGGAAAACCGAAACGGATAATGCCGGCAGGAAAAGATCCTCTTTTTCACACAATTGGTGGTAGTTTAAAATAACAGCCCGTTCTCCGGACGGTCTCCCCTTAAAAAGAACCCGGGACGTCCGAAACAAAAAAGCCGCCGCTGTTTGCTTCAGGGGTCTAAACATTGACCGCCCCTTTCTTTGCCGTCATAGACAATTCTATGGTTTTCAACCGGTATAAAATTCCCAGAATAATCCAATACAATCCGACCAATTCCTCCCGAAAAAAGCGTGACCCCCAGAGATTGACGATAGCAATTCCGATAATACTTGCCATGACCCCAAGCGCAACCGCTTTTGATAACGGCAATTCCCCGTGTCGAAACAGACCTGCGGCCGCAAAAAACGGCACAATCCACAGTAATAAGAAAAACGCAAGACCCGGCAATCCGTGTTCAACGGCCGTCCGCAAATACATGTTGTGAGTGTCCATAGGGTAGGCAATCTGGGCATATTGGGTCATAAAGCGCTGAAACATCAGGAAGCCGAATCCGCGAAGCGGGTATTCCTGAATCATTTTTAAAGCGCCCTTCCAGATGGTAATTCGCAGGGCGGTGCTTTTTTCAAAATTATTCTCGATGGCCGAAGGCGAAATAATAATTTCCCCGGGTTCCTCAACAATGATGTGTTTCTCGGTCATTTCCACCCGTTCCGTAACGGCAGACGGCACCCAGAGCCGGAAAGTCAGCGCAAGAACGACCCCAAAAATCAAAAGTCCCCTCTTTTTAAAGATGCCTAAAACCAATAAAGCGGCAATTCCCCCCAGGTAAGCGCCGCGGGAATACGTAAACAAAATGGTCACAATTGACAGCAGCACGACTCCGTACAACGCAAATTTATGAATTATTTTTTTCTCATAAAATGCGACAGCGGCAAGAATAGGCGCAAAATAAACAAAAAACGCCGCAAGGTCATTTTCACCCCCCACTCCAAATGGCCCGCCCAATCGGTGACTATCGGAATAGTGCCCAAAACCCACCGAGTGGAAGTCCCGTAACGACTGGAATGCCATTAAAAAAACAACCGCCGCAATGGCGTACACAAACAGCCTCATTTTTTTTTCGTCGTACATTGAAATTGCAATCGGAAAAAACAGAAGTGTCGGCAGAATCCAGCGTTTCGCCGGATTGATCGCCTGTGAAATGAATCCCCAGCCCATCCAATGCACACTCCTAAAGATCCCCAGGAAAATCATTAAATAAAATGCCAGAAACAACCAGGTCATGGGATTATTTTTTATCCGGATGAGCCGGTCGTCAACCTTCTGAAACATCCAGAGAACTATCACCAAAAGAACCAGCACATTAAAACCATTTAATCCGCCCCCGACATTCAAACTCTTCGGCAATTTCGATTGGAAGGGAATCACAAAAATAATAAGAACCAGCAGCCTATCCGCCCTTCTGGCAATTAACACCAGAAAAAGAATACTGCCGGCGAGTCCCAATGAGAACAAAATCGGAAAATTCAGCACGGAAAATGCAATCATGGCGCTTCCCAGAACCGCTGCAAACAGGAACAGCGAGGGTTCCGAAAAGGATTGAGACAAAATGTGTTTCGATGTGCTTATCATGTTTGTGTCGGTTTCCGCCATAGGACTCAATGATTAATCACGGTTGTACAGTTCCAGTATTTTCTTCGCAATCACAGGCCAGGCAAAAATAGATTCGGCGCGCCTGCGAAGCTGCCGCCCCATTTGTGTTCTTAAACCGGGTTGTGTCAGTAGTACTTTCATCTTTTTCTCAAGACTCTCTGCGTCGTCTACCGGCACAAACAGCGCCTGGTCACCCAGATATTCCGGTAATTCAACGGCCTGCGTCGCCACAACCGGGGTCGCATTGGCCATTGAAAGTGTAGCCGCAAAAGAGCCGGTACCTTTTTTAAACGGAATGACGGAAAGGACGCCTTCCTGATAAATCCGGTGCAGCTTCCGGCCTTCCGCTTTCCCCAGCCATTCAACCTGTTCATTCACACCCAGCTCTTTTGCCAACCGCATCCCGGCGAGGGTATCGGCGCCCGAAAATCCGCCGTGAACCGCCACCGGATAAGAAATGCCCGCTCGTTTCAACTGCGCCACAGCCTTTAAAAACGGCTGAAATCCCTTCCCCGACAGCAAATGATGTCCGCCGTAGTACACAATTCGGGTGCGCTTCTGCCCGTTTAATTCCGGTAAATCCACCCCAAACGGCACGACCTGTAATTTTTCTTCCTCCACACCCAGGGCCATCAATTCATTTTTCATATAATTGGAATGCACCAGCACTCGGTGTGCTTTACGGTACAGCTTATTTAATTTTCGATAATGCAACTGGATGGGGTCCAGCTCATGCACCGTGACTACTTTTTTTGCCTTCGACGGAAATCTCAGAAAGGCAAAAAGCGTTTCCGCTCCAAAAGAATCATTCACCTGCTGAAAATGCAGCACATCGCAGTCACGGCAGACCATGTTCAGCTCAATTCCCCGTTTCAAATTGTAACCCGCTCCCAATTTGAAAGTGAGTTTTTTGACAGGCGCAGACCACTCTTTGTGAATCACCGGATAGGCGGTTTTCAGGAAAATGTCCGGTTTTTCAATGAGCCCTCCCCGCTTGATTTTGCGGGACATGCCGCAGCCGCATTCGGAGGCAATCACCTTAACCTCCGCGCCCAATGCCTGTAGATTGTCCCGAAATTTTCGGGCGTAGTCACTGTAAATCTGATGCTGAAACCAGCAGCTAATTAATCCGATTTTCATCTCTGTCCACCTGCTTTTTGTCTTGACGTTATCCGTTTTTTAATGATCCGTTTTAAACGGCCCAATTGATGAATCCACTCAAATTCCCATTTTGCCAGCAGCTTTCTGTGAATTCCGGGCTTGTAAGCCAAAACGTACACATGCGGGTTCACGGATCCGCCCAGATGAAACTTCCAGGGTTCTTCGTTTCCCAGCAAATGGTTTGTCTTAAACCCATTCTCACAGGCCCACCGCACCACATCCGTTTTAAGAACGAAACCCGGCGAATATTTTGCCCATTCCGCCGCGTAGGAAATTTTCTGACTGAACAATTCCTCTTCAAAAGCGAAGGCAAGTTCAAAAGCGGCGGGTTTATCGTTTAAGTACAACACAAATCCCTGAAACCATTTCTTCTGTGCCGCCACCGCCACAATCGATTTGTAAAACGTCCAGACGTTTGGGCGGGAAATCAGGCTATTCCCAGCCGAATATTTCCAGGACTTTTTTTCGATTTTATGGACAGCTTTCAGGAAATCACCCGCACCCGCCGTTCCGCAAAAATGCCGAATTTTAAAACCGGGCAGCTTTTCGATTGCCCTGCGTTTCTTTCGCACATTGTACCGGGATTTTTTGGAGAGTGATTGCAAATAGGTCTCAAACGTCGCCCCGGGGTGTAAAACCGGTGACACCACACCGGGCTTGATCCCCCAATAAAAGGTGTTCCGGCCACCGGAAGAAGCCAGAAATTGTGTTAAAGGCCCCTTATCGGAAAGCAGGCTCAGATTCATAATATCCCACGCAGAACGATTTTTAGAGAGAAAGTCAATTAAATGATTAAAAAACCGGGCATTCATTTCAGGGGAAATAAACCCCGTCTCATTTGAATGGGCATTCGCCAGAAATTGAATCGTTTCAAGCGGCAGCCCATGCCTCCGGATACGTTTTTTCATAAACGGAATGATTCCGGTCAAACAGCCGTCATCCCGCGCCGCCAGAATCCACAAATCCTCCGGCCGGGCAAATGCCTGCCACCACGTCCACACCCATTCATGGGTCAGAAATAGATTTGGGTATTCCGAATATCGATTCAATTGATTCCAATCTTCTTTGAGACTCCAAAAATCTTCGGCTTTTGTAATAATCTCAAAATCCATTAGTTTTCCTCATGATGTGTTTTTCGAATCTTCTTCTGCTCCGATTGCAGGAGATTGCTTAAATTTTTGATTAACGGCTGCGCCGGGCGTTCTTTTTCCCGATAGTAATCTTTGTAATAACTGTTGTAGTAATTGTACGGGCCGTATTCATTCTTAAAATTCAATTTATTGATAACCACACCTAAAAAAGGAATATGGACTTTTTGAATCATTTTAAGGCTTCGTTTGGCGGCCGCTTCCTGCGTTTTTCCGGCTTCGATGACCAGAATAACCCCATCCGTGTGTTTGCCCAAAAGCAGCGGATCGGAAAAAGAGATGAGCGGCGGGGCATCAATAATCACATAATCGTAGACATTTCGCAACATATTCAGAAAATAGGACAATTTTGCGGATTTCAGCACGGCCATCGGATTGGTCACTTTCCCGCCGCTGGTGACCAGCTCAAGCCGTTTTTTCATCTCCGGCGCCCGGCGAATCAGACCCTTCATTCGCAAATCACCGGACAGAATATCCACCAGACCGTCACTCCGGTGCACCTGAAAAAATTTGTGCAGGGTGGGCCGCCGCAGGTCGGCATCGATCAAAACCACATGCATATCGGTCTGGGCCATTGCCACGGCCAGGTTTGCCGCGATGGTCGACTTGCCCTCATTCGGACCGGCACTGGTGAGCAATATCACATGGCCTTTCCCATTTTCAGAAGGCAGGAGTAACTCCAGTTGCGTTTGCAGCCGCCGCAGGCTCTCGGATGCAGGCGAATAGGGATAATGGTACACGTACACATCTGCCAGACTTTTTTCCAATTGAGATTTTTTAGACTCTTTACCGCTCTTCTCAGAAACCGGTTTTCCTCTCTTCAGTGTGTAAAAATCAGGAATCGCCGTCAAAACCGGCACATTCAGACGGCTTTCAACTTCTTCGATCGTATGCAGGCTTACGTCCTGCCATTCGATCATATAGGAAAGGCCGATCCCAAAAATTAAACCCAGCAGGGCACCGATTATCATTTTCACCGTTTGGTGCTGTTTGGTCGGCGCCTCCGGCATGGATGCCGGCATCAAAATCTGAACATTTCCGACCTTCTCCGATTCAACCATCTGAATTTTTTCATTGTTATTCACCAATGATTGATAATTTAAGCGCTGCGTTTCCACATTCTGCACCAATTCATACAGATGGCGTTCGCGCTTCGGCATGTCATATAAGAGCTTCCGCTTGTAATCGTCCGCCAGAATCTTGTAGCTCTTTTCCTTACTCTGAAGGCTGGAAATCTCAACCTCCGTAAAAATCTTTTCGATGTACAAATCCTGCCAATTGAAAACAGTCTGAATGCTGGGAACCTTTTTTTTGGAAACGCCGCCGATCAATCTTCGAAGGTCTTTCACGGTCTGGTCGATGTCCTGATTCAGAGCCACCATTTTCGGGTGTTCGTTTGTGTACATGGCCGAAGCCAGTGCCCGCTGCTTTTCAAGGGCGATCAATTTGTCTTTCAGGATTCCGACCTGGGGTACTTTCTTTTCGATATTCTTTATGCTCGGAAACTTCACGGATAATTCGGCCAATTTTTGATTAATCATCTTCTGCCGGTCTTCCGCCAGGCTGCGCTGTGTTTTCACTTCGATATAGGCATTTTCAATGGAATTCAAGCGTCTCGAGAGTTCATACGACTGGCTCTTATTGGAGGGCAAACCCTTAACTTGTTTGTACTTCTCCAGTTCGTCCTGGGCGTTTTTCAGTTTCATATTGGCTTTTGCAATCTGCTCGTTAAAAAACTTTCGCAGAATTGACAGGCGATCCTGTAAACTTTCGATATTAAATTTAATAAATTCATCGGCCGTAATTCTCGCAATGGCTTCCGCTTTCCCGGGATTTTGTGAAACGGCTTGAATTTGAATCACTCCGCCGCCCCGATGTTTGGATGAAATAATCTTATTTAAATTTTGAACCACCTGAGCATCGGGACTCAATTGAACCATGTTGAATCCGAATAATTTTTTGATGAACAACTTTGCTTTGTCCACCATCGACGGATCTGTAGCCGTCAGGCTGTTGTAAATTTTTTTGGGCAGCATGCGGGCCACACGTTCTTTGAAGCTCTGGCTGCCGAGAATGTCCAATTGATTGGCAATCGTCAGATGCGTCTTTGTGTCAATATTATCCTTGACGACATCCGTCAGTGAACGGTCGAAAACGGCCAATTTTACGGTGGACGCAAATTTTGGCTTCTCAAACCGGGACATGATAAAAACCAGCCCCGCCACTAAAAGAACCGACAGGAGAATCAATTTTCGATGGCGGTACAAGATTCGGATGTGATCACTTAAATTAATACCATTATCCATATTCTGAAAAACCTCCTTAACTGAGCGGCCCTTTTAAATGGTACCAGAAACTTTCAGGCAGGTGCTGTCTCTGAAGAATTTTTTCACCATTTTTTGCACATTTCACACTTTCAAAAATCACGTTTCGCAATTCGTCAATATTACCCGGCCAGTTGTACTGGCGTAAAAAATTGAGCACATCCGCCGATGCAATGGTCACAGACTTTTTGAGTACCTTGCTGTACAATTTTAAAAATACAGAAACCAGACTCGGAATATTGTCCGGCCGCTGTTTCAAAGGCGTCAGCGAAAGGTTGTAAATTGAAATCCGGTAGAAGAATTCCTTCAGTAACAGTTTACGTTCGGAAATGTCACTCAAATTAAACCGGCTTCCCACAATCAGCCGGATGGGTTGAACATCGTCACCCGCCTCTTTAGCCGCAGGTTTCCGCTGAATCATTTTATAAAGCCGCTTCTGCACCGCGTAGGAAAGAATCGTAATTTCCGTTAAAAACAAGGTGCCTCCGAAAGCCTGCTGCACTTTGGCTGTCCGTCTGATTCTGGTGTTGGGATTCTGTTTTTCCTCCTCACGCCCAAAAAGATAGAATTCCAGGAACGAGGGTGGAATGGCTTCCGTATTCACCGAAATGAAAGGCCCGTTCCGAAGTGTGCTGTGCGAATGAATGTAGCGCGCCCAGTACTCCTTTCCCGTTCCCTTCGGCCCTGTAATGAACACCGGTGTTTTATAGGTTAAAATCCGGTTCAGATTGCGGCTGAAAAGCCTCTTTTTTAATTCTTCCCGGTCATTTAGCGGGAAAATCAGGGGTACCTTCCCTTTCGGGTAAAACACATCCAGATTCTCGATGAGAATTTGATGCCAATGCGAATCCATGGAATGAACGTTCATGATTCCTGCTCTTTTTTCATAATAAAAATCGCTCCGTTAAACACGCTGGTTTTCAAGGAAAAATTTATGGCGGCCACACTGATCTTTACGGGCTTTCGCGAGGATTTTGATTCCGTTTTGAATTGAAATCCATCCACAGTCATACTCTTTTTCTGATACACGGCACTTTCAAATAAACGAAAGAGCTCCGTCGATTTCAGGTGCGGAAATTCCAGGAATAAACTTTTTTCATAGACTGAGGCGGCATCCGGAATTCCCAAAAATTGAGACATTTTTGTGTTGATCAATTGAACGGCACCTTGATCGTCTACCATTAAAATTCCCTCGGTAATTGTGTCCAATGAGGATTGCTGAATGCTCTTCAGTTTCTGGTAATCCCGTTTGGACTTCTTCATAAAATGCAGAAGCTTCTCAATTTGAAGATGCATTTCAAAAGAGGTGTCCTGCAAACGTCTCTGCAAATAATCCGGGCGTTCCCATCGACAAATGTTCACATTAATCTGCTGGAGAATGGCCTTCAATTGATCAATATCCGCCGGTTTGATAAAAAATTCATCCGCCCCGTTTTGAATGGCTTTTACCGCCGATTTCACAGTGCCGCACTCCGTAAGCACAATCACCGGAACCCAGGGCATTTCCTTTTTCACCTCTGAAATCGCCTGATATTTTTCCATTCCCGGAATCGCCAATTCGGTCACCACCCCATGCCAGTCGGCGCCTTGCAGCTTATCGGACAAATCGCTTCCGGACAGGCACAAATGCACATCATGCCCCCACAAAGCGAATACATCCCGAAGCACTTTTCCATTCGACAAATCATTTTCAATTAATAGCAGCCGCATCCCGTCTCCTTGTTCTTGAAATTCATTCTTCCTCACCAATAGACTTCACTCCCATTTTAGACAAGAACAATGCCAGAAGAAATACAGGAAGTAACTGCCTGCATTTTATGGGATTTGCGGGGATTAGTCAGAATCGGTTAAACGGGAAGGGACTGTCGGATTTTGTGGGAATAAAGGGTCATTTCCAAGGGAAACCGGCGTAAAGAATTTTAACGAATTGTTTTTATTGGATGTAAGAGTGGAAATCCGCTTTTGTCGTAAATTTCGGTGAAGTGTCGTAAATTACGACATCCGGAGGTGCGTTTTGGTTTGGTTGTGGTTGTACACCACAATAAATTGTGGTGTTGATTCGATTTGTGATAACACCAGGATTTATCAGAGTGCTTATACCATTTGACATTTCGTACCTAACGGCACTCAAAATGGATAGAGATATTTTTCTATAAACATTTTGTCCCTAATGACCTCCCGAAGACCCATTTAATTTTCTGCACCCAACCGAAGTCCCCTCTATCAAGAGGGGATTTAGGGGTGTGTTGTTTCCGGCTTTAAATGTCTCTCCATTTTTTTGAATCCGGCCGCAAAATAGGACAACACACCCCGTTTCCCGCCAACCGGCGGACTTACAATTATGTGTTTTAATTTTCTATAAACATTTTGTCCCTAACGGGACTTGGATGATGGATTTATCATCAAAGATTATCTCTGTTCAATGAAGCGGTTCTATCGTGCCGGAGATTCATAAAAGCAGCGAATCTGATTTTATTGGAGAAATCTTAAAATTCAAGTTTCTTGAAAGTCCCGTAGGGACACAATGTTTATAGCAAAGTGACAAATCCAATGATTTGAAGTCCCTTTAGGGACGGCATGTAATTTCTATCCTGTTCATGAAATAGGCCCTTCGGTTGATGTTGATTGCCGGCTGGCGGAGACCACCCCTCTATCAAAAGGGAATTTTTGCCTTTTGTCCCCAATGACCTCCCGAAGACTCATTTAATTTTCTGCACCCAACCGAAGTCCCCTCTATCAAGAGGGGATTTAGGGGTGTGTTGTTTCCGGCTTCAAATGTCTCTCCATTTTTTTGATTCCGGCCGCAAAATAGGAGGGTGTTGTTTTTTGTAAGGATGAAAATATTCGGCGGCGGCGCCTTATAAAACTATCGCTCTAACCTGTATTTTTTTAATTTTCGATACAGCGTATCGCGGTGAATGTG
>BDTM01000069.1 GCA_002898015.1 bacterium BMS3Bbin03 | reverse complement strand
TTATTCGGCGCATGCGATCCGGGGATGTGGAAATCGTGACGGAACTTGAGCACATCTGTTTTAAAGATGCCTGGACGGATAAACATTTTCGCCGCGAAGTGGAGAACGGCGTTGTTTCCGTGCCGATTGTGGCCGAAATCAACGGCGAAATTGTCGGGTATATTGTGCCGTGGTTTATCGAGGATGAAATTCACATCGTCAACGTGGCCGTTTCACCGCTGCATCGAAGACAGTCGATTGCCAAACATCTCATCGGTCTGGTGCTTCAGGAAGGGCAAAAGCAGGGGAGTGTGTATGCGTATCTGGAAGTGCGAATTTCCAATTTTGCCGCGATTCATTTGTATCAAAAATTTGGATTTTCAGAAGCGGGAATTCAAAAAAAATATTACCAGGACGAAGAAGATGCCCTTGTAATGGAAAAATACTTATTTCAAAAATTGAACTTGGAGCAAATCTGAATGGTATGGTTCAGACGAAAGCAACAGGGGGTTCTGACAACAGAAAAAAAAGTTTTACCGGATGGCCTCTGGATCAAATGTGAGCAGTGCGGTGAAGTGTTGTACCGGCAGGAATTGGAACGGAATATGTGGGTGTGCCACAAGTGCGATTTTCACTTCCGGATTCAAAGCCATCACTATATTCTATTTCTGTTGGATGACGGGTCCTTTG
The DNA here is from genome assembly GCA_002898015.1 of bacterium BMS3Bbin03. GTDB lineage: Bacteria > Zhuqueibacterota > JdFR-76 > JdFR-76 > BMS3Abin05 > BMS3Abin05. The sequence goes on along the minus strand of BDTM01000069.1, from coordinate 3,145 downwards.
AAGAATTTTACGCCGGGATAAAATCGGTCGATCCCTTAAGATTTAAGGGCAAGAAAAAATATGCCGACCAATTGAAGGATGCCGTCAAAAAGACGGGTATGAATGAAGCCATCCGGACGGGGTTTGGAAAAATCAACGGCAAGCCGGTAGTGATGGCCATCATGGATTTTTCGTTCATCGGCGGAAGCATGGGCTCCGTTGTGGGGGAGAAAGTGGCTCTCGCCACAGAAAAAGCCATGGAACGGAATTTGCCGCTTATTATTATTTCATCCTCCGGGGGTGCCCGAATGATGGAGGCCGCTTTTTCGCTCATGCAAATGGCAAAAACAGCGGCGGCGCTCGCCAGATTTTCCGACCGGGGGGGCTTGTACATCTCGGTTCTCACGAATCCCACGACGGGCGGTACCACGGCAAGCTACGCCATGTTGGGAGACGTGAATGTCGCAGAGCCCGGCGCGCTCATCGGCTTTGCCGGTCCGAGAGTTATCAAAGAGACGATCGGCCAGGATTTGCCGGACGGATTTCAGCGCTCCGAATTTGTGCTTGAACACGGATTTTTGGACATAATCGTCAAACGGCAGGCGATGAAAAAAACGTTGTCGCAACTCATCGATTCACTAAAAGGAGGGCAGACGGCTCAGGCATCATGACACCAAAAAAAATCCGCATTTTGATTTCGAACGATGATGGAATTTACGCTCCCGGGATTTATGCCCTTTACAAAGAATTGAAGAAGATCGGTGATGTGTTTGTGGTAGCGCCGGACAATGAGAAAAGTGCGGTGGGGCACGCGATTACGCTTTCCAGTCCGCTGCGGGTGTTTCCGTTTAAACGCAACGGGAAATTTTTCGGATATGCCGTGAACGGGACGCCGGCCGATTGTGTTAAAATTGCGCACTGGGCGCTTTTGAAAGATCAGCCGGTCGACCTGCTGGTCTCCGGAATTAACCACGGCTCCAATACGGGCATCAATGTTATTTATTCCGGAACGGCTTCTGCCGCAACCGAAGGCACCATTCTGAGGATACCGTCCTTTGCGATTTCGGTGGCCACGTATGATCCCGTCGATTTCACGGTGGCGGCACGGTTTGCACGGCGGCTGGCCCGGCTTTTGTTGAAAAAAGGCCTTCCCCCGGAGACATTTTTAAATGTAAATGTGCCCCCTGTATCCGAATCGGAAATTACCGGTGTTGAAATTACGCGCCAGGGGAAAGCCGTTTTTGCGGAGGAATTTGACCGGCGGGTCGATCCGACGGGGCGAACCTACTACTGGCTGACGGGCAAAAAAGTCCATCTGGAACGCGAAGGCGGCGACACGGACGATCAGGTAATTCTTCAGAACAAGATTTCGATCACCCCCATTCATTACGACATGACAAACTACAATTTTTTGGATGAGTTGCAAAACTGGAACATTTCTGTGGTGAGTTGAAAAATGAAAAAACAGACATCACAAAATTGGATTTTGGTGCTGGATTTTGGATCACAATATACACAGCTTATTGCGCGCCGTATTCGGGAATTACAGGTTTATTCAGAAATTAAGCCTTATTATTATCCGGTTGAAAAAATAAAGGAAAATCTTCCCGCGGGAATCATTCTTTCCGGGGGCCCTTTTTCTGTTTATGAGAAAGAGGCTCCGCTGCCGGATTCGGAGATTTTTAATCTCGGCATTCCCGTTCTGGGGATTTGCTACGGATTGCAGGTGACGGCTTATCTTCTGGGCGGCGAGGTGGACCGGGCACGCAGACGGGAGTACGGCCGGGCGTCGTTAACGATTCTTTCACACAGCGATTTATTCCAGGGATTGGAGAATTCAACGCAGGTCTGGATGAGCCATGGTGATCATTTGATTCAAATGCCGGACGGCTTTGAAACGATTGCGGCCACTGAAAACTCGCCGATTGCGGCCATGCGTCAGCCCGGGAAAAAGATTTTCGGAATTCAATTTCATCCGGAAGTCATACACACGCCTCAGGGAAAGGAAATCTTCCGTAATTTTCTGTTTAATGTGTGTCGCTGCGCGGATACCTGGTCGCCGGAGTCTTTTCTGGAATCGAGCATTCGGCGCATTCGGGAGACCGTGAAAAGTGAAAATATCATTTGCGGCGTCAGCGGGGGAGTGGATTCCACCGTTGTGGCAGAATTATTGCATCGTGCTGTTGGGAGTCAGTTGACGGCAATTTTTATCGATAACGGTCTTTTGCGAAAGGGAGAAGCCGAATGGGTGAGGGATTTCTTCAGCAGACGGCTTCACATTAACCTGCATTTTGTGGATGGTTCAAAAAATTTTATCACGCGGTTGAAAGGCATCGTCGATCCGGAGATAAAGCGGAAAATTATCGGGGAGCTCTTTATTCGCCTGTTCGAGAGCGAGGCCAAAAAAATTGGGAATGTCAATTTTCTGGCTCAGGGGACGCTTTATCCCGATGTCATCGAGAGTGTTTCGACCCGCGGCCCTTCGGCGATGATCAAATCACATCACAATGTGGGCGGACTTCCCGAAGAAATGCACTTTCGGCTGATCGAACCGCTTCGTGAATTGTTCAAGGACGAGGTGCGGAAGATCGGGAGGCTGCTGAATCTTCCGGAGGAGGTCTTGAACCGGCATCCGTTTCCGGGTCCCGGGCTGGCGGTTCGTGTGATCGGGGAGATTATGGAAGAAAGACTGGATATTTTGCGCGATGCAGACGAAATATTTATAAATGCCCTGCGTGAATCCGGGTGGTACGACAAGGTCTGGCAGGCATTGGCCGTTCTCCTGCCGGTGAAATCCGTGGGCGTGATGGGTGACGAGCGCACCTACGGCAATGTGGTAGCTCTGCGGGCGGTACTGAGCGAGGATGGAATGACGGCGGACTGGGCACCGCTTCCGTACGAGCTGCTCGGGCAGATTTCCAATCGGATTATCAATGAAGTGCCCGGGGTAAATCGGGTTGTGTACGACATAAGCTCCAAACCGCCCAGCACGATCGAGTGGGAGTAGGCCGGGAATAGGAAAAACCGGTGCAGACCCATTACCGGTTTTTGCAAAGATTAAGCCGCTAAGGAAAGAATGTATTCCGAAGATTTATGTTATGATCTTATAGTTTTGAAAAAGACGGATGACACACCCCGTCTGCCTTCAGCGGAGAGCTCGGCCGGC
>BDTM01000068.1 GCA_002898015.1 bacterium BMS3Bbin03 | reverse complement strand
CTCATGCCGGAAGATTACAACCCTGTCAAAGCATGGTTTTCGTACAACCCTCTGTTTTATTGAACCGGCACCACGATTCATCGTGGTGATCAATAACAAACACTGATAAAAACCGCTGAAGCGGTTCTAAAGAAATGCTTCTTGGACGCCGCTTTTAACACCATGCTGAAGCATGGTGCTTGCACAACTCCCTATCCTGTTGAACCAGCACCACAATTTATTGTGGTGCTAAAAAAGTGCTCAATTAAAACGGTGAAACTGCTTCAGCAGTTTTCAAAATAAGGTTTTAAGCTCGCGCGGCCGGGTTTTTCCGCCCTTGCGTAATTGGCCGAAACAGGAAACCCCGTGCCGGGGCGCAGAGATGCAGAGCATGATTGCGAAACGTCGCGTCGCTGCGAACGTTGCGAGAGATCGGCCCGAAAGAACTCGCACAGATAAAAGCGCTTATCGGGACAGCCGGTCACTGCGGTTGAACCGGCATTTCCAAACCGTTGTGCCGGCGATGGGCTTCGGCGGCCCCGTGGTAAACCGCTGGGCTAAGAATAGAAGGGGTTGTATCAAAAGTATCTATTTCACCGCCGGGTGAATCCTATTTGAAATGAGGCACACGGATTATCCAACGCCACCGTAAAATTCAATTCAGAATGGATTCAAGTTCTTCAATATAACACACCTCTCTCCGGTTAATCTTTATTATAAAAATATCTCTTGACATGCAATCTCATTATGGGTATATTAAAATGTAATCGCTTACATTATTCAAGAAGGCTCGCATAAAGATGCAATTCCATGGGTTAAAATTCATAGCTAAGATTATTTTTTATTTTTTTGTTTTGATATCGCTGCTGTTTTTCGGCTGCAGCGGGAGGAATTCAGGCAGAACCGAATTGACTTTCTGGGCAATGGGGGCGGAGGGTGAAAACATCAGCAAACTGCTTCCCCGATTTAAAGCGGTTCATCCGGAAATTAAAGTTCATATTCAGAAAATTCCATGGGCTCTGGCGCATGAGAAATTATTGACGGCCTTTGCCGGACAATCGACTCCGGATATTTGCCAGTTGGGCAATACGTGGATTGCGGAATTTCAGGCGATGGATGCCCTTTTATCGCTGGATTCTCTGGCGGCCCGCTCTTCAATTGTGGATCAAAGTAACTATTTTAAAGGAATATGGAATACCAATCTTATCGGCAGAAGACTTTTTGGAATCCCCTGGTATGTGGATACTCGCTTGCTGTTTTATCGCAGGGACATTCTTGCAGAGGCCGGATTTACATCGCCTCCGAAAACATGGGACAGGTGGATCGAGGCGGCCCGCAAGATCAAAAAGTTGGCGAATTCAAAAAGAAGGTATTCCGTATTTTTCTCGTTAATCTATAATGATTGGCAGGTTCCGGTCATTTTAATAATGGAAAACAACGGGCATTTGTTAAAGGACAATAATTCTTTTGCGGCTTTCGATGATTCTTCTACCGTTGCAGCCTTGAAGTACTATCTTCAATTTTTTAATGAGAATCTGGCTCCCAGGAATATGACGGAAGTCACCAATATTTATCAGGGTTTTTCAGATGGTTTTTTCTCTATGTTCATAACGGGTCCGTGGAACGTCAATGAAATTAGAAAACGTTATCCCCGGTTAAATAAAAGATGGGGTACGGCTCCAATGCCGGCGGGAAAAAACGGCGATTCGATCGCCGGCGGATCGAGCCTTGTTGTCTTTAGAAATTCCAGGCATTCAAAAGAAGCCTGGGAATTTATAGAGTTTTTATCGACTCCGGAAATCCAGTCTGAATTCTTTCGACTGACCGGTGATTTGCCTGCGGTTCGCGCCGCCTGGACGATTGCCGGATTGAAAGAAGACAGCAAATTTCGCGCATTTTATGAACAACTTGAAAAGGCTAAACCAACCCCAAAACTGCCGGAATGGGAGCAGATTGCGGCAAAAATTCAGGAATATCTGGAGCAGGTTATTTATAAAAAGCGGTCTTTAAATGAGGCGATTTCCGAACTGAACAAAGATGTCAATCAAATTTTACAAAAAAGAAGATGGTTGTTGTCGAAGAAGTTAATTAACGTACACGAATGAGCCATATGCCCAAATGGTTCATCGCGAAAATGGGTACTTTTTAAACGATTGGCAGCGTTCATTCCGGATCAAAATGAAATGAGATATTTATTACATTAATAATTACATAACAGAACCTATTAATTTATAACGGTTAAGGCCATATTAAAAAATCCGAATGTCAAATGAAGCTCAAAATTCAAATGCCAACAGGAAATAGGATTTAGAGGAAAGGACGGCGAATTTAGGATGAACCCAAGTAATAGATTACTGGTGATGTCATAACGTATGAATAAAAAGATTACCACACCCTATTTTTTTCTGGCGCCTGCGCTGATCACCCTGCTGTTCTTCTTTTTTCTCCCGGTAGCCGCCTCTTTTTTAATGAGTTTTACCGACTTTGATATTTATTCAATCGGGAATTTGAGCCGGTCAAGGTTTGTCTTTTTTCAGAATTATCAGCATTTGCTCAATGATCCGCTTTTCTGGAAATCGCTGCTGAACACGGGTTATTTTGTGCTGGTCGGAGGGCCCTTGACCATTTTTATTGCGTTATTTTTTGCAATTGTTTTAAACTCAAAAACAGTCCGTTTTAAAGGCTTTTTTCGGCTTGCGTTTTTTATGCCGGTGGTGACCAATATCGTGGCCATCGCGGTTGTCTGGCGCTATTTGTACCATCCGCGATTCGGCGCCATTAATTATTTTTTATCCTTTCTCGGTGTAAAACCGATCGATTGGCTTGGTAATCCGCATTGGGCAATGCCCGCTCTGATCATTTTAGCCACATGGAAAAATTTCGGCTATTATATGATGATTTATCTGGCGGGATTGCAGGCTGTTCCGGTTTATATGTACGAAGCGGCCAAATTGGATGGCGCCAATTGGTGGCAGCAGCAGAAACACATTACCCTGCCCCAGCTTGCGCCAACCACTTTTTTTGTGACAATTATTACAGTCGTCGGGTACTTTCAATTTTTTGCCGAACCTTATGTGATGACCCAGGGCGGACCTTTGAATTCGACTCTGAGTATCGTGCTTTATCTGTACCAGCAGGGATTTCGCTGGTGGAAGATGGGCTACGCTTCTTCGATCGCGTTTGTTCTGTTTTTCATTGTTTTTGTACTGGCAATGCTTCAAATGATGGTCAGAAAAAACAGGGTTAAGAATGGATTTGTTTAAAAAAAGACTTGTTTCACTATTCATCCATTTCGGTTTGCTTGCTGCCGCTGCCGTAGCCTTGCTTCCCTTTATCTGGATGCTCAGTACCTCCTTTATGCCCACGGGCGAATCCAGCACGTTTCCGCCGCGATTTCTGCCCGTGCACTTTTCCTTAACACAATATCTGGTTCTTTTCCAACAGGTTAAACTGGGACGTTTTTTTCTGAACAGTTTAATATTGTCTATTTCCGTCACCCTAATTTCATTGTTCGTTAATTCATTGGCCGGTTTTGCCTTTGCAAAATTCAGCTTTAGAGCCAAAAAGCCGCTGTTCGTTTTTTTGTTATCCTCGATGATCATTCCGGGGCAGGTAACCATGCTTCCGGTGTTTTTATTGTTAAATAAAATGGGGCTGCTGAACACCTACTTCGGCATTATTTTACCGGGCATGGCAAGTATTTTCGGCATTTTTTTGATCAAACAATACCTGCAGAGTATTCCCGATAGTCTGCTGGATGCGGCCAGAATTGACGGCGCAAGAGATTTTACAATTTATTGGAAAATTATTCTTCCCCTGGCCAAACCGGTGCTCGTGACGCTGGCACTCCTGACTTTTATGGGAACATGGAATGATTTCCTGTGGCCCTTGATTGTGATGACCCGGGAGAATATGTACACGCTTCCCGTTGCCCTTGCAAATCTGCTGGGCGAACATGTTCAGGATGCCGAATTGATGATGGCAGGATCGGTTATAACAATTGTGCCGATTATACTGGTTTTTCTTCTCTTACAGAAATATTATATCCAGGGCATTCTTATCGGCGGATTAAAGGAGTGAATATTT
>BDTM01000067.1 GCA_002898015.1 bacterium BMS3Bbin03 | reverse complement strand
TTAATTACGGCGATGAATCTGCCTATCAAATCCGGAACAAAATCTTTCGCCAAGCGGAGCAGGATTTTCCAAATTTAGGATACATTTATTTTGACGAATATGCCGCCATTGCAAATGATTTGCTCGGGATGAAAAACTATCAATTTGCGTATAAGAAGTATGTAATACAGATTTCATTTAGCGGAGAAATGGGACACAACGAAACAATCGTGGTTCAACCCGTCAGGAAAGACAGCCTGGCCGGGCAAATAACCATCGATGACAGCCCAATCATGAAGTACCGAATCGAAAATTCCAGGCTGTTGATCGTGCTGCCGAATCTGGGGAAAGGCGATCATACCGTGAAAATTCCTTACAGAAATCCTCCCGGAATTTATACACAGAAGTTTCCTTTAAAGGTCTTCCCAAATCCTTCTGTGAACGGCCAACTTGTCAATATCCTGAATATCCCAACCCATTCAAAAGTTTTTATTTTGAATGAAAATGGCGTGATTATAAAAACTTTTGGGGATCGTTCAGCCAATAAAAATTTAATATGGGATTTAACAACTGACAACAACGAGTTTGTGCCCGGCGGCGTTTATGTGATTATTTTCAAAAATACAAAAAATCATAAAATTGAAATGCAAAAAATCGCGGTTGTCCGCTAAATGAAATTGCGCGCATTATCACTTGAATGATGCGGAAAAATTCATTATGTTTATTAGAATTTAAAACGAATGGGCGAAAGGGCATCGCCGTTTTTAGGACAGGGAACTTTCAGGAAGGAGTTTGAAGAAGTGGGTGTACAAAAGCGAAAACTGGGTATCATCGTTGGCGGGGGGCCGGCTCCCGGGATTAACGGGGTTATTAGTGCAGCGACGATTGAAGCAAAAAACCAGGAGATGGACGTCATCGGCATTTTGGGGGGGTACTATTGGTTCGCACGGGGAGATTATTCACACATTCTGGATCTTAAAATTGAGAATGTCTCGAGAATTCATTTCACCGGAGGTTCCATTTTACGGACCTCTCGTGAAAATCCCACAAAAAGCGAACAGAGTATGGATAATGTGATCAAGGGTTTTATGAAACTGGGGATTACCGATTTGATTACGATCGGCGGGGACGACACGGCTTTTTCCGCCAGTAAGATAGCGGAGGCTGTGCGAGGAAAGATTCGCGTGGCGCACGTGCCGAAAACCATTGATAATGACCTGCCGCTGCCGGGCAATATCCCCACATTCGGTTTTCAGACGGCGCGCCATGTGGGAGTTTCCATTGTGCACAATTTAATGGAAGATTCCAGAACCACCAATCGATGGTACATCGTGGTGGCCATGGGCCGAAAAGCGGGTCATCTGGCGCTTGGCATCGGAAAAGCCGCCGGTGTGACCAACATCATTATCGGCGAGGAATTTCAGGAGGACACCATTGCCATTAAAAAGGTGTGTGACATCATTGAAGGATCAATCCTGAAACGCCGGGTGATGGGACGCCAGGACGGTGTGGTGATATTGGCCGAAGGTATCTCTGAAAAGTTAGATGTGGAAGAATTGAGGACAATTGAAGGTGTTCGGATCGATTACGACGACTACGGGCATATTCGCCTGTCCGAAATAGACCTGGGGAAAATTGTGAAATACGAACTGGAACGGCGTTTTCAGGAGCGCGGCGAAAAATTCCGGCTGATAACAGGCAATATTGGCTACGAGCTGCGGTCTGCCCCGCCCATTCCGTTTGATTGTGAGTACGTCCGCGATCTTGGGTACAGTGCCGTGAAATTCTTAATCAGTGAAAGAACAGCCAAAAAGGCATCCAACGGCGCCCTCATTTATGTGGATGCCGGCAAACTAATCCCAATTCCTTTTGAAGACATTCTGGATGAAAAAACCGGAAAGATGTCGCTGCGATTGGTGGACACGAAAACGGATTCTTACGCAGTCGCCCGTGAATACATGATCCGCCTGGCGAAGAAAGATTTCGACAATCCGGAAATGCTGCAGAAATTGGCAAATGCCGGCAAAATGACCGCATCGGAATTTAAAGAACGCTTTAGTTACCTTGCAGAGGCAAGACGATGAAACGCACCAAAATCATTGCAACGCTGGGTCCCTCCAGCAGCAGCTTTAAAATTATTGAGTCTCTTGTGCAAAACGGCGTGGATATTGTCCGTTTAAATTTTTCTCACGGCACTCTTGAGGCACATGCAAAACTCATTCAAATCGTACGCCGGATTTCGGAGAAGATAGGACGTCCCATTGGAATTTTACAGGATCTCCAGGGCCCGAAAATCCGAATCGGTGAAATCAGGGACGGACAGATTTTTTTGAATGACGGTCAGGAAATTGTGATCACAACCGAGCCGGTTGAGGGGACTAAAGAGATAATCTCCACAACCTACAAGCATTTGCCGAAAGATGTTTCGCCCGGCGATTCCATTTTGCTGGACGATGGGTTAATCGAATTGCAAGTCAGGAAAGTGGTTTCGGAAAAAGTTATTTGTAAAATAATTCATGGCGGTCCGCTGAGTTCCTACAAAGGAGTAAATCTGCCCGGCGTGAAATTGAGCATACCTTCATTGACTGAAAAGGACATGGAGGGTCTGAAATTCGGCATCGAGCAAAAAGTAGATTTTGTGGCCCTTTCTTTTGTTCGCTCACCTATGGATGTGGCCCACATTAAAAAAATTATCGAAGATGAAAACACGGACATTCCGGTGGTTGCAAAATTGGAAAAACCGGAGGCGATCAAAAATCTGGACGAAATTCTCTCCGTCACGGATGCGGCAATGGTGGCGCGGGGCGATCTTGGGGTGGAAATGAATCCTGAGAAAGTGCCCATCATCCAGAAGGAGATCATCCGTAAATGTATCGAGAAAGGGATTCCCGTCATCACCGCCACTCAGATGCTGGAGTCGATGCGATTCCATCCAAAGCCCACCCGGGCGGAGGCTTCCGACGTGGCAAACGCCATATTTGACGGCACAGACGCTGTGATGCTTTCCGGGGAGACCGCTTCAGGGGCTTATCCCGTGGAATCGGTGCAAATGATGACCAAAATCATCGAAGAAGCGGAGAGACATTCGCAGGAGGACAATCGGGGATTTCACAGAGACAAAACGCACCCAAGAGCCACTTTTCCGGATTCCATCAGTGAAGCCGCCTGCGATGCGGCGCTGGAGCTGAATGCCCGTGCGATTGTGGCTTTTACGCAATCCGGTTTTACGGCGAGACTCCTCTCCAAATACCGGCCCTCAACGCCGATTGTGGCGTTCACCCTGACGAATAAGGTTCAAAGACGCCTGCTTCTGAATTGGGGCGTTTTAACACGAAAAATTGAGATGATCAATTCTCTGGATGAGATGATCAGACGGGTTGAAAAAGCCCTTCTTTCCGATGATTTGGTGAAACCGGGGGATTCCGTTGTGATTGTGTCCGGCGCCCCGCTGGGCGTGCGCGGCACCACCAATATGATGACGCTGCACCGCGTGGGAAGGAAGAATTGAGGATCTGAGGATCTGGTGATTTGGCGATCTGGTGATTTGGTGATTTGGGGGTTATCGTATATAAGATTATTAAAACACTAAAAGTGCCTGAACGAAAACACATGGAAAATATAACGTAAGCATCTTGCTTGCGTTCGTTTGATAGCAGAAACAAAGGATTAGCTAAATCAAATTTCACAAGTTAGAGGCTTGTATTACGTTTTCGTTCAGCCACTAAATAAAAAATGAAATAATCAATAAATCACAAAATGAATAAATCGCTAAATCCTAAAATCCTAAGGGAAAGAACAAAACAATTTGCTTTAAGGATAATTAAAGTTGCGGACGCTTTACCGAGAACGGCTGCAGGGCGGACAATAGGCAATCAGTTAATTCGCTCCGGAACCTCTGTTGGCGCCAATTATCGAGCGGCATGCAGAGGAAGAAGTAAAGCAGAATTTGGCGCCAAATTACATATTGTATTAGAAGAGGCTGATGAAAGCGTGTTTTGGCTGGAATTAATTGTGGAAGCAGGACTTTTGCCGGCTGACAAAATCAAATCCATTTTAGATGAAGCGAATGAATTAACAGCAATATTCGCAAAATCTTACTTTACGGCTAAAAAGAATAAATCATAAAATGAATAAATCACCAAATCAACAAATCACTAAATCATAAGGGAAAGAACAAAACAATTTGCTTTAAGGATAATTAAAGTTGCGGACGCTTTACCGAGAACGGCTGCAGGGCGGACAATAGGCAATCCGTTAATTCGCTCCGGAACCTCTGTTGGCGCCAAATTACATATTGTATTAGAAGAGGCTGATGAAAGCATGTTTTGACTGGAATTAATTGTGGAAACAGGATTTTTGCCGGCTAACAAAATCAAATCCCTTTTAGATGAAGCGAATGAATTGACAGCAATATTCGCAAAATCTTACTTTACGGCTAAAATCAACAAATCAACAAATCACCAAATCGCTAAATCAACAAATGAAAAAATCGCCGAATCATAAAATCTACGAAGACTCCATCTCGCACTGGCCGGAGGATGACCGTCCCAGAGAGAAGCTGCTGAAATACGGTTCGGAGCATTTGAGTGATGCCGAGCTGCTGGCCATTTTGCTTCGTGTGGGCGTTACCGGAATGAGTGCCGTCGATTTGGCCCGTTTCATTTTAAAAGAGACCGGCGGGCTGCGCGCTCTTGAAAACTGGGATCCGGAGGAGCTGTACAAAATCCACGGCCTGAGTGTGGCAAAAGTGTCCCAATTAAAAGCCGCCATCGCATTGGGGCAGCGGATTCTTTCCGAAAAGAAGCGGGAATTGGGCAGTGTGTATTCACCGCAGGAAGTGTTTGAATTCATTCATCCGCAGCTGCGTGATCTTAAAAGAGAGGTGTTTAAGGCTATTTTTCTGAACGCCAAGAACCAGATTCTTGAAATTCACACCATGAGCCGGGGCACGCTAACAGCCAGCCTGGTCCCCTTCCGGGATATATTTTCGCTGGCAAACCGCCATGCCTCCACGAATGTGGTGTGTGTCCACAACCATCCTTCGGGCAGTCCCGAGCCCAGCCGGGAGGATGTGCGGACAACAAGAGCGCTGGTCATCGCAGGTGAAGCGCTTCAAATTCCCCTTCTGGATCATTTGATCGTGGGTGAAAATACGTACTACAGCTTCTCGGAAAGCGGACAGATCGATGCCTTCAGGCAGGAATTCAATCGGACCATCGAGAGATCATGAGGCGATTTGTTCGAAAAAACAGGATCAGCCCCCACAAATGCACAGACGGGCGAAGCCGAATCTCCCCGGCGGCACAGAGGGTTGAACGGCACCCCTTATTGATTCCGGCTGACCCCATCCACTTAAAAAACCCAATCGAAGTGCCGGCGCTTACAAATAATAGACCAGCCCCAGATCTTCCGGAACGGGCAGGCTCTTGTGCCGGGGCAAAATACGAATGCGTAACCTGGTGTCCGGTTTTTCCGATGAAGGCACCTGTGCCTGAAAAAAGGCATCGCTTCCGTCGGATTGCACCCATGACAGGCCCATCCAATCCGAGACGAACTCTGTTCCGTGATTTTCGCGGTACCAGGCCGCTTCCACGCGTACATCTTCCGGGGCAAGTGTTTCCAGATGCAGCTTCACCTTAATCTCCACGAGCGTTTTCCCCTGCATGACATTGTCATGGCCATTGAGCACAACTTCCCCGTGGATGGAATGCCAGATGGGGCGAATCGCCTGTTTCCACTTCACAATCTCTTTTGTCAGTTTGAAATTTTCGGCATGATGGTCTTCGCCTGACCGGGCTGCCGTTTCGTAATATTTTTCAAAATATTCAGCCACCATTCGATCGGTGCTAAAAAAAGAAATCAGGCTTTTGTAAGATTCGAATGCTTTGGAAATCCAGCTTTCAGGAATGCCGGTTGGGTTCTTGTCGTAATAAAGCGGGATGATTTCATTCTCAAGTGTCTCGTAAAGCGATTTCCCGTCTAATTCATCCTGCAGATCGGGATCAGAAGGCGGGTCTTTAGGCCCGATCTCCCAGCCGTTTTTGCCGTTGGCGCCTTCTACCCACCAGCCGTCAAGCACGCTGAAATTGATGCCGCCGTTCAGAATGGCTTTCATTCCGCTGGTGCCGCTGGCCTCCAGGGGCTTTCGGGGATTGTTCAGCCAAATGTCCGTTCCGGCCACTAATAATTTTGCCAGCGCCAGATCATAATTTTCCACGAGCACGACTTTGCCTTTAAAGGCATCCGAACGCATATGGTGAAATATCTCGCGCACAACAGCCTGTCCGGGACGATCCGCGGGATGGGCTTTACCGGCAATAATGATCTGCACCGGACGATCAGGATGATCCAGAATTGCTTTTAATCGATTTACATCTCTGAACATAAGATTGGCTCGTTTATAAGTGGCGAATCGTCTGGCAAACCCGATGGTCAAAATTCCCGGTTTTAAATAATTGTCGATTTCTTCTGCCGGAAGCCCTTCGCGCCGGAATTGCTTTTTCAGACGTTTCCGGACCTCGTGGATTAATAATATTTTCCAGACATTATGTATTTTCCAGAATTTCGTTTTCGGAAATTCCGGAATCTTTTCCCAGAAAGCCGGATCGGTCAGATGGTCACGCCAGTCCGCGCCAAACGTTTTTGCCGTGAGATCCTGAATATCGGAGGCCATCCACGTGGGTGTGTGAACGCCATTTGTGACGGCGCCGATTGGCACCTCCGCCTCCGGGAGATGCGGCCACAGGTCGTGCCAGAGCCGCCGGGACACTTTTCCGTGCAGTTGACTCACACCATTTCGGAAGTGGGAAAGCTTAATGGCCAGAACGGTCATGCTGAACCGTTCGCCCGTGTGAAAACCATCCTTCCCCAGTTCAAACACCTTTTCCCGCGGAAGCCCAAACGCACTCCAGTACCGGTGAAAGCAATGATCCACAAGGCCGCGGTGAAATTCGTCATTCCCTGCCGGAACGGGCGTATGCGTGGTGAAAACCGTATTTGCAGCGACCACTTCTCTGGCCTCTTCAAATGAAAGGCCGCTGCCCGACATTAGATTCCGGATGCGTTCCAATCCGAGAAAAGCCGAATGCCCTTCGTTCATGTGCCAGACGGACGGTGTAATGCCCAGCGCTTTCAGGGCACGCGCGCCGCCGATTCCCAACAGCATTTCCTGCCGGATGCGGGTGTCGTGATCCGCATGGTAAAGCTGTCCGTTAATGGCACGATCGTCCGGATGATTTTCCGGCAGATTTACATCCAAAAGGAAAATGGAGATGCGCCCAACGGCCGCTTTCCAGATTTTTGCCTGAACCGGACGGTCACTAATCGTGAGTGTCACGCGAACATTGCTGCCGGTTTCGTCCACCACTTCCCGAATGGCCAAATCTCGGGGATTATATTTTGTGTAAACCGCCTTCTGATTTCCATCGCGGTCAATTTGCTGAGTGAAAAAGCCCTCCTGGTACAGTAAACCGACCGCCACGAAGGGAAGACCCAGATCGCTGGCGGATTTGCAGTGATCCCCCGAGAGCACCCCCAGTCCGCCGGAATACATCGGGAACGATTCGTGAAGGCCGTACTCGGCGGAGAAGTAGGCAATCGGATTCATCTTCGGATTGACGGCATGTTTTGTAAACCAGGTCTCACTTCTGTTTAGATAAACATCGAGTTTATCAAGTGCATTATGATACTCATTTAGAAATTTAACGGAACTTTCCAGAAAATTAAATGTCTCTGACGGCGTATTTTTCAAAACCTGTAGTGGGTTGTGAATGAAGGTTTCCCACGCGACCGGATTAATATCTTTAAAAAGCTCTTGAATTTCCGGCTGCCAGCCAAAATAGAAATTGTACGCAAGATCAGAGAGTCGTTTAATAGATTCGGGGAGCTGCAGCCCCTGCACAGGTTTCGTATGAATGTTCATCGCCACTCCATTTTAGATGTTCAGAAAATATCGGTCAAGAGTTTTTATCTGTTTTTTTTGCAAAAACTGTTCTTTTTGCGATTGAAATGAAAAAAATAATTGATCGCCGGTTTTCGATCTTTTTCAATCACCCGCTAACATTAATTTCAAAGGACAACATGCCGTCGATTTCAGAATTGTAAGTATATAATAAATAAATAGTAAGACCGCAATAATGACACAGCGACAGATAATTGAAAACAATATAAAAAATTATTTCAACAATTGCAAGAAAAGACACTCATTTTTGAGTAACTTATTTATTTTTTAAACGGAACTCCATTTTCGTCTCAATTCGGGTTACATTGTTTCACTTTGAATCGCCGTTGTACAGGTTCGCAGTTTAAAATGAAGAAAACGGCAATTTGTAAATTTATTATCGGAATGAATATGAAAATATCGACCCTAAAAATGGGTGGGATGAAAACAAATGCAGGCGCCTGCCAATTGGCGTCAACCGAATGGCCTATTTCATTAATTGGATAAAAATTACAGGTCGTCTGCCGGAGGCGGTCTTAAGCTTATTGGATCCGGCACTTCGCTATAAACATTGCGTCCCTGCGGGACTTTCAAGAAACTTGAATTTTAAAGTTTCTCCCATAAAATCAGATTCGTTTCTTTTACGAATCTCCGGCACGATAGAGCCGCTTCATTGAATAGAGATAGTCTTTAATGATACTTCCATTAGCCATGTCCCGTTAGGGACAAAATGTTTATAGAAAAATTTCTCTGTCCATTTTGAGTGCCGTTAGGTATGAAATGTCAAATTTGTCTATCCTGTTTCCTGAAAAGAATAATGGTATTTAGAACCATCTGAAATACGAAACAACCTTTTGCAAATAATATGTTTATAAAATATTGAACAGTCCTTAGGTTGACGGCAATTGTGAGCCTGCCGGGGGGAGAGGCGTTAGGCTCGATCTTGCGCATGACATCTTCGGCAAAATCAATAGCTAAACTTCAGTTCCAAAAACACCTTATCCTCGCCGGTCATTTTTCCGAAGGGCGAGTTTTGCGGACCGCCGAAAAAAAGTCCGCCGATTGTAAGCTGAATGGCATCGGCGAGTTCATAATGGACGAATCCCAGCAGAAACGAATCTTTATCCCTCAGATTGAGCACACCCACAAATTGGGAGGTGACATAATCCATCGGCGACCAGCGGATCACCCCGGAGACGGAAGAGGTGACTCTCCGGGGAATTTCCTGTTCCAGGGGATTTTGTGCGGCGGCTTTTTCTTCAAGTGCCCGGTTGAATTTGGTCCGGATGTTTTGAATCCACTGAAGGTTTAACAAAAGATGATCGCTCACGGACAAATCGCTTCCCAGGACATACTGCACGTGGGGATTTGTGATCTCCGGGTGGGTGCCGTTTGGATCGGCGGTTCGGAAATAAGCCGCCTCTCCTTTGAGATTCCATCGCCCAAAGACCCGTTCGAGCGCGCCTCCAATGATGCGAACGGGCTTGTATGCCGGCGTGAGAGAAATAGAATCTGGAGATGTCAATTTCGAAATAATATTAAATTTATGGTCGTAACCGGAATAATAGCTGAGGGAATAATCAATGCCTTCAATGCTGTGCATCAGCCGAAACGCCGCCTGTGAATGGCCGAGCGTGGGGGTTGGGTAAGCGGGAGAATTCATAAAAACAACCGGAATGTGCCGGGCCGGATTCCCTTTTTGCAGAAGGCCGGTTTGGAGGGGGATTCGATCGGGGATAAAAATAGGGATCCAGTCTGCTTCCAATGTGACCGGCCCCAGATACCAACTCGTTTTCACCGCCGTCACCGGCAGCCGGTAATCCTCGATCTCGGAGGAAATATTTTTGTAATCCCAGGGATTGATGTTATCCGTGGGATTAATCCAGTCTGTTTTTCCCCAGAAAATAAACTGCTTGCCCAGGCGAAGATCGACAAAGGGGAAATAGAGATTCACGTACGCCTCGACGGGATAAATCTCCAATTCACTGCCCCGTGTCTTGAATCCCCCGGTGAAAAAGCGCGCATCATCGGCATCAAAATCAAAGGACGAAAACAGTTCACCGCGGGTGCCGAATGTCTTTGAAATATTAAACTGCAGCCGGGTTCCTATTTTGGAAATTTTAAAGGGAGAAACCGTGTTGGCGGCGCTGTAAAATTTCAAATAGCCGCCCAAACGGGTTTGAGCGCCTCCTTCGGAAGTGCCCGCCAAAAGCAATCCGAAAACGATCAGCCCTAAAAAATGCTTTTTCATAGCCGCTACCCTCTTTGTAAATACCGAACGGTAAAAAATTTCCCCGGGACGCCTGTGTTGATTTTCAGACCTTTAAATGTCATTTTGCTGGTGTGATCGAGCTGCAGGTCGTGCATGATCATCACCGTCGAGAACCAGACGCCGTTGAATTTCTGCACTTCCGGAACGCTGAGCGTCTTCCACTTTTTGCCTTCCCGGTCGAAAAAAACGGCTTTACAGGTGGTAAAGGTGTCTTTTCGAATCCAGCGAATAATTTTGGAATAGCCCGTGTCTTTGGTAATTTTGGGCGTGGCCGCACTGGCTTCCACGACAAAACACTTGTGACCCTCGACGGTTTCATCGGCTAACCGTTTGTATTTCCAGTCGTTTAATTTTGGCTTTCCTATGTCGTAATAGGTAAAATCCGATGACATAAAATTTCCGCCCTTCCCGCTGGCGGTAATCTTTTTAACGCGCCGAAGAGCGGGCAGGTACAGATAGCGGTCGTCATCCCGGTTTTGATGCTCGATCGTTAAAAATGCGGTGCCGCGCACATCTGCGGGCGCAATGATTTTGATTAACATCATGCTTTCGTTTTCACTCTTTTTTTTGGAATAGAATTTCATGTTCCGGATGCGTGTTTCATGCCGGCTTGTTGTGAGCGTCAGCACCAGATCTCCGGACATGTCTTTCCAATTGGATTGGGAAAGCACTTTTTTCATGATTTCGGTGCCGTCCGGCGAGACGCTGCTTTGCGCAAGCGCTAAACCCGCAAAAACGGCTGCAAGGATCAGACTGCTGAATAAGCGTTTCATTGTTTCCCTCCGACAGAATTAAATTTTGGTTTTAAAATCATAAACAACGTCGGTAAAATGGTCAGTGCACCAAAAGAGGTCCAGACCATTGTAAGCGTAATGAGCAGGCCCATCAAACTAATGCCTTTAAATTCTGAGAACAGGAGAATGGCAAATCCGGCCGCCACCGTCAGCGCATTGATGAAAATCGCCACGCCGGCTTCTTCCATTGTGCGGTCGGTGGCATTTTCATAATCATGAGACTCCGTAAATTTCATTCGATAACGATGGTAAAAGTGGATGGCATAATCCACACCGACACCGATGGCGATACTCGACGTCACCATTGTCATTAAATTTAAATAAATGCCGAACCAGCCCATGACGGCAAAATTCAGGAACATGGCGAAAAACAGCGGGAGCACATTAAACAGGCCTCCGGTAAAAGAACGGAACATCAAAGCCGTCAGAAGAAAAACCAAAAATAGCGAGAGGAAGATGCTTTTAAGCTGCCCGCTCACGATCAGATCATTTACGGCAAGATACAATTCCGAGACACCGGTGATGTCCGCTTTGATGCCGTCAAAATGCCGTTTAATAAACCCTCGTGTCCAGGTGTCGATTTTCTTTAAATGCGTCCGCTTCGATGTCCTTAAAAAAGCCGTGATTTTGGCGGTTTCATAGTTGTAATCCACTAAATTGGCAAAGTCCTCCGGTTTACCGGACATTTCATACAATTGCAGATATTGGGCAATTAATTTTCTTCCGGAGACGGTGTATGTTTCATGAACCCATTTTCCGGTGGCGGCGTCGAAATAGCGGGTGGTTTCCGTCTCTGTTTCATTTGGAATTCTGTAATAGGCCGGATTATTGTTGTGCAGCACCTGATTAATGCGCCTGATAAAATCCACGAGAGAGATGGCACCCCCCACGTAAGGCAGTGTTTTGATGGAATCCTCCAGCATGGCCATTTTTTTCAGCACAAACGGATTTTTAATGTATCCGGGGGTTTTCCCCTCAACCACCACGTCGATGTAATTCGATCCGGCAAAATGATCGTTGACTTCGGCGGTGGCAAGGCGCAAAGGATGACTGGGCGGGAAGTTTTCAATATCGCTGGATTCCAGTTTGATCCTGGGAATGCCGGCGATTGATAAAAGGACAATGACAATGATGAAAATTAATACCGCCCATTTGTAACGAATTAAAATTTTGGCGTAGGTGTGGCTGAGTTTTTCCAGACGTCCGCCATGGGCTTCTTTTAACTGAGTGGGCACCTTTATCAGCGAGAGGCCGGCCGGAATGAAACTGATCGAAAGAATCATCGCGAAAAAGACGCCGACAGAGGTGAAAATTCCGAGTTGAAGAAGAGAAGTGACCCGGGACGTGTTCAATGCTAAAAATCCGATCATGGTGGTAACCGATGTCATGATCACCGGACCGTGTAATTCCATCATTGTAAAATGGACCAATTTATCCCGTTCTTTGATGAACCTCGAATTGGAAAAATAGTGGTTTAAAATATGAATTCCATCCGCCACCCCGATGGAGATGAGCAAAATCGGCATAATGGTGGTTGAATGCGACAGAGGAGAATGGACGAGTGCCATCACACCGAATGTCCAGATGACGCTGAAAATAACAACGGCAAGCGGGATAAGAACCATTTTTATTCGTTTAAAACGAAACAGGGGGATAAAAAACACCACCAGGATGGCCAGGGGAAATAAACGCCGCATATCGGTATCCATTCCCTTTGCGAGGTAGTAGTTAACAACCGGTTTCCCTGTGGCTAAGATTTTTAAATCTCCTTTATTTTTTTTGATATAGGAAATAACTTCGCCGGCGGCTTCACGCGCGTGGATATTTTTCTTTAAAAAGAGCATAATCCCGGCGGCTTTATGGTCGTTGGAAATGATATTCCCGGTGAAGATGTTGTCCGACAACAATCGTTTTCGATAAGCGGCCATTTCCTCCGGTGTCTGTGGAACCTGGGTCAGCACATCTCTGACGTCGATGCCTTCTTTTGTCCCCAGAATAATTTTTGCGTTCGTGGGGCTCATGACGGAATAGACGTCCGGCATATCCTCAAAGTGTTTCGTCAGCGCCTGGATTTTTGCAATCACACGTGTCTGAAACAGGTTGTTGGACTCCACAACAACCAAAATAAAATCTCTGCTGGGAAAGATTTTTCCCACTTTATCGTAAAGCCGCTTGGCCGGCACCCCTTTCGGCAGGGCGGCGGAAATATCCGTTTCAACCTTTAAATTTTTAATTTCATAGCCCAGGAAAAGGGTGATGATAAAAGCCAGTGCCAGAACCCAGCCCGCTTTTCGAATCACAAACCGGAAATAAGATGCCATGAAATAATCCTTTCTATTTCAGCCCTTGTTTGAGTACTGCAATGAATTCTTTAATCATTTGAATAATTTCCTGAAGCGGGGATTCCCGGTGGATTTCCATATTGATGCTCATAATCACACCTCCCAAAATTTTCCAGAAATTTTCGGGAGAAATTGAGGCAATATTTTCTTCTTTCATCTTTTGAAACAACCTCGTTTCAAAGGGTTTTCTGACTTTGTAATAGGTTTTTCGAAACGCATTAAATTCCTGGGATTTTAGTTTAATCTGACCGCTTTCATAAGGGAAATAGATGTTGAAAAATTGTCTGTTTTCATGGAAATAAGAGGCGTAAAAAAGCAAGATTTTTTGGACTATCTCGACAAAGGTTGTCTCTGATTCAACCGTCTGATAGATTTGATCGAAAAATTGGCGCGTGTTGCTTTCCAGAAGGTGTAAAAAGATCTCATCCTTGCTCTTGAAATAGTAATAAAGGGTGCCTTTGCCTAATTCGGCGATTTGTGCCACGTCATCCATGGTGGCCTGGTTAAATCCCTTTTCAGAAAAAACCTGAAGTGCCGCATCGAGTATTAATTGTTCACGCGCCAGGCGTTCCCGCTGCTTTCGATGTTGAACAGCCATTTTCAGGGAAATCCTTCCTTTAAACAAATGACGCCGGTAAGCCGATTTTAGTGATATGACTATATAGTCTAATATAGAATTATAAGTCGAATTTGTCAAGTTCTTTTTTTTGCCCGGATAAAATTTTCTTGATTTGTTATTGAAAATATTGTATATTTAGCCTGATTTATTCAGGTTAAAACCATTTTTGTTGCCCGGTAGAGTAATTGGCAACTTAGGGGACTTTGGATCCCTTGTTGGAGGTTCGAGTCCTCCCCGGGCAGCGCAGCGGCGAAGAGAAATCTTCGCCTTTTTTTTTGACGTTCATCTTCGGCATAACCGGCCCGCCTGTAACCGGCGTTTTACCATTTAATCTATTTTTTGCTTGACAACAGGGTAAAAAATCGGTAATTTTAAAAATGAATTATTAGAAAGATACTTCCATGATGACCTATAGACCAATCTCCGGGATGGCTTTACTATTTCTTGTGGTCGGTGCGTGGGTTTTTCCTGTTTATGCACAGCAGATTGGCACCATTAAAGGCATTGTACTGGACATGAGCACCGGAAAACGCATCGTTGGTGTCCTGGTTCACGTTCAAAATACGCCTGCCTCCACAATCACGGATAAAAAGGGTGCTTTTCGGCTGAGCAAAATTCCCGCTGGGACGTACACCCTTGAATTCATCAAAATGGGCTACCGGACGCTGATTCTGCCTGAACAGCATGTTTTGGCGGAGAAAACAACACCGGTTATTGCCCAACTGAATGCCTCGACAGGAGAAAAAGAGGACGTGTTTTACATCGGCGAAATCAGGGTTGAGGCAGATGAAGCGAAGCTGCCGAACGATCCGGTTTCAAAAGATGTGGTAAAATCCGGCGATATCGAAAATCTTCAGGCCTCCAGCCTCGGAGATGTGCTGGAACTCATTCCGGGTGTGGAAAAAACGAACCGGCTGGGACTCGGCAAAAAGATACAGGCCGGCATAAGAGGGCGTTCGCAGGATGCCCTGTCCACATTCGGAACGAAGGTCATTTTAGACGATGCGCCTCTTTCAAATAACGCCAATTTTCAAGGCATCACAAATATTTTTCTGGGGAAAAATGTGTCGCTTACAACCGGGCAGGGAATCGATTTGCGGAACATCCCGGCGGACAATATCGAGACGGTTGAAGTAATCAAAGGCGTGCCTTCCGTGCGTTACGGAGACTTTACCGAAGGCATTATTAAAGTGGAGACCAAAATCGGGAAACGACAGCCCCGCCTGACAATAAAGCACAATCCGGATACGAAAGAGATCAACTTCGGAAACGGAATTGTGCGCTGGAATACCGGATTGACGTACGATCTGAATTACGGTTACAGCGAACGAAATCTCCGCAAAATCGGTGATGAATACCATCGATTTACCGGGACATTGGTCACCCGCAAACGATTTTTCGGCCGCAAATTAACCGTAAAACATAAACTCTTCGGGCAGCGCCTTTTGGATGAAGAAAAGCCCACAGATGTACATCGAAATAAGCGATACAATCGCGGATACACAATAAACAACGACCTGTGGGGCGATTATGTGATCAACCCGCTCTCCAAATTCACGTACAGCCACTATGTCCATTTTCGCAAACAGAATACATTTGCCCAGAGATTGGTGGAAGCTGATCCCCGCAGTTACATCGGTTCGATGCGCGTCCTTGGGAATGAGTGGAATATCGGCGGACGCTGGGAATTTCATTTAATGCGATTGACGGGCGCCTCTGTTTTCCATGAGTTAATTTTTGGCACCGACGTCGAATACGATAGAAACAGAGGAAAAGGGGTCATCATAGACAGTACCCGCAATTACTACGGGCCGCTTTCCGGGAAACGCTCCTACAATTTTGATCAAATTCCCGGCCAGACACTTGTAGGGCTCTATGCAGAAGATAAAATCACCCTGCATTATCTGCGGGATTTTACCTGGACGCTCGGGGTGCGTTATGATCTTTTTAATCCGAAATCGATTCATTTTCCCGGATTGTGGACACGGGAACCGTTTATAAAATCTCAACAGGGAACATTCTTAAGCCCGAGAGTGGGATTAATTGTATTCCTGAGCAAAAACAGCCGCCTGCGCTTTGGGTACGGATTGTCCGCCAAATCACCGCCTTTGACAAATGTGTATCGTGCGCCGCAGGTTCTGGCATTTCGGGATATCACGTACCGGCATTCTCAGAAAAATCCCGATTTAAAGGGGTATCAATTGAAAAAATTAGATGTCGGTATCGATGCAAAATTTTTCAATTTTGCCCGAACATCGCTTGAAGGCTACTACACGTACCGAACCGGTCAGATGAGCCAGGTGAAGTACCCATTCGGATACGTGATGAACCCGGACACCATTACGGAAGCCACTTACAGCATTTATGAAAACCGGGGATGGACCCGGCGGTACGGGATGGAATTGTCCATTCAGACGATCACGTATAAAAACATTTCCTTTCTGTTAAATCTGACACACCGCAGCGAAAAAATGGGCCGGACGGGGCTTTTTTATTATTCTCATACGGACACCGCCAAAGGACAGCGTCCGTGGGCGCCCGCCGGAATGAGTTGGCGCAAAAAGGCAATTCTTGATGTTCGGCTGTCCTACAAAGCCAGGTCTCTGGGAATCTGGGTGTCTGTCTGGATGCAGTCGGTTGTTTACGAAAAGTTTCAGCAATACACCGTGAATTCTTTCTACTGGTGGGAAAACAATTCTTTTTCCTATCCGCCGAAAACAATTTACAACTTCGCCGTTTCCAAGAGTCTCTGGAAAGGCGCCGAGGTTTCATTTTACATCAATAATTTTTTTGACGATAGAAACGTTTACCGGCATCCCTATTTTCACACTTATTCCGAGCGGACATCCGGGATTTTTTACGGATTCAAACTCAGCACAAAGCTGTGAACAGGTGTGAATGTCTGCCGAATGCAAATGGTTCATATAAAGGATCTCCGGATTGATTTTAAAAAAGTTCATCCCCGGATTTTTATTAATCGCTTTGTTGGGCGCTTTCCTGCTGCAAGGCTGCATGCAGAAAAAACCGGTCGGTGTGGAAGGCAATGGTGAAATTGATGTGTACGTGGATTTCAAACCGGCGCCTGAATTACCCGGAGTGCCGCTCGAAAATGCCAGAGTGGAGTTATTGCCGCGCCAATCAACACGGATTCCGCCGCATTTTACGGATGAGCGGGGAATTGCCCGTTTTGAAAATCTCATTTCCGGGGAATACACCGCCAGCGCCGCGTATGTCCTGGATTCTTTAAACGTGTTGGTCGGCTCGACTCAGGCCAATATCCGGACAAACGCCTCCGCTCTGGACACGATTCATCTGTCTGCCGGCAAACCCGGGTTAAAAATTAACGAATTGTATGTAGATGGTCCGCCGAATGATGAATTTTATATTTATGATCAATTTATAGAGTTGTACAATTCTGCCGACGATACAACCTACCTGGACGGCATTATTGTGTGTCGACTGAATCAAAATATCAACCGGGTGACTTACATTTTTCAATTTCCGGGAACACCGGTTGTCGGACGTAAGTATCCCGTTCCGCCGCACACATTTGTGGTTCTGGCGCAAAATGCAATCGATCATAAAAAAATGATTCCAAGCAGCATCGATCTGTCTCATGCCGATTGGGAATTCTACAATCCTCTCAGTCCGTCGGATCCCGATAATCCGGCGGTTCCGAACATCGTGAATATTAAAACGGGAGACCGAATTGATTTTTTGATTTCACTCACGAGCGATCAAATCATCATTGCGACCGGCGAAGATGTGAATTATCAGGACGGAATCGATTTCGATACGGTGATCGACGGCGTTGAGTACCAGAATTCACCCGAACAGCTAAAAACATTGGATCCGCGAATCGACCGGGGGTTTACCGGTGTGGGGCTAATTCGCTACAGCGGAATGTCAATGGAGAGAAAATATGCCGGCATGGACATAAATAATTCAACAGTGGATTTCAGGATTATTCCGCACCCAACGCCCGGATACGAAATGCCTCCGTAATCGTATTCGGAATGGAGATCGAATTTTGCGAATGCGCACGAAAACAGCAGCGATCATCTTTTTTGGCCTTTTATTCTTCTTAATTTCAAAGCATTCATCGTCCATGGACAACCGTTTGAAAGCGCTTGGGAATCTACAATTAGCCGTGCCGGATTCGGAAAATCAACTCGGTTTTTATTATTTTGGGAAAAATCCGGCCGGCCTCGTTTATGCCAGATCGGGCCAACGGATGAACCTGTATTGGAATAGTCGGCACACGTGGGGTGATTATCACAGGCTGTACGATCCGCTGAAGGAGCAGGATTATTCGCTTAAGTTTGAGGGTGTGAAGACGATGAATAAGAAAGAAACCTTTTGGGGCTCAGTGACCTACATGGGGGATTATCCGAGACAGGTTTACCGCTCATTGGAACAGTATCCGTACAGGAAAAATTTCATTCTCACGGATACGACAACCGGAAATTTCTGGTATAACGGGCCGGTCATTTCAGCCGTTTATTCCAGAAAATTGCCGTTCAATTTCTCGGTTGGAGCGGCCTTTAACTATAAAGTGCAGATGGGTTTGAAAAATGTGTACACTAAAGTTGAATCGATCCGGTGGGCGTTTTTTCCGGGAATCGGAATTGCCTGGCGGCTGAAGCAAAATCCGACAACCACCTTTAAGCAGCCGTTTTCCAAAAGTGAAAACTCGAAAATCGGACTGGGTTTTTTTGTATTTCCTTACAACAGCCAGACCCGCCTGACGGCCGTGAAAGAGCTGCAGGACGCCCTTTTATACCGTCAGATTGGATTGGATACACGTTTTCAGCAGGTGCGCAGCAAGTACATTCGTATTTACCGGACAAAGGGCTTGATTTTAGGGGGGCAGATGTTCCTCTCCCTCGGGAGACACAGCCGGTTGGGAATCGCCCATTTCTACCGGAGTAGTGGAAACAGCGTAACCGATAATCTATTTATAAAAAGGGGATACGAGCAGATGATTTTCAACAGAACAACCGGGCGTCTTGTTTATCAAAAAAATGGTTTTCGGATTGCCGGACAGATGACCTATTCCAATCGGGAAGACTGGTCGAAAACGATCGAATACGGCAGCCTGTACGGCGAGAACAATCAAAATCGTTTTACGGCGGGAATCGGCTTTGGCCTGAACCGAAAATGGATTCCGGCAGTGGTTGGGGCGGAAATTTACTGGGGGCATTTTTCCCGAAATTTTAAAGATTATCTGGCGCATCAGTCCATTGCGGCAGAAGCAAATGAGTGGGAATTTCGCACGGGGGCGGAATTCCCTCTGTTCCGTGGAAATTGGCGGCTCCGCGTGGGCGGAAATGCGGGCGAAAAAGTTCCCGGCCCGTTTTTTATGTACAGGAGAGAAAGATTTTGGAGCGTGAGCGGCGGCCTGGGCTGGCGGCAGCCGCAATTTAGAGTCTCGATTGCGGCGATTTATCGAAGCAAATCTCCAAAGGGTAAATTGTACCTGCTTGAACAACCCGCTTTTAACGGGGCGCGTTTTTTGCCCGGGGATGTGCGCCGCAATCTTGTTTTTCAATTTATGCTGCAACTGTACACATTTGAATAAAATGATGAATTTTAAAGCGAAGAGGAAGCGGAGCCATAAAAAATCGACGTAAATTGTCCGGCCCTGAATTTACGAATTAAAAACAGGATGGAGGCAAAATGAGAAAAATTTTACCCGGCATGCTCGTAATAGGTTTCTTTTTTACAACGTCCGTTTTCGGAAACAACCCATGGACATCTGTTGTGACACCCACCTTCCAGGAATCCATTTATGGAATTTCTTTTCCAACAAAGGATCTGGGTTGGGTGGTCGGTTCAAATGGGATGATTTTGGGGACCGATGACGGCGGGAAAACATGGAATTTTCACGACAACGTATCCACCAAAAAGCTCACATCGGTCGTTTTCCCGGATGAAAAAAACGGCTGGATCGCCGGCTACGACGGCACCTTACTCAAAACGGCCGACGGGGGACAAACATGGGCGCAAAGCGGAAATTTTACGACTGCGGATGATTTCCTGAAAGTCTTTTTTATAAATGCCACGCACGGATGGGTGGTTGGCAAAAAAGGAGTCCTGTACCGCACAACCGATAGTACAAATTGGACGGCTCCTTCAGATTTGGGCGGCGTAACCGAAGATATTTATGCGGTTCATTTTGCGGATGAAACACACGGCATAATGGCCACCAAATACAATTTGTTGTACACAACCGACGGCGGCGACCACTGGACACCTGCGGAATCTCTTGATTTTGGGGGCTACAAATACTTTCGGAATGATTTCAAAGCCGTTTTTATGGTGAATGACACGGTTGCCTACGCCACCGGCTGGGGGTCGATGGCAGCCGGTTTGCAGCCGACGCTTTTGATGAAAACCACCGACGGCGGCAGAAACTGGAAATTTTTAGATCAATCCCTGAAAACATATTGTTACGGATATGCCATCGCTTTCACAGATGAAAACAACGGCTATATTGTAGGCGGCGGTGCCGGTTACGGAAGTTTAATTCTGAAAACCACCGACGGCGGGCAGACATTCACGCCGATGCCGATTTTTACCGGAAATACCTTGTACGCTATACAGATTTTGGATGGACGTATCTGGGCGGCCGGCGCTTTAGGTGAACTGGCTTACTCGGACGACGGCGCCCGGAGCTGGACGCTTTCGTATCGTATCCCCGACATCCTCAATTATTACGCCGTGGCGGCCCCCGATTCGCACACTGTTTTCGCAGCGGGCTGGAACGGCGGCGTGTTAAAAAGCACGGATGATGGGAAGAATTGGCAATTTAGCTGTGTGGCCGAAGAAAATCGTGCGGTTCGAATTGAAGATCTGTTTTTTCTGAATAAAGATTATGGCTGGACGGCGGGGGGCTATGGGTCAATCGCCAGAACGACAGACGGCGGTAAAACCTGGACCGGGCTGCAAATCTTAAAAAATGCGCGAGCCGCATTTTACGGAATTTATTTTCTGGATGTCAATACCGGTTTTGCTTGCGGAAAAAATTCAAGCGGCGAGGACATTATCCAATGGACGACGGACGGCGGCATTAACTGGACAACCGTTTTGGAGGATTCAACCCACAAGCCGCTTTACGACATCTTTTTTTATGATGCCTCCCACGGCGTGGCCGTTGGCGGGGATTCGTCAATTGTTTTCACAGCCGATGGCGGTATGTCCTGGAAGAGAGCCCGTCACGATTTTCCGGTTAAAGCGGATTTTAAATCCGTTTATTTTGCCGGTCCTTCAAATGGGTGGATTGTCGGAAAGTCTGCAAGAGGGGGAAAGAGTGTGGTGTTGAAGTCAGCGGATGGCGGGGCCGCCTGGAAGACGATGGATTGGGGAACCGGCCTGAACTTTGACAAGGTTTATTTCCAAAACGCCGCACACGGCTGGATCATCGGAAAAAAGGGTGCGGTTTTTGAGACTGCGGACAGCGGCGCAACCTGGAATCCCGTGGATGTCATGAATGAAAATAATTTGCAGGATGTCGCTCAGGCGCCCGGCGGACAACCCTGGATTGTGGGCACCAACACCACGGTTCTCACCAAACCGGTTCAAACCCGGGTTGAGGAATTTCCCGAACAGGTCCCCCTTGCGGTCGGCCTGCTTCAAAATTATCCGAATCCATTCAACCCTGTCACAACCATTTCGTTCAGCATTCCACAAACATCTCGTGTGCGCCTTTCCATATTTAATGTGCAGGGGGAATGGGTACAAACGCTTTTGAACGAGAAAAAAACCGCCGGCCGCTATTCCGTGCGGTGGAACGCCGGCCCCCTTCCCAGCGGCGTCTATTTTTACCGGATTCAGGCCGGCACGTCTGTGGCAACAAAGAAGCTCTTGCTTCTGAAATAAACCGAAACTAGCGATAAACATTAGAAAGGCTGTCTTAAACCGGCAGCCTTTTATTTTTTAAATCACCGGGCGCCGGTCAATTCTTTCCAATAAATGCCTGTATTTTGAAAAAGTATTTGCAATTTGGCCGTAAGTTGGCTATTTTTATGCAATAAATATTTTTTGTGTATTGTGCCAATCGTTTAGGATAACAGGTGGTGAACAATGAAAGTTTTAGTGATCGGCAATGGCGGGCGGGAACATGCGCTTGTATGGAAATTGGCTCAGAATCCGGCGATTGACCGCCTGTATTGTGCACCGGGAAATCCGGGGATAGAAGCCTTTGCGGAATGTGCCCCGATCAGGCCAGATGATCTTCAGAGCCTTCTTCAATTTGCGAAAGAGAAGTCCATCGATTTCACGGTTGTAGGTCCCGAGTTACCCCTGGTGCACGGTATTGCGGATATGTTTCAAAAAGAGGGGCTCAAGCTATTCGGCCCTTCACGGGGGGCCGCGCGCATTGAAGGCAGCAAATCTTTTGCAAAGGATTTTATGCAGCGATATCACATTCCGACTGCCGGATATGAAGTGTTTAAGTCGATGGCCAATGCCCGAAATTACATCTGGAATCACGAAGGCAAGCTTGTGGTGAAAGCGGATGGATTGGCTGCCGGAAAGGGCTCTTTGGTGTGTGAAACAAAAAGTGATGCCCAAAAGGCTCTTGAAGAAATGATGCTGCGGAACGTGTTTGGAGAGGCAGGCCATCGGGTCGTGATAGAAGAATTTTTGGAGGGGGATGAAGTGTCTGTCCTGGCTTTTTCGGATGGGAAGACCGTGCTGCCTCTCATTCCGGCACAGGATCACAAAGCTGTTTTTGATAATGATCTCGGACCAAACACCGGCGGAATGGGGGCCTACGCGCCCGTGCCGTTTGTAAATGAAAAGCTGCTCCGGGAAATCCGGGAAACGGTTTTGGAGCCCACGATCCGGGGAATGGCAAAAGACGGGAATCCTTATAAAGGGATCCTTTACGCCGGTCTCATGCTTACGGAAGAAGGGCCGAAAGTAATCGAGTTTAACTGTCGTTTTGGAGACCCGGAAAGCCAGGCCATTCTTCCGCTGCTAAAATCCGATTTACTGGAAGGTATGATGGCTGTCGTGAACGGCAATCTGGCGGATTACAACCTTGAAATCGAGGACAGGTCGGCTGTTTGTGTGATCATGGCGTCCGAAGGGTATCCCGGGCCGTATGAAAAAGGGAAGGAAATTACAGGGCTCGACAGTGATTTCGGGGCGGACACAATTATTTTTCACGCAGGTACAAAGCGGGTGAACGGAAAATTGCTGACCAATGGCGGACGCGTACTGGGCGTTACCCATCTGGCCCAATCCTTGAAAGATGCCATCGAGGGCGCGTACAAAGCCGTAAAATCCATTTTTTTTGAAGGCGCTTATTACCGAACGGACATCGGAAAAAAGGGATTAAGAAACATATAATTTGTGAAAAGTTGGCGGAGGTTAAATGAAAATCCTGGTCACCGGAGGAGCCGGTTTTATCGGATCGAACATTGTTGATGCGCTTATTGAAGCCGGGCATGATGTTTGTGTTGTGGACAATCTTTACATGGGACGGCTGCAGAATCTCAATCCAAACGCAAAATTTTATCTCATGGATTTGCGGGCCGATGAATTGGAAAAGGTCTTTGCGCTTGAAAAATTTGATGTGGTTTATCACGAGGCGGCTCAGATGGACGTCCGCCGTTCTGTGGAGAATCCCGTCTTTGATGCGGAGGTGAACGTTCTCGGGACGTTGAACATCCTTCAAAATGCCGTGAAGGCGGGTGTTCAGAAAATCATTTTTGCGTCTACAGGCGGCGCAATCTATGGTGAGCAGGATTATTTTCCTGCCGATGAAAACCATCCCAATCGACCGGTTTCACCCTACGGAATTACAAAATTAACGGTTGAAAAATATTTGTTTTTTTACGAATTAACTTACAATCTGCAGTCCGTCATTCTGCGATATGCCAATGTCTACGGCCCCCGGCAAAACCCCCACGGAGAAGCCGGTGTGGTGGCTATTTTTATTGAAAAAATGCTCAAGGATCAGCAGCCGGTTATTAACGGAGACGGGACGCAGACGCGTGATTTTGTCTTCGTGGGGGATGTGGTGCGTGCCAATCTGCTGGCACTGGACTACCCGAAATCGGATATTTTTAACGTGGGAACCGGGATTGAAACGGATGTAAACATCGTTTTCCGGGAATTAAATAAAATTGTTCGTAAGAATACGCCTGAAAAACATGGCCTTGCAAAAGACGGCGAACAGCAACGCAGCGTGATCGATTACAAAAAAATTAAAAAGACATTGGGCTGGGAACCCGTGGTTTCGCTTCAGGACGGGCTCCGCCAGACCGTTGAGTATTTTCAGAGATTTGAGGTGTAACCGTGAGGTGGCACGTTCTGGGTTCAGCCTCCGGGCTGACGGTTGCCAATCGTTTTCATTCGGCTTACCTGTTGGAAGATGCGGGCAAATTTTTATTGATCGACGCGGGCGGCGGAACGAGCCGCGCCTTGGCGAAGTTAGAGAAACCGCTTCTCCCGATAGAAGCCGTGCTTATCTCCCATACCCATCCGGACCACGCGGCAGGACTGCCGCTGCTGCTGCAGTTCATGATGATGTCCAAACGAACGGCGCCGCTGGACATTTTTTTGCCGGCTTTTTATAAAGATTTCTTCGCCGAACAGTTGTACCGCTTTTATATTTTTCCTGAAAAATGGCCGTTTCCGATTCGTATTCATGCATTGGAGAAGACTTTTGATTTCTGGAATTCTCTGCGCGTCACACTTTTCCCCACGGGACACCTCTCGGCGGCCGCCGATTTAGCGCGTCTGCACGGGGTTGGCGCAGAAAGTTACGGATTTCGGTTTGAAGCAGGCGGAAGCACATTTATTTACACATCCGACATCCTGTCTGTGGAGGCGATTTCTCCCGGTATCCCCGCGGCCGATTGGTTAATGATCGAGGGTGCCCATACGTCTTTGGAAGAAATTTGCCGGCTTGCGGTCGAAAAAAAGATCGATCATGTGCGTGTCACACATATCCCGCCGGAGCTGGAGGGGCAGGAACGATCGTTGAAAGAAATCGTTCAAAAATATGGCCTTCAAGATTTCAAACTGACCTGGGATGGTGAGATTATCGAATGGTAAATCCGGCGCAGCCTGTTCTCATGCCGCAGTGCAACATTTTAAGGTTACAATAGTCACTATTTTCCCCGGAACTGCTGCGAGAGGAAAAACAGTTTTAAAATATGAAGGTGAAACTAAGCTCGATGACTTCAAACGGTAAAAAATCAAAAATTTTTTCTTCTGATGAGATGGGAATCATCGGAAATTCCCCGGTCATTCAGCAAATTCGTGCCATCATTCAGCAGATCGCCCCCACCAATATTCCCGTTCTGATCCTCGGGGAAAGCGGTTCCGGAAAGGAACTCGTAGCCCGGGCCATTCATCAGCACAGCACGCGCAGCAAAAACCGCATGATTATCGTCAACTGCGGCGCGATTCCGGAGGGAATTCTGGAAAGTGAGTTATTTGGGCATCAGCGGGGGGCTTTTACAGGCGCCGTGGAGTCACGAAAAGGCTATTTTGAACTTGCCGACGGAGGCACTCTTTTTTTAGATGAAATTGGTGAAATGCCGCTGGAAACACAGGTCAAAGTGCTTCGGGTGTTGGAAGACAAGGAATTTCTCCGGGTGGGCGGCAGCACACCGCAAAAAGTAGACGTCCGTATTATCGCCGCTACTAATCGGGATCTCGGTGCGGCGGTGAAAGAAGGGGAATTCCGCCTGGATTTATATTACCGCATCAATGCGGTTAAAATTGTATTGCCGCCGCTGCGAAAGCGAAAAGAAGATATTCCGCTATTGGTAAAAAAATTTGCAAAAGAGATTTGCGCCGAAAATCACATCGACTTTAAAGGATTTACGCCGGAAGCTCTGAAAGCCTTTCAGGAATATTCCTGGCCGGGAAATATCCGTGAACTTAAAAATTTTGTCCAAATGATTATTATTCTTGAAAAAGGAGAATCCATCACCCGAAAAATGGTTTATGAACATTTTGGACAGCAGGAAACGGTGGATCGAAATTTACTGGTTCCGCTGAACATTCCGACGGATAAGGCGGAACGCGAATTGATCTACCGTGTCCTTCTGGAACTCAGGTCCGAGATCGCTCAGATAAAGGATTTTCTCTTTTCAAATCTGCCGGCTTCACATAAGGTTCTGCCGAGTTCTCTGCCGGTGTGGACGGGACCCGTCCGGAATAGCAGAATTCCGGTGGAAGAAGCCACCATCGTACCGGAAACGGACAACAAAATTCCGACACTTGAAAAAGCAGAGAAAGAATTGATTTTACGGGCATTGGATAAAAGCAACTGGAACAAACGGAAAGCGGCCAAACTTCTCGATATTAGTGAACGGACCCTTTACCGGAAAATCAAGGAATACGATTTTGACAATTATAAAAAAATTCAATAAATTCAGGCCCTATCTATTTCTGTCTGTCTCCTGTGCGGTTGTTTTCTCATCCTGCGGCCATTACTCATTTTCCGGCAATACGCTTCCGGCCCACATTAAAACCGTGGCCATTCCGCTGTTCAACGATAAAACATCGGAGTTTGGCGTCCGTGAAAAACTGACAAATGCAGTAGTGGATGCCTTCACACAGGACAACACTCTGAAAATTGTGGATGTCTCAAGGGCGAGCGCCGTTGTTTCCGGTACAATTGAATCGGTAACCGACCGGGCCAGTACCTTTAATCGACAGGAAAAAGTCGAAGCGTATCGTGTGTATGTGACGGTTGATGTGGAATTTCGGGATCAGAAAAAACGGAAGATCCTCTGGAAGGCCGGACTTCAGGAATGGGGGGAGTACCGGCATTCAAATTCTACGGAAGAACGGCAAAAGGCAATTGATGACGCCATAAAAAAACTGGCCGAAGATATTTTAAACAAAAGTGTCTCAGGATGGTAAAGAGATTGAAAACGCACAAAAATGCGTGAGATCCGTATGATCATTCAAACCGGCAGGCAGGGGCAATAGCCATCAATCTAAATCATATGCCATTAATATTATAAAAATTACATGCCCTCCGCATGCGGCCATTGGCGTCAACCTAAGTAGGGGCGATGCATTCGGTGGCAATATTGTTACAAACGGACAAATCATTTCCTGCGAATGCATCGCCCCAACAGATAGAATAATAGCCCTGAAATACGATCCTGCAAAACCATTACCGCAGATCTATTCGATTAACGGAATTATTTTTATTGATACAAACCCATAACAATCCATTTCATGTTTTCGGGGTTTTAACCCCGAATGATTGAATGAATCGGGGTTAAAACCCCCTTTAGATTTATTTTTTTAGTCCACATCCACGCTCTAAAGAGCGTGGCAATTCAAAAAAATGATAAACAAGCTATCCTATTGCATCCTTAGGTTGACGGCTGTGGGCAGGGATTGGTATTATGAACCGTTTTTAAGATACGGGACACGCAAATGAGCCAAAGAGTTCACAGAGGTTAATAGAGGGGTTCCGTGTATCTTTGCGACAAAAAAACTTTGCCGGCAATTAAATTAGTTCTTGCATGTGGCCGTGCCTGTTTTTATATTGTACTCGGAACAGGCCAAATTACGTAAAAAGCGGATAATCCCCTTTATTCCTGAATATATTTGCTGTAAATGTTTTTATGGTTGGGATCCAAACGAACCATAATCTGAAAGACTTTTTGATTTCCCGAATCTTTGAAAATATCAATAATCTCTTGTGAATGGCTTTTAATGAATTGTCTGGCGATTTGATCCTGTGGATCCGCTATCAAGGCTTTGTCGATGAGTTGAATGCCTTTTTCACACTGTTGGTACATAATTTTGGGATTCTCTTTCTTATAAGAAAGTCCCAAATAATAGGCATCGATTCCGTTCCGAAAGATTTTGTGTGCCTTTCCAAGAATTCGCTTGATCAAATCCTGCCGGACATCCCAGCCTTGCGGAAAACGGCTAAATTGTCCCTGATGGGCAATGTCCTGAGCAATGCTGAAATATTTTGTTCCGGCAAGTTTATCCAATTTGTCGTATTCACCGCCAATCACAATATACACGTAAAAATCGATTAAACTGGTCATGGGATTGAAGGCATTTTCCTGATGATAGAGGGCATCACCGGGGGAGTAATCAAATCGCCAGCGCTTGTCAAAAAATTGCTGATCGGAGTTGTTTGAAATCAAAAATTGCCCGGCGTATCGATCTTCAAAATTTGAGCTGATGTCCTGCAGAAAAATGCGTATGTTCAAATAAATATTATCGGCATCTTCGTCGCTCGTCCATTCATAATCGTTGATGTAGGCTTCCAACTTCTCTTGAAGATTGGTTAATTTATGGCGACGGTCCATTGGGATTTTTTCCAGATTCACTTTCACATCGGCCTTAACCGTCTGGGCGGAACTTTCGGGTATCCTCATCCCAAACAAGAAAAGGAAAAGAAACAAAACAATGGATGCTTGCTTAATGATCTTCATACATTCTCCTTAAATTCGATGGGTTTGTCTCAAAGAGTTCATTATTTTCGAAGGGCTGATTCAATATATTTACGCTCAACAAGATATTTCGTTCAACAAAAGCTCACTTTTATTAATTTAATAAATCTTTGAAATTTGTCAAGCTAATTATTGGGGAATTTAACAATGAAATCGCGAGTGGCTCTCCTGATGTTTCTATTTTTTCCGTTCCCCCCCAATGTGGAAGCCTCATTCAACCACATGCCGGTCGGCGCCCGCCCGGTCGGAATGGGATTGGCATTTGTGGCCGTGGCGGATGACCCTTACGCGGCGGCCTACAATCCGGCCGGACTGGCGTTTTTGAACGGCGCTCAATTAACCACATTTTACAGCCGGCCGTTCGGCTTAAAAGAGTTGGAAACAACTTTCCTCGCCGGTTCTTTCTCCCGAAAAAGATTCGCTTTTGGAGCGGCGATTCAGCAATTCGGTTTCTCAAAATACCGTGAGCGCATGGCTGTTGTCGCATTTGCAGGTCGATTCGGAAAACGCTTTGCTTTTGGCGGAAGTCTTTTTTACGCCCATTTAAGAATTTCCGGTTACGGGGATGACGGCTGCCCGGGCCTTAATTTAGGCTATTTATTCCGCTTCTCGAAGCGTTGGGCTTTTGCAGGAAGTATTTTGAATGCCGCCCGGGCAACCCTGAGGCGCGGAAAAGAAGCCCTGCCGCAGGAATTAAATGCCGGCCTTCGATTTCTGCCGGCGCCCAATCTACTCTTTTCGTTTCAAGCCAGCCGGGAAAGCGGCTCTCCCGTTTCTTTTCGCTCCGGAATCGAGTGGAAATTCTTAAAACAGATGGTTTTACGTTCCGGCTGCATGACTGCACCCGCACGTTTCACGCTGGGTTT
Source organism: bacterium BMS3Bbin03 (assembly GCA_002898015.1). Taxonomy (GTDB): domain Bacteria; phylum Zhuqueibacterota; class JdFR-76; order JdFR-76; family BMS3Abin05; genus BMS3Abin05. The sequence goes on along the minus strand of BDTM01000067.1, from coordinate 55,045 downwards.
TGGTGTAATTTTGGGGAGGATTCAATTGGATTATGCCTGGGCTTCACACGTCCTTTTGGGCAGTACGCACCAGATTTCCGTGACAGTGAAGTCGGGATTGGTGTTCAATTAATTCAGGTTAATATTTCCGGAGTCTGTTTACCCGATGAAACCTTTCTTGCATCGATGGATACAATTCTTTGTGATCTTCCTGATTTTGTCCGTGCTCCCGGTTCAGGCGCAGCAAAAATTTGAATTTGAAACCCTGCCGGATGAAGAAAGCCGGAACCTGACGCTCTGGTACGAACAAATCGAACAGGCGAAACTGCATCCGATTGCCATAAACACAGCTTCCGAATGGGAATTGCAGCAAATTCCCGGCATTCGGGAATCACTTGTCGATTTCCTCATTTCTTACCGTCGAATCCACGGCTATTTTCAATCGAAAAAAGAAGTCAAAAAAATCCTAAATTTATCGGAGGAAGATTGGCGGTGGTTTTCACAATTTATTACGGTGAAAAGGAAGAAGCGCCCCAACGGTATTTGGCTGCGGTCCCGGTTGTCTGAGGCCAATTTAGTCCGGATAAACGCAGAGAACACGCACAGCTACCAGCGGCTTCTTTTTCAAACCGGCCCAAACAGTTTCGGAGGCGTTTTGTTGGAAAAAGACCCGCTGGAAAAAAACTGGGCAGATCACGCCGTGGGTTATTTTAAAACCCGCCTGGGCCGCTCGGCCTCACTTTTGCTTGGGGACTATTTCCTGGAATTTGGTCAGGGATTGGTTTTCGGGCTGCCCTACACACTGGGGAAGAGCGCTCTCCCGGATGAAATCCTGAAAAAAAATGACGGCATCATTCGGGGGGACGGTTCCAGTCTGGAGGAGCATTTTTTGAGAGGCGGTGTCGCCACGCTAACGCTTGGACCCACCCGGTTGTGGCTGTTTGCTTCACGGGCTTTCTGGGATGCCCGTATCGATTCAACCACTAAAATTGCCGCATTGGAAGTGACGGTGCCGCACGCCGGGGCGCATCTGTTTCGGAAAAAGGCCCTGCAGGAAAAAATGGCAGGCACCCGGATTCAGACGGTCTATCGAAACATTTCATTGGGAATGTCCGCCTTTCAGAGCAGATTCGCAAATCCGGTTGTCGGCTTAAAAAATCAGTCGCCTCTGAAAGAGATTCGTCTCCTGGGCATTGATTTCAAAACCGGATTCAGAATTTTAAAGATTACGGGGGAGTGGGCACACCAGACGGGAAGGGGCAATTCGTTCAACATGGGGGCGCAAATAGAGACGAAGACCGTTCACTACGTGTTCGGCGTGAGACATTACGCACCGGATTTCTGGAATCCCCACGGATTTGTGTTTGGCGAACAGGGAACACCGCAGAATGAAAAAGGCTGGTACTCCGGCTTTTTACTGAGGCTGAATGCAAACTCCCGGGTGGCTTCTTTTCTGGATGTGTTTATCTACCCGAAAATCTCCTCAACGGTTGTGCCGAATGCCGCCGGAAAGGAGTGGAGCGTTCGCTGGTGGCAGAAATGGGCTTCATCCGTTCGGACGTTTTTGAATCTTTCGGCGAAACAAAAAATGAACGAACGGTGGATCATGAAAAACGGGTGGAATTTGCAGAAGATTTCGGCTCCCAGGCGAAGAGTCCGTCTCCAGTTTGTGTGGTGGCTTCACCCTTCGCCCAAATGGGATGTGAAGGGCCAGGTGCAGTCTGTCCGGGTCCGTTGGCCGGGCCGGTTCAGGAAATACGATTTCGGCCGAAAGGGTTTTCTCTTTACTCAGGAGCTGAAATGGCGGGTGCGCGCCGCCGTATTCCTTTCCGCCGGCTGGGCGCTGTTTCAAACGGACAGCTACGGCAGCAGAATTTATGCGTACGAACCGGCTCTCCCGGGTCAATTTACGGTTAAAATGTTTTATGGAAGGGGCACCAGGCTCTGGCTGCGCACGAAATGGAAAATTTTTAATGCGGGTCAATTTTCGATAAAATATTCTCTGGAATGGAAGGAAGTCAAACCGGGCGTCAATTATCGCCTTGAACCGGAGGAAATTCCGGTGACCAGAGGATTAACGTTACAGTTGGATATCAATCTGTGACGGAAAGGTAGCAGATTTAAAGCCCCCGGTTTAAAAATGTGAGTTGAGTTTTGGATGAGAATTTCGTAACTTTAGTTTGAACGGTAAATTTAACAAAACTTCGGAAAATTCAGTGACCCTAAAAACAAAAACGCTCTTCGCCAATGTTGTGTTTCCGATTCCGGTGGATCACGCATTTACATACGAAGTACCGGCGCAATTTGAGACGCTGTTAAAGACAGGCTCCCGTGTGCTGGCGCCATTTGGCCGCCGCAGATTAACCGGATTTGTGGTGGAATTGACCCACAAAAGCGACTATTCAGACATAAAAGAGATCGAAGACATTCTGGATGAGGCACCCATCTTTTCCGCAGAAATGCTTCAATTGGCACGCTGGATCGCCGACTACTACCTCTCTTCCTGGGGAGAAGTTTTAGCCGCCGCTCTGCCGAAAGGCATTAATCTGGAGAGCAAACGCCTAATTCGGCTGGTCGGCGAGTGGCGTGCGGAGCAATTGAAATCGACAAAAGACATTTCTGAAAATCAGAGAAAAATTCTTCAGGCACTTTTTAACCACGGCGCTCTGCGCTTTAGACAGCTTCAGAACAAAATCAATTCAAAAAGTTTTTCGTATAATTTATCCCGGCTTCAGCAGAAGGGGTACATCTCCGTTCAGGAAATTGTAGAGCGAGCCAGAACCCGGGTGCGCACCATGAATTTCATTCAGATCTCTCCCGAGTGGATGAAAAAACACAACATTCAGGAAACCATTCGGGAACTCGTGCGCAAACAGTCGCGTCAGGCAGAAATCCTGAAAATCATGAACGACTATCCGGACGGTCTTTTTCAGGTGGATTTGCTCAAACAGGCACAGGTGACCCTTTCCGGCTTAAAGAGCCTTGTTCGGAACGAAATTTTAATGGTCTCCCAGCGGGAGGTTTTCCGGGATTATTATCAAAATGTGAAGCCGGAGACACCCGAGCAACTTATTTTAAATACCGATCAAAAACGGGCACTCGCCGAAATCGAATCCCGATTAAAAGCGGGCGGTTACAAAACGTTTCTGCTTTTTGGCGTCACGGGCAGCGGGAAAACGCAAGTGTACATGGAAGCAATTGCCGGCGTTCTGAAAATGGACAAGACCGCAATTGTGCTTGTGCCTGAGATTTCTCTCACGCCTCAGACGGTCAGGCGGTTTAAAGATTTTTTCGGAAATGATGTAGCGGTTCTTCACAGCCGAATGTCTTCCGGGGAGCGGTACGATTCCTGGCGAAGAATTCAGAGAGGGGAATACCATATTGTCATCGGACCGCGGTCGGCCGTGTTTGCGCCGCTTAAAAATATCGGGCTGATTGTAGTGGACGAGGAACAGGAATCCACTTATAAACAATATGATATGTCACCCCATTACCATGCGCGGGATGTGGCAATTGTCCGGGCGAAGATGAATGATGCCCTGGTCATTCTGGGATCGGCAACACCCGGTGTGGAGAGCTATTTTAACGCGGAACACAAAAAATACGCTCTGCTCACACTCCCCAATCGCGTGGAAAACATTCCCATGCCTCAGGTGGAGGTGGTGGACATGGCAAAAGAGCACCAAAAGCAAACGGGCGGTGAACCAACGGTTTTTTCGTCCAGGCTGCTGGAGAAAATTCAGGAAAAAATAGCGCTTCACGAGCAGGTGATCCTTTTGCAAAATCGGCGGGGTTTTTCAACGTACATTGTCTGCCGGGATTGCGGGTACATCGAAAAATGCATCAATTGCGACATTACGCTGACCTACCATCGTGAAGGAAATAAATTGATGTGTCACTATTGCGGCTACCAAAAGGCCGCTCCAGATGTTTGCCCGAGCTGCAGCGGCGTGAACATCCGGTACAGCGGCGTGGGCACCCAGCGTGTGGAAGACGAACTCACCTTCCGTTTCCCGCAGGCGCGTGTGGTTCGGATGGATTTGGATACAACCAGCAAAAAAGGGTCACCCGACCAAATACTTCGCGATTTCAGCAGGGGACTTTATGACATTCTTTTGGGCACCCAGATGGTGGCAAAAGGACTCGATTTTCCCAGAGTAACGCTTGTGGGCGTCATTTCTGCCGATACCACGCTGCTCCTTCCGGATTACCGGGCCTCGGAACGAACATTTCAGTTACTCACACAGGTGGCCGGAAGATCCGGGAGGAAAAATAAACAGGGGGAGGTGATTATTCAAACCTACTCCCCCAAAAATCACAGCATTCTTTTTGCAAAGAAACATGATTACATGCGATTTTACGCCGGCGAAATCAATCAACGCAAAGAATTGTTTTATCCTCCGTTTGGAAAATTGATCGAGATTAAATTTCGCGGGCCCGAGGAATCGGAGGTTTCCGTATATGCCGCTCGTTTTGCTTCACTTTTGAAGATAAAAAGTGATTTTAGCCAGGTCTTGGGACCGTCGCCCGCGCCGTTATCAAAAATTAAGGGGAATTTTCGGTATCACATTATTCTTAAGGGAGATCGCAGAAAGGATCCGTCCGGAAAAATGCTGCGGCTTGCCGTAAAAGCGGCGTTTCAAACTTTTCAAAAACGCTATCATCCCAGAACTGTAAAAATAAGCGTCGATGTGGATCCGGTCGATTTGTGGTGAATTGTTCTTGCTATTTGGGGTTGCTTTTTTTATATTAAAACAGACATGAATTGATTTTACGCTAACCTTTTAAATTTTTTTGAGATTCCGGCCGATAGATTAAATATAATTTCGTCGTCAAAAAGGCTAGTGAGAATTAATCAGGTTTTTGTATGCGATATGGCTTCATTTCAGATATTCATGGAAATCTGGAGGCGCTGACCGCAATCCTGGACGATCTTCAGGACAGAGAACTGGATGAGATTGTTTGTCTAGGGGATATTGTTGGTTACGGCCCGGATCCAAATGCCTGTGTAGAGTTGGTTCAAACGCGTGCCCGTTACGTGGTTCTGGGTAATCATGACTCGGCAGCAATCGGGAAAACCACGCTCGAACACTTTAATCTGTACGCACGGCAGGCAATTGAATGGACGCGAGAAGTCATGAACAGCGATGCTTATGCCTATTTGTCGTCGCTTCCGCTGAAAATTATTATCGACGCTATGACACTTGTTCATGCCACTCTCCAGCATCCGGAGGAATGGAATTACCTGTTTAACACACAGGATGCCGTTGAAAATTTTAAGCAGTTACGCACCCAAATGGGTTACATCGGGCATTCGCACGTGCCTGTGGCATTCTGCAAAGAGAATCAAAGGCACTGGACGGTGTGGGACCAACATATCTCGATTTATCCGAATATTCGCTATATTATAAATGTCGGAAGTGTTGGCCAGCCCCGGGACGCCGATCCCAGAGCCTGTTACGGCATTTACGATTCTGAGAAAGCCGAATTCAACATTGTGCGGGTGCCTTATGAAATTAAAAAAGTTCAGGAAAAAATGCAGAAAGCCGGATTACCCGGTTATCTAATTCATCGACTTTTTAGTGGACGATAGGTGAAGAAAGTTTAAGAATCAGGAGTAAGCGATGATACCCATGAATGAGAGATCAGGTTCTCAAAAAATGATCATTCTTTCCGAAGAACAGTTTTTAGAAATTTCTGCATTAATTACTTCTCTCAAGGGGAAATTGAATTCCAGGCTTGTGATTTTCGGAGATATGGACGGCCAGCTTATTGCCAAAAACGGTGAAATTCCAGGTCTGGATGTTACTGTATTTACAGCGCTTACGGCGAGTGACTTTTCGGCCACAAAAGAGATGGCCCGCATGGTGGGTTCTCAAAATGAATTTAAGCTTCATTACCACGAAGGCAGTCATCAACACTTGTATGTGGCGGCTGTCGGGACACAATTTTTTCTGGCGGTGATTTTTGACCCTTCCGTAACACTCGGCATGGTTCGGATTTTTACGAAGAAGACACTTGAAAAAATCGACAAAATTCTGGAAACGCAGCCGGTGGAGGAAGCTCAAATCACCCAGATGATCGACTCGGAATTTAAATCCTTCGTAAAAGATGACTTAAACAAGATTCTGGGTTAAATTGATTTCGCAATGTTCATTAACTGGGCAAAACGAGAAATTTCGGTAAAAATTGTCTACTACGGCCCCGGACTCAGTGGTAAAACAACAAATCTTGAGTACATTTATTCAAAAATAGATCCCTCCTATCGCGGTGAAATCGTTTCTCTCAAAACAAAAGATGACCGGACAATTTTTTTTGATTTTATGCAATTTGAATTAGGGAGCATCCGCGGCAAAAAACCGCACTTTCGCCTTTACACCGTTCCCGGCCAGCGATTTTATGCATCGAGCCGAAAAATTATTTTAAGCGGCGCGGATGGAATTGTGTTTGTGGCAGATTCGCAGAGGAACCGGCTGCGGGAAAATCTGGATTCGATGCTCGATCTTGAGCAAAATCTCATTGCCGAAGGGCGCTCAATGGCCGATCTGCCTTTTGTGCTGCAATACAACAAACGCGATCTGGACCAAATTCTGGCGGTAGGATTATTGCAAAAAAAGCTCAATTTTTTAAATGCACCGTATTATGAAGCCGTGGCAAACCGGGGCATCGGTGTGGTCGAAACACTCAAAATGACCATTCAATTGGTGATTGAAGATATCGAACGAAAATTGCGGGCCTAAAAAAAGGATTTCAAAATGCTAAAGAAAAAAATGTCCAATGGTTCTTTTCAGCAGGCGATTGAAGAAGAATTTGTGAAGATCATGAATCTGGGAAATTTTGAAAGCGTTTATCTGTTTTCGGAAGAGGGATTACCCATTATCGAACTTTGCGGAAGAGGCATCGTGATGGCGGATGAAGCATCGGAAATTGTCTTATCGATGTCCGGCGCCGTGGGTGTCCTGAACGAAAATGAGTCCGGGCCTCATGTGCGGGAAGTTCTCCTGCTTACCGACGACCGGCGAAAAATTGACATCCGCTACTTCCGGGGTTTGGAGCAGCCCGTGACGCTGGTGTTGGTCATTCCTCCGGGAAAAACGTACCGGTCACACGCAAACCGCATGATTCGATTTTTAAGCCGGGTCGAGACCAACGTTTAGGGAACCCATTTCCATGGAAAACCCGGAAGCGCCGAAAGCATTCCGGCAAATCTTCGCCTGGGCACTTTACGATTTTGCGAACACTGTTTTTTCGATGAATGTCGTGACCATGTATTTTTCGCTCTGGATCACGGTTAATCTGGCGCGCGAAGATTTCTGGGTGAGCATCGGAAATTCAACCTCGATGCTTCTGGTGGCGCTTTCGCTGCCGGTCCTCGGCGCTATTTCGGACAGTGTGGGGCGCCGAATTCCCTATTTGTTCACCCTTACCATCGGCTGTGTGGCTGGAACGGCGCTCATCGGCCTGACCGGCTATTGGGTACACAGCGCTTCCCGGCAGATCATTCTTGCCGTGGTGTTTTTCATTGTGGCAAATTACTCTTTTCAGGGGGCACTTGTTTTTTACAATGCGCTGCTTCCGGAAATCTCGACCCCCAGAACCATCGGCCGTATTTCGGGATTTGGTGTCTCCATGGGATATCTGGGCGCCATTTTCGGGCTGCTATTGGTAATGCCTTTTGCACAGGGAGAAATTTCTTTTCTTCACCTTGAAATTCCGATTCTTCAAAAAAACTGGCAGACCGTCCGGATTTTTAGTGCACACACCTTTCAAAGCACCTCCGGTTTTCTGGACACCACGGTTGGGGCAAACCCGAATTACAGATACCGGCTTCAGGCGGTTTCGGGTGTCTCTTCCAAGCCGAAATCCTGGATCATCACGAGTAAAGACACCGTCATTCAAAATAAAAACAGCGCGCGGCGGGCTATTAAGGTCCAATTTACGAAACGGGAAAAATCGTCTCCCGGCGAGTACATTTTATCCCGTCAGGAAAGCGGTTTGGGGAGACGAGGGACGTTTATTCCGACCGCCGTTTTGTTTTTTCTCTTTTCGCTGCCCACATTTTTGCTCATCCGGGAAAAGGGGAAGACCGGGTTTCACCGGAGAGTGGGTCTTAAGGAGGCCGTAACCCGCGTACTCGACGGCATCACAGACACGAAAAAATATCCGGGAGTGCTCCGGTTTTTGCTGGCGAAATTCTTTTATGAAGAGGGCATCCAGACGGCTATTATTTTTATGGCGGTTTACGCCGTAAAAGTGATGGGTTTTCCGAATGAAATGATCGTCTTATTCTTCATTGTCACCACAACGGCGGCCGTCATCGGATCGCTGTTGTTCGGATACATCACCGACCGGTTGAACCCAAAGCCCACGCTTATTATTGTGATTTCGGGCTGGGTGATCAGTTTGATGGTTATTATCCTCACAAATAATACCACAATTTTCTGGATTGTGGGCAGTGTCATCGGTATCTTAATGGGCTCCACCTGGACGGCCGCGCGCCCGCTGCTGGTTCAATTGGTCCCTCCCGAAATGCTGGCCGAGTTTTTTGGGCTGTATTCGCTCTCCGGAAAGGCGGCGGCAATTATTGGCCCGATCATCTGGGGCCTGACGGTTCTTCTGTTAGAACCTTACGGAGATGTGATTCGTTACAAAGGGGCCGTTTTCTCACTGGTTTTGATTATGTTTGTGGGCTTGATTCTGCTCTGGCGAGTGCCGGTTCGGACATTTTCCAAAGAGAACAGGTCGATTTAGCCGCGAAGAAAGGCACAGGGGGATTCAAAAAAAGAAGATTTTGAATGTGGCAGAGGTTTAAAAATGATTCAAGAAACAGACTTTTTAGTCGTCGGCAGCGGGATTGCCGGTCTGAGCTTTGCCCTTAAGGCGGCGCAACAGGGGACGGTTGCCGTTTTGACCAAAAAACAGCGGGCTGAATCGAACACCAATTATGCCCAGGGAGGCATTGCGTCGGTGATCGGCCCCGACGATTCGTTCGATCTTCATATTCGGGACACGTTAACGGCCGGGGCCGGATTGTGTTATCGTGATGCGGTGGAATTGATCGTTAAAAACGGTCCGGAGCGCCTGAAAGAACTTATGGATTGGGGGGTACAATTTTCACGCAAAGAAAACGGCTCTCTGGATTTAGGACGAGAGGGCGGTCATTCTAAGAATCGCATTGTCCACGTATCCGATCTCACCGGACGGGAAGTCGAGCGGGCTTTGATAAACGCCGTGAAAGAGCACCCCAACATCGCGGTTTATGAAGATCATGTGGCGCTTGAAATTCTCACGGAACATCATCTTGGGGAGACCTCTGAAAAAGCCGCAAAAATTCCCCATGCCTGGGGTGTCTACGTGCTCGATGCGGATAAAAATCGCGTCGATATATTTCTGGCAAAAATTGTGCTGCTGGCTTCAGGCGGTTCGGGGCATGTTTATCTTCACACCACGAATCCGCCCATTGCGACCGGTGACGGAATTGCCATGGCTTACAGAGCCGGTGCCTGGGTGGGCAATCTTGAATTTATGCAATTCCACCCGACGGCTTTGCATCTCCCCGGTGCGAATTATTATTTGATTTCGGAAGCCGTGCGCGGTTTTGGAGGGATTCTTCGCAACAGCCGGGGAGACGCGTTTATGAAAAATTACCATCCTCTGAAAGAACTGGCGCCGCGGGATATTGTGGCGCGTGCCATCGATGCCGAATTGAAAAAAAGCGGCGATCCGCACGTCTTCCTGGATGTGACCCATTTGAATCCGGAACGTGTGAAGGAAAGATTTCCTAATATTTATAATTTTTGTCTCTCGCTCGGATTGGATCTTACCAGGGCGCAGATTCCGGTGGTTCCGGCGGCGCATTACATGTGCGGCGGTGTGGTGACGGATTTGCAGGCACGAACGTCCGTCTCGGGGCTTTACGCCAGCGGAGAAGTGGCCTGTACGGGCGTCCACGGAGCTAACCGGCTGGCATCGAATTCTCTTCTGGAAGGCCTGGCATTTTCGCACCAGGCTTATCTGAATGCCGTTGAGCATATCAAAACGGCGAAGATTCCGAAAGTCCTGCATGAATGGAGTGAGGAAGGGCTGGTCAATTCGGATGAATGGGTGTTGATTTCGCACAACCGCGTGGAAATCCAAACCGTAATGTGGGATTATGTGGGAATCGTCCGCTCGAACCTGCGCCTTGAACGTGCTGCACGGCGGATGAATCTCCTTTTAAATGAAATTGAAGATTTTTATAAGCGCACAAAAGTGTCGGAGAAATTAGTGGAACTCAGAAATCTGGCCACGGTGGCAAAACTCATTATTGGCTCGGCCCGGTACCGGCGGGAGAGCCGGGGTCTGCATTTCACCACGGATTATCCGGAAAGGGACGATCGTTTCTGGAAACACAACACCTTCAGTCACAGGGATTTTGGATTTGTTCACAGCCTGCCGCACTCGATTGTCTGGGATGAAGATTTGTAAGGCGCACGAACCGGGAAGAAAATCGTCCGGATTGAGGTAAAATATTTGCAAACGCATGATTTTTAGTCTATTTTTAGTTAATTATAGGACGATTGGATCGCGAATCTTCGCGGCTGCTGACGTATCAATCATAGGAAATTGAATCGCATGTTAGTTGGAGTGACCATTGAAAAATACAGGGGAATCGAGCCGTCCATTTTATTAAATTTTGTTCGCATGATGGGCGTGCGTTTTGCGGAAACGACAGAGCCTATTTTTAATGATGTGGATGCTGTTCGGCGCATGAAGAAGCAGGTTAAATTGGGAATCCATCTTCCCATTGTTGAGGAAGATGGCTATGACTTTTCGTGTGTGGCTGAGAAGGACAGAATTAATCATCTTATTAATAATATCAATCGGCATTGGCGCGAGCTGGATTTTCAGTACTGTCTCAGTCACCCGCCCGAAAATCACATACAAAAAGTGGAAGGACCGGTTTCAAAGGCGTTTTTGTTCGAAAATCTGAAGCGTCTGGAACCGCCTGTCATTATCGAAAATATTCAGGAAGTAAATGGATTTAAATTTCGCCCGTTTTATGAAGAAGCCGGGCACGCTCTCGGCGAGAAGCTGTGGGGGATGTGTTATGACGGGCCTCACGCCTTTTTAAGCCGGCCGGATTGGCTTGAATTGTACGAAGAGTTTAAAAAAGAGATTCGCGTCGTTCACCTTTCGGATTGTTCTAAAACGGAAGATCTTCACCTGCCGTTTGGGCAGGGCGGGATTCTGCCGGTAAAAGATTTACTGAAGCGTCTTCGAAAAAATAAATACGACGGCATTATTAATCTTGAGCTTTTGCCAAAATCTTTAAAAGATGTCCAGCCGGTTGTGTACAGTTATTTAATGATTTTAAAAAACTTCAACCGGTCCAAATATTTACGGGATCGATTGCGCGCGCTTTTCATCCTGCCATTTTTAAAAAAGTTCATGTGAAAATCGAACAGGCAAACCAATCTGTGCCGCCCGCTCTTAACGTCCGAAAACCAATCGACAAATAAACAGAGCCGCCAAAATGCCGACCGCATCTGCTGTTAGACCGGCCAAAACGGCGTGCCGGACTTTTTTGATTTCCACAGCACCAAAATAAACGGCAATCACATAAAACGTGGTTTCTGTCGAGCCGTAAATCGTAGATGTAAATCGGCCAATGAAGGAATCCGGCCCGTGTGTTTTCATGATTTCCGTCACAATGCCCAGCGTACCGCTTCCGGAGAGAGGACGCATTAAGGCGGCGGGTAATGCCTCGGCCGGGAACCCAATCAAATTTGTGAGGGGTGAAAGTAATTTTACAAATAATTCCATGGCTCCGGAAGCACGAAACATCCCGATGGCCACGAGAATGGCCACAAGATAAGGAATGATCATAATGGCCACATCAAAACCCTCTTTAGCGCCGTCGACAAAAACCTCGTAAACATTGACTTTTTTTATGTACGCTATTACCGGGATGAAGAATAACAGAACCGGGATAGCCCAGTCTGAAAGAAGCGTGATAAATTCTCTGAATAAAGCGCCCACTTTTACCTCCTGATTAAATGTTTTTCGGTGAATCGGATATGTTTATGCCTTTTTCCGGTTTGTCGTGATCCCCCCCATTCGGCTTCTGCCGGAAAAACGGAAGCCTTTCATAAAGTTTGGAGGCGATAATGGCCGTAATGGTGGCCATTGTGGAGGCAAAAATGGTTGTGCCGATGATTTCCCATGGATTTTTTGATCCCAACTGAATCCGGACGGCGATCATTGTGGCGGGAATGAGTGTAATGCTGGCCGTGTTTATGCCCAGGAACAGCACCATTGCGTTCGTGGCCGTATCTTTTTTGGCGTTGAGTTTTTGCAGTTCCTCCATTGCTTTTAACCCAAGCGGCGTGGCGGCGTTGCTTAATCCCAGCCAGTTTGCGCTGATGTTCAGAATCATAGCCCCCATTGCCGGATGTTCAGGGGGCACGTCCGGGAAAAGGCGGGTCATAACCGGCTTTAACACACGTGCCAGCATTCGAACAAGCCCCCCTTCCTGGGCAATTTTCATGATTCCCAGCCAAAAGGCCATGATGCCGATCAGCGCGAAGGAGATGTCCACAGACACCTTTGCCATGTTAAAGGCTGCCTGGGTCACTTCCTGAATTCTGCCGTTTATCCCCCCGATGATGATTGAAACGACAACTAAAAACAGCCAGATATAATTGAGCATGGAAAACCTCCTTAACCTCTTTTTGCTAAAAACGATACGATTCTGAAATAAAAAAAGTAGAATAATTTCAATAGGAATCAAGTGTTTTTTTCAAATTAAAAATGACGCCGAATCCGGCGTTTCAGAGAATAAACCCGGATTCGCTTGACGGCCGATTGTTTTTTCTTGCATTTCAATCGAAAAAATAATAGCTTTAGACTAAAATAAAAAAGGAAAAAATAGTAATAAATGACGCACAAAAAAGTTGTAAAAGAACAGGGCCAGTCCGGCGTCGAGGAGATTTTTTGGAAACGCTCGGGCCGGCAATTGACGTACGCTCCCGCTGAAAAAATACCCGTCATAGAAGTGAGCAATTTCCCGATGCTGGGCAAACTGACGGCCTTGCGGTTTCTGGAGTGGGTACAAAACAACCCCGGCGGTGTGATTTCCCTGCCCACCGGAAAGACGCCGGAGCATTTTATCAAATGGGTGATTCATTATCTCAAAAACTGGAATCTTCCCGAGGTGCAAAAAGATCTGGCAGAGAATGGTGTGGACCCGGCCGTTTTCCCCGATATGAAGCGTCTGGTTTTTGTGCAGATCGATGAGTTTTACCCCATTAACCCGAACCAGCACAACAGCTATTATTATTACGTCAATAAATTTTACATTAAGGGGTTTGGGATGGATCCCGAAAAGGCCCTCTTGATCGATACGTCTCAAATCGGCATTCCGGAGGGAATTCGCCCGGAAGATGTATTTCCCAACAATGTGGTGGATATTAGCCTGCGAACCCGGCAGGCCAGCCACACACAGGAACGCCTGCAGAAGCGCGTCATCGAAGCGGTGGATCAATTTTGTACGGATTATGAGAAGAAAATTCGTGCACTCGGAGGCATTGGGTTTTTCCTGGGGGGTATCGGGCCGGACGGCCATATCGCCTTTAACGTGCGGGGATCGGACTATTATTCCACCACGCGCTTAACATCCACAAATTATGAGACACAGGCGGCGGCGGCAACCGATTTAGGCGGAATAGAGGTCGCACGCAACCGGCTTGTCATCACAATCGGGCTTTCGACGATTTCGTTTAATAAAGATGTGGTGGCTATCATTATTGCCGCCGGCGAGGCAAAAGCCCGGGTTGTGGCGGATGCCATTCAGCAGAAAAGAAACAACCTTTACCCGGCTGCCGTTCTTCAGGATCTGCCCAATGCCCGTTTTTATATCACACAGGGTGCGGCAAAACTGCTGCAGGAACGGCGATATGAGGATGTGTCGAAGGCGGAAATACTTTCGGATGAGACTGTCGAACAGATTATTATTGATTTGGCGCTGCACAAACAAAAGCGTCTGCGGGATTTGGTGAAGAGCGATTTCATGAGCATTCGATCGTCGGCCGAAATTCTTAAAAAAACCGGACAGGACTCCAAAACGCTTGCCAAACGGGTGGAAGAAGTCCTCATCAAAAAAATTGAAGACGGTTTGACTACGCCTGAGGGCGACGTTTTTATGCACACGGCACCGCACCATGACGATATTATGCTGGGATACCTGCCCTACATTGTGCATCTGGTGCGAACCGCCAAAAACAAGCACTTTTTCAATTACATGACCAGTGGTTTTACCGCCGTGACCAACGCGTATGTGCTTGGATTAATGGAGAGAATGTTAACACACATCGATTCCCCGAATTTCAGTGATTTGATGAAAAAGGGTTATTTCGATCCCAATAACGAGATTGCCCGGAGTGAAGACGTTTACCTTTATCTGGATGGGATTGCAAGCCACAGCCGCACGCGCAAGGATGAAGCGGAAAACCGGCGGCTGCTGCGGAGCATGATTTTCCTGTTTGAAGAAGACAGTCTGCCCAATTTAAAAGAGCGTATCCGGGAGCTGATTAATTATTTTAAAACACAATATCCGGGCAAAAAAGATGTTGCGTATGTCCAACGGCTCAAAGGGATGATTCGTGAATGGGAAGCCGACGTGCTTTGGGGATACTTTGGATTCAACACGTCTTCGGTTCGGCATTTGCGCCTTGGGTTTTATAAAGGCGATATTTTTACGGAAGAGCCGAAAGTTCAGCGTGATGTCTTTCCGATTTTACAAATTATGGAAAAAATTCATCCCGGTGTGGTGACGGTGGCATTCGATCCCGAAGGCAGCGGCCCGGATACACACTACAAAGTCATGCAGGCCATTTCGGAAGCTCTGAAAATTTATGAAGAAAAAACCGATAAAAAAGATATTCGCGTGTGGGGCTACCGAAACGTCTGGTACCGGTTTCACCCTTCGGAAGCCAATATTTTTGTGCCGGTTTCACTGAATTCCATGGCCATTCTCGAAAAATCTTTTATCACCTGCTTTGGATCGCAGCGGTCGGCTTCGTTCCCGAGCTACGAATTTGACGGGCCGTTTTATCGCCTGGCACAGCAGATTATGGTTGAACAGTACCAGACTGTAAAAACCCTTTTGGGCGATGAATATTTCTATGAGAATCCTCATCCGAGACTGCGCGCGACCCGGGGTTTGACATTCCTGAAACAGTTAACCCTTCCTGAATTCTACCGGCATTCACTGGAATTACGAAAAACAACGGAAGAGATGGAATAAAAGTGAGGTGCTTGTGAAATCCACCCTGATTGAACAAAACGGGCCCATTGCCACAATCACAATGAATCGTCCCGAAAAACACAATGCCTTTGGCTTGGAAACCATGAGCGATCTTGTTGACATGTTTCACGGGGTTGAAAAGGATTCGTCCGTGCGGCTTGTCGTTTTAACCGGCGCCGGGGCCAAGTCGTTTTGCACGGGCGCCGATCTTGTTGATTTGCTTCGCTTCGATACGGCAGAGAAGGCCCGCCGGTTTGCTTTGAAGGTCGATGAAATGATGGATACCGTGATGAGCTGTCCGAAGCCGACAATTGCCGCTATTAACGGGTTCGCGCTTGGCGGAGGGTTCGGTTTGGCGGCAGCGTGTGATTTGCGCGTCATGAGCCGTCAGGCAAAAATCGGCTTCCCGGCTGTACGGATCGGCGCGGTTCTGCCCGTCGGCTGCTCGTTTCGGGTGATGGCCCTGATGGGCCTGCCGAAAAGCAAAGAGCTTATGCTCACGGCAAGAATGGTGGGTGCGGAAGAAGCGCTTCAACTGGGCCTGGTAAATGCAGTGGCTTCGCCGGAAAAATTGATGGAAAAGGTGCGGGTTTACACGGAGGAAATCTTACAGGGCGGAGATCAGGCGCTCACCATGACGAAATTAATTCTCAATCAAAAACTGCGGTCTGAAATTCAGCAGTACGCCGCGCTGAGCCCGGACAGTTTCGCTTATCTGTCCACAACCGGCGATTGGAAACAGAGAATCGAAGCTTTTGTGAACAGGAAAAAATAGTGAGGATTCAGCCGCAAAATTACCCGGCCGCAAACGAAAGAAACAAGGGCAGCAAGCAAAACCTGTCCGCCACATGTAATTGGCGTCAACCGAATGGCCTATTTTATTAATAGGATAAAAATTACATTTCGTCCCTAAAGGGACTTCAAATCATTGGATATGACACTTCGCTATAAACATTGCGTCCCTACGGGACTTTCAAGAAACCTGAATTTTAAAGTTTCTCCCATAAAATCAGATTCGTAAAAATTCGTGAATTAGTGGCTAATGTCATTTTAGAATAGACTCATACTTGAATCGTTATGAAAAAAAAGTCTGACAAATGCACAGGAGGCATGACATCCTGAACCGGAATGCATTTCCGGAAATCGTCACCTTTCTCTGGACGGGAAATCTTTCATGTTCGGCGATCAAGGTGGATTGGCGTCCGGAAATCGAAAAACCTCCGGCGCTCCGTGTGGCGGAAGACAACTTCTGGGAAACTTTACGGCGGAAAAATCCCCTGGCCAATTTGTTTAACGGGAGGCTCGCAGAACTGCGGGATTACCGGATTTCCGCGGATCACATTTATTTAAATTTGCAGCCGTCCGATTACAGAGCATTTATGTACAGCAACGCCCACCGCCAGGAAATTTTACAAAAATACGGCAAAGAATTTATCAATCAGGGCCTGGGCATTAGTGCGATCGTCCGGACGGAAGACGGGCGGATTATGTTGATGCGGCGCAGTGAGACGGTTGGCGAATACCCGGGTAAATTGGATGTTTTCGGCGGTCATATCGAAATCGGCCGGCATCTGGTAAACGGCACTCCCGATCCCTGCCTGGCAATGCGGGAAGAGTTACATGAAGAATTAAACCTCGAACCGGATGAGATTCTAAATCTTCGGCTCATCGGATTGCTCCGAAATGCCGAAACGGCCAAACCGGAATTGGTGTTTTTGGCGGAGATTGCACTTCGTTTGAAGGCACTTCAGGAAAAAGCGGCCTCTGCAGCAGATAGAGGCGAGTATTCGGCCCTGTTGGCACTTCCCGATGAAACCAACGCGATACGAAATTATTTAAAAGACCGCTCGGCTCATTTTTCCCCCTCCGGATTCGGGAGTTTATGGCTGTACTCCAATGTTGAGCGATTGGGGATCGACAAGCTTTAGGACTTCACTTGTTTTCGGGCAGTTTTACCTCCGTGGCGATAATCAGCTTTTTAATACCGGCCTGTCTGACCAAATCCATGACTTCGACCACCAAACCGTGAGGGACAGACTTGTCTGCCTTTAAAACCAGCGCCGACGGATGACTTTTGGCCACCAGTTGTCTCAGCTTATTTTCAAGCCGATCGACGGCGTAAGGCTTGTCGTTGAGAAAGATTTGCTGTTGGACATCGATAAAAATGGTAATATTCTGCGTTTTCTCAATCGTTGATGTCTTGGCCTCAGGCAGCTCCAATTTCATCCCGGGCTGTTGCTGGAAAGTAGAGGTCACCATGAAGAAAATCAATAAAATAAACAAGACATCGATTAAAGATGTAATATTAAGCAATAATTTTTTACGAGATTTGAAGGCAAGATGCATAAAAATTACCCTTCATTCTTTTCTTCACTTTCACTTCTTCCCGAAATCCATAAAATTTTCCGCACCAGATTGCCCGTGCTTTTCTCAATCTCCAGAATTAAATCTTCCGCTTTATGCATGAAAAAATTGTAAAAGATAAGAGCGGTGATTCCGATTGACAGGCCAAATACGGTGGTTATCAGCGCTTCAGAAATTCCGGCGGAAAGGGCGCTCGCCTGCCCCACACCTAATTTTGAAATCACGTTGAACACTTTGATCATACCGATGACTGTTCCCAGCAGACCCAAAAGAGGAGCCACGCCTGCAATGGTTTCCAGCGCGCTCAGTCCGGTTTCAAGCGAATGAATCTCCTGTCTCCCCTGTTCCTCGATGACTTCCTTTAAATCTTCCTTTGAAAGACGGCGCTGCTCAAGGGTCAGACGGGTGAGATTGGCAAAGGGGCCGGAATGTTTTTGACACAGTGCAATGGCCATCGGAATGTCACTCGCTTCTTTAAGCGATTCGATGGTGTTTGAAATCTCGGGTAAAATGATTTTTTTTCGCTGCAGATTAATTAATCGTTCCAGAATGACGGCGAGCGCCCAGACGGAAGAAATTGCCAGCGGAATCATCATGATGCCGCCCTTAGACATAAACTGCCAGGATTGTTCAAATGCGTTCAATGGAATCTCCTATTTTTTAACCACGTACCAGAAAGAACCGGTGACTTCGAGATAATCTTTTGGAAAAGCTTTGGGTAACGGTTTAAACGGGGCCGAAATCTCCACGGCGTTCATGCTGGTCTGCATCAGCGTTTTGTGTCCTTTGTAATTTATCAGCTCAACATTTCCCAGACGCCCATCGGGGTAAATGCGGAAACGCAGCAGGGTGTGCCCGTCGATGAGTCCCAATCTTGTGAACGCGGGCGGAGGGAAGATATTTTGTTGAATTCTCCGTTTCAAATAAAGCATGTAGGGGGCGAAATCCCATTCGTACGTGTTAAATGCCATGCCGCCCAATTTGTCCACATTAAACGCTTCATTTTCATAGGAGAGATTCGAGGCGGGAGTCATTGGCTGCGGTTTTGCGCCCGTTAATTTTTCGGGACTAAATGTCTCGTACGTTTGCCGGCTGGAAGAAAAGAGAGGAGAGGCTTCATTTTGGGGTATTTTTTCGGCCGTCTTCCCTTTGGCTTTCGCCTCGGTAGGGTTCGTTTCTTTCGATCGCCGGACCATCGCCGCCGCTTGCGGAAGTTCGGGAACGGGTACATTCCCTCTTGCCGACGGCTGATTTCCCGGTTTGCCTAATTTCTTGGGATTGGCGGCTTCGGAATTCTGAGTTGAAAGAAAACGCGCCTTCTTCGGTTTGGCGGGCGGAACTTTTGGAGCCTCAACAAATTCAAATTGGATTTGCTTTTCGTTTACCGGCTGCTCGGCTTTTTGAACCGGAAACCACTGAAAATGAACGGTCATGCCGTAAATCCACAACAAAAAAAGGTGTAGAGCAATCGATAAAAAAACAAAAAGAACAATCTTGTTTTTTGATAAATATTTTGATAGGGCGATTTTCAACTCCGGTTAAAACCTGTTTCAAATATAAAAAAAATGGATCAGAATCTGCTTATGCACTTTTTACAAATAAGCTCTTTCAAAAGTTTCATATCTATTGCGAGGTGTGTTAAACCAGGCCGTTTGCAATTTGCTCCGGCAGCCGTTTTCCCGGCTTCCGAAGGCATGATGGTCATTTTTCACCTTCAGGTCTGGTCTCGTCGTCAAGCCAGTTCAAATAACGGGCAGAACCGCCGACAATAGGCAGAGCAACAATTTCAGGCACTTCGTAACTGTGTAATTTTTCAATTTTTTTGATCAAATCATTTAATTGCGAACGGACGGTTTTAATAATCAGCAGAAACTCCCCCTCCATTTGAATGCGGCCCTTCCACCGGTAAATGGATTCCACGTGTGGAATAATATTCACACAGGCGGCCAGATGGGTTTCCACCAGACGATGAGCGATCCGCTCGCCGTCTTTCTTTGAAGGAACAGTCACGTAGACGATTAATGGTTCAGCCATGATTATCCTTTCAATTGGATTGTAATCGCTCTTGAATGATGCGATTAAATCTGGGTCGGTAAATGAGTTCAAATTGGAACTCTTTGTCCGGGAAAAGTGTCAAAACATGCCTTTTCGTCGCTTCCACCAATTTCAGCATTTCCGGAACGGACACATCTTCCTGGTACAACAGTTGGACCGTTAAATCAACGATCCAGCGAAGATGACGCATTTTTTTCCGCTCTTCCTGTATTTCTTCTCGTGTGGACATAAACGTACTCTAAATTTTTCTTTCTTCCACTCCGGGTTTGATCTTTGATTTAGCTCATCAAAAAAAGGAAAAAGAACGCCTTATTAAAATTAAGTCTTGCTCATCAAAAATGCAAGTATTTCATGGATGGGCCAGGGTTCAATCCTGTCCGAAAATGAATTAACGGGACCTTTACGGCAAACGTCTGAGGCTACGAAATCACTTCAAATTCCTGAAAAAGTTTTTCAATCAATTCGTACTTTTCAAAATGATCCGGTGCAAATTTTCGGGCTAAATTTAGGGTTTCTCTTCCAAGGGAAATATAGACCTGAATCCGCCGGGGATTTTTCTCCTTTAGATTTTCAAGATGTGTCTTCACGGTTTCAACATCCCCGCGGGCAATCGGACCGGTGAGGACTTGCTCCGGATCGGCCGCGTTTAGATTTTGTACGGTTGTTTGCAAAAGCGGTAAAAGGATTACTTTCCCTTTCGGCCGGGGAATCCCAATCTGTTCCAGAATGGAAAGCCCGGAGCCCATGAGAGCCGTTGAATAGTTAGAGACCATCACACAGGCCAGGTGGTAGAGGGGCTTTGCTTCTGTCGGGATTTGAAAGGGAATACCTCCAAGAGATGAAAATAGCCGGGACAATACCGCAGCGGCCTGAGGGTCACCTTCAATGGCAAAGGCAGAACCCCGAAATTTCCGGTAGTCGTCCGGCAGACCGGCAAATGACCGCGCCGGATGGATGGAAGCCACAAGAGCCCCTTTTTCCCGCAGATTAAATAAGAGATCCGACGATTTTGCTCCGGACGTGTGCGCCACAATCACAGATCGAAGGTTGACTTTTGAGCGGCTTATTCGATCGGCCACGTCTTCAATGGCGTCGTCCGGAACAGTGATGAAAAGAATATCCACAGGAGGCCAATGCGTGTAATTTGAGGTGAAAAGCGTTTCAGGCAGCTCGGCTTTGAGCGTTTCGAGATTATCCGTATTTCGTCCGCCCACAAGCTGAATGCGGTGTCCCGCGTGTTTCAATGCCATGAGCAGTGCTTTCCCAACCCGTCCGGGCCCGATTATGCCGATAGAATAGGTTTCCATTTTTAAGATCCCTTAAACCAAGTTAAAAATTGCAATATTCAAGCTGTTTTGGATTCGGGTTTCACTTCTTAAACCAAAAACCGTCCCGGTGAAAACAGTTGAATATTTTCTTCCGTTTTTCCGGATTTTATAATTCCCGCCAGAATTTTTCCGCTTAAAAATCCAAACGACATTCCGTGTCCCGTGTAACCCCCTGCCGTCAGGATGGTATTTCTGCCGGGTAATTTGCCGATGATCGGGAAGCCGTCTACGGAAAACCCCATAATGCCGGTCCAGTTGTGCGTAAAGGTGAAGGGCCTAAAATCTGCAAAAGCGGAATTCAAAAAATTCTGTAAGTTTTCCCGTAATTTCGGATCCGGTTTTTCCTCAAGTTTGCCCACATCGGCCTCTTCGGCGCTCCACCGCATGCCGCCCATGATAAACTGTCTGCCGGGGGTCTGCTGCCAGTACTCGTACCCAAAATTGGTCAGCATCGCCATGGGCGGAATGGTCTTTGAAACGGGTTTTGTGGCGATGACCTGTCCCCGTACGGGCTCAATTTTCTGCTGGAAATACGGGTGAAGAAAAGACGCGTACCCGTTTGCGGCCAATACCAGCATGTGACAGTCCAATTGTCCCCGGGATGTCTGGATTGTGACGCCGTCATTCGTTTCGGAAATGGTGTGAACCTTTACGCCCGGAAACAGCCGTGCCCGTTGTTTGAGAAGAAGCTCTCCCATGCCGTAAACGAGTTTTGCGGGATTAAACGTGGCGTCCTTCTCGTAAAACCGGGCGCCCCCAAAATTCTCGTACAATTCGGTGTGGAAGAGATTTCGGAGTTCCTTCCGGTTGAGCCACTCGCTGCCGTAGCCGTTTTGCCGGAGTAATTTTACGGATTCCAGGAGTTCGTTCGCTTCAGATTCGGAAGAGGCAATAAAAAGGGAACCTTCCTTCCTGAAATCACAGTCGATTTTGTTTTGAAAAATAAAATCTTCCAGAAGCGAATTGTTTTTGATAGAATAATCCCACAGAATTTTTGCTTCAGAGATACCGACAGCCGCCACCAATCGGACAAAGTGCTCTGCCGTTCCCGCAAGCAGCAGCCCTGCGTTTCGACTTGAAGCGCCGCTGCCGATCCAATTTTGATCCAACAGGACAAAATGAATGCCGGCCTGCTGCAGCCAGCAGGCTGTGGAAAGGCCTGTGATGCCGCCGCCGAGAATCACAACGTCGCTGTGTTCCGGCAGGGGCCGGCTGTTTCGAAGTTTCGCTAAATTTACGGTCGTTTGCCAATAACTGATTTCGGCGATGGGCAGCGTCATGAATCGATTCCTTTATAATTGAAATTTTATCAAAAGTCATTCACCGGAAAAAGAACAGCGCGGGCCGGCGCGCCGTCTCCGTTCGTAATTTTTAAAGGCAGACAGACGAGATTGTACATCCCAGGCGGCACCGCGGAAAGATTAAGGCCTTCCAGAAGGATCACTTCGGCTTTAAGCAGCTTACGGTGAACCGGAAAATTAAGGTCACTTTCGCCTTCAACGGAGAGGTAATCGATCCCGACCAGTTTTATATTTTTGGTGAGAAGAAAATCCGCCGCGTCTTCCGAAAGAAATGTAAAATCTTCCCGAAAGCGTCCGGGCCTGTTAAATTTTGAGTTTTTTGTTTTGAAAAGAATTCTTTCGATGTGATTCCAGTCGTACGCTTCGATGCCTTTTTTGTGAATCATTGGACGGCCGGGAAGCGCCGCCACGAGGGCCGGCCCGATGCACTTCGTTAAATCAATTTGATCGGCAGTCCGGCCGTTTTGGATAAAATGAACGGGCGGATCGATGTGCGTGCCGGTGTGTGAAGAAAAGATGAGCCGGGATATTTCGCAGGCGTCGCCTTTTCCGTGAGAAGCGATCTTGGAAATTTCTACCGGAGGGTCTCCCGGCCAGACACCCATTTCCGGTGAAATACCGACACTGATGTCAAAATAATTTCGATTAGCCATAAAATATTCAATTCTTCATCAGATAATATTTGCTCTCCGGGCCTAAATTCATGACAAGATCCAGAACCGAAAGGTTAGACTCAAATCCCAGAAATTGCTGCGGATATTCAAGGCGGCTGTCCGGTACTTTCACACAGGAATAGCCGTTTTCTTCTAAAACCGAACCATCAAAATAGGCTTCCGAACCGGCTTCAATGAGATAACTCCGGCAGGATTCTTTTTTTAAAATTCCGAGAATCTGCTCCTCCCGGGAACCGGCAGGATGAAAGCCGGAGCCGGTCACGAACCGGGGGTTCATGTTTAAAATTGACAAAATCACAGAAATAGATTCGTAAAACAGCTCCATATAGTCGGAATAATCTCGAAGGAAGATCGTCTCGATCACCGGCCAGTAGTGTTCAAAGTAAGGTGCATTTCTATAATTTACCAGTAAACTTTTGGAGTGCTTTTTTCGCCAAAAGCGGGTTGAATCGATGCTGAGATTTCGAATAATTGGTTTTTTGTGAAGCGGAATATAAACAGGCACCGTTAAATAATGTTTCCCCGCGGAGGTTTTGATCGACATTCGGTTCATTTTTCCGCCGGATCGAAGGGGACGGTCATCCAGAATGAACACAACATCCGACCGGCTCATTTTTTGAAACGTGCGAATAGAGGGAAAATATTCAGGGAAAATTGTTGTTAAATGATTCATCTCTTTAATATATAAAATTTCTTAAATATTCTGCAAAGAAAAATACATCATAATCATTACTATTGATATTTAATGTTGTGCGTCCTATATTAATTTAAGAATTGATCATTTTAATATTGGATTTACATCAGAAAATCAGGAGGTGTGAAATGGCAAAGAGGATTAAAGGAACCCGGACCGAAAAGAATTTGTTAATTTCATTTGCCGGAGAATCCCAGGCAAGAAATCGATATACTTATTTTGCCGGAGCGGCCAGGAAAGAAGGATTGATGCAAATCTCCTCCATATTTGAGGAGACGGCTGATCAGGAAAAAGAACACGCGAAGCGGTTTTTTAAGTTCCTTGAAGGGGGTGATGTCGAGATAACCGGAAAATTCCCGGCGGGACAAATTGGAACAACCCTTGAAAACTTGCGAGCCGCCGCCGCCGGAGAAACCCATGAATGGACGGAAATGTATCCCGGTTTTGCTAAAATAGCACGAGAAGAAGGATTTGAAGATATTGCACGGACTTTTGAGGCCATATCGATATCGGAAAAGCAGCATGGAAAACGTTACCAGGCACTTTTTAATAATCTGGAAGCCGGCCGTGTGTTTAAAAAAGACGGGAAAGTAACATGGCGCTGCCGCAATTGCGGTTATCTCCACGAAGGCGAAGAGGCCCCGAAGGTTTGTCCGGCCTGCTTGCACCCGCAAGCCTATTTTGAACTTTTGTCCGAAAATTGGTAATATCAAACGCCTTATGAGAAAAGATTAAAAGTGCACACAGCCCGGCGTTAATGCGGTGCCGGCGACATGCAGGCACATCCGGTGACGCTTTCGTGCAGTGAACCGCCCAAAGGCCGGGCTCAATGGCACGTGCAAGAATTTATAATGCAACCCATAAAGAAGTAAATATAAGGTTCATCGCGAAAATGCGTACATTTTAAACGATTGGCAGCGATCATTCCAGACAAAAATGAAATGAACTATCTATTGCCGGAAATGCGTGGATTTGTGCTGCTATTGGATTATTCTTGAATAAAAGTAAAATTAAATTAAAATCCATAAATCCGAATGTCAAATGAAACTCAAAATTCAAATGCAAACCTGAAATAGGATTTGGAGGAAAGGACAGCGGGCAGAACATTGTGGAAGGAAGCTCAGGAATTGACGTTTATTTTTTCCTCTATTCTTCGTTCAAAAAAGAAAGAATCAATTTTGTTATTGGGTCATTTGGATTTTATTTGATATTGGCGTTTTTGAATTTGGTATTTGGTGTCATCACAATGCGGACTCTTTTTTTCGTGTTCGTTCGTGTCAATTCGTGGGAAGAAAAAGGCCCACGAATGTGCACGAATTTTTCACTAATTTTTAAAACAAAAAACTTAGGATGAACCTTAATATTTTTGGCTCTTCCGGTTTTTGCGTACTATTTAGCTTGTTATTGTCCTTCAAACTCACCCCCTCAATTCCCCCTCTCCCGCCCGGGCGGGAGAGGGGGACGTCCTGGTGACCAATCTTAGTTTAGCTACCAATCAGGGGGTGAGTTTTGGATTTAGCGAATGGCGGCACCTTTTTAATAGAAAAATGCACGCATTATTATGATGAACCAAATATAAAAGTGCAAAACTACGCTGAATTAGGAATAAACAGCGGTTTTCAAATATCATCAATTCTGTAAACAAAATTTCACACTATTCTTCGATATAGGACTTTGAAAAAATCACATACACCACCGGAATAACAATCAAAACCAGCAGCGTGGAACTGACTAACCCGCCAATGGTGGATAGTGATAGGGCGTACCAGATGCCTTTTTGGGCTTCGCCAAAAAGAACCAACGGGAAAAGGCCCAGTATAGTCGTGAGTGAGGTCATCAGGATCGGTCGTACCCGATCCCGGGCACCCTGGATGATGGCATCCGGAAGCACCAATCCCTTCCGGCGCAGTGAATTAATATGATCCACCAAAACAATGGCGTTGTTTACCACAATCCCCGCCAGCAGAATGACACCGATGTAAGCCGAGCGGTCAAAATTGGCACCAGTGAGATAAAAAATCAAAAAAACACCAATTAACGCCATCGGCACGGTCAAAATCACCACAAATGGATACACAAGGGATTCAAACAGGCCCGCCGTTACCATGTACACCAAAAGCAATGAGAAGGCCATAACCCAGTAAATCTGCCGTTTTTCGGTTTCCTGCAGAAAAAAGAATTTAGCACGCGTCATTTTATAGCCGGGGAGGAGGGAGGAACTCTTAATAATTTCGTCCAAATATTTATCGCCCATTTGCCATGGCCCCCGAAATTCAAAAGAAACCAATCGCTGATATTGTTGGTTTTTTCTGACAATACGTGCCATAACCTGCCGCTGCCCAATGAAAGCCACCTGGCTCAGGCGCACCTGTTCCTTTTGAGAATCAGTGAGAATCAATCGCTTCAAATCAGCCATACTGAATTCCCTGCTGTGACGCATTTTTAAACGGATGTCAATTTCCCTTCCTTGGAGACGAATGCGTTGCCAGGAAAGATTTTCTTGCAAATAACTTCGAATATCCTGCAGAACCTGTTCAACGGTCAGGTGAAAGCGGTCCAGTTTTTCCAGGTCGATGTGCAATACTGTCTCGAATAAATTCGATCCTGACCACCAGAAGGAGGCGTTTGTGTTGACATTCCGAATACGCGGATTCCGTTTGAGTTTTTTACCTAATTTCTCCGCAATATGCCTGACCTCATTGAAATTATAACCCAGAACCTCAATGCTAAAGGACGGCGCCGTGACGCCGCCCCGGGTAAATCCCTGGCCGAATCCAAACACACCTACATTCGCGCCGCCGATTTGCGTGGCTATGTTAATGAGCCGATCTCTCAAAATCAGGGGAAAGGCTGTGTACCGAACAGCCGGAGCAAATTGAATCTCAATGCGGGCATATTCCGGGTAAACATCTGTGTAAGTTTTGTCGATATTGGGATGGCCCACCAGCTTACTTTCAAAAAATACGGCAAGAGAATCGGTACGGGCAATTTCAGATCCTGTGGGCATGCGAATCGTAACCAGCAGGTAAGTATCCTCACCCCAGGACCAGATGCGTCCCTTTGTCACATATCGATCAAACAAATAATAGCTTCCGGCAAAAAGAAGCAGCGTGACAAAAATGGTAAAGCCTTTGTGACGAAGAAAAAATGCCAGAAAGCGAACGTAGCCCATGCTGGTTTCTTGCAAGTTGACTGTAGATTTTAAAATTTGCGATGGACCGTGAGCCTTGTGTTTTAGAATTTGAACCGTCAGGCTGGGAATCAGTGTAAACGCCACCAGCAGCGAGGACAAAAGAGACAGCCCCACAGCCAGGGCAAACGGCAGGTAGTAAATTCGAAGTTCTCCGGTAAGATAAAGAAAGGGAATAAATGCAGCCACGGTTGTAAGGGTAGACGCCACAATCGGCAGCGCAACATCACCTGTTCCTTTTAGAGCGGCTTCAAGTGGAGTCAGACCATGCCCATAGCAGCGGTGAATGTTGTCGAATACGACAATAGAATTGTCCACCAGCATTCCGAATCCCAGCGCCAGGCCGGCCAGTGTGAGTAGATTCAACCCTACATGCGCAAAATAGAACAGGTTAATTGTGAGCAGCACTGAGAAGAAAATGCTGGATAGAATCACAATCGGACTGATCAAATTCCGCAAAAACAACAGCAGAATCAGAAAAATGACCGCAATAGAGAAGATGGCTCTGGAACTGAGTCTGGAAAGGGCTTTCCGGATTTTTTGGCTCTGGTCGCGTTCTTTGATGAGGCGAAGGCCTGGAGGAAAATTTTTCTTCAATTGGGCCAGCCGGTTAAACACGCGATCGGCCACTTTAATGGTGTTCGTCCCGATTTCTTTCTCGATGCTGATGACTACCGCAGGATTCCCGTTAATGCGCGTCAGGCTGCGCGGGAGGCGTGTTCCGAAATGGACGGCGGCAACATCCCCGACACGAATGAGTGAACCTCTGCGCGATGTGAGAATTCTGTTCCGGATTTGCTGAATATTGGCAGGGGGATTCTGTGCAATCAGATCGTATTGCCGGGTTTCCCTAATGATTTTCCCGGATGCCAGCCGCACGTTTAGATCGTGCAAAACTGAAGTAATTTGCTGAACGGACAGGCCAAAAGTCCGTAATTTTTGGGGATCGATTTCAATCTGCAGCTCCGGATCCTGCCCGCCAAACACCTGCACATCTGCCACACCTTCTATGGAAAGCAGCGAGGTGCGAATGTGGCTCAGGGCGTATTGCCGGATTTTCGCAAGAGGGACGTTGCCCGTGAGATGATAGGAGAGAAACCGGCCGGTCTGAAATTCTTTGGGCACGTATTTTTGAATTTGCGGCGGCAGAACGCCGTAAGGGAAATTCTCCCGCACAAGAGAGAGCTTTTCGCTTAATTCCATTGCGGCAAAATCCATGTGCGTGCCACGGTTAAATTCTATATCGACGGCAGATTGCCCCTCTTCGGAGATAGAATTGACGCTTCGGACATTTGTAACGGTGTTCGCCACGGCTTCGATTGGGGAGGTAACAAAGGCTTCCATGGTTTCCGGGGAGGTGTCCGGCCAGCGGGTGACCACAGAGAGTTTGGGGAAACTCACATTGGGAGTGAGTTCCAGAGGAAGATGACCCAGCGAGGCAAGGCCGGTAAAGAGAATCGCCAGGGCAGCCATAGCCACCGCCGTGGGGCGTTTAATAACGAGTTTAATAAAATTCATACGATTATTGACGTTTCAACAGCAAATGACTCCTGGTAAACTGCTTCCGGAAAACCAAATCCTATTTCCCGATACACTTCCACCGCGGCGGCAATCATGGCGTAAACTTCCCTTTTAAACAATAATTCCAGTATCAGGATGCTCTCTATTTTGCGTGCAATTCGTACAATTCGTGGTTTTCTTTATTTTTTGCAAACAAACCGTACAACACCGGAACTACAATCAATGTCAAAAACGTGGCTGTTATGAGGCCGCCAATGACCACAATGGCCAGCGGACGCCGCAGGGCCGCCCCGCTTCCCACACCGACAGCCATCGGCAGCAGCCCAAAAACAGTGGTAACAGATGTCATCACAATCGGACGCAGGCGCTTTCTTCCGGCTTCCAGAATGGACTCCCGGAGCGGTCTGCCCCGGCTTCTTTCCTGGTTGATAAAATCCACTTCTACAATCGCATCGTTCACTACAATACCCATCAGCACCACAATCCCAATGAGCGAAATAATATTGAAACTTTGACCCGTGAGAAAAAGGGCCAGAATTACGCCGATGGACGCCAGCGGAACGGTGAAACCGATCACGAACGGGTAAATCAGCGATTCAAATTGCGCTGCTAAAATCATATAAACAAGCCCTGCAGCCAACAGAAAAACCAGAATCAGACTGCGAAAAGAACGTTTAATTTCCTCCCGCTCACCCGCTACAGCGATCCGACAATTCACAGGTGTATTAATCCCGGAGACACGCCTGTCCACCTCCCGAATGGCAGAACTTACACCGCGTCCCGCAATGTTTCCATATAAAACCAATTCGCGTGTCTGGTTCTCCCGACGGATTTCCACCGGCCCCTGAACCAGAGCCGTGTGAATCAATTGCCGAACCGGAATAGCTATTCCGCCTGAAATGATTTCCGATTGCAGCAGGTCAGATAATTCATTACGTTCGTTCACTTCGGGACGGACCAGTACATCGACCTTGCGATTAAATTCTTTAAAATATGTGGCGACCGTGCCGTGCATTCGATTTCGAATAAATCGGGCAATTTGTTCGGATGAAAGCCCGAAACGGCCGGCGGCTTCAGGGTCAATTGTAATCCGTATTTCCGGACGCCCCCCCTTGTAGGAACTGTGAATATTTGTCAATCCGGTAACCGTCCGAACCCGTTCTTCAACCTTTTGCAGCAGCCTTCTCAAGGTGGAAAGGTCTTCCCCTGTAATTTTAATGGCGATGTCCGCCCGGGAAGTCCCAATGAACTGTGATAGGATGTTGTTCCCACTTTCATACGTGATTTCAATTCCTTTAATTGCTCCCAGTTTTTGCTGCAAATAGGCCATCACTTTTTCGGAAGCATGCCTTCCGGGTCTTACCTGAACCTGAATTTGCGCCAGATTCCGGCCCGAGTCCTTTAACAAAATATTGGTCTGGCTGGCAGCCGTGCCAATGCGTGAAAAAATCGTTTTCACCCCTGGATTGGATAAAAGAGTGTTCTCAATTTTGCCGACTGTATCATTGGTCGTTTCAAGACTTGTTCCAGGGGGTAAATTGACGCGCACTGTAAATCTGTTCTGTTCTACCTTTGGCAGAAGCTGGCGGTCGATGGTCAGCCCAAGCAGCAGGGTTGCGATCAGTGCACACCCGGTAATCAGAAGAAGCTTTCCTTGATGATCGAGCGACCATCGCAGCAGTTTTTCGTGCGTCCGGAGAAGGGCATCGTACCAGCGGTCCGAAATTCGAAAGAAAGGCTGAAGCAGAGCATTTGCTATTTTCAAAACCTTTTTAAAGAAAAAACCAAAAAAGGGTTTTATCCCGTTTAGGATCAGCTTGAAAAAATTTAACGGGAATTGACGTGTAACATCTAAAAATCTCCGAACAGGGTGGATGAATTTTTGCCACATGGGGAAAGCAGTCGTCTTTTTCCGAAAAAGGGATTCATAGAGACGCACTTCAGGAAGCGTTTTCTCCTTGGAAGGCCTGACCCCCGCTGTTTTGCGATAAAATCGAGATGCCAGCATGGGCAGAAGGGTGAGCGACACGACTAACGACGTCAAAAGCGAAAACGTGACCGTCAGGGATTGGTCTCGAAAAAGCTGTCCCGCAATGCCTTTGACATAGATGATCGGAAAAAATACCGAGACTGTTGTCAGTGTGGATGCCGTGACGGCCATCGCCACTTCCCGGCTGCCAACCACCCCGGCCGTAATGGGATCTTCACCCTCCCGTTCATGCCGGAAGATATTCTCAAGCACTACAATGGAATTATCCACCAACATGCCAACACCCAGTGCAAGTCCGCCCAGCGAAATCATATTTAGGCTGACGTGGCTGAAAAACATCAGAACAAATGTGGCAAGGATGGCGATGGGAATGGAGGTAGCAATATTGATCGGATTTCGGATATCATGCATAAAAAAGAAAAGCACCAGAAAAGCTAGAATTCCACCGACAATTAATGCCTGCAGGACATTCGAAATAGCGCTGGAAATAAACCTGGCTTCGTCATCGGCGACGGCTATTGATACCTTAGGATATTCACTGCGGAGCTGTGTCAGCACTTTCCTAACCCGGCGGGAAACATCCACCGTATTGGCGCCTGCCTCTTTTGTGAGCATCAATCCGATCGATTCCCGTCCATTGAACCGCGTAATGGAGTCCCGTTCCTTGAATCCATCCACAATTTGCGCCACTTTTTTTAACGGCACAATCGAGCCGTTATCCCCACGAGCCACCACAACATTCCCGATTTCAGAAATCGATTGGAATTCGCCCAGTGTGCGGAGGGCGTACCGGTAACGCCCCTTGCGAATGGTGCCGCCCGGCAAATTTTGATTGGCGCTGGCCAGAGCGGAAGCTACCTCATGAATGGAAATGCCCAGCGCCAGGAGCTTTCGGCTGTCCACATTGATTTGAATTTCACGCTCAAGGCCGCCGATAACAGTAGCAAGGGCAACACCATTTATTTGCTCCAGCCGGCGTTTAATTACATTTCGCGTAAACTCCTTAAGTTGAATAAAGTCAACCCCCGTTACGGAAAGGGACATGATGGGCTGGCTGCGGGGATCCATGCGCAAAATGGTGGGGCGGCCGGCTTCCCTGGGGAGAATCCAGCGCAGGTTATCCAATTTTTCACGTACGTTAAGCGCAGCGATATCCATATTGGTTCCCCAAAGAAATTCGAGCACAACGAGCGATACGCCTTCTCTGGAAATGGAACGGACCCGCCTCACACGGGAGATAGTTCCCGCAGCTTCTTCAATAGGAATGGTGATAAGTTTTTCGATTTCGGTGGGCGGAATGTCCGTGTAGAAGGTTCGAATAGTAAGTTTGGGGTATGAGAGGTTGGGCAGCAAATCCACGGGAAGCTGGGTCAGTGAAACAATTCCCAGAAGGATTACCCCGATGTAAAACATGGCAGTGGCCACGGGACGCTTGATGGATATTTCGGAGATCGACATGAATTAAGGTTCTGTAATTGGAGTTTTAGTTAATTTATATGAATTAGAAAATGCCGCCCTCTGCGAGGGCTATAGGTTTTTTAACTCGTTCATGGCCATTGGCTCACGCCAATGGTTATTCGTATTTCGTCTGCCACAGGCAGACTCATTTTTTTTTCAAAATGCAACCAATACATCCTAAACAATTCTGTTTCTCAAAACGTTTCAATTCTTGAATTCCAAATCCCCGCAGGGGATGGCATCCGGTAACTACAGATGTGAATCTGTAGAGAACAATCCTTCCAATAAAATAAACCCCAAGCCCTCGCAGAGGGCGAAATCCCGCTATCCTCTTCCTGATTCATCCCCACAGGGGACAGAATCCGGTAGTGTGAATCCCTCTTTTTACCACGGGCTTACGCCAATGGCTGCTCTTATTTCGTCCGCAAAAGCGGACTCAATTTTTCACATACAATTAGAATTTCCGGAAATATTCCGCATTTTTAAAATACCGCCATTCCCCAATCTCCCATCCCCGCAGGGGATGGTATCCGGTAACTACAGATGTGAATCTGTAGAGAACAATCCTTCCAATAAAATAAACCCCAAGCCCTCGCAGAGGGCGAAATCCCTCTACCATCTTCCTGATTCATCCCCACAGGGGACAGAATCCGGTAGCTTTCGGGTGTGAATCCCTCTTTTTACCACGGGCTCACGCCGATGGCTGCTCTTATTTCGTCCGCAAAAGCGGACTCCTTTTTTCACATACAATTAGAATTTCCGGAAATATTCCGCATTTTTAAAATACCGCCATTCCCCAATCTCCCCATCCCCGCAAGGGGATGGTATCCGGTAACTACAGATGTGAATCTGTAGAAAGAAATTGTACCTATCAGCGTTTTTTTCTCACTACCACCCTCTGGTCGTGCACAAGCGTGTACTGACCTTTTGTAATCACCAGCTCACCCGGTTTGAGGCCGAATGCGGAGCTTAAAATCTCAACATATTTATCATTCTCCAGGCCGGTTTTCACATAACACCATTTTGCCCTACCATTTCTCACAATGAACACTAATTTCCTCTGATCCCGAATCAAAAGGGCCTCTTTGGGCACCAAAAATCGCTTTTTAAAAATCCGGCCCTCCACTTTAGCATAAGCAAACATGCCCGGTAGAATTTTTTTGTTGCGATTGGGCAGCCGCACAATCACTTTGACCGTTTTGGTTTTGGGATTTACCAACGGACTAATAGCAGTCACTTTGCCGTGAAATACTTCATCGGGGTAGGCCGGAAAGGTGATCGCTGCCTTTCGTCCTTCTTTGATGAGGCCAACCTCACTTTCCAGCACCTGAAGTTCCACTTCAACAGGTGATAAATCCACCAGATGAAAGACCTCCCGTCCGACAGAAATTTGCTGATTTTGTTTGATTTTGAGATCGGCAATGTATCCGGAAAATGGAGCACGGAGTTCCGTGTAGGACAGATTGAGTTCCGCCCGCTGAACGGCGATTGCCGCCGCTGTGAGTCCTGTTTTTTGGGCAATCAACTCTTCCTGTTTTTTGCCGGAAAGAATTTCGGCAATGTCGTGTGTCAGCTTGCTGCTGAGTAATGAATTTTGTGAATTAAATGGTTCCGAAAATAAATCCTTCTCTTCATGCGAAAGCTTCCTGTCTTCCTTCTGCAATGATTTGTCCTTTTTTCTTTCTTTAATTTGAATGCCGTATTTCACCTCGGCGCCCAACAGGTTATCCTTTGCTTCGGCCAGCGCCAGGCGATATTCCCGATCATCCAATTTCAAAAGCAGAGTTCCCCTCCTTACAAATTGACCTTCCTGAATGGGTAATTTGACAATTTGGCCGCTTACTTTTGGCATAATTGAAATTTCCTGCACGGCTCGGGTTAGACCCGTGGCCGAAAGCCGCATAACCAGCGTTCCCATTCGGGCAGGCTCAGCTTCTACAGCAACCGGAGATTGTTCAACCGAAATGGAATCACTTTTTTCGGAATGGATGCGTTGTTGTTGGAAGGAAAAGAAGGGCAATTTAGGCGAAATGAAAAGCCCCAGAATAAAAAAGAAGGCAGCTATCACTATGAAAGAAATAATTTGCTTTGTTGAAATGATGTGCGGCATCGTAAAAATATATCCTTTTTTGGAAAATAGTGATATATTGCAGAAAATGCAATATATTTTTAATTAAGCTATTTTTGGAGGGTTTGGAATATTTTTAATCGTCATAGTTCTTGGATCACGCCAATTTCCCGTTTTTCAGAACAGGCTTCGAATATTTATTTTTGTCCAGTCTTGTGGAGCAAATTCTTCGTTTTCATTATTTTCTATCCGGAAATACAATTTGCCGTTTTGACCTTTTATGATCCTATAATTTGACTTTACGCAGCCCAAATATTTTCCATCGACTCTCCAGAAGGCATAAAAATAAATTCATGAAAATTCGTAAGATTTGTGTGCAAACGCCTTTTAGAGCAGACTCATTATTTACTTTAATAGATTTTTCATATTATACACATATAAACAAGTATCATTAATACCTGCAAATAATTTGCCTTTCATCACTTTTGGTTGTAATTATATTTTTGATAGTTTTTTATAATTTATTGAGATTAGTTTGAAAAAAAAATTGGCTTTCAAACATTTTTTTATATACACTGTCATTCACAATTAATTCATTATGAGTTCCTTGATTTTGGATTTGCCCATCATTTACAACTAATATTTTATCCACTAATGATATTGTTGATAAATTATGAGCAATTGTAATAATTGTTTTATTTTGCATTTCTTCGAAAATAAGTTTTTTTATTGCTTCTTCAGTTATTGAATCAATTGCTGATGTTGGTTCATCAAGAATTAAAATATCTGGATTTTTCAAGATTGCTCTTGCAATTGAGATACGTTGTCTTTGTCCCATAGATAATTTTACCCCTCTTTCTCCAACATAAGTATAGTACTTTTTAGATAATTGAATAATAAAATCATGTGCTTGAGCTTTTTTTGCTGCTATTATTACATCTTCTTTTGTAGCATCAGGTTTTCCATAAAGAATATTATTAAAAATAGTATCATCAAAGAGGAAAATTTCTTGGGATACAATTCCAATTCTTTCCCTCAAATTTTTTACACTTAAAAGATTTGCATCTATTCCATCAAAAGAAATTCTTCCAAATTGGGGTTTATATAACCTCAAAATAAGGTAAACAATCGTACTTTTGCCAGCTCCGGTGTGCCCTACCAATGCTACCTTTTCACCACTTTTTATAGAAAATGAAATATTATTTAAAACAAATCTCTTTTGATTATAAGAAAAACATACATTCTCAAATGTAATTTGTCCTTTTAGTCTAAATAATTTTATTTCCATCTTATTGCTATCGTCTTCTGGAATAATCTGAAATAACGTAAATACACGTTTAAGTGCGGCAAACGCTGTTTGTAAATGAATATGCATAATTGCTAAAAAACGAGAAGGGCCATAAAGATAAGTCAAATAAGAAATAAAAGCCACATAACCCCCAATTGTGAAATGACCAAATATTATTTCTTTTACCCCATACCACAGTACTAATACTGTACCAGATGAAGCAATAATGCTAATAGCAAATTTTGAAAAAGCATTTAATGTATTTTGCTCTATATTTGCCTGTATAGATTCTATCAAGCTTTGAGATACTTTCTGAGTTTCTTTTTGCTCAGTGACAAAAGTTTTAATAAGTGATATACCGGAAATAGATTCTTGTAAATTTTTAGACACTTGTGCTGATTTTTCCATCATATTATAGCTTAATATTCTTGTTTTCTTTCCTAAAGACTGAACTGTGATAAAGAAAAAAGGGAGAATTGTTAATGATAATAATGTAAGCTTCCATTGCAAAAAGAATAATATTACAATTGCTCCTGTAAATTTAAGTACACTTGTAAGAATTTCAACAACTGAACTTGAAAAAAGTAAACGTAGTTGGAATATGTCTCCTGACAATCGCGACATTATATAACCAGTTTGTTCATTATCAAAAAATGATTTGGGAAAATGTAAGACTTTTTGAAAAAGACGACATTGAATCTCAAAAATGATGTTTTGTTCAAATTGGAAAAAGTAAAAATCTTTCAAAAATGTAAAGAAAGCTTCCATAATCAATAATATTATCAGACTAAAAATAACAATTGTAAGAATTGAAATGTCTTTATTAATAATAACATTGTTTATTATATACTTTATAAATAAAGGTTGGGGAAGAGAAGATAATACACTTATAAGAAGCAATATTGAAGCAAATAATCCTATTTTCCAATGTTGCATTATATATGGGAAAACATTTTTAACATAAGAAATATGGAAAGGCTCTTGTTGTATTTCATTCCCAAATAGAAGGGCAACATTTTTTCCTTCTGATTTCTTATCTTTAAACAAATCTATCAATAATTTTATAATGTTTATATCATTAGATATGGCAAATCGACTCATAATCTGCTCATTCCAATAAGATAAGCATCAGAATAGCCTTCCAAATACCCCCACGAAAAACGACATCTCAAATCAATACAAAAACATACACAGTGTAATTGTGGCCTATATCCACTAAGAAGAAACATGTTCCCAACAAATCTAATCATATTCAAATTCTCCGTTTATTCGTAACTTCTCTCACAATTATAGAATATATAAATTATAGAATTATCATAGATCGCAAATATTCTCTTTTCACCTTTTTTTATTTTCACCATCAATATATCATTAAATTGAAATCTTTGAACTAATCTCTTTTGTTTTACGTCAATAATATCCAAATAATATTTTCTTTTTGTTTTATCGATGAAAAATAAAGAAACATAAAGCAAGTTTCCACACTCTACAATACCGCTTATTCCGCTAGGAAAGGATATTTCAATTCCTCTTTTTGATGATTTAACATTCGCTGCTATTTTAAGTGAGTCATTTGAAATATACACCCAATTAAGTTTTTTATTCACATATCTTTGAATTTCATATCTAAAATTACTGGCAACATAAATTGTATCACGATTAATATAGAATTCCATAGGGCCTGCCATCTGCCAATTAAATTTTTTATTTGGTGGCTGGAAAGCATTACCAAAACTATACAAATAATTCCCATTTTTGTTGTACACATGAAAAATATGGTTAGATTTATTGCCCAGAAGTAATAAATCTCCGTTTCGTAATATTTTTAAATTATTAACCCAAAAATCAAAATTTAATATCTTGTACAATTTTCCAAAATAATTTATTTCTACAATCTGTTTTGTTACATGATTTAACACATAGATAATATTATTTCTCGAAACATCAATAGCAAAAGGCTGTAAACCACGCAATCGGCCAAGCGAATTCTTGCCAATATCTTTAATAAATCGACCATGTGCATCAAATATTTGTATATATCTGCGGCCACTATTCAATACATATAGATTACCAGATTGATCAAAAGATAAATCTACCGGGATATTATATAATTGCTCTGCTAATGTTATAAAAGATTTTTTCTCTAACTGTGAATATATGTAATTAAAAGGCAATAATACGACGCTTAAGGAAAGAATAACAAAAATGAAAATATATTTCATTTTATTTTTACTCTCATAAAATAAGTGGTGCCTAATAAATAAAATTTACCTGTTGAATCAACTCTTGCAATTTTGAGGTAATATTTTATTTTAAAGACCTTAATTAATTTTTTATTTTCCATATTATAAATATAGAAGTAATATTTTGAAGGCTTGGGAATAACTTTAAACGTTGTAATAAATAACTTATTTTTATAAGCAACAATCCCATTAATTCCTGATGGGAAAATAAAAGTAATTGCACCTGTTCTGGTATTATATCCTTTGGGTGGTGAAATATTTATGTCTTTAATAAAATAAGTATTAGATAGTTTTTTATCGATGTATTTATTAATTATAGATTTAAATGGGCTAATAGCATATATTGTATCAAAATTCACATACCATTCCATTCCACTAGAAGTTAATCCTTTTA
This sequence comes from bacterium BMS3Bbin03, assembly GCA_002898015.1. Classification (GTDB taxonomy): domain Bacteria; phylum Zhuqueibacterota; class JdFR-76; order JdFR-76; family BMS3Abin05; genus BMS3Abin05. The sequence goes on along the minus strand of BDTM01000067.1, from coordinate 17,212 downwards.
AATTAGGGGGTCTGGAAAATGGATTTCCAAAACCATATTTATACTTACCTTTAGTAGTAAACACATGGAAAATATTCTCATTATATTCTCCGAGCAAAATTAGATATTTTTTTTTCCATTTAGATAACTTATAAGCTAAAAATGGAATTTGAAAGGAATTTAAGTAATTTCCTTTTTGATCTAATATAGAAACTCTTTCTAAAACATGATCAAGAATATAAATATGTTCATTAATATAGGTCAAATCATATGGTTCAATAAATTCACCGGGACCTTTTCCTTTTAAAAATTCTTTTTTAAAAATTAATTTACCTAAATTATTAAATTTATAAAGAAAATACGAATCAATCACATATATATTTTTTTGGCTATCGATAACAACATCCGTAGGATAAGAAAGAATAATATTTTCTTCTTTATTTTCATTAGTATTACCTACAACCAAATCTTTTTTAACAAATGTAGAAAAATCCTGAGCAAATGTATTATTAGCACAAATAATAAAAAATAGAATAAAAAATAACCTTAAAACTTTTCTTAAATAATCTTTTTTCATAATAATTTTCTATCTATTAGTAAAAACTGGAATTACAATTCGATCTAACAATTGTGGATTATTTTCCATAATTTTACAATAAAAATTAAGTGAGTTTTCATGATAACTTAATATTTTTATGCAATTTTCATTCTTTCTCACTCTATCAAGTATTTTTCCTTTTTTTGCAGTTATAAAGCATGCTTTACAAAGCCTAACAGCCCAACAATTTTTACATTTGTGGCTAATTTTGATGTAATCATTCATTAATTTTAATATTAATTGTATGTTATATCCTGTATCAATATTACCTATAGGAAAATTATATCCCATTTTTTCGCATATATAAATTGAACCATTTGTGCCGATCAATGGTCGTTCAAATCCTGGAATGCAGATACCATTTGGATCAATATTTTCATTTAATAAGAATATATCTCTTGTATGAATGTCGATTAATGATTTCCCTAAATATCCCCACTCGAAATTAGAAATATCTTCAAATTTTTTTGAAATAATTTTCCTAAAAAATAATTTTTCTATTTCTTTTCTTTGAATATCATAATTTTTCCAAATATTATTTTTATTAAATTGATTATAAAAACCTGTATCTTCTGTGTCAACTAAAGATATCCGAACAACTCCTGGAGGTATATCGGGAAAATAATTGAAAAAATCATAAACTTCTTTTAATTTAAATGGGGGAGATAGGGTTACAATAGAACCAACTCTTTTGGAAAAATACTTAAAATGCATTAATTTAACTAGTTTTAAATTTTTGCTAATTTGGTCAAATGATCCATTACCTTTTTTATCTCTCCGGTAACGATCATTGATTTTTTTAGGTCCATCGATACTAATGTTCAAGATAAAATTATTTTTGATTAAAAATTGGGCAATTTTTTTATTAATTAAAACCCCGTTCGTTGAAATTGAAAAATTAATAGGATTTTTTATTTTATTTTTGGCGTAATCAACAACATATTGAATAACCCGAAAATTTAAAAGTGGTTCTCCTCCGTAAAAACCTATTGATAGCTTTTCTTGTTTTAGATTTTTACTATGATCAATGAGAAAATCCACAGATTTTTTAGCAATTTCTTCGGTCATAAATTTATAACTATGTATGTGCTCAAAATAGTAATGTCCTGAAAATTTACAATAATTGCAATTTAAATTGCAATAATCAGTAACATTTAAAATAATATGTGAAATATTATTATTAAGATAGAATTCTATCTCTTTTATTGAAAGTGGAAATTTAATACTTTTTATTGAATTTACTTTAAAAATCGAATATTTCTCTTTAAAATTATTTATTTCCTTAATAGCGTGATTAATTTTATTCTTTGAATACACATTTTTAAATTTTTCAATAATCTCATTCTTCCCCAAAATCATTATATAATCAACTATATCCCAAATAATTTTTTCAACACTTATAATATCATTTGTATTAATATCATAAATATAGAAATTATTTTCTGTTTTAAACTTAAAAATAAATGGTATGCTTTTTTTATTAGTCATTTAAACTACTCATATAAAATATTCTTATTCATTTAGGGTCAATGTTAAATTTAGACTTTGTTTCAAAGTTACGTGATAACCCAAGTTCACCACAAAACATCAGAAAAGGGGTAAAAATCAGGCATAATTGGGCATAAGTTCAATGTTTTAGTAAAGGTTTTCAATGTAGTGACCTGTAAATAATAAGCTTGTCTGGCATTGCATGGCTTATTATCTTATAGTATGTTGATCCGCACGGTTTACAAAAGAAACAAAGCCGGTTCAACAAAATATGAATGCCAACAACTGGTTGAATCCATTCGCGCCGAAAAAGGAGTACGCCAAAAGTTACTATAGTCTCTTGGCCGTCTACCGATTTCCAAAGATAAATGGCCGAGTCTGACCAAACGCATTGAGGCCATCATCCAGGGACAAAAATCATTTATCACGGAAAAGCCAGAGATTGAAACGCTGGCCCAAAAATTTGCTCAACAATTCATAGAAAAACATGCCATTGATATTGAGCCAAATCATTTTGAAATAGTTGATATTCAGTCATTACAAAATCATCGAGTTCGGCACATTGGCGGTGAATATTCTGGCGTCACCTTTTTCAGAGGACTTCGCCTGCATCAATGCCTTAAGGCATGCGGATTAAGCAAACGTCAGATCGAAATAGCCATGCTTTTAATTATTGGGCGCCTGGTGCACCCGGGGAACGAAAGGCATCTGTATCGTTGGGCACAACATTTGTCCCTCAACAGCCTGTACAGAGTGATCGATTTACTCTATGACCATAAAACAGAAATTAAAGCTTATCTTCGCACGAGAGAAAATGATTTGTTTTCTCTTAATGAAACGATTATTCTTTACGATCTGACCAACACCTGCTTTGAAGGCCGGGCTGCTTCCAATCCCAAAGCAAAGAGACAAAACAGAACAAGGTCGAAGCGAAACGCATCACCGGCGAAAATGAAATCTTTCTGTATTGCAAGAGTAATTTAAAGCAGCAAAAAGAACAATCCGATCAACGATTCAGTGGCGCTTATTTTCTACGGACAGACCACTTTGATCTGTCCGAAAAAGACATCTGGTCAATCTACATATGTTGACGCAAGTGGAAGATGCTTTTCGAACGATGAAGTCAGAGCTTCTAATGCGTCCTGTTTTTCATCAGAAAGAAGATAGGAGTGATGCACACATTTTTATTACCTTGCTTGCTTATCACTTGCTGCATAGTATTCGAAGCTTTTTTAGAGATATTTCTGAAAGCACTTGAGAACCAGGCGATTGATAATGACCTGCGTAAGGACAGGGAACGTTATTGCCGTAACGGCCATGAAAGCCACTCTCTCATATTCAGAACTTCTTTTGGAACCGTCAGTTATAGCTTTGCTCAATTATTGAACAGACAAACCAACAGAAGCTTCTTTCCGCTCAGGAAAATCTTCTCGATTGAACCCTACAAACACTGCCAGTGGGAATCTCTGAGGTCAGCCATTAACCTGGCCATTCACATGTCTTACCAGAAGGCGACCACCGAATCCAATACTATTTTACCAGCCGGATTTAGCAAGGTTACTTTCTGGCGCAGTCTCCATTTGTTCGCCCGAGAAGCTGGTCATTGGTCTGATTTTAAGAAAGCCCCTTATCGCTTTCTAATGGTGGACAGTACAAAAGTGACGCTTATTGATTCTCAAAAACGCTCCCTTGGTAAGGGACTCATCCTTTGGCTCCAAACTCTGATTAAGAAAATCTTTTTCCCCAATGCATGGGATAAACTCTGGAACCAATTCCTTGAAATTAACCAATTGATGAAATTGATCTTTTTGAAAGCTTCTTATCAATGGCTTTAACTTATCACGTAACTTTGAAATATACTCTAAATATAACATTGACCCCTAAGATAATGTTGCAGAACCAAGAATTACATCTGCTAATCCCTCGGCATATCCCAACATATAGGATGTATCTGTTTGGCACTGGGGATTGCAGCACGCACACGCACATCCAGGACGTACATTACTGCTAATATTTCTTGCTCTCAGAAACTTAATCATATTACTGTCTCCTTATTATTTTGATTTTTATTTATAAATTATACCAACTATATTTTTATGTGCAAACATTATACCATAATATGTTATTAATCTAACATACTGTTATTTACAATATTATACTACTTACAAAAACTGCTAATTTTATAGTAAAGTCAGCCTATAGTCTGACTTTATCTTTGTATCTCACTTAACACTTTATTTACCAATAAACTAAAATTCTGGCTATAGTCTGACTTGATCAGACTGTAGCCAGACTTTTTTACTTCAATCGATTATCATACAAAAAACTCATAAATTTTTTGTAATCTTTTTCCTCAATATTAAACAATTCTGCCAATTTCTTATAGTTCCCCGCCTCCTTTAAACCCATTCGTAGAATTGCCTTCACCTCTCTTCGGTTCAAATCCCGATTGAGGTAGGGTTTCTTCACCATTTCCCAGAAACTCTTTCCCTTCTCTATCATCCAGTTGTATAAAACTCCAGTATCGTTGTAACCAGAAGTCAGTTTCTGTTCCAGCCTTCTCTCCAACTTCTTATGAATACTCCCCACCTCAATCACCTGCCCCGGACTGTCATAGAAACCGGTCTTCACTACATTGATTAACTCCCGCACATTCCCCGGCCAAGGATAGGTCTCAAGTATACCCAATGCCTCCTCTGAAAAATACTTCCTTCTACCCTCAGATTTGTTCAACTGTTCAAGGTAGTAATCCACCAACACCCCCCAGTCATCTCCCCTTTCCCGAAGTGGTGGAACCTCAATTGTCAAAACATTTAACCGATAATACAAATCCTTGCGAAATAATCCTCCCCTCACCAGTGAGAAAAGATCCTGATTGGTAGCCGCTACTATCCGAACATCTATATGTCTAAACTTCTCACTACCCAATGGCATAATCTCTCTCGCTTCCAGTACCCGAAGCAGCATTCCCTGAGCAGTTAGTGGCAGCGTCTCAACCTCATCCAGAAACAGAACGCCCCCATTTGCCCGCTCAAATACCCCCCTGTGATCCTTCACTGCTCCTGTAAAACTGCCATTCGTGTGTCCGAAAAATTTGCTCTCCAGAAGCGATTCATTCTTGAAGTTGGCGCAATTTACGGTCAGAAATTGGCGTCCATTCATTCTGTTCAATAGGTATAGCGACCGGGCAAATAGTTCCTTCCCTGCACCAGTCTCACCTTTCAGTAACACCGGATCGTCCGAACAGGCAAAGTGCTCTATTTGTGACAAAACATCGGTAAAAAGCGGATGATTTCCAAGAAGTACAACCTTTTTATCCTCCCCCCAGCACTCCAGTGAGCGCCTCTCGATCGTCTTCCGAAGTAAAGCAAGCTCCAATATTGATGCAGATCTTTTGAAATGATTTCTCTCTTCCATGATCTCCCCGTAATGTTAATATAAACAGAAATGGCTTAACACTTTGAAAAAACGACTCGCAATGTTCGAAAAGCAGATGTTAAAGCCGCAAAAATAATTTTTTCAAGTGAAAATGCTTATCTTGTCTTGCTGAAAAAGATTTTGAAATTTTCGATGAAGTGTACGCTAAACCCGATTCAGGAGAATAAAATCACGCCACGAATTCACGAATGAACATGAAGGTTTTCGACGGGGTTTAAATTAGCATAATTCGTGTAATTCAGGGCTATTTTTCTAAAATTATTTTAACAAAGATAATTGGAAAAGTCAAGAGAAATTTTTACCATGCAAAATCCACTTCTATTGGTATCGATATTAAAAGCACGAATGAATTGTCATTCAGCAGGAATCTTTCCCCGGAGTTATTTTGCGTTCGCTAAAAAAGATTCCTTCTGAATGACAGGAGTATGGCAAATGGTAAGCTTCTAAAATGCAGGGAGCCAACTCCAAATAAGCGTTATAATAATAATATATTAAAGAGTGAAAATACGTTATTTTGATACCGGAAATTCTTTTCTTTAATAAACAGGCTAAACTAAAAATCAGTTCATTTTTCCTGATTTATTTTTTCCAAAATCTCATCTTTAAAGCGTAACGGAACAGGTATTTTCTGACTTCGTTTGTGATTTGAATCTTTCTCATTCCATTCCAATTCTAAGAGCATATAGTTTCGCGTTGATAATATTCTTTTTAATTTCATTTGATCCCAGAAAATTATATTTTGCTTAAACAATATTCCTTTTGTACCAATTGAAACTGTCCATTTAGGATAGAAACTTAGTAAAATTACAATTAACTCCAATGAAAAATGACCATAATTTTTGGAAGGATTGAGAATTATTTCGTAAAAACAAAATAGAACATATAAAAATAATATCAAACAGCGTAATAAACTAAAAGGAGTAAAAAAATTAAATTTATTTGACCAGCTCCCTGATATCGGCTGAATTTGCTTTTGCATTTCATTTCTTTTTTTTATACTTGTTATTAATATTGCAGACGCAATGGCAAAAGAGAAGATATATGAAATTAGAATTATTTTCGTCATGATTTACCCCTTTCCTTATTCTTTATTTAGAAAGTTAAAACTATTTGCTTCTGTTTCTTCCGATAGAGAAAAAAACCACTCAAAAAGATTTTGAAATTTTCGATAAAGTGTAGGCCCAACCTGATTCAGGAGAATTAAATTATGCCACGAATTCACGAATGAAGACGAGGGTTTTTATTGGATTAGAGTTTTTGGAATTTGTGAAATTCGTGGGTATTATTTTTAAATCATCTTAACGAAAATCATTGAAAAAGTCAAGGGAAATTTCTAAGTAAGCTTATTGCCATGCCTGTTCTTTTAAAATTCCCGGAACTTTAACTGCGCCGGGGGGGTCTAAAATATCCATCTACCTAAAGCCTCCTGCCTCATGATGTGACCAGCACGCAAAGGGAAACCGGCTTCTCTCTGGTATCGGGTTCCTTTTTTACAAAATTCTATTCAAACGCTAATGTATTTTTAACAATTCATTGCTATCATAAAGAAAAACAAATAAATCACTTTGAGATGGGTCTATGGTAAAATCAATCGGACAAAATATTTTACGCTTCGATTTTAATTTATTTGTGCTGGTTTCCAGCCGGCGCGAAGGTGCATTTTTAAAGCAATTTTACAAGGGATTGTCCCATTTGGGCAACGGTCACCTGTACGCGCTTATCGCCCTGAGGGAATTGCTGGCGGGTGGAGGTGCCGGAAAGCTATTTTTTTTCAGCGCTTTACTGGCCTTTGGATTGGAACTGCCGGTTTACCTGCTGGTAAAAAATTCCGTCAAACGGCTGCGTCCTTCCACGCGGCATCCGGAATTGAAATTCTTAATTGTCCCGCCGGATCAATACAGTTTTCCTTCGGGGCATACTGCGGCGGCTTTTTTAATGGCCCAATTGCTTGGCTACCAACTGCCTTTCTTGGTCCTGCCCCTGTACATACTGGCCGGTTTAATCGGCTACTCCCGCATCTATCTGCGTGTGCATTATCCTTTGGACGTATTCTTCGGTGCGGTCTTGGGATTCGTCTCTGCTAATTTTGCCCTAAAACTGCTTTTCTAAAGAAAGGATTCCGAAACACTGATGGATCCTTTTTATTGGGGACTGGCAACTTCAGCTTTTCAGATGGAAGGCTTTGTACAAAACGACATGACGCAATGGGAAGCACTGGGTGGTTTTCGGCAGGACGGGAAGAATCCCCTGTATCAAAACGGCGCAGCCCACTGGCAGTATTGGCAGGAAGATTACCGGTTGCTGGCGTCTATTGGCGTGAATGCCTACCGCTTTTCCATGGAATGGGCGCGAATCGAGCCCAAGCGCGGACACTATGACCAAAAATCGCTGGATCACTATGAACGGATGCTGGATACCTTACTAAAAATGGGCATCGAGCCTTTTTTAACGCTGCACCATTTTACGCATCCTGTGTGGTTTCATGCGCAAACGCCGTGGACTTCCGAAGCGGCACAGGACGTGTTCTGCAGCTTTGCCGAAATGCTGATTAAGCGATTTGCATCGAAAATCAATTACTGGATTACCTTCAACGAACCGCTGGTTTGGGTGCTGGCCGCTTACGGCGACGCTAAATTTCCGCCCGGAAAGAATAACGTGACTGAAATGATACACGCCTTTCTGAATATTCTTAAAACGCACGCCTGCGTGTACGACCGCATCAAGAGCGCCCGGCCATTGGCCAGGGTCGGTTTGGCCAAGCACTTTATCGTTTTTGCCCCGGGCCGCAAATGGTTTGCCGCAGACCGCAGTTTAGCCGATTTGCTGCACGGCTTTTTTAATAAGATGACGCTGGATGCCTTTAAATTAAATCGCTTAAAATTTCGTTTTCCCTTTTTGTTCAATTTTGACGAACCGGTTGTGCTGAACGACAAAATCGATTTTTGGGGCGTCAATTACTATTATCGCATGTACAGTGCGTTTAAACTGAACTTCCGGCGCCCCATTCATTTCTTTTTTAAGGATGCAGCGGGTCACGGGTTAACCGATATGGGCTGGGAAATATATCCCAAAGGGCTGGGACAAATTTTGAAAGCAGTCGCTCGCAGCGGCAAGGATATTTTCATTACCGAAAACGGCATCGCTACCACCGACGAAGCCCTGCGCATGCGCTTTATGGACGAACATATTCGGCAAATACTCAGTGCCCGGCAAAACGGCTTGCCGGTGAGAGGCTATTTTTACTGGACATTTTTGGATAATTACGAATGGCTGGAAGGTAAATCCAAGCGCTTTGGTCTGGTGCATGTGGATTACGCCAATGATTTCGCCCGAAAGGTCAAACCAAGCGCCGAACATTACGCCCGCATGATTGCCGGCGACTGCGCCGGAAAGGCTGCTCCGGCGAAAAACAAAATTTAAAATAATTCTAATCCGATTCTAATTCCAATCTAATGATTCTATTTTATTTTTATGCAAGAAACAGGACAGATGTTATTCGAGTCACTTAATCTCAAAAAAATAAACAAACGTCAGGATCATCAATGTTCACCGTAATAGTCGCATTTTATGTGCTTGCTCTGACCGTCAGTCTGCTGCACCTGGCGACGTCGGCTGTGATTACGACCCTGAGAATGAAGGCAGGCAGCGATTTGTTTGCGGGGCCGGGCCCCAAGGTATCCGTCCTGAAGCCGCTCAAAGGACTGGATGACCAACTGGAAGAAAATCTGCGTTCCTTTTTTGAGCTGGATTATTCGCATTATGAAGTGATTTTCGGTTTGAATACCCGCGCAGATCCCGCTTTTGATGTGGTGCGTAAACTGACCCTGGAATACGCGCATATTTCCGCAAAAATCGTCATCAGCGATTTTGAGATCGGCCTGAATCCGAAAATTAACAATTTGTACAATATGGATGGTCAGGCCACGGGTGAGTATTTGCTCATCAGCGACAGCAATACGCGCGTGCAACGTAATTTTTTAAAGCAAATGGTTCAAGAGCTCCGTCAGCCGGACGTTGGGCTGGTAACGGCCACTCTGCGCGGCGTGGGCGCCAAACAGCCGGCTGCGGTAATGGAAAACCTACATATCAACGCTTACATTTCGCCTAATGTCTTTGTCGCCCACGCCCTGTCCGGGATTCCGGTGGTTATCGGGAAATCGATTCTCATCCCGCGTCACTTGCTTCAGCAAATGGGCGGATTCGCCGCCTTTAAAAATTATCTGGCTGAAGACTACTTGTTGGGTTTGCGTACAAAAGAACTGGGCTACCGGGTCAGGACGATTCCCGCGCTGGTGGATAACGTGAATGTGAATTGGTCGTTTAAACACTTTTTGAACAGGCACACACGCTGGGCCAAAATGCGGCGTAGTATGCACCTGCATCATTACATCATCGAATCCTTTTCCAACCCTGTGGCCTTGAGCGTCATTCTGGCCTTTCTTTTGCACAACGCGCTGGGAATTGAACAAGCAGCTGCCGTAACGCTGCTGAAAATGATGCATGACCGCTATGTTTCGGGATTGGTGCGCAGCGATTTGCGCTGGTATCATTACCTGCTGGTTCCACTAAAAGATTTACTCATCGGTGTGCTGTGGTTTATACCGTTCTTAAGTTACAAGGTCAATTGGCGCAATAACTATTTTCGCATCGGGCGGGAATCCCTATTGCAGCCGCAGCCGTCATTTAAGTGAGTGAAGCAAAGACAGTTGCTCATTGGCGTCAGCCTAAAGAAATTTTTGACGGGGTTTACCGGATATTTTATTTCATCTTTCATCCTGTCCATCCTGTCGAAAATTGCTAAAATATCAAAAGAAGAGTACACCCAACCTTATTCAGGAGAAAAAAAGGAAGCCGCGGATTCACGAATGGAAACGGCTGATTTTTGTCGGGATTTGTAAAAAAAATTCGTGAATTCGTGGCCTATATTTTAAAATCATTTTAAGAAAATAATCGGGGAAAGTCAAGCAAAATCCTTTACATGGAAATCCCCGGCACTCCAAAAGTACCGGGGACTATTGGGATTTTGATTAATACCTGATCCATTTCCACAATTCCGGCAAATTGGGGCGTTTTCCGTACATGAGAATCCCCACCCGGTAAATCCGTGCGGTTACCCAGATAGAGCCCCAGATGGTGAGTCCCAGAATCATAAAACTCAGCACAATCTGCCATGTCGGCGGCATCAGAACAGAAATGCGCATGAACATGATGATGGGTGCCGTAAATGGAAAAAGAGAAAGTGAAACCGCCAATGTACTGTCCGGGTTGGCGACAACGGGCATAATCAGCAAAATGGGAATAATCAAAAGCATGATGATGGGAGTCTGAAACTGTCCGGCTTCCTGTTCGGAGTTAACCATTGCTCCGATCGCCGCGTAAAAAATAGAATATAAAATGTAGCCCAATACGAAAAAAAGGAAAAAATAAAGGAGAACCACCGGGTCCAGGGGCGGGATATGAAATTTGGCCAGCACATCCCCTGCACCCAACGAAGCGGCCAGCCCCACGCCGTAAACTGAAATCAGGAACAGGGTCATGCCCCAGATGAACATTTGGGTAAAGCTGACTGCACCCACGCCGAGGATTTTCCCGGCCATAAGCCTAAACGGGGAAACCGATGAAACCACAACCTCCACCACGCGTGAGGTTTTTTCCTCAAGGACGCTCCGCATCAGCGTTGCCCCGTAAATGAGGATCGCCATATACAACATAAACACCAAAATGTAGGTGATGGCAAATGTGGCTCCCGAATCTTTTTGCTGTTTGCCGCTTCGGGTCACTTTAAAAGTTTCCAGCTTAATGCCTTTCGTCAGTGTCCGGATAAATGACGGATCCAGATTTTGCTTTTCCAACCGAATGCGGGTGACAATTTTAGAGATTCGTCGCGACAGGCGTTCATTCACAGAAAAATTGCTCACATTTTTGGCGTAGTACCGGATCTTTCCTGTGTCAAGAACATTGGCCGGGATGATTAGGAATCCTTGAATTTTTTGGGTTTCCACCTCTTTTGTTAAGTAATTTTTAACAGCCGTTCCCTCTTTCCCTTCAATCTTTACCGGGAGAAAATTGTACAGTCGTTCCCCGTTTTTAAGAGTATCTGCAAAAACCAGCTGAAGGTGCGAAAAAATCTGTCCGCTTTGATCGACAACGGCAATCTTCTGCGGTTTTTCTGAATTCATGAGAGTGGCAATCACAGGAATGGCAAAACCCACCACAAACAGAAAGGGAATAAGAACCGTGCTGATGATGAATCCCTTTGTGCGTACCCGGGTGTTGTATTCCCGCTTGATAACCGTAAAGATCTTATTCATTTTTGTCCCCTCCCAGCGATTGTACCGTCTCGATAAAAATTTCATGCATCGAGGGTTCAACTAATTCGAATTTGTAAACTTCGGCCTGTTTGACGATTTTTTTCAGCAAAGCCTGGGGATTGGCTTCTTTTGCCAACAAGATTTCCACGTAATTGCCGTAATCGTTATAGGCTTGAATGGAAGAATCGGAGAGAAAATCGGAGTCCCCTGTGTAAGAAACAATTAAATGGTTTTTTCCGAATTTTTGTTTGATGTCTTGAATTTTGCCTTCCAAAATGGCCTGTCCCTTATTGATCAGACAAATGCGGTCGCAAAGCTTTTCCACCTGCTCCATTAAATGGGTTGAAAAAATGATAGTAGCGCCTCGCTTGTGTTCCTCCATGATGATATCTTTCACGAGTTGCGCATTTACCGGGTCCAGGCCCGTGAAGGGTTCGTCCAAAATGATCAGATCCGGTTCATGGAAAATGGTAATGATGAATTGCAGTTTTTGCTGCATGCCTCGGGAAAGCTCCTCCACCTTCCGATTACTCCATTCTAACAGATCGAAGCGCTCCAGCCAGAAGGTCGTGCGCTTTCTGATGTCGGATGGTTTGATTCCATGGAGCTCACCGAAAAAAGCGACCACATCGTTAACCTTCATTTTTCGGTACAAACCCCGTTCTTCCGGAAGGTAGCCAATTCGATCCAGATAGCTGTTTTTCTGATACTGCCCGAACACGCGAATGGTACCTGAGTCCGGTAAAATAATTTGCATCAACATACGAAGGCTGGTGGTTTTGCCGGCGCCATTGGGTCCCAGGATGCCGTAAATACTCCCCTGTGGGATTGAAAATGTCAAATGATCCACGGCGCGGACATCCCCAAAATCTTTTGTGACTGATTGAAATTCCACACTGCTCATAGCTTTTGTCCCGGTTTATTTTGTCTAAAGATCCATTAAGATACGCAATTTAATGGATTTTGTTGCCGTTCTTACGGATACAAAAAGTTTTTTGCAACCCTATTTTTGTGATGGCCCTTAGTACAGCAGAAATTTTTTCGCAATTGAAGAAATTGCAAAAGTTCCGGTTTGCCTGCGCTTAAAATCCGGTCGACCGTCCAACCGGCTTCAATTTTCTTCCGGATTTTATCGGTTCCGATGGCGCGGTAGAAGTTTTTCACACGATCTGTGTTAAAAATACCGGCATCGGGATACAATTTGGTGAGCGTTGCCAGAATGGCAATTTGTGTCATTCGCGGCTTTTTTATTTAGCCTGAATAATTCACCGCCGAGGTCGCCGGGAACGCAGAGGTTATAGAATAACAAATAATTAGTGCATCATTTCGGGAAGCATCCGTACGGCGTATAATGTTTTAATTATTTTTATGATTAATTTTAATAAAACAACTCGGCGTCCTCTGTGCGCTCTGCGGTTTATAAATTAACCATGTTAGTGTATTTTAACGAAATGAATCGGAAAAATCAAGGCAAATTTTTCATCAGACAAACCAACTCCTACTGACATCGAGCTTAATATTAAAAAGGCAGAAAGTCAGCCTGAAAAGAGGATGGGAGTGTTTTCTGTATTAAAAACGGCGTAACGCCCCGGTTCTTCGAAAACCGTTCAACCGGGCGGCCGCCAAAAACTCCTTGCATTTTCCGGTTTTTTTCATAAATTTTAAGTGGGTTTTATCAAAAATAAAAAAACGGGCGGTGACGTAATGATCCCTGCCATTCTTCTCAGCGCCGGTGATTCAAGCCGGATGGGCGTTCCGAAAGCACTGCTGAAATTACCGGACGGCCGGACATTTTTGGCGAAAATTATCCGCAATCTTCATGGAACCGGGTTTCATCCCATTTTGCTCGTTTTGGGAAAAGATGCGCCGCAAATTCGCCCGTTTGTTCCTGAGGAAGTGGATGAAATTCTCGTCAATGCACACCCGGAAAGGGGACAGTTAGCCTCTTTTCAAATCGGGATTCAACAGCTTCCGGCGGATATCCCAGGATGTTTGATGGTACTCATCGACCATCCTTTGATTTCGCGGCAAACCTACAGCCGGATGGCCGCTCAAATTGAGAAAGAATCCGCGAAAATTGCCGTCCCTTCGAAGGATTTCAAAAAGGGACACCCAACGTATTTCCCGGCACGTTTCTTCGAGGAGATTTTGAACACCCCGCTGGAAAAGGGCGCCCGGCAAATCCTGAAAAATCACCCGCAGGAAGTTGAATATGTTCTGGTTGACGATGACGGCATTTTTATCGATTTTGATACGCCTGAAACGTATAAGGCCTATTTTGGCAGCGGCAAACGGATAGGGGAATAAAAGCGGGATTAAATTAAAATCAAAAAAGAAATTTAACAGATAAAAATACTTGTCCGAGCTATTTATATTTTTATAAAAGAATGGATACATTTTTAGAATGAATCTTAATTTATTACATGGGGTAGTTGGTCAATCGGTGCCGCGTGTGGATGCCGAAGCGAAAGTATTGGGCAAAGGCATTTTTATCGCCGATTTATTTTTCCCGCGAATGCTTTACGCCCGGGTGATTCGATCGTCGGAGCCGCACGCAAAAATCACGCACATTCATCTCGAAACGGCGCGTCTTGTCCCGGGTGTTCCTGCCATTCTCACAGCGGAGGACATCCCGGGACGGAATGAAATTCACGTGGTTTTTAACGATCAGCCGTTTTTGGCACCTGGGCGGGTCAAATACGTGGGCGAACCCATTGCGGTTCTGGCCGCCGAATCGCCTGAGATCGCGGAAGAGGCCGCCGAAAAAATCACGATCGAGTATGAAGTGCTTCCGCCCCTTTTGGATCCGCTGGAGGCCCGTTGGCATCCGGATATTCATCTGTTTGGAAAAGACAACATCTACCGGCATTTGAAGGTCCGCAAAGGAAACATCGAGGACGGATTTGCCCGGTCGGATGTCACGATTGAAAACGAGTACCGGACACCCTGCCAGGAGCATGCCTACCTGGAACCCCAGGGCATGGTGGCTGTTCCCAGGCCCAACGGCCTCATGGACGTGTACGGCTCCATGCAGTGTCCTTTTTATGTGCAGGAGGGCGTTGCCACCGTGCTGGGACTTCCCCTGAGCCGGGTGCGCATCATTCAAACAGCCACCGGCGGGGCTTTTGGCGGCAAAGAGGATGTGCCGACTCTGGTGGGCGTACAGGCGGCGATTCTGGCTCAGAAAACCGGGCGGCCGGTTAAACTCATCTACAGTCGGGATGAAGATATCATCTCCACAAGCAAACGGCACCCCGGAATTATTCGATACAAATCCGGGGCAAAACGGGACGGCACGCTTCAGGCCATCGAAGTCGAGTACATTCTGGATTCAGGTGCCTATGCCACACTCAGTCCGGTTGTCCTCTGGAGAGGAACCGTACACGCCGGCGGCCCCTACCGAATTCCACATGTGAAAGTGGATTCCTACGCGGTGGCAACCCACAAAGTGCCGGCGGGGGCGTTTCGTGGATTCGGTTCCCCGCAAATTCTGTTCGCGGCCGAATCTCAGATGGATGAACTGGCCCGCGCCCTGGGAATGGATCCCTGCAAAATCCGGGAAAAAAATTTACTGCGGTTGAACGATGAAACCATCACCGGGCAGAAACTGACGTTCAGTGTGGGAAATTTGGAGGCATTTCAAAAGACCGTGGAAACATCCGGATATCTAAAAAAGAGAAATCAGAAGAAAGAGACGCCCGGCCCCATTAAAAAGGGCTTCGGTCTCTCTTCGGTTTACTACGGTGTGGGGCTGGGAGCCGGAGGGATCCATCTGGCTCGAGCCGGCGCTTACGTGCAAATTCTGGCCGATGCATCCGTTCAATTTGCGGTGGGAACAACCGAGATGGGACAGGGCATGGCCACCGTGCTTACGCAAATTGTGGCGGACGAGCTGGGGCTGCCCTTCGATGCCGTTACAATTCTGGAAACGGACACCAGCCGGGTTCCCGATGCCGGCCCCACGGTCGCATCACGTGCCACAACGATGTCCGGTAACGCCCTGAAGGACGCCTGCGGAAAATTGCAGGAGTCCCTCTTTCGAGCCGCAGGGGACCTTTTGCAAATTTCGAAAGAATCTATTCAAATAAAAGAGGGCTGGGCAGTCGATTCCGGCAAACCCGGTCACAGAATGACCCTGAAAGAGGTCATTGCGGAATGCTTCAAACGCCGGGAAAATATGGCCGCCGCCGGTTTCTACCGGTCGCCTGAGGTCTCTTGGGACGACGAAACCGGCCGGGGCAACGCCTACATCACCTTCGCCTACGCCACCAACGCGGCCGAGGTGGAAGTGGACACCGAAACAGGGGTGATTCGCGTGTTGAAAATCACGGCCGCCCACGACGTGGGGAAAGCGATTAATCCCCAATTGGTCACCGGGCAAATTGAAGGCGGAATCGTTCAGGGGATGGGCTACACCCTTACGGAGGAAATTGTGACGAAAAACGGGAGTGTGCAAAATCCCAATTTTTCCACTTACATTATTCCAACGATCAAGGAAGCACCGGAGATCGATCCGCTGATTGTGGAGGCGCCCTTTCCAAACGGGCCGAACGGTGCCAAGGGATTTGCCGAACAGCCCCTAATGGGAATTGCCCCGGCCATTGCCAATGCCGTGTACGATGCCATTGGGATTCGAATCAAAGAATTGCCGCTGACGCCCGAACGCGTGTGGGCAGCGCTGAGGGAAAAAGAGGGCCGAGATAAAAGGAGTTCTCACTAAAACAGCGGTTTTAATCGATTTAAAACCAGAGGGCTAAATCGGAATAAAAAAGTGATCGATTTAAAATTCACCGTAAATGGAAAAAAGGTTCAACTGAGGGTGCCGGGAGCGAAACGGCTGCTGGACATCCTGCGTGAAGACCTTGGATTTCTCAGTGTAAAAGAGGGCTGTTCCAAAGGAGAATGCGGGGTCTGCTCGGTCATTTTCAACGGGAGAGTGATTAACGCCTGCCTGATGCTGGCGTGTCAGGCGGACGGAAGCGAGATCACGACGCTGGAAGGCCTTTCGAAGAACGGGAAAATGGACCTGCTTCAGGAAGCCTTTGTCGAAACCGGCGCCATCCAATGTGGATTTTGTACCCCGGGGTTGGTGGTGGCAAGCCGGGCACTGCTGAACAAAAATCCGGATCCGACCGAGGAAGACATCAGGGATGGGCTGTCCGGAAATCTGTGCCGGTGCACGGGTTATACAAAAATTGTTGCGGCGGTGAAAGCGGCGATTGAAAAGGAGAGTAACACGCGTAGGGGCGATTCATGAATCGCCCTTACAGAAATCGCCCTTACAAAAATCGTCCCAACAGAATAAAACCCAACGGCGCAACATGTTATTGTCAAAAATGATTGGGTATTTCAAAATGAATTCGGCAAAACGAATTAATCAAAAACGAAATTTGCAAGG
>BDTM01000066.1 GCA_002898015.1 bacterium BMS3Bbin03 | reverse complement strand
ATCACCCATGAAAGCGCAAAGACCTGGGATCCCAAAGTGACATCGCCTGTGGGTGCAATGGGACTGATGCAGATTATGCCGGGCACGGGCATGTTTTTATCGGAATTTGAAGGGATCGCCTGGATCAACGCGGAAACGGTGTTGTTCAACCCAATTTACAATATTCGACTGGGCACGCGCTATCTTTCTACACTTATTGATATTTATGGGCTTCAAGGGGGTTTAGCGGCTTACAATGGGGGTGAAAAGCGGGCGGCCCTATGGCTGGCGCATAACAAAGCTAACGGAATTCTTTGGCCGGAAACCCAGAAGTATGTGCCTGCTGTACTTAATCTTTATCAGCAGTTTCAGAATTAATGAGGAAA
Organism: bacterium BMS3Bbin03; assembly: GCA_002898015.1. Classification (GTDB taxonomy): domain Bacteria; phylum Zhuqueibacterota; class JdFR-76; order JdFR-76; family BMS3Abin05; genus BMS3Abin05. Next base: position 10,287 of record BDTM01000066.1, on the reverse strand, counting down.
CTTCATGGCTATTGCGGCTGACAATACACAGGGGATGAATGATTTTCGCAAAGAACTGATTAATCGATTTTTTAATCCGAAAAGTTATTTTCTTTTTAGTTTTATTACGGATTTAAAAAATCAGGAAGCTTTGCTGGAAAATCCCGAGAATGTGGCGGTTGTGGGTCTGGTTGTGGATGAAATTCTGAACGCCCGGGACAAAATCGAAACGCTTTTCGAGCTTACCAAAATTTCCGGGTTTGATGAATTCTATCATCTATTAATGGAAAAAGTGGGCTTTTTGCGCATGTCCCATCTGACCACACAACAGATGATGGAAACGGTCAAAAATCTGGGGATATTACTATCGGAAACCTTTTCTGAAATGATGACCCATCCTGATTCTAAAAAACAGTTGCTTCAATATGTGGGGCTGGAAGTGGAGCACCCGGCTTTGGAAAAAGAACCAATTCCGGATGTTTCCGAAGAGGAAAGCCGCGCTGAAAAACCGCCTGATCAAGAATTGCAAACCGACCTTTCCTCTGAAGCTGTGACTCATTCTTCCAACTTGGATGACTTGTTCCGGGATGTGCAAAAGCCGTCTCAAATTGTCGATCCCTGGGATTTCTTTCACGACGATGTGGCTCAAAAATTGGACGAGATTAATGCGCTTCTGCCTGAGTTCAAGGCAAATAAGCATAACCGTGCGCTGCTGCAAAAAATTAAATTGGCCTTTCAAGAATTACGGGAATGGTCCATGATTCAGGGAAACGAGGGCATCGAAACAATCGCCATGCGTACTCTGACCGTATTGAATTTTATTTTACGAACGTCTCGTTTTCCAATGGAGAAAATCATTCCCGACATTGAAGAAGCCGTAAAAGCGCTGCAGGAAGTTAATCATTCCGGCTGGGCAGGCGAAAATCTGGACATTGTCCCGATTGTCGTTCATAGTTTGGAGACTCTTTCCAAAACGGTACAGACAATTGCGGGGGAAAACCAGGCACCCGAGATTCCGGAAGAGGAGGCCTCCGGAGCCGAGGCAGAGGCAGAGGCTGAGGTTGAGGCAGAGGCTGAGGTTGAGGCAGAGGCTGAGGTTGAGGCAGAGGCTGAGGTTGAGGCAGAGGCTGAGGTTGAGGTTGAGGCAGAGGCTGAGGTTGAGGCCGCTGTTGAACCGGTTAAGCAGGAGGATGCCGGTCCTAAATTAGACGAAGAATTTGAAGCGGCGGGAGAAGATTTTTCTATTTCCGAAATGGAAAAATTGTACGATGAGATGTTTCCGGAAGATGAACCGGCAGCGGCTCCGGAGCCCGAAGAGAAGCTTTCGGCGGCACAGCTGGAAGTCCCGTCTGAAGAAAAACAGGATGACCCTGAGCAGGTTGCGCTTGAAGAAGATTCATCCGGCGAAATTCCGGAGGAGGCTCTCCCGCTCTCCAAAATTGACGAGGATACTTCTCCCGGAGAAAAAGATCCGGAGGATTCCGAAGAAATTTCCATTCCGGGGGAAAATGATGAAGAACTCCTGCAGGTTATCGGCGAATTATCTGAAGAGAATAACGGGCCGCCGCCTGAAAATGAGAAATCCGGTGAGGTCGATGAAAAATCCGAAGCCGGTAATTCCCCGGTCGGATATTCCGAATTGATTCAGCGGGGAGGGAAAGATTTTGTGGAAGAGGCGGAAATGTATTTTCAGTTTGCAAGGCGTGCTTTTTCAAGTTTGGAACAAAATCAAAATGCCCGCCGGGCGTACGAGGATATCGAACTTGCGTGTTATTCTTTAAAAATTTTGGCTCGCAAACTCGGTTACGGTTATACCGCCCGAATTGTCGATAAAATCGAGTCAATTTTCAAGGAAGTTATCGCCGGAGAATTGCTGCTGCAGAAAGAGAACATTTCATACGCATCAGACGTTTTATTAAAAATCGAAGAGTTCGGAAATGAGAATCGGTTGTCTGACGATAAATTGGGCACATGGGCATCGAAGGTGCTCACAGCTCTTGCGAACTTTAAGGAGACTCATGTAAAGCCGGAAAATTATGAAAATGAGACGGCCCGCCAGGGTGGAACGGAGAGTTTCAAAGATCCCCTGGAGTTTTTGATGTACGACGATGCCGGTAAGTATTTTAAACAGCTTTTGGATGAATGAAGGGTGACGGAGGAAATGCATGCAATCGATTATTAAATCGGCCTTGAAGGATGAAAATAAGCGTGACCCGAAGCGGCCGGAGCTCTCAAGTGAATTTGACAAAGAACTGGAGAAGCTTTTACAGTCGCATCGCACCGTTATTAAAGTAGTGGGTGCGGGTGGTGCCGGAAATAATACGATTAACCGGTTGATGGAAATCGGCGTGAAGAATGTCGAAACAATTGCCATTAATACGGATGCACAGGATTTGTTATATGCCGTTGCCAATAAAAAAATTCTCATCGGAAAAAATATTACGAACGGATTGGGGGCGGGAAGCGATCCGGAGATCGGGGAAGAATCGGCCAAAGAAAATATAGAGGATGTGAAATCCAGTCTGTCCGGCAGCGACATGGTTTTTGTGACCTGCGGCCTGGGCGGCGGAACCGGTTCGGGTTCGGTGCCGGTGCTGGCCGACATCGCTAAAAGTATCGGGGCATTGACGATTGCAATTGTGACCATTCCCTTTTCGGAAGAGGGCGTTTTACGCTGGAAGAATGCCCAATACGGACTGGAAAAACTCAGGGAAGCGGCCGACACGGTCATTGTTATCCAGAACGATAAACTGTGGGAAATTGCACCGGATGTGCCTTTAAATGATGCATTTAAACTGTCCGACGAAATTCTTGTGAACGGCGTGCTGGGTATTACCGATTTAGTGATGGAAAAAGGCCTGGTCAATCTGGATTTTGCCGATGTACGCGCGATTATGAAAAATGGCGGAACGGCGCTCATCGGCCTGGGAGAGAGCGATTCGGCCAATCGGGCCGTGGAAGCGGTGGAGATGGCGATTCAAAATCCGCTTGTGGATCTGGATATTGTGGGCGCCACGAGCGCGTTGTTGAACATTATGGGCGGCACGGACATGTCCGTCAAGGATGCCAAAACCGCCATGCAGACGTTGGCCAAAAAATTGGATCCGAACGCCCGTATTATCTGGGGCGCGCGCATTAGTTCCGAATTGGACAACACCATCCGGGCCATGATTATTGCCACCGGACTGCGGGAACGCAAGTCCCTGAAAGAACCGCCGCCCCCTTCAAAATTAATACCAACGGCTCATTTTCGGGATGAAGATGATTTTCAGATCAATGAAAGAAAAAACCCGCCCGAAGAAGCTTCCGAAGAACGCAGCGAAGAGCCGGAGGCGGAAGAGCACGGACAAACCAAGAAGATTTTTCAGGAAATAGTGGAAGATGAATCGGATGCGGATTTACAGGTTTTTGAATCGGCTCTGCAGCAACTTTCAGACGACATTTTGAACTGGACGGCGTGGGATAACCTGAAATCTGCGAGCTCTTCACTCGCCGGAACAGCACAAATGTTTGATTTTTATGAAGTCAGTCGATTTATGAATGATATTGAAGATCTGGCGGCGGTGATTCAGGAACATGAACCGTCACTTCCGGGAGAATTCCTGAAAGTGCTGAAAGAGGTTCCGCATCTTTATTTCGGCGCGGTTCACGGCGAAGAAAAATCGATCCGGCTTGCAAAAGATTTTCAGGCAATAATCGTTTCCTTGCGGGAATATCTGGAAATGGGGGAAGGTCTGAATGCCGACACCATTGCTGAGAAGGTAAACAGTCTTTTAGGGAACCTGTCGGAAATGGAAAATTCACCGGAAGATAAAAAAAAAGATCCGGTGAATGATTCCGGAAAAGCGGAAAGCACTCAGTCCGTAAACGAAGTCGTGAAATATGTCGGTAACCTACTGAAAGGGATGTCATAAACGATTCCTATTATTTTTAAATATCGCATGTTCACTTTTTAACGGTAAAATAAACGGTGATCTTATGGAAGAAAAAAAAGCGATGGTGAACGGAGGAACTGTCCAGGGGTCGGCCAGAGAATTTGTGGCTTACTACCAATCGGAGATTAAACGTCAGGTCAATAATATGCGGAACCTAATCGACCAGCTCCGAATGGATCCCGACAATCGGGCGTTTCTGGAAGAGATTCGAACGGCAAGCCGGTCCATTGCAGACCTTGCGATGGTTTACGGGTTTGAAGGCGTGGAGGTGATTGCAGATCGTATCGAACACGCCGTGATCAGGCTGGCGGAAAAGGATATTAGTGATGAATTTCTGGCCCGGCTGAAAGAAGCCGCCGGAGCGGTCGAAAAAACGATGATTTTGATTGATGAATGCCGCGAGCGTGAGATTGTTCGTGAATTGTCGCGAAAGACATTTGATCCGGAATCGTTTTCGTATGTGGAAGCGGCCGGTGAAACAGGAACACCGGATGAAGGCGCTTCGGAAACTGATTTCCACTTTGACATTAAGGAAGATGAAAAACTCATTTCAATTTTGAGTGATGTCGACGATGAACCGTACGAAATTGAAAATAAGAATTTCTCAAAAGAAAAAGAAGAAAAAGAGCCGAAGACGGTTCCGGATTTCAAACCGGTAGATTCGTCCGAATTAAGTTTCGCTTTTGAGGGCGAGCCGGAAGAATCCATTCAAATGTCCGATGCTTCGATCGATGAAGCTGTTCTGGAGATCGATTTTCAGAAAATGGAGCCGAAAATCGAAAAGAAAAGTGAGGGCTTTTTTCATAAAATTGGAAAGCTTTTTGGCAGTAAATCGGAAAAACATGAAACAGCCGAACACTCACAGGTGTGAACGAGGTTTAGATGATTCATGCGATCCTCCTCCCAGGCCAGAGCTCTGCTCTGGCTTTTTTATAGGTTTCCGAATGAAGAATTTTTAACAGGGAGCACGCTTTAAAAATGGAAACGGCATTTCAAGAATTTTTGGATCGATTCGAAACGGTTATTAAACCTCTTTCCAGAGAATTAAATCTAAGTTTCTGGGAGTCGTCCATTTCCGGCAGAAGGAAAGATTATGCCCGAACGGCGGTGCTGGAGCTAAAATTGCGGCAGATTTACGCCAACCGTGAAGAATTTGAACAACTCAAAACATTTAAGGAAAGCGGCACAATCCGGGATCCCCTGCTGGCGCGTCAATTGACGGTTCTGTACAATTCTTATCTTGAAAATCAAATTGATCCGAAGCTGATGAAAAAAATTGTTTTCCTGAGCACGGAGGTCGAAAATACCTTTAATACATTTCGCGCGAGACTGGACGGAAGCCCCATCACAAACAATCAAATTCTGGACATTTTGCGGCACGAGACAAATGTATCCGTGCGCCGAAAGGCCTGGGAAGCCGGCAAGGAAATCGGGCATTTAGTCGTTCATAAGCTTTTGGAGCTTGTGAAACTCCGGAACGAGGCGGCTCAGCATTTGGGATTTAACAATTACTACGAGATGTCGATGATCCTTTCGGAACAGGAGCCGCGTGAGATCGGGCAATTATTCCAAAAATTAGCCGATTTGACGGATGAACCTTTTAAAAACCTGAAAGCCCGGGTCGACGAGAAACTGTCGGGACGCTTTGGAATCGAGCCTTTTGAGATGCAAATCTGGCATTATGAAGATCCCTTCTTTCAGGAAGCCCCCCGGATTTCCGAAATTGATTTAAACCGGTGTTTCCTGAATCAAAACGTGGTGACTCTGGCTCAGAAGTTTTATAACGGGATCGGGTTGCCGCCGGGTTCGATTCTGAAAAACAGCGATCTGTATGAAAAATTGGGGAAGGAGCAGCACGCCTACACCATCGATATCGACCGGATGGGTGATGTGCGCATCCTGGCAAATGTTAAACACGACGAATACTGGATGTCGACGATGCTGCATGAACTGGGGCACGGATTGTACGATTTCTGCATCGACCGGTCCTTGCCGTTTTTATTACGCACGCACGCGCATATCTTTACAACCGAAGCCGTGGCCATGTTTTTTGCCAGACTTTCCCGAAATGCGGACTGGATTGATAAAATGGCAGGTATTCCGCAAAAATGGAAGAAAAAAGTGGCACGGGAGGCGGGGCAAGCCCTTCGGCTGCAGCAGATTTTATTCAGTCGATGGGCGCAGGTGATGGTAAATTTTGAACGGGCCCTGTACGCAAATCCGGATCAGGATTTGAACGGCCTCTGGTGGCAATTGGTGGAGAAATTTCAATATATCCGAAGACCGGAAGGCAGGAATGCTCCCGATTGGGCGACCAAAATTCACGTTTGTTCGGCACCGGTTTATTATCACAATTATGCTCTGGGCGAAATAATGGCCTCCCAATTGGTGCACTTTATCAGAACATCGGTACTGGGGTTATCGGCAGATCAATCGGCCGGATTTGTTGAAATGCCGGAAGTGGGGGCTTTTTTCAAAGAAAAAATCTTTCTGCCCGGCGCAAAATATCATTGGAACGACCTCTTGAAACAGGCGACGGGCGAAGCATTAACGCCGGATTACTTTGTCCGGCAATTTGTTTAAATCACCACAGGTTTTCGAATCATCCCCGAATTTTGCTCCCTTTATAAATTCTTGTTTTTTGCCGATAATAGAATGAACGCGAACACTAAAAAATTGCTATTATTCAGCCACCATGTCACAAAGGAAAAAATGGAATTGGAATCTGACTCCCCGACATCGACAAAAAGACAATTTTGTGTTTAATTGGCGGCCGTTTTTTCTCCCACGAATTGACACGAATGGTCACGAAAAAAACAAGGGTATCAAGCAAAATCTGTCCGCTAGTTGGCTGACTCGAATAGTGTTTGAACGAAAACAAACAATTCTTAAATTATTATTGTCATTGCGAACCCGCCGCGGGCGGATGAAGCAATCTTTAAATTTTAGAATATATTTCAAAGTGACGTGATATGGATATCTCAAAACCGAAAAAATTCTGTAAGGGCAATTCATGAATTGCCCTTACAATTGAAGAACAGACAAAAGCATTTAAGACAACTATGGGAAATGGTTTTATGGTTTTGATGAAGGTCATTGCGGAACAGACAGAAGCATTTAAGTTATCGTTTGGTTTTGGATTTCTCTGGGATCTCTACCCAGTTCTGTGATTAAAGAAAAGCGCCGTTAGGCGCAAAATGTTTATAGAAAAATTTCTCTGTCCATTTTGAGTGCCGTTAGGTACGAAATGTAAAATTTGTCTATAGTGTTTTCTGAAAAGAAAAATAGTATTTATAACCATTTGGAATATGAAACAACCATTTGTAAATAGTGTAAATCCTAAAGAACTAAACGATTAGTGGAAAATCACAACAGTAGAGATAAAAATAAAGAAAAACGAATGCTGTCTGCAAAAGAAAAGAGTTCTAAAAAATCACCTCTAATTCTGCTCGTCGAGGATCAGCCTGAACATGTCCGTTTTACAAAATATTTTTTGCAGAAGAAAGGCTACGATGTCATCACGACGCCGTCTGCCCCTGAAGCGGTAAAGCTGGCCAAACGAAGTGATTTTGATCTGATTCTTCTGGATGTCATGCTGGCGGACGGAAGCGGAATCGATGTTTGTGAGAAGATTCGCCGGAACGACCGCCTGAAAAATGTGCCGATTATCATGCTGACGTCCAGAGGGGATCTCGCGGATAAACTCAAAAGCTTTGAGGCCGGGGCGGATGATTACATTGTCAAGCCGTTCCAATTGGAAGAGCTGCTGGCGCGCGTGGAATTGCTGATTCGCACAAAAGAACTGCGGGAATCTGAGGAACGATACCGGGATCTGGTAGAAAATTTGCAGGATCTGGTCTTCATTATTCAGCCCGACGGTACAATTCGCGGGGTGAATCGAAAAACCGAAGAATTGCTGGATCAAAAGCGTGACATTATTATCGGGACCTCCTTCCACGATTTCGTTTATCCGGATTTTCGAAATTCTTTTGAAAAACTTCTCCGGATTGTGGAAAAAGAGGATAGTGTCAAAGGCGCGTATCTTAAAATAGTCATGCCGGGCCGCCGGATTATTCCTGTTCGCGTCAATGCGTCGGCCATGCGGGTGGGCGGATGGATTCTTCAAATTCGGCTGATTATGCGCGATGTCACGGAAGAGGAACGGCTTGAAGCGGAAATCCAGCACTACACCCGATTGTTAGAGGAAAAAGTGGCTGACAAGACTCGCCAGTTGAATGCGACGCAGCAGAAACTGATTCTGGCCGAAAAAACAGCTTCGCTCGGACAGTTGGCGGCGGGTGTCGCCCACGAACTGCGAAATCCGCTGAATATTATCGGGACGTCGATTTATTATTTATCAAAGGTGATTCAGAATGGGAATAAAAAGGTTCAGGAACATCTGGAAATAATCCAGTCGGAAATCGAACGGGCGCAGAGAATTGTGACGAATCTCCTGAACTTTTCCCGAAAAAGTTCAGATGAACGAGAGACGGTAGATGTGAATCGGATTTTAAACAACTTGATTACATTAATTGAAAAAGATTTACGAAATTCAGATATTGAGCTTCAACTGGATTTGAAACCCGTGCCGTATTGTCTGGCCAATATCGATGATTTAAAGCAGATTTTTTTAAATTTAATCATCAATGCGAAAGAAGCCATGGCAAACGGCGGCATTTTGTCGATCAGTATCGATTATTCGCCCGAAGGCTGGGTACTCGTGGAAATTTCGGACACGGGCGCCGGAATTCCGAAAGAAATTCAGCCTAAAATTTTTGATCCGTTTTTCACCACAAAAGGAGAGATGAACGGCACCGGCCTGGGGTTGAGTATTGTCCAGTCGGGCGTTCGGCGAAACAAAGGAGAAATCGACCTGGAATCCGAACCGGGGGAGGGAACAACGTTTACGATTCGGTTTCCGGCAAAATGACAGACCGTATGTCACACAAAAACTCTAAAATACTGATCGTGGATGATGAAGCGAATCTGCTGAAAACGCTGAAAGATTCCCTTTCGCTGGAAGGTTATCATGTGCTGACGGCTTCCAACGGCCGGAATGCCCTGCAGATTCTTTCCATGCTGCCGATCAATGTTGTCCTCACCGATATGAAAATGCCCGGCATGTCGGGGTTCCAACTGCTGAAACAGATTAAACAGAAATGGCCGGAAGTCCACGTGATTGTCATGACGGGCTACGGTTCCATTCAGGCGGCGGTCGAAAGCATTCAACAAGGGGCATCCAATTACATTTTAAAGCCCATTCACGTCAACGACCTGATACGCAATTTGTCGGAATTGATTCAGAAATCGGCGAAGCGGTCCCCCGTTAAAATAGACGGCCAATCCGTCTTCCGGGCAAAGGATATTATAATTGTCGGCAGCTCGCCAAAACTGAAGCATGTTTTTGAAATGATCCGGAAAGTGGCTTCCACCGATTTACCGGTACTGATTCTTGGCGAGAGCGGTACGGGAAAAGAGCTGGTGGCCAGTGCCCTTCATAATTTAAGCAATCGTTCGGAAAATGCGTTTGTCAAATTGAATTGTGCTGCGCTGCCCGAAAATCTGCTGGAAAGCGAACTGTTTGGCTACGAAGCGGGCGCGTTCACCGATGCCCGAAAGCCGAAAGCCGGAAAACTGGAGCTTGCCCAAAACGGCACCCTGTTCTTGGACGAGATCGGCGACATGCCCTTCTCCATGCAGGCGAAATTGCTGCGTGTTTTGGAGTACGGCGAATTTGAACGGCTGGGAGGCACACAGACAAAAAAATCGGATTTCCGCGTGACGGCTGCGACCAACCAGGACCTTTACCGGAACATTGGCGCGGGGAAATTCCGCGAAGATCTGTTCTACCGGCTAAATGCCATCACGCTGGAGCTTCCGCCGCTTCGGGAAATCGGGGAGGACATTCCGAAATTTTTGCAGTATTTTTTACGGGACTATTGTCAACGATACCACCTGCCGATTCCGAAGATCTCCGGAGCAGCCCTTGAGATTCTTCGAAATTACAGATGGCCGGGCAATATCCGTGAATTTAAAAATGTCATCCAGCGGGCTGTTGTGTTAAGCAACGGAAATCAAATTCTTCCGTCCGACCTGCCCCATCATTTAGTTGAGACACAAAGTCCGTCCGGCACGGACGCGGAATTTACTCACAGGATTCCCTCTCTGGAAGAATTGGAGCGGGAACACATCCGCCGTATTCTTGAAATTACGCACGGCAATAAAAACCGCACGGCGTCCATTCTGCACATTCACCGCGATACGCTGTATCGAAAATTAAAAAAATACAGGTTAGAGCGATAGTTTTATAAGGCGCCGCCGCCGAATATTTTCATCCTTACAAAAAACAACACCCTCCTATTTTGCGGCCGGA
>BDTM01000065.1 GCA_002898015.1 bacterium BMS3Bbin03 | reverse complement strand
GATCCATTGCCGGGCATGTCGAATGACTCGAGCCGCTAAGTAGATTAAATCCTGAATCACCGAACGCAGACGCCTTCTGTGAATCCGATGTCTGGCTTTAATGGGGTTGCCGTGATAATCCAGGCTTTCCTGTCCGATAATGCGCAACAGATTAAAGGCCAGCAGGGTCAGAAACATGACCCGCTGATTGGTCTCAAAGTAACCGGAAGGAAGGCGTTCAACCCCAATATCCGTCTTGAATTCGCTATGATATTGTTCGGACGTCCCGTGGTCATGGTAAAGCTCAATAACCTTTTTAGGGGCTTTATTCAGGCTGGTCAGGTAGACGTCCACTTCAATCTCAGGAATTAAAAGGTGTTGCCCCTGGGCGGTAACGGTGCGTTCCGTTATCTGAAAAACCGCCCATACCGGATACTCTAATTCAGGATACTGCTTTAAAATCCGTCCGGTATAAACCGTTTTCCCCTCTCGGGGAGTGGTCTTTTGACCGTGTTCTTTGGCAATTTCAAACCAATGGGATATCGATTCTCGCCGAAGGTTATGTTTGATCAGGAAATCAACGTGAATATGCGGATGCGCCCGATTAAATTGTTCGATCATAACAAAATTGTCCAGGCTGTCATGAGCTGAATCAGCCCGGAGCAAATATTCTCGATGTCGAAATTCGGTTAGCATCTCAAGCGTCTCTTTCAGAAATTCAACCGTTCCCTCACATTGGGAATGCCGTCTCCCTTCGCGAAAATCGAGGTTTAACAAGTATCCCTCTCGGCCTATATAGACGAACAAAGGGGCGTACCCTTCCGTCTTCTTGTACGTGGGACTGACACCCTCTTTTTTCGTCCCCGAGTTGTCCATTGGAGAAACATCCATGTCTATTGGAATATAACCCTCCTCACATGCTGTCAATACGGCATGCTGCTTCAATAAATGCACATTGGCTCGACGAATCGCTTCATCCCAATCTTCTGTCGCTTTATCCACGCGCTGGCGGAGAATGGCTGCGGAGGGAACCCGACTCAAATTTAGAGCCAATTGAAATAAGCGATCCCTGCGAAAAGATTCAATCGCTTCAAAATCGCTTTTCCCCTGGACTAATAGCCCAACCATGGAAAAAGCAATGTCGCTATTCTTTAATGTGAACCTCCGTTCCTGTGGGGAAGGCAATCGATTCAACGATTGTGCTAATGGGGTTCTTTGTAAAAGCGCCCCCACCAAGGCCAAGCCACTCTGGCTGGTTAATATCTCTTTGGTTTGACGGAGTGTGAATCGAACCATATTTGCACCTCTCAGGTGAATGATTATTTCTTATCACAAACTTCACAACTCCTATTAATATAATAATGTTATACCATTTTTCAAAGAACTTTTTTTGCCCTTGTCACGGATTTAGGCGGTTATTAGAGATATTTCATTCCAGATATCTTTTTCAGTAGTAACTTCTGAGAGTTTGAAAGGATTCCTTATTATCTATATCTCGAAAGTTCATTTCCGATTCTGTTTTAAACTGGAAAAGGCTATTTGCAAGAGAAAACCAGTGAGAAAAGCTTTGTCTTCTTCTGAGAGAGCTGCTTCCCAAACAGATTACAAGCGTCTATCAAAAAGCTTTTAAACAAATTGCCTTGCTTTCAAATAATGACGTCACTATCTTGTTTAATATCTCTGCCCGCTACTCTTAAAATGAATAAAAAATGAGGGTCACTAAACCATAAAACATTATCAACCCGGCACAAAATATATGATCTTGGATTGACTTTTTCTTATAAAAAGGTTATAAACTTATATATTAAGGACTATCTGACTAGCGAAATACCCAGAAAATTGGATTACGATCCCAATTGTATCAATACTTATATTTAGAAATGTAAGGTGAACTAAATTCCTCTTTAAAGAAGAAACACAACCCGAAAAAATCACCTTTTTCACCGTTGCAAGCGTCGGCCTTGTAAATGATTATTCTAAAATCTGCAATAATTTGCTAAAGAACAATAACTATTTATCACTGTCTAATTACAATGTTATTAAGTAAATTTCATATCTTTTAGTCTTAATATATTTGCAATTCATCAATTTGCGGAAAATATTTATATTTTTTAGTTCGTCTGATTCATGCATACTTTTTAGGATACTGGGTTAATATATTGAAATTAGAGCGTTTGATACCTCTGTAGCCATCAGTCTGCCATTATTATTGTTTAATTTTATTAATGGCATCTTCGATTGGAATAGTAGAGCGATTCCATAATAACGTTGCAATGTGGATTATTTATTAGTATATTGAGTTCTAACTTCATAACGTTGAAAAGAAGGAGGAACTCAAATGCCATTTGTCAGTCGTCGTCCCCAATTACAACTTTCCTCAAAGGAATTAGAGGCGTTGAACAAGATTAGCCATTCTCGCACTGAGGGGCTATCACGAGTTGAAAGAGCGAAAATGCTGCTTGCTTATTATGACGGAAAAAGCGTATCGAGCATTGCCAAAGTGTTTGATACGAATCGACCCAAAGTGGAACGTACAATAGACAGAGCCTTACAAGTTGGTGCGATTTCGTCGTTAGGCGATCTGCCTCGTCGAGGTAAACCGCCAACCATTCCACGGGAAGCAAAAGTATGGGTTCAATCCATTGCCTGTCAAAAGCCCAAAGAGCTGGGCTACGCCTCAGAGCTATGGACAATGGCCAGCTTGGCCAAACACATACGCGCTCATTGCAAAGAGGCGGGATATTTGTCATTATCAAAATTGTCAAAAGGGACGGTTTCAAAAATATTATCGAAGTCCGAAATTCGTCCCCATAAAATTAACTATTATTTAGAACGGCGCGATCCGGCATTCGATGTCAAAATGATCCAAGTATTACACGTTTACAAAGAAGTTGAATTATTAAAATCTAATTTAAGTGACAAGGATGAGCCAACGATAGCCATTCTTTCCTACGATGAAAAACCGGGCATTCAAGCCCTAAAAAATAATGCACCTGATCTGCCTCCGGTTCCGGGACAATATCCTTCTACAGCCAGAGATTACGAATACAAACGTTTCGGGACGGTCTCCTTTTTAGCCTCGATTGATCTATTGAATGGACAAATCCACGGTCAGGTTCAAGACCGGCATCGGAGTAAAGAATTCATCGATCATCTCAAATACCTGGATATGGTCTACCCAAATCACATAAAAATAAAGATGATTTTGGATAACCATTCGGCTCATATTTCAAGAGAAACACAGCGCTATTTGAAAACAGTTCCCAACAGATTTGAATTTATTTTTACTCCGACACATGGATCCTGGTTGAATATGATTGAAATATTTTTTAGTAAAATGACACGCGCTTTTTTGCGAGGTATTCGAGTAAATTCAAAACAAGAATTAAAAGAACGAATCGAAAAATATGTAAAAGAAATCAATGAAATGCCGGTGGTTTTCAAATGGAAATATAAATTAGATGAAATTTCTTTACAACCCAAATTTTCAAAGAACTGATATGCTATTTTGGAATCGCTCTACTAGTTGAAACGAGATAATCATAAAAAGCTCAAATACTATCTTGACTAACGCAAAGAACCCTAGCGATTTTTTTAGCCATGGGCATATCAGCAAGAAATAACCACATCAATCGAGTGTTTGATAATAACCATAACTTATTTTTGATTGATTTATTGCCTATAGTTTCAAGTTTTATAAACATAGTTAGCATGCCTATAACTAAATTATAGTGATTGGATGTTATGAAAGTACTGCTGTAACCCTATAAAGATCAGGAACATTGTTGATTTTTCGTGCTTTGCGGAAAAATCAGATTGTTTTAAAGGATTGATTTTTTGTACCTTGTGTTCCACAGCAACTATAAACTAATCCGGCGAAAAAAACAATTGCAACGCCATTCGGGCCAATCACACGGTGACCGGTGGTTTCTTTCTCCACTGCACCGGAGACACGGAGTTATTGTTCTTTTTAGAGGCCATCACAAGAGAAAGCAGTCGCGTTAAAGCATCGGCTAAAGACATGGTTGTCCCAATAGGAACCGTGCCATGAGCTTTTGTGGAATGGGTATTTAACCGGTTTTGGCCTTTTCCACGCAGATTCGCAGATGAACCATACTTAATTAAATTGACATGACACCGGTGGAGGTGAGCACAGCGCCCTCCGGCAGATTGTAAAGTTTTAAAAATGGACCCAACTCTTTAAGACGGTCAGATTTTAAGGAATCAAGCCACCGGAAAAATGGGTTTTAAAAGGAATGGAAAAATTACGCCGGGTATTTGCCCATGATGTAATCTTTCAGGTAATGATTCTCATAATGCGCTTCCTGTAATTGGCTTTTAACCACATCGCCGATAGAAACAATCCCAATCAGTTTGTCATTCTCGATAACCGGAATGTGCCGGATTTTATTGGTGGTAATGATGCCTTCAACATACTCGATGTCATCGGAGGGTAATCCGATAATGAGTTCCGTTGTCATAATCTCCTTCACACTGGCCTCTTTCATGTAGTCTAATCTTCTGACACAGAGCCGAAGAATATCTCTTTCCGAAATGATACCGACCAGTTTTTCATTTTCAACCACGGGCAGTGCGCCGATTGAATTCGCCACAAGCACTTGAGCCGCATCAAAAATAGAGGCATCCGGCTGAATGGTGATCAGCTTTTTACTTTTTTGGGCAAGTAAATCTTTTATCGTAAGCATAAGAAATCCTCCTTTTTTAGGGATGATTTAAGTATATGAATATTTAAAATATAAAACGATCACAGG
Organism: bacterium BMS3Bbin03; assembly: GCA_002898015.1. Lineage (GTDB taxonomy): Bacteria > Zhuqueibacterota > JdFR-76 > JdFR-76 > BMS3Abin05 > BMS3Abin05. Next base: position 4,909 of record BDTM01000065.1, on the reverse strand, counting down.
TATTTGTCAACCTCTTTTTTGGATTGTCTCTTCATGCTGAAAAAAAAGCAATAATCACCGTCACTCAGATGTTACAAAATAGTAAAAAATGCTTGACTTTTAGGAATTTTTTGCTTAATATTAAAACGCAAAATCTACTATCCTGCTCATTTTATTTATTATTTATTATTAAGAAGGGAAATGCTATCTTTATGGTATTCATTTCATTCAAAAAGATTACTTCCCTAACTGTCGACATTCAGCCTGAAACCCCAACCCCTTACACCCGAAAAAATTGCAGATTCACTTTTCAATAGATATCCAAATCAACTATTTGAAAGGAGGTGAACCATTCGTTAACCGCATTATTTTTTGTTTTTTAGGACTGTTTTTAAACAAAATTTAAAAAGGAGGAACTTATGAAAAAATTGATCATTGTACCATTGCTTATGGGCTTTCTGGCCTTTGGGATGGTCACACCCAGTCATGCAGGGGGTATTGCAATTACGGCTACGGGCGTTCGTGCTGTTTCATTGGGCGGTGCATACCGGGCCCTGAGCGGGGACTGGAGCGGGGGCTACTGGAATCCGGCCGGACTTACGCAGGTTAAAAATTGGAATTTCGGCGCCAGCGTTTCTTTCATTACGCCGCTGGCAAAAATAACCCTTGCCCCCTATCAGGGACATCGTCTTTACGGATTTGCTTACAGAGAAGCCGTCGCCAAGCCTCAAACATTTATTATTCCAAATCTGGGTCTGGTCAAAACGTTAGACAACGGGCTGTCGGTTGGCCTGGGGCTGTTCATTCCTTTTGGACTGGGTGCCACCTGGGATCTGTACAATCCCGTTCCCGGTTTCGGCAATACGGCTAATTTCCCGAAAGACGACAATGTGGGCAATGTGCAGGTTATGGATTTTCACCTTTCACTGGCCTATCCTGTAACGGAACAGCTTTCCTTAGGTGTGGGTGCGGGACTTGTTTACTCCACACTATCGATGGAACAGACCACCGTTACGAAAATCGCCGCACTAAACCCGCAACTGGCTCCAATAGCCATTGCCCCTCACGATCATTTTCCGGTGGATCAAACGCTAAAGGGAACCGGCGTAAGTGCCTCCGCTTCGGTGGGGTTGCAATTAAAAGCCACAGATCAATTAACCTTAGGCCTGGCGGCGAGATTCTACCAGAATGTCCCGCTGAAGGGTTCCGTTGTGGGCGATGCCTATTTCCCCTACAGCGCAAACGCACTGGGCACACTGAAAGCCTTACACGATGCAAAGCAGTTAAGCGACGCGGAGTATCAGCAGGCGGCCGTACTTTTTTCCGGCACCAAGCAGCAGATGATCGATGACAATGAGGTGAAAGCCTCCATGCCGCTTCCCATGAATATTGGGGCAGGCGTGGCCTTCCGCCCGATGGAAAACCTGCTGCTTTCGTTTGACGTGTCGTTCACACAATGGTCGGTCTGGAATGTCATAAAAATTGAAAATCTGACGATGAAAGACGGCACACCGGTGGAAGCTTCATTAAACGAACACTGGAAGGATGGAATCCGGTACAGCCTCGGAACAGAATACACACTCATGAAAACCGGCGGAAAAGATTTAGTGCTGCGGCTCGGCTACTATTACGATCCCAGCCCGATACCCGACGAAACCCTCAACCCGGGCATTCCGGATATCAGTCCCAAAAACTCCATCACGGCAGGATTCGGTTTTACGCAGGGTAAATACACCATTAATGCTGTTTATTCACATCTCTTCATTAAAAATCGCGACGTGAAAAAATGGGTACTCGAGCCGTCAGGTGCCAATGAGAATTATGCAGGATTGTATAAAGTCACTGACAACGAATTTCACATTGGTTTCGGATATAGTTTTTAATATTGCCGGCACGGTCATGCCGCAAATGATAAACGCAAAGATATTAAAGAGGATGCAAAGCTCACAAAGAAATTTCTCCCTTTGCGCTCTTTAATCGAAATATTATAAAGAAGGAGAGACAAATGAAAAAAATAGCTTTACTTGTACTTGCTCTGACAGTAATGGCCAGCCTATTGATCGTTAGCTGCGGCAAAAAACAGGCGACCTTTCCTGATCAGGATTTAAAGGGAAATGCTTTACACCCGGGAACGATTGAAACCGTAACCATCCAATCGCAATACGTGGGAGAAGCAAAAAAAGTAAATGTCTATTTGCCATACGGATACGATCCCAACGGAACAAAGGAATATCCCGTCATTTATTTTCTTCACGGCTTTGGCGGGAACGAAAATTCCTGGTTTCAAGGATACAGCCTTAACAAAGTTGCCGATTTATTGATTGAAAACGGCATCATCCAGCCGATGATTCTGGTTTGTCCCAATGCCAACAACGCCCTGGGAGGCAGTTTTTATACCAATTCCATCGACACAAACCCCAAACGAAATCCGACTTTAAATCCCAAAATGGGGTTTGGTTTTTATGAATATTATTTTATTAAAGAAGTCATCCCCACCATCGAGGCAAAATACAAAATCGATCCAAACAAGCGCGGCATCGAAGGCCATTCGATGGGCGGGTACGGTGCCATGAAATTAGCCATGCTTTACCCCACCATGTTCAAATCGGTGGCCGCCCACTCGGGTCCATTAGCATTTCGCGAACTTTTCTGGGGCACAGGCAGTAACCTATTCCAGCGCATTGCTGCAGAGAACGATACCATTATTAGCCTCCAGAACGCCGCCGCCGATCCGATGCATCATGTGCTCACGGTAACCATGATGGGGATGGCGGGCGCTTTCTCGCCGCATTTTGGACCGGGGCTTGGATTCGACTATGTCCAATACTTGAAATACCCCGCATTCATGAAACCTAAACCTTCAACGATCTATCAATTCCCTGTTTCCGAAACCCCGGTGGATACCGTGGGACCAGGCCCGATGGATGACATTTATCCCGGCGTCGATCTTCCGGTTCGCATTGCCCAACCCAAAGTGATGGCAGATACAGTCACTTCAGTCCTCAATAAATGGCTTACACAGGACACCTACACCATGCTCCAAACCGGGAAAAGCTACGACGGCTCCGATCTGGATCTGGCCGCTTTTAAAAAACTAAAAATCTACATGGACTGCGGGAATCAGGATACTTTCGATCCCATGAATGACGGCGTTGGATTTGGAATTATTGTCGAAGATATCGCCTTCGACCAGCTCCTGACCAGCAAGGGCATCGATCACACGTTTAACCGCTACACCGGATCGCACAGCAGTGATGTGTATTACCGGATAGAAGTGGCTTTAAAATTTCAAAATAAAGCCTTAAAATGATCATAAAGATAAAAAAGATGGTGCTTTGGGCAGTGATTTCTGGAATCGCTGCCTTTTTTATTATGAGTTCATTCTTTTCCTGCGATTATAATCACGGGCTTCATCCGGTTCCGATTACCGGCATTGCAGGGACAATCACATTTCGAGGGGAATGGCCGGCCAACACGGAATTTGTGCGTATGGTTGTTTACAGGGATTACCCCCCTCCATCATTGATTGCAATTTCCGCGATCGGCGAACCCATTCCACTGCACGTCAAAAAATACGACTATGTCCTTGAATTGCCTTCCGCCGGGACCTACAGATGGATTTTAGTGGCCTGGAAAGCGAAAAACGCCCTCTTCACAGATATTAAAACACTGGGAACCTATTACGAAACAGGTGACTCGAGCCAACCCGGATCAGTATCCGTTGTGACAAATCGAGTGACGAGAGGAATCGATATCGTGGCGGATTTTGGCGTATTGTCACCCGGATTAGAAAATAGCGGAACCAGTTTTGGATTAAAACAATGAAGCTCAGAAAAATTACCCTATTTTTTACGATTCTCCTCACACTTGCGGCGCCTTCTCTATTCGCACAACCGAACAAAGGGGCACTCAAGGGACATATCGCCGACCAAACGGGTCATCCGCTGCCCGGGGTGAACATCATCCTAAAAGGAACCACGCTGGGCACCACTACCGATAAAAACGGCAATTTTTACCTCAACCGCCTTCCGGTTGGGAATTACACCCTGATGACCTCGATCATCGGCTACGAAACCAAAGAAATTCAAAATGTGCAAATTCTTGCCGGCAAAACCATCACACTCTCAATCCGGTTGAAACAGATTGCCATTGAAGCCCCTGCCATCATCGTCACCGCCAGTAAAAAACAGCAGACCATCCAGGATTCACCCGTCAGTGTGGCGGTGGTTTCCGAGAAAGAAATCCGGCAGCGAAACAGCACCGACCTGCAAGATGTGATGGCCTTTGTCCCCGGCGTGTACCTTGTGAATAACCAGCTCAATATTCGGGGATCAACCGGGTACAGCCAGGGCGCAGGCAGCCGGGTACTGGTTTTGTTAGACGGCGTCCCGTTCATCACCGGCGATTCGGGCACGATCAACTGGGATGCGATCCCCACCACCGAAGTGGAGCGGATCGAAGTGATTAAAAGCGCCGGCTCGGCCCTTTACGGTTCCAATGCCCTGGGCGGTGTGGTCAACATCATTACCAAAGATCCCGGCCCAACCCCTCAGACGCAGGTGCGCACCTCCTGGGGATTTTTTGACAAGCCGTATTACCCGGAGTGGCGCTGGACCAATCGACTCCTTCAATTTAATTCAATCGATGTGAGCCATTCCCAGACCATTCGTAAGCTGGGCGTGCTTCTTTCCGCCGGGCGAAAAACGTCGACCGGCTACAAACAAAATGGTGAGTACACCCGCTGGAACGCTTTCGGGAAACTCCATTACCGCTACTCGCCTGAGACGCATTTCATTTTGCTGACCGATCTGGCTTACGAAAATCACGGGGAGGCTTTTTTATGGCGCGGCCCGGCCACCAACCGGCCGTATGAAATCTCTCCGGATGCCATCGGGGACAAAATCCATTCCGGAAAATACATTTTTCACTT
>BDTM01000064.1 GCA_002898015.1 bacterium BMS3Bbin03 | reverse complement strand
AAAAAAGGGAGGCACCATGAAAAAATCAATCCTTCTCTTGCTGTTTATTCTTGGCATCTCCGCACCCGCAAGGGCCGGAAATTTTTTGGCAACAGGGCTGACAAATCCGGGCGAAAGATGGGGGTATTTTATTACGACCGGATTAAGTGTCCATATCAATAATTATGGTGATTTCGTTGAGATCGAAATTCAAAGCCGGAATCACATGGCCTGTTGGAGCTGGGGTTGTCCAAGTACCCAGCCATTCCAGGTAAAAATCCCCTTTGAATTGCCCGGAACCGCTGTTTTAACGTCAGCCGGCATTTTTGACGGCAATCAATGGAGAGATGCCAAATCAGTCGACGTGCTAAAAGCGGAAGACATTTATAATCAGACGCCAAAGTCAGACATGCGGCTTTTGCTCCGAAGAATGATCCGTCGCGATAGAAATGGAAAGCCGTATTCAAGATATGAACTGCTTATTTCCCCCGTTATCCGGTTTACAGACTTTGTCTTTCGCGTCAAATATGTTATTCGTGTCACCCCGGGGATCTGGCAAATGCGAATGAAGCTTAGACTAAGAGATTTTTTTGAATCGTGTCCGACCGATGAATGTGTGATCCCAATTTCTTTTTATTTTCTGGATCACGATTTCCAAATGAATCAGCCGAAATTCTTTACCGGAATTCGACCCGGAAAACGCTATAACTTTACAAAAACCGGAGCTATGTGGGATGTTTCCGTTCCACGGAAAGACCTGAATTATTATGGTGATATTGGAATAAGCTGGTTAAGACTTCTATCCAAAGGTCCTGAATTGCGCCTTTTTGAAAATGAGGATGGAAAATTCTATTCACTGACGCTGGTGCCGCCCCTTCAAACCAATGAACGAAAAGCCCGTCATGTTCTGATTGTTTACGATTTGGCGGACAATATTCCCTACGGCTTTTCACGCTCTGAATTGATTAATGAATTCAAGACGATGGCGATTTCCGGGCTCGACGACAAAGACTCAATTAATGTCTTATTGACGGATTTTATTCCAAAAACCCTGCGGGAGCATTTTGTCCCGGCTGCCGATCAAATGGTGGATCAACTTTTTTCGGAAATAAATCAGGCGCCCCAGCCCCATCTTTCCGCACTCCCGCAACTGCTGCGGGCGGCTAAGGATTATTTTAATCGTGAAAATGTCCCGGGAGAGGTGTGGCTAATCAGCAGTGCCACGAAACACTCCAAACCCGTCAGCGTAGCCAATGAGATTATTGATTTGAGTTTAAGATTATTTAAACAGCCGGTTAGTTTCCGAATTTTCGATTGCAGCCAGCTCGATTGGCAATATGCGATATGGATCAATGGTTCAATCTATTTTGGAAATGATTATCTGTATGAAAATCTGGCTCGTTTAAGCAAAGGTGCTGTTGTGAAGGCAAGAAATTTAAGCGCCTGGCAGTTGCGCGATGCCCTTGCGAATGTCTTTTTCCCTGCAGTGGACGCGGTAGAAGTAGATGCGCTGCCTCAGGGCGGTTTTCACGAAAGCCGGTTTCTATTAAACAGCGGGCGCAGTCATTTTCCCATTGCGTGGCCTTACATCGAATTGGGGAGATATAAGGGTGATCTGCCATTTTCGGTTGATTATTTCGGAAAAGTAAACGGGCATCTTTACAAACACACCGTGACGATTACCGACACCTTCAACACACATCATCGAGATCTATTGGCGGTTATGTGGCAGGCCTACCACGTTGAGGACATGTTAAAAGAGCCCCAGAGTTACGCAGCCATCGAGGAAATCGGCCGGGTGGCAACGCAGTATCATTTCCTTAGCCCGTACAACGGATTTGTAATTCCCGGTCCGTCCGGACTGGTGGGCTTTAAGCGTCTGGTTGAAGCGGACACCAGCGAAGCGGAGCAGCTCACAACGGAGACCCAACCCGTGCATTTTGAAATAGCGGCCTTTCCCAATCCTTTTAATTTGAGTACAAGGGTACAAATGAAGTTTCCCGCTCTGCAGAAGACAGAAATTGCCCGGATAAAAATCTACGATCTTCTGGGGAAGCAGGTACGCGCCTATCGGTTCGATGTGCCGGAAGGGACATCTTCTTTGCAGTTTCGCTGGGATGGCCGGTCTAGTGATCATGCGTTTTTGCCGTCCGGAATTTATTTGATTGTGGGCAAAATGGGAATGTTTCAAAAACGGATCAGAGTAACACTGTTGAAATAAACCGATTCTTCGAATTCATTTTAAAGAGAAAATCAATGATACTAAAATTTGATTTTAATTCGAGGGCTTTGCCATGAAAAAATTACTTTTGACTTTGATGATTTTGCTGAGTGCGGTTCAATTATTGGCTGCCAATTTCAGCGTGTACGAAGCCGGCTATCCCCAGATTCGGGATACGAATGTGAACATCACAAACGTGAAAGATGTCATTTACCGGCGGGGAGCTTACATCGAACACAACCTGTATATGTCCGTAGGTTATGATTTTAATAGCTGGTTTTTCAAGAATTACAACGAACTGGAATTTCAGTGGAAATTTTCCCTTCCGAAAGAAGCCATTGTCCACGATTTAAAATTCTGGTACAAGGATTCGCTGGTGCAGGCGCAAATAATGGACCGCTGGACAGCGGAGCTTTTATTCAGTGAGGTCAGCAGCCCATTTCGGGAACCGGCCATTTTGACAAGAGGAAGCGCCGATGGAAACGGGAATGTGGCGTATGAAATGCGGATTTTCCCACTGGTGCGGGGAAAGGTGCAGAAATTTTTCCTCCGGTACCTGGTGCCGGCCCGGCCAACCGGAAGCCATCTGCGCACCTGGCTGCCCATTCCTCAAATTACAGGAACGCCGCGCGGCGCGGACAGCCTGGAAATCGACGTTCATTATGATTTAAACGTCCCCGGCACGCCTTATTTGATTGGAACATCCGGCGTCCCATTCAATAATATTCCCGGTGATTCTCTGTACCGCGCGGTCATTCACACCTATGCCAATCAATTTATAGAATTGGTGCTCCCATCCCCTGTGACGGGTAATTTTTTCATGACCGCATTTTCCGACAGCGCCAATCATTACTACCAATTGGCGGTTTTGCCGCCCGGGATGCCCGTCAGACGCACCCCGCGCAACTGGCTGATTTTAATCGACTACAGCGTGACCAATACGTCGGGAATGACGGGCAGTCTTCTTTTTACCTCTTTGAAGGAATCCATGATGCAGGCGCTTTCGGCATCGGATTCCGTAAATATGATTGTGGCTTACGCCGATATTGTTCAGGCAAACGACCGCTGGCTGGCTGCGACCTCGTCCAACCTGGATACGGTTTTTGCCCGCTGCACGGGACGATCTTTCCTGCGTTTCAACAGCTCGCAGGAGCTGTTTGCGGCAGGAACCCAATTCCTGCAAAATCAGGCCGCGCCGGGTGAAGTGGTCTGGATTACCAATCGAATCGACCTTCCCACAACCACCGGCGGCGGGCAGGCCTACGCAGAGGAAATCGAATCCCATTTTCCTGCGGGAACCAAGTTTCATATTTTGGACCTGGACAATATGTCCCGTTTACGCTACACAGAGGACTACGGCTACATGGTCGAGACGTTTCCGTTCCTCTCCGCCCTCACGCGGGACAGCGGCGGGAATCTGTTTTTCCTTCGATTCCATTCCATGAAGACGATTTTTGACGCCCTGTTTTTTGAAAAGGTCAGCCACTACCAGGAGGTGGAAGTGCAGGTGCGGTTTCAAAACGGGTATTCCTACAACAAGCAGCTTTTTTCGCTTTTCAGGGGCTACTACCCGCTGGATTTTCCCGTGATTCAAACCGGTCGATTTGAAGGCACTTTCCCGGCGGATGTGACGGTGATCGGCCGGACGGCGGACACACTGGCTCTGCGAACCTTTCAGATTCAGGAATCGGACGTCGTGCAGGGCTCGTCTCAAATTGCCACCGCCTGGTACGGACACCATTTGCAGGAATTGGCGCACAAATCCCAGAGCACCTGGATGGTGAACAACATGATCGACTTGAGTGTGCACTCACGCGTACTCACCGCTTACACGGCTTTTCTGGTGCCCAATCCGGACGCCGAAGCGTATTACCGCCGGCTGCAGGAACTGCAAAATGACAATGATGGCAGATACAATCAGCCGGGTACCGGGGTGGCCGGAAACGGCCGGGTGCCGGATCATCTGTTTCTGCTCCAAGCCTATCCCAATCCCTTTAACCCGGTCGCGACGCTCAAAATTCAGGTGCCCCTGAAATTGCGGCACGAACAGGCGGTACTCCGAATTTTCAATGTGCTGGGGCAGCAGGTGCGCCGGTGGCAGCTGACCGTTCCCCAAAACGGAACGATTGAAATTATCTGGAACGCCACAGATGCGCGTGGAGGCGAATTGCCTTCGGGCGCTTACTTTGTCATTGTTCAGGTGAAAGATCAGGTCAAGCGCCTGAAATTACTGCTGCTGCGGTGAGACGGAGCGAGATTGAAATGGACAAAACGGGTTCCAGTCCTTTGCAGGCGAAACGGGGAATTCTTGGCCTGTTCGATTCATAAAATTTCGGAGAAACACAACAAATCATAAAGAAATAATGAGTGATGATTTTGCCTGATGAGAACATTGTTTTTGGGTCTCCGTTGCGCGGTCCTATTTATTTTTCAATAACTTGCGATCTTTGCGCGCTTTGCGAGAGAATAATTCAGGTTAAGAGAATTAAAGCTGAAAATTCCTATTTTTATTCTTTATTTCAAAAATATTCCTTGACAAATGATTTTATTTTTTGTAAGTTTAGATAAATTATATCGGGGAACCTCAAACCGGAACTGATTTACAACGCAGGATGTTGTTGATTTAATGCCATTTCATTGAGCAGAATAGGATTTCTTCAATAACACCAT
>BDTM01000063.1 GCA_002898015.1 bacterium BMS3Bbin03 | reverse complement strand
AGAATTATTAAATTGTTTCGAAAGGGTTGGCACTGCGTTACGTCCCGAAATTGATGCCTATTTTATGAGATTTAAATAATCCTCGGCTATTAATTGAGTAACGATAATCGGGGGATTATTTTATTAAAAAGAAAGATGTGAAAAAATGGATCCACAGTGGGTATTGGCGGGGGTTCCCGATCCTAAAAAAGTCGAGCAATTTGCCGGAGAAATAAACATCCCCCGGATATTGTCGCAAATTCTCCTCAACAGAGGCGTCGATACGTTCGAGAAAGCCAAAGAATTTTTTCGGCCTAATTTAGATAATCTTCATGATCCATTTTTATTCCGGGATATGGAGGTGGCTGCAAATCGTATTGCGCGTGCCGTGCAGGAAAATGAGCGTATTCTCATTTATGGTGATTACGATGTGGATGGCACCACTTCCGTTACCCTTCTGTACCGCTTTTTTAAATCGACCGGAATACAGCCTCTTTTCTACATCCCCGACCGGATAACCGAAGGCTACGGACTTTCGGAAAACGGCGTCCGCGATGCTGTCCGCAAAGGCGCTTCATTGATCATCACAGTGGATTGCGGTATTACGGCGGTGCCTGAAGTGGCTCTGGCGCGCCAATTGGGGATTGACATTATTATTACCGATCATCATGAATCGGGGGCCGTGTTACCCGATGCCAATGCGATTATTAATCCGAAACGGAAGGATTGTCCCTATCCCTTTAAGGCGCTTGCCGGTGTGGGAGTCGCTTTTAAAGTGGCGGTGGCGGTGGCAAAAAAACTGGCGCTTCCCGATGAATTGGTTTTTGACTATCTGGATTTGGTGGCTATTGGCAGTGCGGCTGATATTGTACCGCTTTCAGGTGAAAATCGTATTCTGGTGCGGGAAGGAATGAATCAGATCAACACGGCGCCCAAAGCGGGTATTCAGGCGTTGATGGAAAGTTCCGGCCTGTTTGGGAAGGAGATTAATTCCGGGCAGATTGTGTTCATTTTGGCGCCGCGTATCAATGCCGTCGGGCGTTTGGGTAAGGCCGACCGGGCCGTGCATTTACTCACAACAGACTCTCTAATTCAGGCGCGAAATATTGCCAAGATTCTGGAGGCGGAAAATCGTAATCGCCGGAATATTGATGAGGAAACCTTTCGGCAGGCACAGGTCATCATCGAAAAAGAGTTTGATGCGGATCGCGACTGGGCTATTGTCCTGGGGCAGGAAAACTGGCATCCCGGTGTGGTTGGAATTGTGGCTTCCCGCATTGTGGAAAAGTATTTTCGCCCAACCGTGATGATTGCTCTGGAAGATGGGGTTGGCAAAGGCTCTGCCCGCAGCATTCCCGGCTTCGACATCTACCAGGCGCTGAAAACCTGTGAAAGCAGCCTGCTGGCGTTCGGGGGACATAAATACGCAGCGGGGTTATCCATTGAAGCAAAAAATATTGAATCGTTTCGTGAAAATTTGAATCGGATCGCGCATAAAACCATGACCAAAGATCATCTTATTCCGAAGGTTTTTGTGGATGGTGAAATCAGATTGCAGGAAATTGATGCCCGCTTTTTTCGTCTTTTAAAGCTTTTCGGCCCGTTTGGCCCTTCAAACATGCGGCCAGTTTTCCTAACCAAAAATGTTCAGGTTGTGGGGAACCCGCAGATCGTGGGAAGCAACCACTTGAAATTTAAAGTGCGGCAAAATGGCGCCGTGACCGATGCCATTGGATTCAATCTTGGAGATTTATTCTACCGCCTTTCGTCCGGAGCGCAAAAGATTGACATGATTTACGTGGTGGAGAGCAACAATTTTCGGGGACGGGAAACGATTCAACTGCGGGTGAAAGATCTGAGATGATTGTCAGGCCCATAATTTCTGCCGCTGCGGGTTTGTAATCGTGGGTTAAATAGTAGATCATCAGGGAATTATTTTTCTCAAAATCAGAAAGTGGTTCTTTTATGAAAAAGATTGTTTCCCAACTGGACATTAAATCGGACGCCTATCGCAAAAATCACAACACCATGCTGACCCTTCTCACGGAACTTCAGACCCGATCAACCGAATTTACACAATCCCAGCCAAAATCTCTCGAGAAACTTCATAAACGTCATAAATATTCCGCCCGCGAACGGATTGAAAAAGTAGTGGATCCCGGGACTGAAATTGTGGAAATCGGCCGTTTTGCGGCCTACGGCATGTACCGGGATGTTCCCGGGGGCTACCCTTACGCCGGAAGTGTGGTGGTAATTGCCACGATTTCCGGCAAAAAAGTGGTGATCATGGCAAACGAACCGCTGGTGAAATCCGGTTCCTGGGTGGGCATGACCTGTAAGAAAAATCTCCGTGCACAGGAAATTTCTATGGAGAACAATCTTCCCATTGTGTATATGGTCGATTCGGCAGGTGTTTTTCTGGAACGACAGTGGGAAGTCTTCCCGGATAAAGAGCATTTTGGGCGTATTTTCAGGAACAACGCAAAAATGGCGGCGATGGGTATCCCGCAAATTTCATGTGTGTTTGGCTGGTGCGTGGCCGGCGGGGCTTACCTGCCCGGAATGAGCAGTTCGCTTGCCATGGTAAAAGACAATGCCAGCATGTTTTTGGCAGGCCCTTTCCTGGTGAAATCGGCTCTGGGGCAGGAAGCGGATATCCAGACGCTGGGCGGCGCCTCGATGCACAATGCGCTCAGCGGCGTGGCGGACCATTTATTAGAGAACGAAGAGGAGGCCTTTTTATGGATTCGCGATCAAATCGCGCTGATCGGCGGGCAGCCGCGGGCGCATTTTGACCGGATTGAGCCGGAAGAGCCTGCCTATGATCCGGAGGAGATTTTAGGAATTTTACCGGCTGAGCCCACCCAAACGTACGATGTCCGTGAGATTATTGCCAGAATTGTGGATGCCAGCCGCTTTGACGAATTTAAGCCGCTGTGGGGGCAGACCATTGTCACGGGATTTGCCCGAATTGGCGGGTACGCGGTGGGAATTGTGGCCAATCAGGGGAAAGCGGTGAAAAAGCAGATGCCCCCCGATCCTTACGGCCGGCCGCAGCCCCCCAAAATTCAAATGGGAAATGTGATTTACAGCGATTCGGCGAATAAAGCATCCCATTTTATCATGCTGTGCAACGAACGGCGGATTCCACTGATTTTTTTCCATGACGTGACCGGGTTTATGGTGGGGCGCCAAGCGGAGAATGGAGGCATTATTCAAGACGGCGCGCAGTTTGTGAATGTGCAGGCGAATTCGGTTGTTCCGAAATTTTCGGTTGTTATGCGGAACAGTTACGGCGCGGGCAATTACGCCATGTGCGGCAAGGCGTACGATCCCCGATTTATTTTCGCCTGGCCTACCGCAAGAATTGCCGTGATGGAAGGCGGCATCGCCGCAAATACGATTCTTCTGACCAAAAAGGATCTTTCGGAGGATGAAAAAGCCGCTTTAAAGAAGGAAATCATGAAACGATACGAGGAAGAAACCTCCCCTTATTTTTCGGCGGCACGGCTCATTGTGGATGATATTATTGATCCCCGGGATACCCGGAAACTTCTCACCCAGGGGTTGGAAATGGCGGACCACAATCCGAACATCCCGGCGTATAAAACCGGGGTGATGCGAATGTGAAAACGGTTTCTCCGTTCATTCGTTGGCTGGTTCGTTCGTTCATTAGAGTTCATTTTGAATAAGTGCAACCACCCCAATTCCCCCTTTGAAGGGGGTTAGGGGGATGTGCAAACAAAAACACAGGAAAATGTCACGCAATAAAATTATTCCGTATGATCCGAGGCTGAAAGAATTAGCACGCGATCTTCGCAAGCAGGGTACACTGGCGGAAATTCTCTTGTGGAAAAGAATTCAGAGGAAGCAACTTCAGGGTTATGAATTTCACAGACAAGTTCCAATAGACCATTATATTGTGGATTTTTATTGCCATGAATTAATGCTTGCCATTGAGGTTGACGGAGGCAGCCATTTTTACAAAGAGGAAAGGGATCAGGTAAGACAAAATCGATTGGAGAAATGGGGGTGCATTTCCTGAGGTTCACTGAAATGGAGGTTAGGACAAATATTGAAGGCGTTTTGAATGTCATTGAGGTATGGATTGAGGGATTTGAAAAAAAGGATTCAAGTGGGACATCCCCCTAAATCCCCCCTCGAGGGGGGACTTAATGGGTTGCAACGGATTGTTATCTGCCCAAATTGGGGGAAATGTGTTTTTCCCCAAGAAGCATTTTAAATAGGTGCAACCACCCCAATCCTCCCTTTGAAGGGGGTTAGGGGGATGTTAAATTCGATTGTTCAGTTGCTCGTTTGTTTGTTCAAATGGTCCATTATTCATTGACTATTTGCCGTTGAAAAATCGGGTTGCCGAGCAACCGCCGAAGTTGGCTGTACTCGGACGACTTGGAATGCTCACCAGACCCGCAGAAAGTGTTTTGGTGATAGGACATCCCCCTAAATCCCCCCTCGAGGGGGGACTTAATGGGTTGCAACTGATTGTTATCTGCCCAAATTGGGGAAAATGTGTTTTTCCTTGAAGTCCATTTTGAATAGGTGCAACCACCCCAATTCCCCCTTTGAAGGGGGTTAGGGGGATGTGAAAGATAGCATATCCATTTTAAAATTAAAGGGATTTGCCTGTGGATGCACGAAAACTCAGAAGAAGCAAATGCCAAAAATTTACTGGTTTTTGCCAAATTTTCGGCTTTACGTAACGGAAAATTTTCATCGTTTACGTCCGCTACTGCAAGAGATTCTAAAATCTTTTTACATTTGTGTCGTGGTGGTGAATTTTTCTTATAACTCGATTGGAAACAAAATCCATAAAATTAGGAGGATTCTATGATCGGAATTGTCGGATATGGATCCTATGTGCCCTGCTACCGGATCACCGTGGATGAAATTGCCAGGCAATGGGGCAAAAAGGGCGATGACATCAAAAACGGCATTCTCGTTTATGAAAAATCGGTTCCCGGCATGGATGAAGATACCATCACCATTGCCGTGGCGGCTGCGAAAAATGCACTGAAACGGGCGCAGATCGATCCGCAGAAAATCGAAGGTGTGTATATTGGCTCCGAATCGCACCCTTACGCCGTGAAACCCAGCGGCACGGTGCTGGTGGATGCCCTCGGCATCGGGCCGGAAGTTCATGTGGCGGATTATGAATTCGCCTGCAAAGCCGGTTCCGAAGCGATGTATGTGGCCTTCAGTCACATTAAATCCGGAGAAATGAATTACGCCATGGGGATCGGCGCAGACACCTCCCAGGGCGCGCCGGGCGATGCGCTTGAATTTACGGCTTCCGCCGGAGGGTCGGCTTTCATCATGGGCAAAGAAAACGTTCTCGCTGAAATTTTAGCCACCTATTCTTACACATCGGATACGGCCGATTTCTGGCGCCGGGAAGGCCGCATGTATCCCATGCACGGAAGCCGTTTTACGGGTGAGCCGGCCTATTTCAAACATGTACTGGGGGCCGGCAGAGGAATCCTTAAAAAAACAGGGCTTGAACCGGAAGATTTCAAGTACGCCGTTTTCCACATGCCCAACGGGAAATTCCCGCTTAAAGCCGGTAAAACGCTCGGATTTACGAAAAAACAAATGGAGCCCGGCTGGGTAGTGCCCTGGATCGGCAATACCTATTCCGGTTCGTCCATTACCGGTTTGTCTGCCGCGCTGGATGCCGCGGCGCCGGGCGATAAGATTCTCATGGTTTCCTTTGGATCGGGGGCCGGAAGCGACGCCTTCGTGTTTCAAACGACGGAGGCAATCGAAGCGGCGCAGCACTTGGCGCCCACATTTAAAGAAATGACCACAAAGAAGAGAATCTACCTCACTTACGGGGAGTACGTTCGTTATCGCGGAAAAATCCAATTGAATGACTGAGTGGAAGGTATTATAGAAAGGAGTTGCGTATGCGAGAAGTAGCCATCATTGGGGTTGGAATGACCCGCTTTGGCGAGCTTTGGAATCAATCGCTGCGAGATATTTTCACAGAGGCTGCCCTCAAAGCAATTGACGATGCCGGGGTGGACCACATCGATTCCATGTACATCGGAAGCATGTCCCCCGGATTGTATGTGGGGCAGGAGCATATTGGCTCGATGCTGGCCGATTACCTGGGTGTGACGCCTGTTCCCGCGTCCCGGGTGGAATCGGCCTGTGCTTCGGGCAGTGTGGCGCTGCGCCAGGCGATTTTTGAGGTGGCCTCCGGGTACAGCGATATTGTGCTCGCCGGCGGTGTTGAGAAAATGAACGACGGGGAGGATACAACCTACATTCTGGCAACTGCGGCCGATCAGGAGTATGAAGCCTATTTCGGCGTGACGTTTCCCGGGCTTTACGCCATGATTGCCCGGGCACACATGCACCGGTACGGCACGACCGGCGAACAATTGGCGGCCGTGGCTGTGAAAAATCACGCCAACGGGTATCGGAACCCGAACGCCCAATTCCGAATGAAAATCACAAAGGAGACGGTTTTAAATTCCACAATGGTAGCCGATCCGCTTCATCTGTTCGATTGCTCGCCCGTCACGGACGGCGGTGCCGCCGCCATTGTGGTGCCGCTGGAGATGGCCGATAAATTAAAAGGGCAGCCGGTCAAAATTATCGCCACCGCGCAGGCTTCGGATACAATCGCTCTGCACAGCCGGTCTGATTTGACGACCGTTTCTTCTATCGGCAAAGCCGCCGAAAAAGCCTACAAAATGGCCGGCCTCACCCCGGACAAAATCGATCTCGCGGAAGTGCACGATTGCTTTACGATTGCCGAGATCTGTGCGTATGAAGAATTGGGATTTGCGGAGAAAGGTAAAGGGGGTGCCGCCGCCGAAAGCGGACTGACGGCTCTGGACGGAAAAATTCCCGTGAACACCAGCGGCGGACTGAAATCGAAGGGACACCCGGTGGGGGCTACCGGAATTGCCCAAATTGCGGAAATTGTGGCGCAGCTTCGCGGGGAGGCGGGTGAACGTCAGGTAAAAAATGCCCGGATCGGCCTGACCCAGAACATGGGCGGCTCCGGCGGAAGTTGCACGGTTCATATTTTGGAGGCTATGTGATGAAAAGCATTGTACCACGCTATACACGGGAAATTCCTCAGCGCGCCCGGTTGGAGGGTGCCAAATGCCTGAAATGCGGTCATATTGAGTTTCCGCCGAGATTGGTCTGTTCAAAGTGCAGACATCGGGAATTCGAAACGATATCACTTCAGAAAACCGGAACGCTGCTGACTTACACCATTATTTACACCCCCGCCGAGACCTTTTCAATGCAGTCGCCTTTCGCTGTGGGCATTGTCGAATTGGACGACGGGGTTCGGTTAACCACACAAATTGTGGATGTGCCGTTGGATGAATTGAAGATCGGCAAACGTGTGGAGATGATCTTCCGCCTCGTGCAAAAAGAAGGACACGCAGGCATTCTGGAATACGGTTACAAGGCGGTCTTGACAAACTGATGGATGCGGGCGCTTTATTTGAATGGATTTCCTTTTCGCTTACGAGCGGGATCGGCGTGCTTTCATTAAACCGGCCTCCCGTAAATGCCCTGAACCGCGTGATGGTGGGTGAAATCTCCCGCTGGCTGGACCGGGCCGGCGATGAGATTGCCAATCATAATTTACGGGTTGTGGTGCTTCGGGCAGAAGGCAAACATTTTTGTGCAGGGGCCGATTTAAAAGAACGCCGTAATGTTCCTGAAGAAAAAGTGGAACTGCTGGTGTCTTCGATTCGGGAGACGTTCCGGAAGCTGGCGGAACTGCCGGTGCCGGTGATCGCGGCGGTTCATGGCGCGGCGATGGGCGGCGGGCTGGAGCTGGCCCTCGCAGCCGATTTTCGGATTCTTTCGGAAGGGGCGCAGGTGGGTCTTCCGGAAACCAGTCTGGCTATTCTTCCGGGGGCAGGCGGAACCCAGCGGCTGGGGAGGCTGATCGGCTACAGCAGGGCGTTTTTCTGGATAGCCGCCGCGCGGAAATTTTCCGCCAAAGAAGCACTGCATTACGGAGTTGCCAATTGGGTTGTCCCCAGAAAGGATCTGCTTCCGACCGCCATGAATTTGGCTGAAGAAATTGCCAGAAATGGGCCGGTGGCGGTGCAGTCCGCAAAACAGGCTTTACAAAAAGGGCTGGAAGTTCCGTTAAAAGAAGCGTTAAATGTTGAAAAATTCTTTTATGCAAAAACGATTTATACACAGGATCGCCTGGAAGGAATAAAGGCATTTCTGGAAAAACGAATGCCCAGATACAAAGGGGAGTAAATTAGTGAAAAATCGGGGCAAGTCAAAAAAGAATGGGCAATTTCCGAAAAATAAGAAATTCAATATTGGGTATGCTGATTCTTGCGGTTTTTATTTTAGAAGAAAGAAATTATTATTGACTTG